>NZ_JACVAR010000070.1:0-255 GCF_014851965.1 Pseudomonas sp. PDM22
GACTTGAACTCGCTCGACGCCTTGCCGCTGATGATCTGCGGGCTCTTCGACTCGGTCAGGTTGACAATGTCGTCACCAGCCACGGTATTGATGGTCAGTGTCGCCACCGGGGGGGTGATGTCCACACCGTAGTCGTGGGTCGCGGTGGCGCTGGCGCTGTTACCCGCCGCGTCGGTCGCCACGAAGCTCGCTTCGATCCGGTGATCGGCATCGGCCACCAGCTCGGCACCCGGAACACTGATGCTCCACTTGCCG
>NZ_JACVAR010000071.1:0-255 GCF_014851965.1 Pseudomonas sp. PDM22
TGACGATGTCGCCGGCACGGCCGCCGGTGGTACCACCGGTGATCTGCTGGGCGACCTTCGACTCGGCCAGGTTGACGATGTCGTCGCCGGCCACGATGTTGATGTTCAGCGAAGCTACCGGCGGTTTGTCGATCACGGTGTACGCGTGATCGGCGACCACGTCGGCCACGTTGCCCGCCGCATCGTGCGCCACCAGGGTGGCGTGGATGCTGGTTTCCGCCGCGAGATCCGCGCCGGCCACCTTCACGCTCCAGC
>NZ_JACVAR010000072.1:0-255 GCF_014851965.1 Pseudomonas sp. PDM22
GCGGAACGAGGACGACGGTGTAGGCATGATCAGCCAGTACATCGGCGCTATTGCCCGCGGCATCGTGGGCTACCAGGGTGGCGTGGATGTTGGTTTCCGCTGCGAGGTCCGCACCGGCCACCTTCACGCTCCAGCTGCCGTCTGCAGCCACTTTGGCGCTGTAGTCGGTACCGTTGAGCTTGAAGCTCACCACGTCGCCAGCCTGGAACTCACCCGAGGCCTTGCCGCTGATGGTCTGCTGGACCTTGGCTTCTT
>NZ_JACVAR010000073.1:0-255 GCF_014851965.1 Pseudomonas sp. PDM22
CGATGACGACAGTGATGACGGTCGGCTCGCTGGTGTTACCCGCCGGGTCGGTGGCGATGACGGTGATGTCGTTATTGCCCTCGGGCAGGGGCTGCGTCGGGGTCACCGACCACTCGCCGTTCTCGTCAGCCTTGGCGTGGATCTCTTCACCGGTCGGGAAGATGACGACCACGTCGGCACCCGGCTCGGTCTTGCCGTCGATGGTCGGGGTGGTGTCGTTGGTGATGTTGTCGCCCTGGATACCGCTGTCGGAAG
>NZ_JACVAR010000074.1:0-253 GCF_014851965.1 Pseudomonas sp. PDM22
CCCGTGAGGCTTGACCATATAACACCCAAACAATTTGCGTGTTGTACGGTGAAGACGTAACGAACCGAAAGTTCGTGTGAACCGCAAATACCTGTCACATACCCGAATCTGGATGAGCGTGTGCACTGCCACGAGCGTCCATAAAGAATTGCTTGACGACCATAGAGCGTTGGAACCACCTGATCCCATCCCGAACTCAGTAGTGAAACGACGCATCGCCGATGGTAGTGTGGAGTTTCTCCATGTGAGAGTA
>NZ_JACVAR010000075.1:0-237 GCF_014851965.1 Pseudomonas sp. PDM22
TGATGGTCAGGGTCGCCACCGGCGCGGTGATATCCACCGAGTAGTCGTGGGTAGCAGTGGCGCTGGCGCTGTTGCCTGCCGCGTCGGTCGCCACGAAGCTCGCCTCGATACGGTGATCGGCATCGGCCACCAGCTCGGCACCCGGAACACTGATGCTCCACTTGCCGGCAGCGTCGATCTTGCCGCTGTAGGTGACGTCGTTGACCACGATCTTGACGATGTCGCCGGCACGGCCGC
>NZ_JACVAR010000076.1:0-215 GCF_014851965.1 Pseudomonas sp. PDM22
GCGTCGTTTCACTACTGAGTTCGGGATGGGATCAGGTGGTTCCAACGCTCTATGGTCGTCAAGCAATTCTTTATGGACGCTCGTGGCAAGTGCACACGCTCATCCAGATTCGGGTATGTGACAGGTATTTGCGGTTCACACGAACTTTCGGTTCGTTACGTCTTCACCGTACAACACGCAAATTGTTTGGGTGTTATATGGTCAAGCCTCACGGG
>NZ_JACVAR010000077.1:0-212 GCF_014851965.1 Pseudomonas sp. PDM22
TGCCTACGCTCACCAGCTGCCGGAGAACGTCGCTCCGCTGATCGCTGAGCTCGGCAAGGGTTACAGCCACGTGCTGGCCGCCGCCACCACCAACGGCAAGAACTTCCTGCCGCGCGTCGCCGCTCTGCTGGACGTCGACCAGATCTCCGAGATCATCGAAGTGGTCAGCGCCGACACCTTCAAGCGTCCGATCTATGCCGGTAACGCCATCG
>NZ_JACVAR010000007.1:0-326316 GCF_014851965.1 Pseudomonas sp. PDM22
GGTGCGCGCCGGCAAGGGCCTGTTCATCAGCGCCGACGCCCAGCCCGGCGCACAGGGCAAAACGCTGGACATGCAGGCCGCCGTGCGCGAGCTGGAGCAAGCCCTGGAACAGGTCCGCGCCATGGCCCGCGATGCCGCGCTGGCCGTGGCACACGAGCCCGACCAGTACGCCCCGGAGCAGCTCAAGGCTGCGCTCGAACTGCTTCGCGAACCGGGCATCCTCGCATCGGCACCCGACGGCATCGCCGCCACCAGTGGCGGGCACCTGCAACTGGCTGCCGGAAAAAACCTGATCGCCACCGCCGGCGCGAACATGGACATCAGCGTCGCCAGGCGCTTCACCGCAGCGGTGGGCCAGAGCATCGGCCTGTTCGTGCGCAAGGCGGGCATGAAGCTCTTCGCCAACCAGGGCCCGGTCATCATCCAGGCGCAGAACGACAAGCTGGAACTGCTGGCCCGCCAGGGGCTGGACATCGTCAGCACCGAAGACGAAATACACATTACCGCCAGACGCAAGATCACCTTCAACGCCGGCGGCACCTACATCACCCTCGATCCGCACCGTATCGAGTTGGGCACCAAGGGGGATTGCAATATCAAGGCAGCGCACTTTGCGTTCCTTGGGCCAGCCAGACTTGCTCCCGATCTGCCCGTACTGCCGGCGAAGGAGGCCGAGCCGTCGCTTCCCGTCTTTGTATCACCCCCCCTGGGAGGTCCGGCTTGTGGCAAACAAATCGATGGTCCCTGCACGCGGGAGGACTGCCCATGCATACGGGGTTGAACACCTTCCTCCAGCGTCTGGCACAAGCCGAAGTGGGGCCGGGCGACGCCGCCACCTGCTTCGTCTTCGACCAAGCCGCAAGCCCCGACCTGATGGGCACCCTGCGAGCCGTCAGCCATGGCATGCACTACAAGGCATTACCGCTGCTGGCGGGCACCGGTCACATGGACAGGGCCCGCGAAGGCCCACTCTGGTGCGAGGTCCAGGCTCGTTCCGGGCAATCGCGCCTGTCCCTGTATCGGGCCGTGCAGGACACATCTGGCCTGGTCATCGAAACCGACGACCCGCTTGCCGCGCAATTGCACGCTCGTGATCTGATCTACCAGCACGACGGCGCCGGCCTTTGGTTCTCCGACTACTACAACCCAAGGGAATGGGGCGCCCTGGCGCTGACCGCCACCCGCGGCTTGTTCGGCCCCTGGCGCACCGTCTACAGCCCCGCAACCAAACATATCGGCAACCCCTCCGGGCCCTGGCTGCGCTGGACAGCACCGATGCAGGGCGATCCGCTGGCCGCTCCCTACAAGCGGGCGGCAGACACCTACGCCGTCTCCCGCACGTTGCGCTGGGTGTATTGGCTGGACAAGCACTTCCATGCATTCGGCGAGCCCACGACAGCGCAACTCCCCGCGTTGATCAGCAACCTGGGGTTCCTCGTCAGCCACGATATCGACGAAGGCCGCTGGTTGCTCAAGTTGGCCGGGCTTTGCCGAGGCGGCCCATTGAACGAACGCTCCGACGTGCGCGCCATCCTCGAAGAGGCCGATGCACCCTTCAATCACTACCTGCGCCTGCTCGCGCTGTGACCGCCGAGGATTTCCATGACTACCCAATCTCGTACGCCGCCGCCAAGGGATGCAGCAGCCAGCCAAAATACCGTGCTTCAGCTCCCATTGCAGGCAGGCAGTGCCTGTAGCTCCAACCCGGAAGAACAGCTCGGCCAGCCACGCCTGAGTTGCTCGCCGGCATTCGCCGACATCATCTACACCCCCAGTGAAGACCCGAAAGGTACAGGCGCCGATGACAAGGCTGCCTTCTGGCTGCTGCCAACACCGGCTGCCAACGCCATTCGCGAAAAAGCACGCGAACTCAGCACGCTGGTCAGCCCGACCAAGTCTGCTGAGGAGCGCCAAAGAGGTCTGGACGACAGCGGGCTGCTCGAGCACTTTCTCGAACCAAGATTGAGCAGGTTTCTGGTCGGCGACCAGAAGGCCCGCATGGAACGGTTCGAGGAAAAAGAACCGCGCCTGCAGGAAACCTACAATATCGAGCGCGCGGCATTGAATACCGACCCCAGAAACAGAGCGCTTTCCATCTATGCCCAGCGCGGCGCTGAGCTGGATGAGTGGGACCAACTGCGCAAGCTCGCCATCTTCGAAGCCCAGAACCAGGGCTACACCCACCGAGACGGCCTGTTCTTCACGGCCGAGGCGGAAAGCGCGCGCAAGGCCGTGCAGGCCTATAACGAGGCGCGCGCAAAACTGATCGACCAGTACGGCTCCCTGTCCAAAGCCCTTGGCATGGTGGGCGAGGTACTGCGCGAACTCAAGTCACGGTATGACGAGGCCACCCGTTGCACGGCGGAGCTGCGCGAGTGCCGCGGCGAACTCATCGGCGTCCTGCTGTGGATGGATGAGCGCAAGACCTTGTTCAACTACGTCGGCCTGATTTCCCAGGCCGCCAACTATGGGTTGGCGCTTCCCGAATTCGCCCTGATCGATACCGAGGGCGACGTCGCCAGCGGCATTGCCCGGTTCAAGCAGTACATCGCCGCGCTGGATGCCCAGCGTAAAGTTGAAGCCGATCTGCGCGAGAAATACCAGCGCTGGGTCATCTCCAGCGGGCAGAACATCATGCCGCCCGCTGGCTTGCTGGACGCCGAGCGCGCGCGTTGGGATGCCCTGCAGGCGCAGATGCAACAGCTGCAGCAACAGGCCATTGCTCAGGTGGCGCGCGACAAGGTTCGCCGTCACTTGCTGTGGAACCCGGAGGCCTTCGTCCCCCAACCGGTGGATCGTCTGGTCAAGACCGATTTCCCCCTGCGCGAGGTCAGTTGGCCCTTCAGTCCCGACGCCCCCATGCATCACCTCAGCCTCGACATGCTCAAGGGGCTGAAGAAGATGCCGGGCAACAGCGACGGCAAGGCCGCCAAGGACCACGCCACCAGCGACTTTCACGACTGGCTGCTGAGCCAGGGCGCGCTGCGCATTGCTGCCCAGGGCGAGTGGTTCGACAAGGAGGGCTGGTTCGATGGCGAGGCGTTCCACCAGTACCTGCAAGCTCACCGCTACCAGGTGAAGTCGCTGAGTACTGCCAAAGCCCGCCAGGACTGGAGCGACCAGCTCCGCCAGATGCTGTTCAAGAGCGACGCCCAGCAACGCCTGCGGATGTTCGACAACAGCCCCTCGGCGGCGCTGGTACGCTTCCTGACGCCGCCGCAGAAAGACCTGCACACCGGCGCCAAATTCAAGGGGAAGCTGTTCTCCCTCACGGGCGAATTGAGCGCGGATATCAACCTCGCCAGAGGCGAGGTGGAAGTCTTCAAGATCGACTTGCCTGAACGCTCACAGGCCCCGGAGGTGAAGGTCCCTTATCAGGTCGAGGGCGACAGCACCTCGCACCAGATCAACATCGGCAAGTTCTCGGTCCATATGAGCCTCCGTGCCTGGGGCTTCGCCGGCGCCTCCGTGCTGGTTTCCGGCGGGCTGAAAGTCGGCATCGGCAACGCCGGCTATGGCGCCAGCCTCGATCCCATCCAGCCGGCCGTACGCAAGGACGGCACTGCCAGCTACGCCAAGACCGGGAGTACGCCTCCATTGTTCGAAGGGCGGGCCGGCAAGGCCAAGATCGAAGACGGCGTCAAGGCAAGCTTCAACCTTTTCGCCGGGTTGCAGGCCGGTATCAACGTCACCGGCGCCCTGAACTGGGCGCCGCCCCCGACCCTGGTGTCGCCAACACGGGTTCCCAACATGCCCGGCCAGCCGATTCCCGATGGCGGCTGGCTCAGCCTCTCCCGCCTGGAAGGGGGGTTGGCGGCGGCCATCGGCGCTGGAGCTCGTGGCGATGTCGGTCTATCGCTGAGCAAAGGCTGCCTGATACTGCGCATCAAGGCCGCGTTGATCGCAGGGCCTGGGCTTCAGGGCAGCCTGTCGTTCGCCGTGGGCTATGAAGCCATCGTCGACCTGCTCGACCTGCTGCGCCGGGAGCTGCACAACAACCAGCAACGGGACATGAAGTGGATCACTCCACCAGCGATGGAATTGCTGGCGCACCTCAACTTTGCCGGCAGCCTCGGGCTGGATGTGGCGTTGCTCTACCTGCTCAACAGCGCCGAGGAGAAGGCCATGCTGGGGCTACGGATCGCGGATGCCGTGATGAGCGTTTACGAAGCCTTCACCGGAGGCGGGAAGGGTGGGCCTATTGCCCACGCCATCATGACTTACAAGAAACCACAGGAGCTGGAGCGATGGTTTGTCGAGTGTATTCCAGCGGCACTGGGGCCGATGCTGATGTCATTGATATCGACGCCCAAGGCATTCGAGGTAGTTGAGTACATTGATTCTCCTCGTGGTGGCGAAGAGCGGAAGCGGTCCTATTCCCGAGAGGAGTCCCATCTCTTCCAGCAACAGGCGATAGAGCAAGTATTGAGATGGATCGTCGACAATGCAAAAGCGGACTCGGAAAAAATCGCCAATGCACAAAGGCAATTCGATAGCGCCTGTTCGAGAATGAACAAATTCGGCAGTCATGACCATAAGGGGCAGAGCTATTGTGATAATCGACATAAGATGGATAGCTTTATGAGGGTGGTTCCTAGTGCTGAAGGGGCTAGTCTCCCTGGAAATATAGCTATTCGCTCCCGATATGTTAGTCATGTCAAAGCTTTAGGCGTTCTCCGTGATGGTTTTTGTCAATCAAGTGACTATTATGGGAAAACTTATATTCCCGGTGGTAGAGCGATTTATATAGGGCCGGGGGCGTAAATTGTGAAGATAAAGGCGTTTTTTACGGTATTTTTGTTAATGATCATGGCGGGGTGTGTGTGGGCTGAAAAGCTTACGCCGGCGCAAGAGATCGCAAAGAGTCATGGAATAACCTTATATAACCAGTATAAGGACGGCGAGCCGTACCTGCGCATTGCCGCTGTAGCAGGTGATCGGGAGGCGCAGTATTACCTGGCAGAAGATCTGCGGCACACAGCACGCTATATGACCGCGGAAGCGGAAAAGTGGTACACCGCTGCAGCCAATCAGGGTGACTACTACGCCATGTATCAGCTGTCAGGAAAAGGCAGTGACTTGTGCAATGTCATGGGCAATTGCCCAGCAGGGACTAAAACGGCAGGAGAGTGGTTGCTGCAAGGCCGAGAAACTGCCAAGGCGTTGGCTGACAAAGGCGACGCCGAGGCCATGTATGTACTTCATTTCTTGACCAACAAGGATGAGTGGCTGGAAAAGTCAGTGGCAGCTGGTTACCCAAAAGCACAATGGTACCTGGCGACTATGTACAGAGAGGGGAAGGGGTTTTTTATATTTCCTGGGAGACGATCGGACAGAATCAAGGAGCTTTTTAAAGGGTCTGCTGAGGGCGGATATCCTCCAGCCATGCTTGAATATGCTGGAATACTCAGGTCGGAAGGTAATCGTGACGAGGGTTGGCGCTGGATAAAAAAAGGAGCGGAAGCTGGTAACGCCGCAATATTCAGCGACTATGCATATTCTTACTCTGATGCTGAAAATCGCTGGGGGACACCAGTTGATTACGTGAAAAGTTATGGCCTGATGTCGCTGTTGCTGGAGTTGAATGGAGGTGGGGGGATGCAGGTGTTTGTAGAGGGAGAGCTGCCACGAATAGCAAGACACTTAACTTCCGAAGAAATCGAAGAGGCCAAAAAAATCGGCGTAGACTGGAAAGCCGCTCATCCACCCCTGTCATTCTTCCCTGATAAATTGGGCTTCTGATAGAGGAAGGTATGAAACAGCATCTATGGGTGGCGGTCTTGGTTTTAGCCTGTGCGCCTCTGGCTGGGACAGCACAACTTAGCGCGGAACAGAGCGAGGCAAAGAGTCGAGGAATAACCTTATACAACCAGTACAAGGACGGTGAGTCATATCTCCGCATAGCAGCTGCAACCGGCGACCGAGAGGCGCAATATTATCTGGCGGAAGATTTGCGGCACACCGCACGCTATATGACCGCGGAAGCGGAAAAGTGGTACACCGCTGCGGCCAATCAGGGTGACTACTGCGCCATGTATCAGCTGTCGGGAAAAGGCAGTGACTTGTGCAATGCCATGGGCAATTGCCCTGCAGGGACTAAAACGGCAGGAGAGTGGTTGCTGCAAGGTCGAGAAACCGCCAAGGCGTTGGCTGACAAAGGCGATGCCGAGGCCATGTATGTGCTTCATTTCTTGACCAACAAGGATGAGTGGCTGGAAAAATCCGCGGCAGCAGGTTATCCACAGGGACAGTGGTACTTGGCAGTGATGTATAGAGAAGGGATGGGTTTTTTTCTGTTACCCTGGAAACGTTCAGAGGAAATAAGGGGATTATTCCAGAGGTCGGCTGAGGGTGGGTATCCTAAAGCCATGCTTGAGTATGCAGGAGAGCTTCAAGATAGAGGCGATTTGGAACAGGCACGATATTGGTTGGAAAAGGCGGCTGAAACGGGATATACGACTACATTTGGTGAATATGCGGTTTCATTCTCCATTCCTGACAACCCTTGGGGGATTCCAACGGACTACGTGAAGAGCTTTGGACTGATGTCGTTGCTGCTCGAGTTGGACGGAGGGGGGAATTCGAGGAATTTTGCTCAAGGAGAACTGCCACGGATCGCCGAACATTTGTCCCCCGAACAAATCGAGGAAGCCAAGAAGATCGGCGCTGAATGGAAGGCTACCCATCCGCCGCTATCGTACTTTCCCGATAAACTGGGTTTCTAGTGATGGGCAGTATGAGCCGACATCTATGGGTGACGGCCCTGGTTTTAGCCAGTGTGCATACTCTGGCTTGGGCAGCGGAACTTGGCCCGGAGCAGAGTGAGGCAAAGTCTCACGGAATAGTTTTATATAATCAACATAAAGCAATCTCTGCGGAACCCTACCTGAAGATCGCAGCGGAAGCGGGTGATCGTGAGGCGCAATATTATTTAGGAGAAGCTATACGGTTCAATAAGCGATACATGACGGAGGAGGCAGAAAAGTGGTACACCGCTGCAGCCAATCAGGGCGACTATTACGCCATGTATCAGTTGTCGGGTAAAGGCAGTGACTTGTGCAATGCCATGGGTAATTGCCCAGCAGGGACTAAAACGGCAGGAGAGTGGTTGCTGCAAGGCCGAGAAACTGCCAAGGCGTTGGCTGACAAAGGCGACGCCGAGGCCATGTATGTACTTCATTTCTTGACCAACAAGGATGAGTGGCTGGAAAAGTCAGTGGCAGCTGGTTACCCAAAAGCACAATGGTACCTGGCGACTATGTACAGAGAGGGGAAGGGGTTTTTTATATTTCCTGGGAGACGATCGGACAGAATCAAGGAGCTTTTTAAAGGGTCTGCTGAGGGCGGATATCCTCCAGCCATGCTTGAATATGCTGGAATACTCAGATTGGAAGGTAATCGTGACGAGGGTTGGCGCTGGATAAAAAAGGGAGCGGAAACTGGTAACGCCGCAATATTCAGCGACTATGCATATTCTTACTCCGATGCTGAAAATCGCTGGGGGACACCAGTGGATTACGTAAAAAGTTATGGCCTGATGTCGCTATTGCTGGAGTTGAATGGAGGCGGGGGTATGCAGGTTTTTGTAGAGGGAGAGCTGCCACGAATAGCTAGCCACCTTACTTCCGAAGAAATCGATGAGGCCAAAAAGATCGGCGCAGACTGGAAGTCAACCCATCCGCCCCTATCATTCTTCCCTGATAAATTGGGCTTCTGGTAGAGGGAGGTATGGAACAGCATCTATGGGTGGCGGCCCTTGTTTTAGCCAGTGTACATACTCTGGCTTGGGCAGCGGAACTTGGCCCGGAGCAGAGTGAGGCAAAGTTTCACGGAATAGTTTTATATAGTCAACATAAAGCAATCTCTGCGGAACCCTACCTGAAGATCGCAGCGGAAGCGGGTGATCGTGAGGCGCAATATTATTTGGGGGAAACTATACGCTTCAATAAGCGATATATGACGGAGGAGGCGGAAAAGTGGTACACCGCTGCGGCTAACCAAGGTGACTATTACGCCATGTATCAACTGTCGGGCAAAGGCAGTGACTTGTGCAATGCCATGGGCAATTGCCCTGCAGGGACTAAAACGGCAGGAGAGTGGTTGCTGCAAGGTCGAGAAACCGCCAAGGCGCTGGCTGACAAAGGCGATGCCGAGGCCATGTATGTACTTCATTTCTTGACCAACAAGGATGAGTGGCTGGAAAAGTCAGTGGCAGCAGGTTATCCACGGGGGCAGTGGTACTTGGCAGTGATGTATAGAGAGGGGATGGGCTTTTTCCTGTTGCCTTGGAAACGTTCAGAGAAAATAAGAGATTTATTTCAGAGGTCGGCTGAAGGTGGATATCCTAAAGCTATGCTCGAGTACGCGGGAGAGCTTCAAGATAGAGGGGATTTGGACCAGGCGCGATACTGGTTGAGAAAGGGGGCTGAAACGGGATATACAACTACATTTGGTGAGTATGCCGTTTCATTTTCGATTCCTGGCAACCCTTGGGGAATTCCAACGGACTACGTGAGGAGTTATGGACTGATGTCCTTGCTGCTCGAGTTGGACGGAGGGGGAAATTCGAGGAACTTTGCTCAAGGAGAGCTGCCACGGATCGCCGAACATTTGTCCCCCGAACAAATCGAGGAAGCCAAGAAGATCGGCACTGAATGGAAGGCCACCCATCCGCCGCTATCGTATTTTCCCGATAAACTGGGTTTCTAGTGATGGGCGGTATGTGTCGGCATCTATGGATGGCCGGTGTATATGATCGCCGAATCGGAAAAGTGGTACACCGCTGCAGCCAGCCAGGGCGAATTACGCCATGTATCCGTTGTCTGGAAAGGCAGTGACTTGTGCAATGCCATGAATAATTGCCCAGCAGAGAGAAAGAGGCAGGAGGGTACCGGCTTTCATGTTTGAATTTCCACCGATCATTACGCGGGAATTGATGCGCCTGGAATTCACCTGCCTGGATGAAGCCTGGGTCAATCGCAGTACGAATTATCGCTTCCAGTGCGCCAAGGGGCATGTCATGGCTTACCGGATAGGCGCCCTGGCAAAGCTTCAGGGATGCCGCTTCTGCCAGGGCGTGGAGCGAATAGCAGCCCTGCAGGAGATAGCGCAGCAGGATGGCGCGCTTTGTCTGGACGTGGACAAACTCTGGAACGGGGATGTGAGCCTGTATCATTTCCGCTGCCAGCGTGAGCCCAGCCATGAATGGTCGCGACGCTACAGTGATGCGGTTTTTGACAGCAGTTGCCCGCATTGCATTCGTGACGGCATTGCGCCTGGCGTGGCACCCGGCGACGGTTTGCAACGCCTGCAGCAACTCGCCCAACGGCTCGGCGGAGAATGCCTTTCCACTCCCTACCGTGGCGCTAACCAGAGTTACCGATTCCGCTGCGCCGTCGGGCATAGCTGGATGATGAGCGCCCGCGTTCTGTTGGCGAAACGGGATTGGTGCCCAACCTGCCATGAGAGTGAAAGTGGCCAGCAGGGGCTCGATACGGCCAGGCAGTTGGCGCTATCGCGCGGGGGGCGGTTCCTTTCGAGCAGTTACCGTGCTGCCCACCATCCCTATACGTGGTGCTGCTCCGAGGGACATACCTGGCAGGCACCCCTTGCGGCTGTCCGCGGAGGGGCCTGGTGCCGGCAATGTCACGAGGTGGAGCAGGGTCGTTAGGGGCCCTGTACCCGAAGAGCCCGCCCATTTCGCGGACGAAGAGGAGGAATGGACAGCGCGCCAGCGTCCTGCATCCACTATCGCCTTGAAACAGTGCGCGCGCGACCGGTGGGTGGCCGGGCGGGGCGGTTTTCCGTACCATTGCCGGCCCTTCGTGTTCCCCGCTTCCGAGTAGAAAAATGAAACCCGCCCGCCTGCGTGCCGATGTCCTGGCCGGACTCACCACGTCCTTCGCGCTGGTGCCCGAGTGCATCGCCTTCGCCCTGGTCGCCCACCTCAACCCGCTGATGGGGTTGTACGGCGCCTTTATCCTCTGCACCCTCACCGCGCTGTTCGGCGGCCGCCCCGGCATGGTGTCCGGCGCCGCCGGTTCGATGGCGGTGGTGATCGTCGCGCTGGTCGTGCAACACGGCGTGCAGTACCTGCTGGCCACCGTGCTGCTGGGCGGGGTGGTGATGATCCTGTTCGGCCTGCTGCGCCTGGGCAAGCTGGTGCGGATGGTGCCGCACCCGGTGATGCTGGGCTTC
This sequence comes from Pseudomonas sp. PDM22, assembly GCF_014851965.1. Classification (NCBI taxonomy): domain Bacteria; kingdom Pseudomonadati; phylum Pseudomonadota; class Gammaproteobacteria; order Pseudomonadales; family Pseudomonadaceae; genus Pseudomonas; species Pseudomonas sp. PDM22. The sequence continues at coordinate 10,198 of NZ_JACVAR010000007.1, forward strand.
GTCAACGGCCTGGCGATCGTCATCGCCATGGCCCAGCTCGAGCATTTCAAGGACGGTGAACACTGGCTCAGCGGCAACCCGCTGTACGTGATGCTGGGGCTGGTCGCCGTAACCATGGCGGTGGTCTATGGGCTGCCGAAGCTGACCCGCGCGGTACCGCCGGCGCTGGTGGCAATCCTGGGTGTCGGGCTGGCGGTCTACCTGCTCGGCCTGCCGACCCGCACCCTGGGCGACATGGCGCACATCGCCGGCGGCCTGCCACAGTTCGCGTGGCCGGATATCCCGTGGAACCTGGAAACCCTGCGGATCATCGCGCCCTATGCCTTCCTCATGGCCATGGTGGGCATCCTGGAAACCCTGCTGACCCTCAACCTCACCGACGAGATCACCGAGACCCGCGGCTTCCCGGACCGCGAGTGCGTGGCCCTGGGCGCGGCCAACATGGTCTCCGGCGCCTTCGGTGGCATGGGTGGCTGCGCGATGATCGGGCAGACCGTGATCAACCTCAGCTCCGGTGGTCGTGGCCGACTTTCCGGTGTGGTGGCGGGAGTGATGATCCTGCTCTTCGTGCTGTTCCTCTCGCCGCTGATCGAGCGCATCCCGCTGGCAGCGCTGGTGGGCGTGATGTTCGTGGTGTCCCAGCAGACCTTCGCCTGGGCTTCGCTGCGGGTGCTGAACAAGGTGCCGGTGAGCGACGTGCTGGTGATCATCGCGGTGACCGCCATTACCGTGGCCACCGACCTGGCTACCGCGGTGTTCTGCGGGATCATCCTGGCGGCGCTGGATTTCGCCTGGAAGCATGCCCGCGAGCTGTACGCAGACATCCATGACGAGGCCGATGGCAGCAAGCTGTACCGCGTCCACGGTACGCTGTTCTTCGCTTCCACCACGCCCTTCCTCAACCAGTTCGACCCGGCCGGCGACCCGCAGCAGGTGACCCTGGACTGCGCGCACCTGAGCTTCGTCGACTATTCCGCCATCGCCGCGCTGATGACCCTGCGCGAGCGCTACAGCAAGGCCGGCAAGCACCTGCGGGTGGTGCACCTGTCCGAGCGCTGCAAGCAGTTGCTCAAGCGGGCCGGCGCGCAGCACGCCTGAGTTGCGGAGCGGGCTGGCAGGGTTGTGTGTTTTGTAGGATGGTGTGGAGCGAAGCGATACCCATCGATCCCTGCGCCAGCAGCATGGGTATCGCTGCGCTCCACCCATCCTGCGGTCCTGTCTACGGACCAGAAGCGGGCATAGCACGTAGGGCGCATAACCCGGAACGGGTTATCCGCCGATACCGCGTCGGCGGATAACGCTGGCGCGTTATGCGCCCTACGATCCTGTTTGCGGACCGGGCATGGGCTTGGCGAGTTTCAGAACTTCACCTTGAAGCCCAGGATGCCCTCGTAGCTGCGCCCGTCGCCGTCCAGGGCGCGCTGGTAGCCCAGCGAGCCAGTGACGCTGGTGCGGTCGTTGAGCTGGTAGTCCACGCCCAGGTTGAGTTCGCCCCAGCTGCCGTCCATGTCGGTGCCGAAGGGGATGTAGCCGTCCGCCGAGGAGAACTCGGTCTTGGCCTTGCCCTTGAACTCGTGCCACAGGCTGGGACGGACCCAGACGCTGGTGCGCTGTTGCTTGCCGTGGTCGTCCTCGCGGAACCAGTCCTTGTCGACGCGCACGCCCAGGCGGCCGGTCAGCGAATCCACATCTTCGAAACGCACGTCGGCGGCGTCGTCGTGGCTGTCATCGAGTTTCAGCTTGCTGACGATCAGTTGGGCCTGCGGCTCGACGTGCAGGGTCTTGTCGGAGTCGAGCTTGAACGGGTAGCCAGCCTCCAGCGAGGCGGTGATGCCGTGGCCGCGGGTCTTCAGCGAACCGGCGTCGTTGGCGCGCGCCTTGAGGTCGAAGCGGTTGAACTGCACGACGCCGTCCAGGTACCAGCCTTCCGGGCCGAAGTGCGTCCAGTAGCCGCCTATGCCGTAGGAGCGCAGGGTGTCGTCGCCGGCGTCCTGGCCATCGGTGTGGTCGACGCTGCCCTTGATCCGCCCGGCCTGCAGCGAGAGCCCGGCCTGGTCGGTGCTGCCGTCGGTGTCTTCGCTGCGGTAGAGGTCCGCGCCGACCTGGAAGGCCTGGATGCGGTAGTCGTAGTCCGCGCCATTGCCCAGTTTGTCGGAGCCTTTCTGGTGAATCAGACGGCCCCAGCCCAGGGATGGGCCGTAGCTGTCCACTTCCTCGCTGGGCAACGGATCGTTGACGTTACGGCGTTCCTCGCCGACCCGCTCGTGCAGGGTGTCGACCAGGGCGCGGCTGTAGTTCAGCGCCATGGCGGGGAGGGCGCTGTACAGCGAGGTTTCGGCGCGGTAGTTGGGCCGGGAGGACGGTGCCGAACGCTCCGGCGCGACCGGCTCGACAGGTGTCACCGGTGTCGTGGGATCAACCGGGCCGACAGGATCAACCGGACCAACAGGATCAACCGGATCGACCGGATCGACCGGCGCCGCTTCCTGGTTCGAGCGCAGGTACCAGGCCTCGCCGTTGCTGTCGTCCAGGCTGGCCCGGTGCAGGGTGTATTCGTAGGGGCCGGCCTTGACCCGGTTGAGCAGGCGGAAGGCATCCGTCTCGGTGGTGCCGCCGTTCACCGCGTCCACCACCTTGATGCCGTTGCCCTGGGTCAGGGCGCCGGGACCGCCGGCATTCCTGATCAGCAGGTTGCTCTCGCCGTCGGCCTTGCCACCGTCGATCACCAATTGGTCGGAGGGTGAGTCGTCCTTGTACAGGTAGGTATTCAGGGCGAGGGTGCCGTTGGCGCCGTGGTAGTCGTTGCTGGTGAGCTTCTTGTAGCCGCCGTCAGCGCTGAAGTCGATCAGGCTGGCGCTGTTGGTCAGACTGCTCAGGTTGGAATCACCGGTGAGCTGCCACAGGCTGCTGTCCCGCAGGGTCACATCGGAATGGCTGCCCGTGGCAGTTTTCGCCGAGCCGCTGACCAGCGAGGTCGAGAGATCGATGCGGGCATTGCCGGCAGCGGCCTCACTCTTGCCCACGCCTTGCCACTGGCCGGTTCCCATGTCCGGGATGCTGTTGCCGTCGCTGGCGATCGCCTCGTCGACGCTCAGCCACTGGCCGCTACCGCTTGCCAGGCTATGGCTGAGGGCGATATCGGCGGCACCGGCAGTGGCGATGGTGGCGCCGTCGCGGTTGCTCAGCGAGCCGTGGTCGATGCTGATCCTTCCCGGTTGTGCATCGGTGCCCTGGGCATAGAGGGCTGCGGACTGATCGCCGGTGGCGTTGACCACGAGGCGCTCGGCATCGACGCTGCCGGCATTCTTGGCCACCACGCCGTGGCCCAGTGCGCCGCTGGTGCCGACGCTGACATTGTCCAGCTGCACGCTGGCGGTATTGCTGGCCAGCACGCCGAGGGCCTGTTCGCCGGTGGTGGCGACGGTGCTGTTGAGTGCGCTCAGCGCAGCGCCGGATTCGGCCCGCAGCCCGTGGGACTGGATGCCGTGGGTGGCGACGCTGGTATTGCTCAGGTCCAGTGTCGCGCTATCGTCCTTGTACTGCCGGCTGACCAGCACCCCCGTGGCATGGTCGCCGAGGGTTTCCACACTGACGTGGTCCGCCGTCAGGCTGACCGCGCCGGGCTTGATCGAGCCGATGCCGGCGTAGAGGCCGACGGAGTATTCGCCCTCGGTCTTCACGCTGAGGTTATCGAGGATCATGCTGCCGCCGTCGTCCACCGCCGCGCCGTAAGCCTGCGAGCCCGTGGTGCGCACACTGGTGCCGTCGGCCATCAGCAAGGCACCGGGATTGCGCGCTGCCAGGCCGTGGGGGAAGGTGAGGTTGCCGGCGGTTGGCGAGCCACTGCCGGTGGTGGTGACCGATCCGCCGTGGACGGTCACGGTGGCGCCCAGGTCGGCGATGATGCCCATGGCGTTGTCGTTGCCGTGGGTGGTGACGGTCACGTCGTTGACGGTCAGTGTCGAGCCGGGCGCTGCGGAGGAGGAGCTGCCGGCGCCCAGCGCGGTGGAGTAGTTGCCGGAGGTGGTGACGCTGCCGTGTTCCACGACAACATCGGCGCCTTCGCGCACCTGCACGCCGTAGCTGGTTTTCTGTGTGGTGCGCACATCGCTGGTGGTCATCTTCAGCGTCGAGCCGGCGCCTTCCACCAGTACTCCGGGGGACCAGGGCCCGGCGCCTCCGGGTTGAGCGTCGACCGAGACGCTGCTGTTGTCGAGGGTGGCGTGGCCGCCTCCGGTGACGTTCAGGCCGATGGCGCGATTGCCGTCGACCGCGATGCTGGAATTTGCCACGCTGCCGGTGGAGCCGGCACCTTCGATGGACACACCATGGCCGTAGTTGATGCCGTGCACATCCAGCGCGATGTCGGTCAGGCTCACCGCGCCGCCGCCCATGGCCCGCGCCCCGGCGGCCGGGTTGACGACGCTGCCGGTGCCGTGCACCGAGACACTGCCGTTACTCAGGCTGACGCTGCTGCCGGTGCCTTCTGCGCGTGCACCGCCAACGTTGCTGCCAGTGCTGAGGATGTTGCTGTCAGCGGCTTCGATGGTGCTTCCACCTGTAGCGTGCAGGACAGCCGTCGTCGTGGTGCTGGTGGCATTGCCGCTGACGTTGATCTCGCTGTGTCCAAGGCTGATGTGCGCGCCGTCTTCCGCGCGGGCGGCACTGGCGCTGCCTCCGCCTATGTTCAGCAGTGCGTCATCGGCCTCGATGCGGGTGTTGGCGCCCGTCGCCAATAGCCCGTGACTCAGGCTCAAGGGATTTTCATTGTCCACCGGCGAGGCGACAGACACCGCGGCGCCGCTGGTGCGGATTTCAGTGCCGGCCAGGTCCACCTGGGCGCCATCGCGCGCCCAGATACCCACTGAGCCTTTGCCAGTGGTAACTATCTCGCTGCTGTCGATGGCGACCTGGGTAGCGCTGCCAGCGGCCAGCACGCCATGGCCATAGCCGCCGGCAGTGCTTACATTGCTGTCGGTGAGGCGGACCTGGGCGCCGTCGTCAGCGCGTACGCCATAGGCGGAGCCGTTGCTGGTGGTCACGTCGATTCCCTCGGCGGACAGCGAACTGCCGCCACCCACCTGTATGCCGTGGGCCCCACCAGTGCTGCTGTTGCGCGCGCCGCTGGTGGCAATGGCGACGCCGTCCAGGCTGGCGCTCGCGCCGTTTTCCAGTGACAGGCCGACCGCGCCCCAGGACTGGGTGATGACCGAGCCACCGGACATCTCCAACTGCCCCCCGTCGACCACCACCCCGCGGTTGTTGGTGCCTTTGGCGCCGCCGCCGACCAGTATGTCGGTATCGGTCAGGCGGGCTTCGCCATTGACGTCGATCTTCATTCCGGTCAGTTCGTTGGCGGTGATGGCGACTCCGGCGGTGGTCTTCGGATCGAGTGCGATGCTGCTGCCGGTCATCCGCAGGGTGTCACCGGCAGCGACGTGCACGGCGGTCTGTCCCTTGGCCGCCGCCGCGCTGGTGGCGCTGCTTTCGATGCGCCCGCCGGCATAACCCAGGTTGCCGTTGCCGCTGGTCCGTATCCCGCTGGTGTTGGCGGCGGCCAGGCGGATGGTGGTATCGGCATGGTCGCCGCTGACGATGCCGGCGTTGCCGGCCAGCGTCACGCTGATCGGCGGCGGGGCGCCCAGCAGGCCCACGCCGGCGAAGGCTTGCGGTGCTTCGAGGGCGGCCTGCAAGGCGATGTCCAGGTAGGAGGGATGCGGCGGGTCGAAGAGCACGCCGGCTTCGGAGGGTTGGTTGAGGTCTTCGGAATCGGTCTCGGCGACGTTGTCCTCGGCTTCGGCGCGGATGATGCGCAGGCCGAAGGCGCTGGCCAACACGAGGCTGATGGCTTGGGCCAGGCGGGAGTGGCTGAGACCGGAAAGGAAGGGCTGGTTGGCTTTCATGGCAGCCTCCAGGAGGCAAGGAAAAATTGCCGCCAGTCTCCGGGGAGCGTCCGTTGGTGAATGTCGGAGCCGCTGTCATCAGCTTGTAGGAGTGACTCCCGCCTTCAGGGCTGGTCTACGCTGGTAGCGGGACAAGCAAGGAGGGAGACAGGGAATGAGTACCATCCTGCTGGTCGACGGCCAGCCGGTGCTCCGTGACGGGGTGCGCGCGCTGGTCAGTCGTGCCGGGCACCAGGTGATCGGCGAGGCGGACAACGGCCAGGATGCGCTGACGCTTTGCCGCGAACGGCGCCCGGACGTGGTCATCATCGAGTTGGCGATTCCGCGCCTGGGCGGCCTGGATGTGCTGCGTCGCCTGCGCGCCGCGATGGATGGCGTGCGCCTGCTGGTGTTCAGCGCGCAGGAGCGTGAGGTTTATGCCGGCCGTGCACTGCAGGCGGGCGCGGATGCCTTCGTCGGCAAGGACGAGCCGGCCGCCGAGCTGGAGAAGGCGCTGGCCGCCGTGCTGCGCGGGCGCAGCTACTTCCCGCGCGGAGCCACGCAAGGGCCGAAGGCGACCGACGCCGATGGCCGGGCGGAGCTGGAACGCCTCTCCGGCCGCGAGCTGACGGTTCTGGAAATGCTTGGCCGGGGGCTCTCCAATAAGGAGATTTCCGACCAGCTGAGCCTGAGTTACAAGACCATCAGCACCTACAAGATGCGCCTGCACCAGAAGCTCAATGTCAGCAGTGACGTGCAGTTGCTGCAGGTGGCGCAGAGCCTCGGGCTGCTGGCCGCGGAAGGGACGACCGTGGCGCCGGCCGATCCGCAGCTCGAGCATGAGCTGGGCCTGCTGCGCGCATTGCTCGATGCTACGCCCAACCCCATGTTCGTGCGGGATATGGATAGCCGCCTGCTGCTGTGCAACCTCCCGTTTCTCAACCGTGTCGGCAGGACTTTCGAGGAAGTCCGTGGCGGGTGTTTCGAGGATGCCCACTGGCTGTCACCATCGTTGCGCGAGCGCACGGCGCAGCGCTATCGCGAGGCGGTGCTGCGCGAGGAGCCGATCGCCGAGGAAATATCGCTGGATGATTCGACCATCGTCGGCACCTACTTCGCCTGGTGCGTGCCGCATCGCTCCGCGGATGGACGGATGCTGGGAATGCTCGGTGGAATGCTGTCCCTGGACGAGCGCGACGAGCAGTTGGCGGAGCTGCGTAGCGGCCTGTTCGAGAGCCGTTATCGCAGCCATCTGAAGACCAACCTGCTGGCCAGGATCGTGGCGGATTTCCGTGAACAGCTCGGTGGGCTCGATGCCTCCGTGCGGCGATCCGGCGAAGAGGACGTGGTCACGTTGGCGGACGTTGAACTGGAGGCTTCGCGCGGGGGCCTGCAGTCGATGCTGGCGAGCCTGCGCCAGCTGGATGCCCTGCTCGACCTGCAGCACCATGTGGCCGAGCGGGTCAGTGAGGCGCACGAACTGGGCCGGCTCACCGAGGAAATCCTGCAGCCCCAGCGCGCGGAGCTGCAGGCCGCCGGTTACCGGCTGGATCTCGGGCCGGGGGTGCTCAGCCTGAGGAAGGTCTGGATCGACGCGGGCTACTACCGCCAGCTGCTCGAAGCCTTGATCGAGGCGGTGCCACGTAACCCGGACCACGCAACGATCCGCTTGCAGCTGAGCAACTGGCGGTATCTAAAAGGGCTCCTGCGCCTGCGTATCGAGGTGTCGCCCTGGCAGTGCCTGGCAAGGCTCGTGGACACCGGCGAGCCGGCGAGCTGGGCGCGGGCGCGGGTACAGCGGATGGTGCTGTTGTTCCATGGGGAGTTGTCGCAGCTGGAGGGCGAGCAGGGCGAAGGCCTGTTGCGCCTGGAATTCGACCTGCCCCTGGTCATCTGAGCTGACTCAGTGCTGCCGTTCGTTCATCTGCTGGTAAGCGTCCTCCAGGGCCTCGGCGTCCAGCAGCAGCTGGCGGGCCGCGCAGCGCATGCGGCGGTTCAGTTCCTGGTTGGCGATCAGCGGCGCCAGCTCGCGCAGGAGTTCGGCGGCCACTTCGTTGTTGAAGGCGGTGGAGCGTACGCTGCGCAGCGTACGCAGGTTCTGCTGTGACATGGAAACCTCCGGGGGGAGGCGGCCGGATAGGCGGCCGCCCGTCGTGGTTCAGAACAGTTTGAGGAAGTTGAGGTAGAAACGCGGCGCCTTGCCGTTGTCGTCGTCCAGTTCCTTGGCCGAGACCGAGCGGGTCAGCGGGAAGGCGACCTCCGGCGAGACGTAGGTGTCCTTGAACACCTGCAGGTGCGCGCCGAAGCCGGTGGAGGACAGGCTTTCGCTGCTGATCCAGTTCGGCTCCTCGCTCCACACCTTGCCGAAGTCCCAGAAGGCGTAGTACTGGGTCGGTACGGCGTAATCCCGGAAGGTATGGAGGCGGTTGTACTGCAGCTCGGCTTTCACCGCGAAGCCCTTGTCGCCGGTGATTTCCGACGGGTCGTAGCCACGGCCGAACTCGCTGCCGCCGACGCCGAACTGCTCGGGCGAGAGCAGCGTCTGGCCGAACGAGGTCTGTGCAGTACCGGCAATGTACAGATTCATGCCGTCGATGATCTTCGAAAGGTCCTGCAGACGCTGGGCGTCCACCTGCAGCTTGGTGAAGTCGGTCCTGCCGCCCTCGCGGGACGGGTTGGCGCGGTCTTCCTGGCTGGCGCCCATGATCTTCAGGCCCTTGCTCAGTTCGGCCTTGACCAGGTTCTTGCCGCCGAAACCGTCGAAGAAGTCGTAGCTGGCGCCGAGGCGGATGGCGCGAAGGCGGTCGTCGCTGGACGGCGGGTTGTGCGGATCGTCCAGGTACTCCGACTTGCCGTTGTACCAGGTGAAGGCCGCCGAGGTCTTGAAGGTCTGGTCGCGCTGGCGGACCCACGGACGGGTGATGCGTACCGCGAAGGTATCGCCGGAGCTATTGGCGTCGAGGAAGGAGTAGGTGTCGGCATGGCCGTCGTTGTGCTGGGCGAGGAAGCTCACCACATCACCCTCGCCGCCCACCGGCAAGTCGTACTGGCCTTCGAAGAAAGTCATCTTGTCGCCTTCTACCGACCGCCCGGCTCGGATGCCCAGGTGGTCGCCACGGCCGGTGAGGTCGTTGACGCCGACCCCGCCGTAGACCTGCCAGGGCCCGAAGTAGCGGCTGTCGCGGTTGTCGAAGCCGAAGAAGCCTTCGTACTTGCGGATCTGGTTTTCGACGATCAGGTCGGTGCCTTGCTCCACCGGCGAGGCGGCGAGGGTGGCACGGCTCTGCTGGCCGGACAGGTCGTTCATCAGCAGCAGGTTGCGCTCGAGTGTGGCGCTTTTCGGCGGCACTTCCTGGCGGATGTTGTCGGCGTAGCGCTGCACGGCCTTGTTGCTGTCGCCCTGCAGTTTCACTTCGTTGACCCGCCCCTCGAAGACCTGGATCAGCAGTTCGCCGTTTTCCAGGCGCTGTTCGGGCAGGTAGGCGCGGGCCAGCAGGAAGCCGGCCTGGCGGTAGCGCTGGGTGATTTGCGCAACCACCGCGTTGACTTCGCCGAGGGTGACGCGGTGGCCTTCGAGCCTCGCGGTCAGCGACGCGAAGGCCTCGGGGGCGTAGAGCGTGGTGCCACGGATGATCACCTTGTCGACCTGGAAGCGCGTGGTGTCGTTGGGGTTCACCACCATCTCGGCTGGCGGGCCTTCGGTTTCGGGGACGACCACGGTGTCCGGCAGTTGCAGGGTCGAGGGCATCTGCGTGGAGCTTTCACGGCCGCCGTCGGGGCGGGGAATTTCCACCCGGCCGGGGTCGAGCTGGGCCCGCGGCCCGGCGAACGCCGGGGCCTGGACCAGCAACAGGGCGGAGCACACGGCGACCGCCAGGATGTGCAGTTTCGAAGGAATGCCTTTCATGGCTATTTCCCTCCCTTGATTGTGCTGCTAGTGGGTTTGAGGTCTTGGGGAATCACGCTGCGCTTGGCCTCGGGGACGATGAAGTGGCCGTCCTTGAAGAGGCTGTTGGCGTAGGTGAGTACGTCGCTGAGGTCCGCCGTCGTGCTGGCCTTGCCCTGGTAGGAGCGCGGTTTGCACACCAGCTGGACGGCGTAGCTGCGCACCACGGCGGGGGACACCGAGTAGTTGGCCGAGGCCGCCGAGGGCGACTCCAGCGCGGTGCAGCGGGCGTTGCCGGGGGACTGCGCGGTCATCGGCAGCGGCGGCAGGCCGGGTTGCTCCGGCGGTACCGGGGCGAGCGGACCGGTGATGGTCAGAGCGCCGTCCCTGAAGCTGACGCTGTAGTTGTTGCCGGCGCTGAAGGCCTGGTTCTGGCTGATGGCGTAGCTGCCGGCGTCCTCGCCGGGAGCACGCAGCAGCGAGCCCTGGGCGATCGAGGCCTGGTCCGTGCCCTTGAGGCCGCTGACGCTCCAGGTCAGCGTCGGATCAGCCGCACCGTGCATCTTGCTCTGGTTGTCGGCAGTGACCACCAGCGGGGCGGGAGTGACCTGCAGGTTGCCGTCCCTGAACACCATGCGGTAGTTGCCGCTGGTGAGGGTCACGTTGCCCTGGGTGATGGCGTAGCCCTCGGGCGTGACGTTCTCGCCGGAGATGCGCGCCAGGCTGCCGGTGGTGACCGAGGCTTGGGTGTCGCCGTGCTTCAGGCCGCTGACGCTGTAGGTGAGCGTCGGGTCGAGGTCGCCGTAGACCTTGGTCTTGTGGTCGGCGGTGACGGTCAGCTCGGCGGGGGTGATCGCCAGCTTGCCTTCGTTGAAGGTCAGGATGTAGTTGCCATTGGCTCCTACTGTGCCCTGGCCGATGACGTAGTTGCCGACGTTCTCGCCGGCCGCCCGCGAGGCCTGGCCACTCATGACCGACTCTTTCGTGTCGCCGTTCTTCAGTCCATTCACCCGGTAGGTGAGCGCTGGATCGATCTCGCCATAGACCTTGGAGTGGTCGTCGAAGTCGATCTGCAGCGACGCCGGGGTGATGGTGAAGGTGCCTTCCTCGTAGTGGAGGATGTAGTTCTGGGTGGTGCTAGTCAGGTCGCCTTTCCCGATGGCGTAGCCACCGGCCTTCACATCTTCGCCGGCCTGGCGAGCCACGTTGCCGCTGAGCACGGAGGCTTTGTCATCACTATGCTTGAACCCAGTGACCTGGTAGCTGAGCGTCGGGTCGACCTCACCATATACCTTGGTGCTGTCATCGGCGCGCACCATGAGGGTCGCGGGAGTGATGGTGAAGGTGCCGCTGTCGTAAGTGAGGATGTAGTTCTGAGCAGCCTTGCCGGTCAGGCTCAGGGTGCCCTGGTTGATGGCATAGCCGCCTTCCTTCACATCCTCGCCGGCTTGGCGCGCTAGCTGGCCGGCCAGAGCCTCTGTCTCCTTGTCAGCGCCTTTCAGGCCATCGACCTTGAAGGTCAGGGTCGGATCAAGTTCGCCGTAGACCTTGCCGTCGTTGTTCGCCGTGACGTTCAACTGGGCCGGAGTGATGTGCAACGTACCGTTCTCGAACTCCAGGATGTAGTTGCTGCCCTGACCGTTGTTCAGGCCCAGGCTGCCCTGGTGGATCGTGTAACCGCCGGCCCGGACATCCTCGCCGGCCTCACGGCCTATGGCGCCTTTAATAACAGATGCCTCCGTATCGCCGTTCTTGTAGCCGGTAATCACATGGCTCAGGAGAGGATCTGCATCGCCGTAGACCTTGGTTTGATCATCGGCCTTGACGGTCAACGTGGCGGGGGTGATGGCCAGGTTGCCATTGACGAAGGAGAGGACGTAGTTGCTGTCCCCACCTACCGAAAGGTTGCCTTGGCCAATGCTGTAGTTGCCAACGTTCTCGCCGGTAGCCCGAGAAAGGTCACCGCTCAGGCCCAGATTTGCTTCGCTGTCAGAACCCTTGAATCCGGTCACGGTGTAGCTGAGAGTCGGGTCTAAATCGCCATAGACCTTGGTGTGGCTGTCAGCAGTCACTTCGAGGGTGGCCGGGGTCACCGTGAAGGTGCCGTTGGCGAAGCTCAGTACGTAGTTCTGACCCTTGCCGCTGGTGAGGTCGACGTCACCCTGGCGGATGGCGTAGCTGCCGACATTCTCGCCAGCATCTCTGACCACACTGCCTGCAACCAGCTGATCCTCGGTGTCTCCGTTCCTCATGCCGGTCACGGAGTAAGTCAGTTTGGGGTCAAAGTCGCCGTAGACCTTGGTGCTGCCATCTGCAGTGACCACCAGAGTCGCCGGGGTGATCGAGAAGGTGCCTGCCTCGTAGTGCAGGACATAGTTTTTCCCGGCCCCACCATTGAGGTCTACAGAGCCTTGGTTGATGCCGTAGTTGCCGACGTCCTCGCCGGCCTGGCGAACCAGGGAGCCGCTGTTCATCACATCAGCTTCGACATCATTGCCCTTCAGGCCATCGACACGGTATTTGAGGGTCGGATCAGCCTCACCATAGACCTTGGTTTTGCCATCTGCGGTGACGGTCAGCGTGGCGGGGGAGATGGTGAACACGCCATCCTTGAAGTCCAGGATGTAGTTCGAGCCAACACCGCCATTGAGATCCAGAGTGCCTTGGCCGATGCCGTAGCTCCCCACGTTCTCGCCAGCCTGACGGGCCACGGAACCACCGTTGAGTACGGAAGACTCTGTGTCAGTACCCTTAAACCCAGTGACCACATGAGAGAAGGTCGGATCGGCATCGCCATAGACCTTTCCATCGTCCTTGGCGTGTACGGTCAACTTGGCCGGGATGATTGCCAATTGGCCATCGACGAAGGTGAAGATGTAGTTGCCTGATGCTGCATCTGTCAGGCCTACGTTGCCCTGCCCAATGCCATAGTTGCCGACATTCTCCCCGGTCTGGCGGGTGAGGGTGCCACTAACCACATCAGCTTCCTGGTCGCCGTTTTTCAGGCCGCTGATCTTGTAGGTGAGTTCTGGGTCAACGTCTCCATAAACCTTGGTATGCGAGTTGGCCTCAACCTGCAAGGAGACAGGAGTGATGACGAAATCTCCGCCTGTGTACTGGAGGATGTAGTTCTGCCCGGCGGCACCCGTGAGGCCCACGGTTCCCTGGTTGATGGCATAGGTTCCAGCGTTCTCGCCAGCGTCGCGGACGACCTGGCCACTGACCAGATCCTCTGCCTTGTCATTTCCTTTGTTGCCGGTCACCTGATAACTCAGCTTTGGATCAAGATCGCCGTAGAACTTGGTCATGCCATCAGCTTGCACTTTCAAAGTCGCCGGAGTGACAGTGAATACCCCGTCCTCAAAGTGAAGGATGTAATTCTGCGCAAGTTCTCCAGTCATTCCAAGAGTGCCTTTGTTTATTCCATATGCACCGACGTTCTCACCAGCCTCTCTGGAAATGGAGCCACTCAGAATGCTGCTCAGACTGTCAGTTTGCGCAAGCCCGGCTACAGAATACTCAAGGAGTGGATCAGCATCACCGTAAGTCTTGCCGGCGTCCAGCGCACGAACTCGAAGTTCAGCTGGCGTGATGGTGATTTGACCATTCATTAACGAGACTGAGTAGTTGTGCGCTATCGAAGGATCAAGATTGAAACTTTCAATCTGATTGACATAAGACCCAACGTTGGTTCCTTGACCAGAGATTTTTACCGAATCATTTCTGATCGTGTCGCCATTCATGAGGCCTTGAGCAGTGAACCATGGGGCGGCGTGCGACATGCCGTCGTAGACGTATTGCGCGCTACCGGCCGTGAGAGTCAGCGGAGCAGGAGTGATAGTAAGCAGGCCATCCAAAATCCGAACAGTGTAGTTTGCAGATTTCGAAGGATCTAATGTCACACCATTGATCCTGGTGACATATGATCCTACGTCTCTGCCCTGTCCCGACAGGACTACATTCTTAATAACAGCCTCGTCACCAGGAATCAGCCCATAATAAGCATAACCATTAACAGACTGAGTGGTTCCGTTATATACGTAGTATTCATTTCCGGCCTGCATGACAAGTTCGGCAGGCACTATTTCAAGCTTCCCGTCAACGAACTTGAGGGTGTAGTTTCCACCTAGCCCGTTGTTTAAGCCCAACCCACCCTGGTTGATGGCGTATCCACCAGGAGTCACATCCTCGCCAGACTCCCTGGCTAGTGCTCCGCCATTTAAAATATCAGCACCAGTCTGTCCAAGCTTCTCGCCGGCTACTTCATAATCTAATGTCGGATCTACAGTGCCATACGTTTTGGCTTTGTCTTTAGCAGTGACAGTCAATTCAGCAGGGGTCACTGTCAGTTTCCCAGTGCCATTGTTGAGTTCATATCGTTTTTGCGCAAACGACCCGGCAGCCAGGCCACCCTTGATGTCGTACTGCCCGACATTCGATTGCTGGGTAGCCGCAGTAGTGGGCTCAGACTGAGTGATGCCGGTACGCCCAAGCATCCGGTCGACGTAGTTGTCGATGCCGCTGACTTTCGAAGCCTGGGTGTTCTCGGTCAGGGATTGCGAGAGCGGTGGGTTAGCATCGCCATAGGTGCGACTGGCATCAGCCGGAGTGGCGGTGACAGTAGCCTTGTTCGAGGTGATCTGGACGTTCTGTGCAGTCCTGTCCTGCGTCCTGAGGAATTGCACCTTGGCGTTTTCGTAACGGGCATCGTTGGTGGTGTTGCTGCCGTCGTTCATCAACCAGCCGATCTGCGCCAGCACCGAGGTGGTGGTGGAGCCCAGCTTGATCGCCAGTTGCTGGGAGGACTGGGTCTGCTCGTTGTACTGGATTTCCGCCTGCAGCTGGGCGCCGGGGATGTAGTCGCCGAGCACACCCCAGTAAGGTTTATTCGAAGAGTCCGAAGTGGTGCCGGCGACTGCTACGCCACCCACGCCAGACAGGGAGAAACCCACTGGCGCGCTCACTTCTACGCCGTTGCGAAGAACCTTGGTCAGGCCATCCTTCGTGCCATCCGGGATGAACTGCCATTGGACGTTGTTGGTGTCTCTGAAGCTGAGCCCATTGACCAGGTAGTCTGAGCTGTCCAGATAGGTGAGCAGGGTTGCGGGGCTGATGGTTCTCCCATCACGCCCGGTATAGCTGGTGGCCTCGAAGATGATGTAATCGAACTGCTGCCCGCCAGCACTGAGGGTCACACTGCGATAGGTTTCATTGGCGTGTTGATAGGACGTGATGTTCTGCGAACCAACCACAGATAGGGTGTAGGCCTTCACCCCGGTCAATTGCTCTCCGGTGTAGGGCGCCGTGACGGTGTCGGTAGTGATGGGTTCAGCGCCAGTGGCATTTGTCTGCGTGAAGCGGAAGATACCGTTGCTGGCCTGGCCTGCCAGTGTGCCGGCGTAGTTCAGCCCGCTTTCCATGCGCACGCTCGCCCCATCCAGGGCGACCTTGTCGCCGATCAGTGCGGTGTTGTTGTCCTGGAAGATCGATGCGGTGTCGCCGGTTTTCAGCCAGGCCACACCGGAACCGACATCGATGATCGCGCGCTTGTTGTAAGCCGCGTCCCCCGTGGCGCTTCCGGCGTTGTCGATCAGCCGGATGTCCCCCGTGGCGCTGATGTAGAGGTTGCCATCCTTGAGCAGGATCGGCGCACGGATATTGACTGCACCACTGGTGCGGGTCTTGTCCGTCCCGGTATAGGCGGAGACCGTACCTGCGTTGCCTGAGGAAATCAGGGCGAGAGTAGATTTGCTGGTTCGCCCGTCGTTGTTAACGGTCGCGAAGTTGGTGGCAATGATCGGGGCGTTGACGTTCAGGGTGTCAGTTGCATAGATCGTCACATTGCCTTGAGCCAGGCCGTTGACGATGGCGCTGGCAGCCACCGAGCCCTGGCCGCTGCCATCGGTGTCGGTCGCCTCGATGTTGACCGTGGCCGGGTCCAGCAGCCAGGTGCCGTCAGCCGTGCTGCCCTTGGTGGAGACGTTCGCGTCGGAGGTGACGGTCAGCTGCTGGCCGGAGGTTTCCACCACACCGCCGCGCTGGCCACCCTTGGCGCTTGCCTGGCCGGCGAAATGGGTCTTGCCGTCGCTCCAGACCACTACCTGGCCGCCATCGGTCTTGCCGTCGGCCTTGAGCTGGGCGCCCTTGGCCACGGTCGTGTTCTTCGCCGCCTGCTCGGTTCCTTTGCCTTGATAGCTGCCACCTACCAGCACCTTGCCGCCAGAACCCTGGGTGCCGCTGGTGTCGATCTTCGCGGAGCCTGCGACATTCACCTCGTCGCCCAGTACCTTGATCTGTCCACCATTGACCCCGGTGGCGCTGATGCTGCCGGTGACGTTGGTCTTCGCCGAATTACCCAGCACCACGGTGCCGCCGTCGGTGGAGACGGAGTCGGCCAGCACATTACCGCCGACGTTGATCACCGAATCCAGGTGCTTGGCCGCGCGGGCGGCGCTCATCGCAACGGTGCCGTTGCCGACGTCGATTTCGCCGCTGTTGTGTACGCCGCCGGTGACGTCCGGGTTGACGCTGTCCTTCTCGCCGGGCTCACCGCTCACGGCGATGTTCAGCAGGCCGTCACCGTGGAAGTCCAGGGTCGCCTGCGGGCCGGTCGCCAGTTGCACCATGCCCTTGCGCGCCTGGATTACGCCGGCGTTGTTCACCTGGGCGCCTAGCAGGGCGACCATGCCGTTGTCATGCACGGTGATGCGGCCCTGGTTGGTCACGTTGCCGGTGAGCTGGATGTCCAGCTTGCCGCTCTCGGCGAACTGTTTAGCCTGTTCCTCGGTGAGGAAGCCGGCACTGGCGACCAGGGCGCTGGAGCTGATATGTGCCTTCGGGCCGATCCAGACGCCGTTGGGGTTCACCAGGATCAGCTGGCCGTTGGAGGTCACCGCGCCATAGATCTTCGACGGGTCGCTGCCGACGACGCGGTTGAGGGTGACGGACTTGCCGTCGGGCTGGTTGAAGGTGATGCGGTTGTCTGCGCCAACGCTGAAGCGCTGCCAGTTGATGGCGGTGCGCGCGCTTTGCGTGTTCACCGTCATCTCGTTGCCGTTCTGGCTGATGCTGCCGCTGCCGGAGATGATGCTGCCGCCCTGGGGGAGGGCGTCGCCGGCCATGACGGTCAAGGGGATGCCGGCGCCGGCCAGCGCCACGGCGATGCACAGGATGTGCAGCCGGCTGGGGCAGGTGCCGTGGGAAGAGGTGTGCGAGGGTAGGTCTTTCATGATGCTGCTCCATAGCGAGAGGGCTATGGGGCAAGCATCGGGTCAGGGCGCTGGCGCCCCCATCGGGGGTGCCTGAAAGCCGTGTAGTGCCCGCACTAGTGCGGGGAACTACTGCGCACAAGCTTGAGCTGGATCAATCCGGCGCTGGGTGGTTCGTCCGCGCTGCCGGTCTGGAAACTGCCCTCGAACAGCTGGCAGATCAGACGCACCAGTTCCAGGCTCGGACGCTGGTCGAGGCTGGCCAGGCGCTCGGGCAGATCGGCCTGCGGGGCAAGCGCGAAGTTCAGCCGCCAGATGAGCACGCCGTGGGCCAGGTTTTCCACGCTGGCCTGCACCTCGCGGACCTTCAGCGCGGAGCGTTCGAGTGAGAAGCGTAGCGCCTTGAGCAGGTTGCGGTAGCGCGCGAGATCGACCCAGGCAAACTGGGGCGCAGCGACGGGCCGCAAGGGCAGGTCGTCCAGCAGGCTGGCGGTCAGCTGGTTCAGCTCGCACACCTGCGGCGCTATCGGCTCGCTGCCCGTTTCGGTGCGCAGCAGTTCGCGCAAAATCAGCAGCTTCTCCTCCATTCTGCCGAGGCCGACGAAGGCGCCGGAGAGTGGTTCCTCTTCCGGGCGGTGCGCCACCGATGGCTGCAGCAATGCGTGCAGGTGGCGGATTTCGTCCAGCAGGTCGTCGAAGCTGTACTGCAGGTATCGCGCGCGGGTGGCGCGCAGGCCATCCAGATAGGCCTTGGCCTCCTGCAGGTGCTGTACTTCGAGTTCGTGTTCGGTGATATCGACGAAGGAGCAGACCACGCCGATGGATTCGCCGGAGTCTTCGCACAGCGGCACACCGATCAGGCGGATGATGCGATGTTCACCGTGCAGGGTGCAGGCGATCACCTGGGTGAATGGCTTGTCGCCTGCCGCGCCAGTGAGGAAGTCGCGGCGCGCCAGAACACCATCGGCTTCATTGACCACGCCCATTTCGAACATGCGCGACCCCAGCAACTGTTCCTCGCTCTTGCCGTAGACCTGCAGGAAGTTGCGATTGCAGGCCAGTAGCTCGCCTTCGCGGCTCCAAAGGCTGATGGGGCTGGGCAGGATGTCGAACAGCCGCGCGAGATCGCGGGTCTTGCTGGACGGTTCTGCCGGCGCGCGCACCAGGCTTTCCACCACATTGTTGCTGAGCAGGCCCTTCACCTTGGCGGCTTCGACCAGGTCCACCAGCGAGTCCGTCTGCGTCTTCTCCAGCAGGCGTGCCTTGTAGGTGCTGACGGTGCGGTCGCTGATCGCCAGTTCTTCGGCGATATCCTTGACCCGATAGCCCTGCGAGAGGTAGTGCAGGACCGTCAGCTCGCGTGGGGTGATGTGCTCGTCCGCGCCCGGTGCGTCGCCACCCGGATGCGGCGCCTGCGCGGGGAAGACCTTGCGCCCGCCGAGCACCAGGCGCACGGCGTCGTCCACTTCCTCGGGGCGGTCGCCCTTGTGCGCGAAACCCCGCGCGCCGGCTTCCAGGCAGAGTCCCTGGTAGTGGGCGGCGGGCAGGTGGGTGAAGACCAGGGTCTTCTGTTGCGGCCAGTCGCGGTGCAGCCGTCGCAGCAATTCCACGCCGCCCAAGCGCGGCAGGTCCAGTTCGAGGATCAGCAGGTCAGGGTGCAGGTGCTTGATCACGTCCAGCGCTTCGCGGCCATCGCCGACTTCGCCGACCACCTCGTGCCCGGCCGCCTCCAGGCGCTGGCGCAGGGCAGCGAGCATGAAGGGTTGCGGGTCGGCAATGGCGATGCGGCTCATCCTGGGGCTTCCTGCACTGGGGGGTGCAGCAAGGGTAGTCCAGTTGGCGAAGTATCAGCTGGCGCAGGTCAACGGCAGCAGACTCAGCGCCGCGAGATAGAGGCCCAGCCCGAAGACCGCGTGGGTTATCAGGCTGTGCAGGCGGGCCCTGGCCGGGCTAGCGGTCCTGCTCGCGGCGATGCCCAGGCCCAGCGCTGGCTGCATCAGCAGGAAGGGCATCGCCACGGTGACCACGCCGAAGAGCAGCGCCGGCAGCAGGCTCGGCCGGCACAGCCAGTCGCTGCCGGCCAGCGCGACCAGGGCAAGGGCGAAGACGATCCCGGTGAGGTAGTGGATCGCCCAGCCCAGCGGGCGTTCGCCGGAGATCGGCGCGGCCTTGCCGATGGCGGTGTGACGGAACCGCCCGCGCGGCATGTGGCCGACCCAGCGGCCGACCAGGGCATAGTCCAGCGAAGGCACCCCTAGCAGATGCCGGCGCAGGACGGTCCAGCCGTCCATCAGCAGGGTGGCGCCGATACCGATGGCGATGGCGGATATCAACGTGGGAAGCAGGGCAGAGAGCGGCATGGCTGGTTCCTTCGAGTGGGTCGATGGAACCAGCATCCCGGTTCAAGTGGACTTGAGGTCAAGCCTCGCGGGCGATGCGCTGGCTCAGCCTGGACCCCAGCACATAGAACACCCCGCCGCCGACGATGAAGGTGGCGAGCATGACGAACACCCAGTGCGGTGCGAACAGCGCGAGGAAGAAGCCCACCAGGATCGGCCCGAAGGCGCCGCCGAGGTTGGCCAGGTTCTGCGTGCCGTAGTACACGCCGCGCAGGTGCGGCGGGGCGATGCGGTCGATGAACATGTACTCGGCGGGGATCACGATGATCTCGCCCAGGGTGAACACCACCATCGCCAGCCCCCAGTGCACGAGGCTGTGGGACAGGCCGAAGCCGACGATGCCGAGCACGAACAGGCCCAGGCCGACGATCAGCCAGCGTTGCAGATGCTCGTTGCCGATGCGCTTGCCCAGCAGGTACTGCAGGGCGATCACCGTCACCGCGTTGACCCCGAGCAGCGTCTGGATCACCTGGTAGGCGTATTCCGCTGTGCCGGTGGCCACCAGGTACTGCGAGAGGTAGGCGGAGAACTGGCCGAACACCACGGCGGTGAGCACACCGCCGATGGTGAAGTACATCAGCCGGTGGTCCTTGGCCAGCACCCCCATCACCGCGATGAACGAGGGCGGCGCCACGCCTTCGGCCGGGCGCATGCCACGGTCGCCGTAGCGCGCGAAGGCCAGCAGGAACAGCGCGCCGAGGCTCGCCGAGAGCACGAAGGGCAGGTGCTGGCTCCAGTGCGCCAGGGCGGCGCCGATGAAGGGGCCGATGGCGTAGGCGAGGTTGATCAGGGTGTAGCGGATGGAAAACGCACGGCCCTGCTCGGCGGCCGGCAGCAGGCGGCCGAAGATGGTCTTCACCACCACGTCGGTGACCGAATAGGCGAAGTTGAAGCCCAGCAGGAACAGGAAGAACAGCCACAGCTGGGTGGTCAGCAGCATGCCGGCAAAGGCGGCGACGAAGCAGGTGCCGAAGCCGAGGATCAGGCGGAAGCCGGGCAGGCGGTCGATCAGGAAGCCACCGTAGAGGCTGAGCAGCGAGCCGCCGAACAGCGCGCCGCCCATGATCAGGCCGATGCGGCTGACGGGCAGGTCGAACTGGGTCGAGAGGTAGATCACCAGGTAGGGCAGGGTGATGGCACGGCCCAGGGTGAGCAGAAAGGTGCCGCTGAGCAGCAGGTTGACCTGTAGCGGATAACGCTTGAGCGCGGCGAGCATTCCTTGCCTCGGCTGACAGTGGGAGCAGGTAGGCTCCCGATCCTATCAGCACCAGCTTGGTGCATGGCAAGCGCCGGTGGCCCTGACGGGGCCCCGGCGTGCCCGCTGCGTCAGGTCCCGGGCTTTTCCCTGGCGCGCAAAGCCTTGACCGTCTCACCACCTACGCCCCAGCTGTCGGTGGGGATTTCCTGGATCACCACGAAGGTGCTTGCGGGCGGTTTGCGCAGGACCCGTTCCAGCAGTTCGGTGACACCTTCGATGAGCTGGCGGCGCTCGTCGGCGGTCACGCCTTCGTCGGTGACCTGGATGTTTACGTAGGGCATGGCGGTTCTCCGTTGTTGTTGTGAGGGTTGGCTTACCAGACGCCGGTGGTGGAGCCACCGTCGACGTTGAGGATGGTTCCGCTGACGAAGGTCGAGTCGGTCAAGTAGAGCACCGCGTCGACGATATCCTGCGGGCTGCCGATCTCGCCACTGGGGGCGAGGCCGCGCAGGAAGGCGCGGGTGCCTTCGTCATCGGGGTGCAGCGGGGTTTCGATGATCCCCGGCGCCACCGCGTTGACCTGCACGTGGGACGCCGCCAGCTCCAGGGCCAGACCGCGCACCGCGCTGTTCAGCCCGCCCTTGATCAGCACCGGCAGCAGCGCCGGCACCTTCACGTTGGGTTGCATGGCGATGGATGCGGTAATGCTCACGATGTGCCCCGAACCCCTGGCAGCCATGTGCTTGGCGGCGGCTTGCGACGGGTAGAAGAAGCCCTTGAGGTTGGTGTCGACGATGGCCTCGAGTTCTTCCTCGGTGTAGTCGCCTACCGGCTTGGCGATGAAGATGCCGGCGTTGTTGATCAGGATGTCCACCTGGCCGAAGGCTTCGATGGCCTGGGCGAACAGGCGCCGGGCGGTGTCCGGCCGGGCGATGTCGCCGGCCACGGCGAGGAAGTTGTGCGGGTTGCCCAGTCTGGCGGCGGCTTCCTCGAGGCGGGCCTGGGTGCGGGCGTTGCCGACCACGTTGTAGCCGCGCTCCAGGTAGGCGCGGGCGATGGCGAAGCCGAGGCCGCTGGAGGCGCCGGTGACGATGACGGTCTTGCTCATGGTGATCTCTCCGAGGGTGGGGCGGGGCGGGGGTGCCCGCGTCTTGGAGGCCAATCTAGGCTGCAATCGCGACTTGAAAAATGAGGTTGACGGCATTTGAATTGATACCTCATGTAATCAATAGAGTCGCGCCATGACCCGCCATTTCGACGATCTGCAACTGGGCAGCATCGAGCTGTTCTGCCTGGCTGCGGAGACCGGCAGCTTCACCGCCGCCGCCAACGAGGCAGGTATCACGCCCGCGGCGGTGAGTCGTTCGGTGGCGCGGCTGGAAGAGCGCCTGGGTGTGCGCCTGTTCGTCCGCACCACGCGGCAGATGCGCCTGACCGATGACGGCCGCACCTACTTCGAGCAATGCCGGCAGGCGCTGACCCAACTGGTGGATGCCGAGCGCGCGGTCAGCGGCGGCCAGAGCATCGCCTCGGGGCGCCTGCGCATCAGCGTGCCCACGCCCTACGCGCATTACCGGCTGTTCCCGCGGTTGCCGGAGTTCCGCCGGCGCTACCCGCAGGTGCAGGTCGAGGTGCATGTCAGCAACCGCAATATCGACTTCGCCAACGAGGGATACGACCTGGCCATCCGTGGCCGCGACCCGGCGGACTCCAGCCTGGTGGCGCGGCGCCTGGAGGAGGCGGAGAACGTGGTGGTAGCCACGCCCGAGTACCTGGCGCGTGCCGGTACGCCGCGGACGCCGGAAGATCTCGTCGCGCACGAGTGCATCCAGTTCGAGCTGCCCAGCAGTGGGCGGCGTGTGCCCTGGTCCTTCCGGGTCCACGGCAAGCTGGTGGAGATCGAGACGACCGGTAGCCTCACGGTGCTGGAGGATTACCTGGCCACGGCGACCCTGGCCAAGTGCGGCGGCGGGTTGATGCAGGCATACCGTTTCACCGTGCAGGAAGAACTGGAGCAGGGCGAGCTGGTGGAAGTGCTGAAGGACTACGGCCAGACGACACGGCCATTCCTCCTCATCTACCCCTACGCGCGCCATGTGCCGTCGCGCGTGCGGGCCTTCATCGAGTTCATGCTGGAGGCGCTTAACGACGGTGAGTCCTCGTAAGCGGGCCATGTTAAGCGGGGCATGCCCGCGATCGCGCGCATGGGGCTCTCCTACAGGTTGGCTACATCCCTCCGCCAGCCATGCGAAGTCTAGTCGCGAAATAAGATACGAAGTATTCGCATTTACAAAGAATTTACATCTGCATACACTTTGGCTCCCCGTCGGCGTCCACCAGCCGGCATTCGCCAACCGAGTCATTGCGCCAACAGAGCGCAAACCTCGCACCGAAGGATCCTCCAGCAGATGAAAGACGTAGCCTCGGGCGCGCTCCTGCTCAGTCTCTCCACCCTTGCTCTCTCCGCGGTCGCCGCCCCCGTGGCCATCGACCTGCCCAAGCAGCCCCTGGCCGCTTCCCTGGAGCAATTGCAGTCCGCAACCGGAATGCGGATTTCCTATGACCGTGCCCAGATCGCCAAGGTTGGCGCGCCGGCACTCAAGGGCAACATGGAGCCGGGCGAGGCACTCGATCGTCTGCTGGCGGACAGCGGCCTGCAGGGCACGGTCAACGGCAACAGCGCACAGGTCAGCGGTGCCGTGCGCGGCGGCGCATCGGGCAATGACAGCGTCGATCTGGGTGCCACCGAGGTCGTCGGCGCTGCTCCTGTGGCGCCGGGCACCACCGAAGGCACCGGCTCCTACACCACCGGCGTGATGCAGACTTCCACCAAGCTGAACATGACCGTCCGCGAGACGCCGCAGTCGGTGAGCGTGGTCACCCGGCAGCAGATGGAAGACCAGAACATGCAGGACCTCGACGACGCGATTCGTGGCGTCACCGGCATGACTGTCCAGCAGTACGGGCCGGCCCGAGTGAGCTACGCCGCGCGTGGCTTCGATGTCGACAACATCATGTACGACGGCCTGGCCACCAGCATTTCCACCTACACCCAGGACGTGATTTCCGCCGCGGACCTGGCGATGTTCGACCGCGTCGAAGTGGTGCGCGGCGCCACCGGCCTGATGCAGGGCGCGGGCAACCCGGCCGCCGCCGTCAACATGGTGCGCAAGCGCCCGACCCAGGACTTCCACATGAGCCTGGAAGGCAGCGCCGGCACCTGGGACCGCTACCGCAGCCAGGTCGACGTGTCCGGCCCGCTGAACAGCGAAGGCACCCTGCGCGGCCGCGCGGTGGCCGCCTACGAGACCCGCGACAGCTTCCAGGACGTGGTCAGCGGCGAGCGCGGTGTGCTTTACGGCATCACCGAGGCCGACCTGAACCCGGACACCACCCTGACCCTGGGCGCGTCCTACCAGAACGACAACAAGAACGACAACTGGGTAGGCCTGCCGGCACCGCTGGGCGGTCGTCACCTGGACCTCAAGCGCTCCGACTACTACGGCGCCGACTGGTCCTACTGGGATACCACCACCACCCACCTGTTCGGCGACGTGGTGCACCGCTTCGACAACGGCTGGCAGATGAAGGTCGCCGCCGACAAGCTGTGGGCGCGCATCGACATGCTCGGCCTGTACAACAGCTGCTACTACACCGAAGGCTGCCCGACCATGACCATGGGGCCGGGCAAGTACGCCTACACCGATGACCACCAGAGCTACGACGCCTTCGCCAACGGCCCGTTCCAGGCCTTCGGCCGCGAGCACGAGCTGGTGTTCGGCGGCAGCTACCGCGAAGAGCGCTTCGACGGCCACGGCGGCTGGGGCGACCTGACCTACAACGACGGCTCGCCGGTGACCCCGTTCGACCCGACGAAGTGGGACCCCAGCTCGGTGCAGAAGCCGAACATCGACATGAGCCTCTGGAACATGAAGCTCGACCAGGAGCAGAAGGGCGCCTACGTCACCACCCGCCTGAACGTCGCCGACCCGCTCAAGGTGATCCTCGGCGGCCGGCTGGACTGGTACGAGGCCGACCCGCACAACGATACCGGCACCCAGAAGGTCACCCGCAACGTCACCCGTTACGCCGGCGTGGTCTACGACCTGAACGACGTCTATTCGGTCTATGCCAGCTACACCGACATCTTCAAGCCGCAGAGCAACTTCGATTCCAGCGGCAGCCTGCTCGACCCGATCACCGGCAAGAATTACGAGATCGGCCTGAAGGGCGAGCACTTCGGCGGCACGCTGAACACCCAGATCGCGCTGTTCCAGATTGATCAGGAAAACCGCGCCACCGACGACACCAGCGGTCCCTCGCCGTGCCCCAGCTCGCCGACCTCGATCTACTGCTCGCGGGCTTCGGGCAAGGTGCGCAGCCAGGGCGTGGACATGGAAGTCAGCGGCGCGCTGACCGAGAACTGGCAGGCGATGGCGGGCTACACCTACGTCGACGCCAAGTACAAGCACGACAGCAACGAGGACAACGTCGGCAAGCCGTTCGACCCGAGCAAGCCGCGCCACCTGTTCAAGCTCGCCACCAGCTACACCCTGCCGGGCGAGCTGCACCAGTGGCGCGTGGGCGGCAACCTGGTAACCCAGAGCCAGACCGAGGACACCACCACCGGCTTCCAGCAGGGCGGCTACACGGTGACCAACGCCATGCTCGGCTACAAGGTCAACGAGAACATCGACACCCGGGTGAACTTCAACAACATCTTCGACAAGTACTATTACAGCGGCATCAGCTTCGGCAACCTGAACTACGGCGAGCCGCGCAACCTGATGTTCACGGTGAAGTACTCGATGTGATCCGCCTGGCCTGAACGAAAAAGCCCCGCATCGCGGGGCTTTTTCATGGCTTCTGTTTCACTGCGGAGCCGCTGGCCTTCGTTGCGTCCGTAGGATGGCGTGGAGCGAAGCGATACCCATCGATCTACCGGCAACTCCGTTGATGGGTATCGCAGGCTCCACCCATCCTACGATCGAGTGTCCAGGGTGCCGAAGTTGTGGGGCCAACGCCTGTAGGGCGCATAACACGCCAGCGTTATCCGCCGCGAAATGTCGGCGGATAACCTGTACCAGGTTATGCGCCCCGCGCCCCTGCAGATGACGGACCTGTAGCCGCGGGCCGTGCCCGCGAACGCGCCGGCAAGGCGCGCTTACGCCCGGCCTTCAGCCTTCTCGAACAGCTCCAGCAGGTCCGTCAGCGTGCTTTCCAGGTACTCGCCTGCACGGTACGCAGGCTTGAGCGCATCGCCACCTGCCACCACTTCCAGCGGTCGTTCGATGAAACGGCCTACCGGCTGGAAATCACCATCGAGCACCAGCACCACCGGGATCAGGATACGGTCCAGTTCCATGCGTTCACGCAGGTCGTCCTCGGCACGTCCCTTGGTGATTACCGCCAGCTCCACGCGCGGTTGCAGGCGCTGCAGATGGTCCATCACGGTGACGTTGATCTGGCAGTCCGGGCACCACATCTCACCGGCGATCAGCAGGCGGTAGCGGCCCTCGATGGCCTGGATGCGGCGCAGGGTGTCGGCGCTGATGGTGCCGGTTTCAGCCAGCTGCTGCTGGACCTTGCGCACCCCGGCAATCTCGCCGGGCAGGCCGTGGGCGACGAAGGCGTCGAAGCCCTCGCCGATGGAGAAGAGTTCCTCGTAGGAGGCCATGGGGATTTCCTTGAACGGGTATTAGCCCATCCCAGCAGAAATCCCCGAGGCGGGCAATCAGCTCTTGGCAGTCTGCGCCTTGGCGGCTGCCAGGTAGGGCGCCAGGCGGCGGCCCATTTCCTCGCCCAGTGCCTGCAGGCCGCTGAGCGGGCGGACCATCACCTCGAACTCGACGATCTTGCCGTCCTCGTCGAAGCGGACCATGTCGATACCCTTGAGGTCCTTGCCGTTCACCGTGGCGCTGAACTCCAGCACCACGTTCAGGCCGTCGCCGGTGGCCAGTTCGCGGTGATAGGTGAAGTTCTCGAACACCTGCAGCACGGTATTGAGAATGGTCGAGACCACCGGCGCGCCGGGGTAGGGCGAGTGCGCCATGGGCGAGCGGAACACCGCGTTGGGCGCCAGCAGCTGCGGCAGGTTGGACAGGTTCTTGGCAGCCACCATCTGGTGCCAGCTGGCCAGCGA
The DNA here is from genome assembly GCF_014851965.1 of Pseudomonas sp. PDM22. Lineage (NCBI taxonomy): Bacteria > Pseudomonadati > Pseudomonadota > Gammaproteobacteria > Pseudomonadales > Pseudomonadaceae > Pseudomonas > Pseudomonas sp. PDM22. Next base: position 36,913 of record NZ_JACVAR010000007.1, read on the forward strand.
AGCGGCGGCCTGGGGGTGCAGGTTCAGTGCGGTCACGGGAATACCTCCTGAGAGTTCTTGTTGTTCACTCAGGACGATACGGCCGCTCCGGCAGGTCGCTCAATGATCGGAAATGACAGAAGACTGATCCTGGCGTACAGCGCGCTCAGTGCGTCGCCGGGCTGATCAGGTAGCTCACCAGCTGCGGGTCGTCCCCCGGCTCGATGCTCTGCACCGGGCGCGGCAGGTCGGCGAACACGGCTCTCCAGAAGGCCGCCGCCACTTCGTCCTGGGAATAGAAACGCACCAGCCAGGGGCCGGGATTGCCCAGCAGCACCTGGTTGGCCAGCGCGCGGCCTATCCCCGAGCGACGGTACTTCTTCAGCACGAACAGGTCCGATAGCTCCAGCGCGTCGATGCCCGGCAGCTCGCTGCCTTCCACCAGCAGGAAGCCGGCGATGAAGCCGTCGGCGAGGATCAGGTTGGCGCTCCACTCCGGCTCGCTCCAGTAGCGCGCCAGGTGCTCCTCGTGGATGTAGAAGCGCCCATCGACCTCCACGTCCTCGTCCTCCCAGTCCGACGACTCGTAGGCGTAGTACTGGTAGAGGTTGCGGATCAGGTCCTGGTGTTCAGGGCCGGTCTGCACCAGCTGGATGGAAAGATCGTTCATGGTCGATGGCTCGCGGGGAGACGGAAGAGGGCGCGTGACCGCCATTGTCGCCCATTCCCGTGGCAATGCCAGTGGCAGGCGGGTTTGAACCGCGCCGCGGCGGGGTGCGATGATGCAGGCGCCTTCACCTTCGAGACCCCACCGTGCGAACCGACAGCCGCCTCTCGCGCATGCTCCACGTGCTGCTGCACATGGCCCGCGACGACCAGCCCGTGACCTCCGAGCGCATCGCCCAGATGCTTGGCACCAACCCGGCCGTGGTGCGGCGGACCATGGGCGGCCTGCGCGAGGCCGGCTACGTGCGCTCGGAGAAGGGCCACGGTGGCGGCTGGACGCTGGACTGCGACCTGGCCCAGGTCACGCTGCTGGATGTCTACCGCGCGGTGGGCAGCGAGCGCCTGTTCGCCATGGGCTTCGATAACGTGCACCCGGACTGCCTGGTGGAAAAGGTGGTCAACGACGCTCTGCAGGACGCCATGGAGCAGGCCACCGCCATCCTCCTTGAACGCCTGGGCGCCGTGTCCCTGGCCGATCTCGCCGAACGCTTCACGGCGCTTTACCCGAAAGACCACTGATGATTCCTGGTTGAAATGCCGGTCGATGACCGGCATTGACCCTGTGCGCTCAATCAAGTTACTTTAAAAGTAACGAAAGATACCAAGCCCACCAGGAACCTCCCATGATCGATCTCTTGAACTCGCCGCTGGCCGGCGCGCTGTGGACCTGCCTTGCCCTGGCCATCGCCGCCTCCGCGCTGTCCATGACCGTCACCCAGACCGAACTCTTCGCACCCCTGCGCGCACTGGCCTGGAAGGTCCACCCGCAGGTCGGCCACCTGTTCCAGTGCTTCTACTGCTTCAGCCATTGGGTGGTGATCGCCGGCACCCTGGTCTACCGTCCGGTAGTGATCGCCAGTGGCTGGGCGCCGGTCGACTGGCTGGTGGCGACCTTCTTCACCATCGCCCTGACGGCGATGTTCTGCGGGCTGCTGTTCAAGGTGTTCCTCACCGCCATGGCCAAAGCCGTGAGCGAGCGGGAGCTGAAGAAGCTGTTCGCCAGCGAGTGACCAGAAAGGACTCTGCATGACCCCCGCCGAACTGATGGCCCCGTTCCACGACCCCGACGCCGCCGCGCGCTACGCGGAGAACCCGCCGCGCTTCGTCCCCGGCCTGTTCGACCTGCACCGCATGGTGGCCATCCTGCTGGCCGAGCAGGCGCCGCACGACGGCCACCTGCTGGTACTCGGCGCGGGCGGCGGCATGGAGCTGCGTGCCTTCGCCGAAGCCCAGCCGGCCTGGAGCTTCACCGGCGTTGACCCCTCCGCCGAGATGCTCGCGGTGGCCGCGCAGATGCTCGGGCCGAACGCTGGACGCGCTGACCTGCTGCAGGGCTACATCGACGACGCTCCGCCGGGCCCGTTCGACGGTGGCGCCTGCCTGCTGACCCTGCATTTCCTGCCCGAGGCGGAACGCCTGCGCGTGCTGCGCGAGATCCACGCTCGGTTGAGGCCCGGTGCTGCCTTCGTCATGGCGCACCTCTGTGTGCCGCAAGGGGCTGGCGAGCGGGCGCGCTGGCTGTCGCGCTACGCCGAGTTCGCCGTCAGCTCCGGGCTGGAGCCGGGCAACGCGCAGCAGGCACGCAACGCCGTGGATGCGCACCTGAACATCCTCACCCCCGAGCAGGACGAAGCGCTGCTCTGGGAGGCCGGCTTCAGCCGCATCGAAGCCTTCTACGTCGGCTTCGCCTTCCGTGGCTGGGTTGCACTCGCTTGATACGGACCTCTGCTAGGCTGGCGTCCCGTTTTGTGCCGGACGCCAGTCGATGCAGATTCCTGCCACCCACGTCATCCACCAGACCGAACACTGGCTGCTCAACCACCATCTGGCGTCCGCCTTGCCGGGCTACCTGATGCTCGGTTCGAAGCAGCCGGTGGAGTCCCTGGCCGACCTGCCGGAAGCCGCGCTGGCGGAAATGGGCGTGCTGATGGCGAAGGTCCAGCGCATCCTCGAAGAGACACTGCACCCCAGATGGCTGTATATCGGCCGCTTCGGCCATTCGCCGGGCTTCCCCATCCACTTCCATTTCATCCCGGTATACGCCTGGGTCGAGGAAGCCTTCTGGGCCGATGAGCGCTATCGCTCATTAAGTCAGTTCGCCCATATCGAGGATGCCTCCACCCAGACCGACGGCGCCGAACTGACCCTGTTCATCTGGCGCGAATTCGGCGAAGCGCCGGTGCCGCCCGCCGTGCAGGGGCCGTCGATCGAGCAGGTGATCGAGCGGTTACGCGGGCGTTTCGTCCAGCCCCAGTGACGCCAGCAACCAGTCATGGAACAACTGCGCCGCCGGTGACAACTGGCGGTGGCGCAGGGACACCAGGTACTCGCCGCGCTCGGTGACCATGGCCAGGTCCGTCACCCGCTGCATCTCGCCGTTGGCCACCGCATCATCCGCCATGAACCCCCAGGCCAGGCCGATGCCCATACCTTGCTGCACGGCGCGGTAGGCGAGGGTGAGCTGGTTGAACACCGGGTCGCTCTCCGCCGGCTGGTAATCCTTGCCGAAGTGACCGAACCAGTCGTGCCAGTCCAGGCAGCTCCAGGCCGAGGTATCCAGCTGCACCAGCGGCGCGGCGGCGAGCTGGTCGAGGGTGGTGATGCGGGAGGCGTCGAAGTCCGGCCGGGCGACCGGGTAGACCACCTCCGGCAGCACGAAACGGCTGTTCAGCGTGGTCCAGTCGCCCGCGCCGTAGAGGATGCCCAGGTCGAAATCCACCAGGCTGGCTTCGTCGATCTCGTTGATTGCGTGCACGTGCACGGCGATGCCGGGGTGGGCCTTGTTGAATTCGATCAGCTTGGGGAACAGCCAGAACTGCGCCAGGGCATGGGTTGCCAGTACCGACACGGCGTTGCTCTGGTGCACGTTGCGGATACGCCGCACGCTGTGCTGCAGGCGATCGAGCAGCATGTCCACGGTGGTCAGCAGCTCCGCGCCGGCGGCGGTCAGGGTCACGCCGCGCGGTTTGCGCTCGAACAGCGGCACCTTGAGGCTGTCTTCCAGCGCGCGCATCTGCTTGCTCACCGCGCTCTGGGTGAGGAACAGCTCGGTGGCGGCCTGGGTGAAGCTGCCATAGCGGCCCACGGCCTCGAAGGTGATGAGGGTTTCCAGGGGTGGCAGGGTGCGCAGGTAACGGCTGATGACGGCTCTCCGGTGAAAGGCCTGAGGCATTCCTTGTGGGAATGTCTCGGTGCGGATTTATCCTTGGTCAGAACCTACCACAACCGCTACCGTGGCGGCTCTTTATGGGCATTCACTGAAGTATCGAGGTTGTTGGAGATGAAACGCGGGGTGGTCTACGCAGGCATGGCAGGGGCAATCTGGGGTGGGGTGATCCTCGCGCCGTCGCTGGTGCCGGAATTCAACCCGCTGCTGATCAGTTCCGTGCGTTTCGCGCTGTATGGCGCCATCTCGCTGCTGATCGCGCTGCCCGTGGCCCTCGGCCTGCTGCGCCGGGTCAGCCGCGAGGACCTGTCGATGCTGATCCGCCTGTCCCTGGCCGGCAACCTCTTGTACTTCGCGCTGCTGTCGGCGGCGGTGCAGTTCGCCGGAGTGGCGGCGGCCTCGCTGATCAACGGCATCATGCCGCTGGCGATCAGCTACCGCAGCCGTTGCGAGCAGGACTCGCTGCCGTTGTCGCGGATGAAGATGCCGCTGGCGCTGGTGGCGCTGGGCATTCTCTGCATCAACCTCGATCCGTCGGCGCTGATGGCTGCCGGCAGTACACCGGGCGAGCGCATCCTCGGTATCGTCTGCGGCTTCTCGGCGGTGGTCTGCTGGTCCTGGTTCGCTACCGCAAACGCGCGCTACCTGAAGGCCAGCCACTTCAACAGCCACGAATGGTCGACGCTGACCGGCGTGGTCACCGGCGTCATGGCCGTGGTGCTGGCCGGCGTGGGCGTGCTGATCGCGCCGCAGGCGGTGCCGACCGGCATCTCTTCCGAGCGCTGGATGGTGTTCCTCTGGGTCTCGCTGTTCCTCGCCATCTTCGGCTCGTGGGTCGCCAATGGCCTGTGGAACGCCGCGACGCGCCGCCTGCCGATGAGCCTCGGTGGCCAGCTGATCGTCTTCGAGACGCTGTTCGCCTGCGCCTATGCCTACATCAACGAACAGCGGTTGCCGGGCCCGGTTGAGGCGCTGGCGATTGTCCTGCTGACCGTTGGCGTGCTCTGGGCCATCGGCCTGCACCGTACGCCGGCTGAGGTCCCGGCGCGCGCCGTGGAGTCCTGAGTCAGGTCTTCGGGCTGCCTTCCAGGCGCGGGCTCCAGTCTTCCACTGCGCCGTTCTCCAGACGCCGCGACAGGGTGCGGCGCCAGTTCGGTGGTAGCGGCAGTTCCAGGCATTCGCGCAGCACGTCGGCGTTCACTCGCTTGTCGAACAGCACGGCAGAAAGCCGTTGCAGCGACCAGTCGGAGTAGGGGCGCTCGACCAGTTCGAGCGACGCTCCGGCTGCCACCGCGCCTTCCTCCAGCACCCGGTAGTACCAGCCGGTGCGTCCCGATTCCTGCACACGCAGGGCCATCTGCGCCACGTCGAAGCGATCGTTGAGCTTCCAGCAGGGCATGCGCCCCTGGGAAACCTCCAGCAAGGCCGTGCCGGCGCGGATGCGGTCGCCCAGGCAGAGGTCCGCTTCGGTCCAGCCGGTGGTGCTGAAGTTCTCGCCGAACGCGCCGGGCTGGCCCAGCAGCGGGTGCTCGCCCAACTCGGCGGCCCAGTCCGCGTAGTGCTCGCGGGGGTAGTGGTGGATGGCCTTTTCGATGCCGCCGTGAACGCGCAGGTCGCCTTGCTCGTCGCTCTCCAGCCCCAGCGTGGTCACCGCCAGAATGGCCTGGCGCGGTTGCTTGGCGATGGCGCTGCGCGAACCGGGCCGGGTGAAGGGCACGGCTTGGCCGGTGAGGAGGGCGTCGAGGGAAACGGCGGGCAGGCTCATGTCGGGATTCTCGGGCTTGGAAATGGTATCGACCAAAAACTACCTGGACAAAATCCGTCAGGACGGTAGGCTCTGTCAAGGTTTCGATTCGATACCAAGTAAGTTTCCCTTCGATTTCGCGAGAGTTCGCCATGCACAAGTACCGCCTGACTATCCAGCGCCACGGCCAGTTGCTCGGCCATTTCGATTCCGATCTGCCCTGGGCTCGTGACGCCGTGCGCGCCATCGCCGAGAGCCTGGGCGGGCAGGATTTCGACCTGGAGCTGCAGGTCGCCGACAGCGAACGCCGCCTGCTGGAAAGCTCGCCAGCCGGCATCAAGGTGCTGGCCAGCGAGCCGTTGTTCCGCCCGGCGCCGTTGCACACCTTGTAGGAGCGCGCCATGCGCGCTCCTACGAGATAGCTCTGTGCTCGGGCCAGCCCTCACCCTAACCCTCTCCCAGAGGGAGAGGGGACCGTTCGGTGCAGGATGAAAACTTGGCGTCAGTCGGCTCGGACTGCCCCCTCTCCCCCTGGGAGAGGGATGGGGTGAGGGGGAAGCGCAGGCGCGGAGCTCCAGAAAAAGACAGTTGCTCCTACAGGTTGAATCCGGTTACGTCACGGCGGATAACGCTGGCGCGTTATGCGCCCTACCAGTGCGGCCGAGGCACTACGTAGGATGGCCCGGTGTCAGGTGCGCAGGTGGTTTTCCAGCAGGCCGACGGCGTCGCGCCAGCGCAGCCAGAGGTTGCCCTGCCAGTCCATCACCGGCAGCGACTCGCCCAGCAGGTGCTGCATACGTCGGCGCGGCAGGCGGGCGTCGAGGTTGGAGGCGTCGCGCAGGGCGGGCACCACATCGTTGGTCAACCATTGGCGCAGGCTGCGGTTTTCCGGGTGGTGGCAGTAGATGAGCAGCAGGGCGTAGAGGCCGCTCTCGCTGACCAGCAGTTCCGGTTCGGTACTGCCGGCAAGGCGCTCGCGGCGGGACTGGTCGTGGTCCAGCCGGCCGATGAGATGGGCTTCGACGGGGCGGTTGATCAGCTTGCTCAGGTCACGCACCACGAACCACGCCTGCTGCTCGATCAGCAGGGCGCGCAGTTGCCGGTTGTAGCGGACGAACAGGGTCGGGATCAGGCCGTCGTCGGCCGGGGAAATCGAAAGGTTCATGCTGTTGCTCCTTGTACGTTCAAGAAGCCGCCGCCCGAAACTGCCGAAGAGGGAGGCGGACCGTGCAAGGGTGGAAAACCAGCTTGTTCGTAAACGCCGGCCGGGCCAAAGCCCGCCTCACACGGCCCGCCATAGACAGCGAAGCGAATCCGGCACCGAGGTGGTGCCGGACTGCCACTGCATACAGCGATTACGAACAAAGATCAGGTTTCCACACCTGGCCACGATGACGCTGTGGCAGGGCGAAACGCTAAGCAGTGAGTTCGTAGGACCGCAACGCCGGAAAAGTGTAGGGACCTTCCCCTGCATCCCGCAGCGGCTTCACCTGATTGGCGTGCTGGCTTTCAGGAATTGCGAGACCGTCGGGCATTTCCGCACGAAAACCCCTGCACCCGCGTTCCCCTGTAGGAGCGAGCCATGCTCGCGATCGCGGGCATGGCCCGCTCCTACAGGATGAGTCCGGTGTCTGACGTAGGGCGCATAGCCCGGCACGGGTTATCCGCCGGTTACGTTACGGCGGATAACGCTGGCGCGTTATGCGCCCTACCAGTGCGGCCGAGACACTACGCAGGATGGCGTGGAGCGCAGCGATACCCATCAACGCACACGCACGGCCGGCATGGGTATCGCTGCGCTCCACCCATCCTACAAAAGCTGCTGAGGCTGTCAGGTGCGGAGGTGGTTTTCCATCGGGCACGGCGCAGAGCGCCTCAACCCAGCTTCTGCCCCAGCTCGCCGATGAACTGGCGCAGCCAGTCGTGGTGCGGTTTGTTGTGCCGGGCGATGTCCCAGAGCATGAAGCAGCGGAAGGACGGCACCGGGAAGGGCACCGGGCTGACGGTCAGGTCGGTCATCGCCGCGTAGCTCTCGGCGGCGAAGGTCGGGATGGTGGCGATCACTTCGCTGCTCATCAGCGTCGTCAGCGCGCCACTGAAGTGGGTGAAGGAGGCGGTGACCCGGCGCGCATAACCGGCGGCCTCGAACATGTCGTCGATGAAGCCGCGCCGGCCGTCATAGGACACCCGAACATGGTTCGCCGCGAAGTATTCCTCCAGGCCGATGGGCAGGTCCGCCGCACGACCGCGCGGGCGGTACAGGCAGGAGTAGGACGAGGAGAACAGCACCTGGGACGAGTAGCTGGTGCCGAAATCCTTCGGCTCGCTGCAGATCACCAGGTCCATGTCCGGGTCCTGCAGGGACTGTTTCCACAGCGAGCTGTTGCTCTGGTGGAAGGCGAAGCTCACGCCCAGGCCTTCGGCCGCCGCGGCGTTGACGATACGTGGCGCGAGGCAGGCCTCGATGTCGTCGGACAGCCCGATGTTGAACACATAGCTGGACTCGTGGGCGGAGAACTCCGGCTCGCTGCCCAGCACGCCGGAGATCGAGGTCAGCGCCTCGGCGATCTTCGGCGCCAGCTCCATCGCCTTGCGCGTGGGCTGCATGCCCGAGGCGGTGCGGATGAACAGTTCGTCAGCGAAATGCTCGCGCAGCCGGCGAAGCGCCGCGCTCACCGCGCCCTGGGTCACGTGCAGCACGGCCGAGGCGCGGGTGGCGCTGCGCTCGGTCATCAGGCAGTGGAAGGTGAGCAGAAGGTTGAGGTCGATCCGCGAGATATTACGTACGTTAATCCGGCTCATATTTCCTAATCGTTTGCCCTGCGCCCGCGGGGATTCCTAGTCTGGCGTCCACACAACCATAACAAGGGATGGAGAATCCTGTGGACGCGATTTCGCAAAGCGTGGGTGCAAGCAGCATCCGTACCAGGGGCGGGCAGTCGGATATCCGCAAGCGGGCCATCGCGGTCGGCATCGGCAACTTCATGGAGTGGTTCGACTTCGCCATCTACGGCTACTTCGCCGCAGTGATCGGCATGCTGTTCTTTCCCTCCAGCGCGCCGGGAGTCTCGCTGCTCTCGTCGCTGGCGGTGTTCGCCGTGGGCTTTCTTTCGCGGCCGTTCGGCGCGCTGATCCTCGGTCCCATCGGTGACCGCTTCGGCCGCCGCGCGGTGCTGATCATCACGGTGTTCGGCATGGGCGTGTGCACCACCATCATCGGCCTGTTGCCCTCCTATGAGGCAATCGGCATCGCTGCGCCGATCCTGCTGATCGCCATGCGCTTCATCCAGGGCATGATGGTTGGCGGCGAGTGGTCCAGCGCCGGCATCTACATCGTCGAGAGCGCGCCGTCGAACCGCCGCGCCACCGCCGCCAGCGTGATCACCGGCACCGCCGGGCTGGCCTTCCTGTTCGGCACCTTCACCGCTGCGAGCATTTCCTCGGCGCTGGATGATGCGCAGTTGGCGGCCTGGGGCTGGCGCCTGCCGTTCGTGGCGTCCATCGTGATGACCGGCATTGCCGTGTTCATCCGCCGCAAGCTGGGGGATACGCCGGTCTACGAGGAAATGGTGCGCCAGCGCGATGCGCTCAAGGCGCAGGCGCCGAGCAAGGCCGTGCGCCGCCGGGCGTTCATCACGACCTTCGCCTTCTCCGCGCTGTTCGGCGTGTCGCTCTACTACTTCATCACTTACGCCAACAACCACCTGGTCAGCACCGTCGGCCTGCCGCGCAGCAGCGCGCTGTGGCTGTGCAGCATCGCGCTGGTGGTCTACGTGATCGTCAACCCGCTGATCGGCCGCCTGAGCGACGCCATCGGCCGGCGCAAACTGTTGCTGGGCGCGGCCGCTGCGCTGACTGTGCTGGCCTACCCGATCTTCCTGTTGCTCAACACCGGCAACCCGCTGGCGATCCTCGCCGGGCTCACGGTGATGGGCGTGCTGGTGGCGATCACTGCAGTGATGGACGTGGTGCTGCTCGTGGAGGTCTTCCCGGCATCGATCCGCTCCACCGGCGCGGCCCTGGGCCACAACCTGGCCCTGGCGATCCTCGCCGGCCCCGGTCCCTTCATCGCTGCAGCGCTGATCCGCCAGACCGGCGACGCGAACCTGCCGGCGGCCTATCTGGCGGCGGTCTCCCTGGTTTGCCTGGTGGTGCTGTGGAAGACCCTGCCGGAAACCCGCGACAACGACATCAGCCGCTTCTAGGCCCCCAAGAAATTCTCAGATAGTCAGCCCCAGACAGGAGTCCCCATGACCCGTGTAGCAATCATCCAGGCCGCCTCCGTTCCCTACGAGCCGATGGCCAGCGTCGAGAAGGCCGCCGGCATCCTGCGCCGGGTGGCGGAGCAGGGCGCGAAACTGGCGGTATTCCCCGAGGCTTACATCGGCGGCTACCCCAAGGGCGCAGCCTTTGGCAGTGTGGTGGGCAACCGCAGTGCCGCCGGGCGCGAGCTCTACCAGCACTACGTCGAGGGCGCCGTGGCGCTGGACGGCCCGGAGCTGGCCGCGCTGGCCGAAAGTGTCGAGCAGACGGGCGTGACCACGGTGGTCGGCATTATCGAGCGCCACGGCCGCACCCTCTACTGCACCGCCGTGACCCTGGTCCCCGGCCGGGGTATCGCCGGCTATCACCGCAAGCTGATGCCCACCGGACAGGAGCGCTTGATCTGGGGTTTCGGCGACGGCTCGACCATCGAGCCGGTGCAGACCGACTTCGGCGTGCTGGGCAGCGTGATCTGCTGGGAGAACTACATGCCGGCGCTGCGCCAGGCCATGTATGCGCAGGGTGTGCAGCTGTACTGCGCGCCGACGGCGGATGATCGCCCGACCTGGGCGGCGTCGATGCAGCACATCGCGCTGGAAGGCCGGGTGTTCGTGCTCTCGGCCTGCCAGGCGATCCGTCTTGGCGAGTACCCGCCGCAGCACCGCGAGGCTTTCGGCCTGGCGCATCAGGAAGACGACTACGTCATGCGCGGCGGCAGCATGATCGTCAGCCCGCTGGGCGAGGTGCTGGCCGGGCCGGTGTTCGATTGCGAGACCGAGCTTTACGCCGACCTCGACATGGGCCTGCTGGAGCAGGGCAACCTCGACTTCGACGTGGTCGGCCACTACGCGCGGCCGGACGTCTTCGAACTCAAGGTCAATACTGCGCCACTGCGCCCGGTGACTTTCGAGGGTTGATGGCAAGCGCCCGGCGCCGATGGGCGCCGGGCTTTTCCTCAGCGTCCGACGCGTTGCTGCAGGTGCGCCGGGTAGCGTTCGCCGACGATCTCGATCTCGCGCAGCGCCGCTTCGATGGCGGCGAGGTCGGTGGCGTCCAGCACCAGCGAGGCCGCGCCGAGGTTTTCTTCCAGGCGATGCAGCTTGGTGGTGCCAGGGATCGGCACTATCCACGGCTGCTGGGCCAGCAGCCAGGCGATGGCGATCTGCGCGCGGGTCGCGCCCTTGCTCTCGGCGAGGCGGCCGAGCACGTCGATCAGCCCGGCATTGGCCTTGCGGTTCTCCTCGGAGAAGCGCGGCACGACATTGCGGAAATCGCTGGCCGAGAACTGCGTGCGCTCGTCGATGGCGCCGGTGAGGAAGCCCTTGCCCAGCGGGCTGAAGGGCACGAAACCGATGCCCAGTTCGGCCAGTAGCGGGAGGATTTCCTTCTCCGGCTCGCGCCACCACAGCGAGTACTCGCTTTGCAGCGCCGCCACCGGCTGCACCGCATGGGCGCGGCGGATGGATTGCGGGCCGGCTTCGGAAAGACCGAAGTGCTTCACCTTGCCTTCGCGGATCAGCTCGCCGACGGCGCCGGCGACGTCTTCCATGGGCACGTTCGGGTCGACCCGGTGCTGGTAGAAGAGGTCGATACGGTCGGTCTTCAGGCGCTTGAGCGAGGCTTCCGCCACGGCGCGGATGTTCTCCGGGCGGCTGTCCAGGCCGAGGGAAACGTCACCGTCCCTGAAGCCGAACTTGGTGGCGATCACCACCTGGTCGCGAACCGGCGCCAGGGCTTCGCCCAGCAGTTCCTCGTTGGCGAACGGGCCGTAGGCCTCGGCGGTGTCGAAGAAGGTCACGCCGCTGTCGAAGGCGGTACGTAACAAACGAATGCCATCGTAACGGTCGACCGCCGGCCCGTAGCCGTAGCTCAGGCCCATGCAGCCCAGGCCCAGTGTCGATACCTGCAGGCCGTTGTGGCCGAGTGTGCGCTTGTCCATCGAAGTCTCTCCAATCGAAAGTCAGTCCTGAAGCGGGAAGGGCAGGAATGCCCGGCGAAACGTCTGGAATGGACTTTACTCAAGGACTTTCACCGTGATTAGACGGTTGAAACCGCATTCGCCTATGAGCGTGGCTCATGGGTTATGGCGGGGCATTCATGAGGCTGCCTCATAGGTCCAAACGCGTTTCGGCGCTTAATCGCAGGCGTGGCAGGGCCTAGCATAGTCCCCAGTCAACGGGTCAAGCGGAGAACACCATGAGCGAACCAGCTTCCACCGCCCACAAGGCTTTCGGCGATATCGCCCCGGCGCTGGCCGACTACACCGACCAGGTGCTGTTCGGCGATGTCTGGGAGCGCCCCGGGCTTTCGCCGCGTGACCGCAGCCTGGTCACCGTCTCCAGCCTGGTGGCGCGCTACCAGGCCAACGAACTCCATTTCCACCTGGGCAAGGCGCTGGACAACGGCCTGACCCGCGAGGAACTGATCGAAGCCATCACCCACCTGGCTTTCTATTCCGGCTGGCCCACGGCCTCCACCGCGCTGGGCGTCGCCCGCCGCGTGTTCGCCGAGCGCGATGCCGCCTGAGGAGCATTCCATGGAATACCGTTACCTGGGCCGTAGCGCCCTGAAAGTGTCGCCCCTGTGCCTGGGCGCGATGATGTTCGGCGGCGAGACCGACGAACCGACCTCGCGGCGCATCATCGACAAGGCCTTCGAGCAGGGCGTCAATTTCATCGACACCGCCGACGTCTACCACAAGGGCCGCTCCGAAGAGGTGGTGGGTCGTGCGGTGGCTGCCCGGCGCGATGACTGGGTGATCGCCAGCAAGTTCGGCAACGCCCTGGGCGAGGGGCCGAACAACCGCGGCCAGTCGCGCAAGTGGATCTACCAGGCGGTGGAAGACAGCCTGCGCCGGCTGGGCACCGATTACCTGGACATCCTCTACTTCCACCGCACCGACGTCGATGCGCCGCTGGAAGAGGGCCTGCGTGCGGTGGGCGAGCTGATCCGCCAGGGCAAGGTGCGCTACTACGGCCTGTCCAACTTCCGTGGCTGGCGCATCGCCGAAGTGGTGCGCCTGGCCGACCAGTTGGGCATGGACCGGCCGGTCTGCAGCGAGCCGCTGTACAACCTGGTGGACCGCACCGCCGAGGTCGAGCAATTGCCTGTCGCCGGCCACTACGGCATCGGGGTGGTGCCCTACAGCCCGCTGGCCCGCGGCGTGCTCACCGGCAAGTACCGGCCCGGCGCCGAGCCGCCGGCGGATTCACGCGTCGGCCGTGGCGACAAGCGTATCCAGCAGACCGAATGGCGCCCCGAATCCCTGCAGATCGCCCAGCGCATCGCCGAGCATGCGATCGCCCGTGGCACTACGCCGGCAGCGTTCGCGCTGGCCTGGGTGCTGAACAACCCGCTGGTCAGCTCGCTGATCGCCGGCCCGCGCACCGAGGAGCACTGGGATGGCTACCTGCCGGCGCTGGAGCTCCAGCTGACCGCCGAGGACGAAGCCTTCGTCGACAGCCTGGTGCCGCCCGGCCATGCCTCCACCCCCGGCTACAGCGATCCCGCCTATCCCGTCGAAGGCCGCCCGGCCCGTCGTTGAAATCCATCCACTCGAAGCGTCAGGAGCAATACCGATGAAGACCCTTGGATACGCCGCGCAGAACCCGCAGGACCCGCTCGGCCCCTTCACCTTCGAGCGCCGTTCGCTGCGCGACAACGACGTGGCGATGGACGTGCTCTACTGCGGCGTCTGCCATTCCGACCTGCACCAGGCCCGCAACGACTGGGGCTTCAGTCGTTACCCGATGGTGCCGGGCCACGAGATCGTCGGCCGGGTCACCGCCGTCGGACCGAAGGTGACGCGCTACAAGGTCGGCGACGCCGTGGCGGTGGGCTGCATGGTGGACTCCTGCCAGGAGTGCGATCAGTGCCGCAAGGGGGAGGAGCAGTTGTGCCGGCAGGGCAATACCCAGACTTACAACGGCGTTGATCGCGTGACCCGCGAAGCGACCCAGGGTGGTTATTCCAAGCAGTTGGTGGTGCGCGAGGAGTTCGTCCTGCGCGTGCCGGACGGCCTGGACCTGAGCAAGGCGGCGCCGCTGCTGTGCGCCGGCATCACCACCTATTCGCCGCTGCGTACCTGGAACGTGGGGCCGGGCAGCCGCGTGGGCGTGGTCGGTCTCGGCGGGCTGGGCCACATGGCGGTGAAACTCGCCATCGGCCTGGGCGCCACGGTCACAGTGCTCAGCCGCACGGCGGACAAGCGCAGCGATGCCATGGAGCTGGGCGCCGATGCGCTGCTGGTGTCGTCGGATGCGCAGGCGATGAAGGCCGCGGCCAACAGCTTCGACCTGATCATCGACACCGTGCCGGTGAAGCACGATCTGAAACCCTACATGCCGCTGCTGGATATCGACGGCACGCTGGTGATGGTCGGGCAGGTTGGCCCCATCGACGAGATCAGCAGTATCCCGCTGCTGCTCGGCCGTCGGCGCATCGCCGGATCGCCCATCGGCGGCATCGCCGAGACTCAGGAAATGCTCGATTTCTGCGGCAAGAAGAACATCCTTCCGGAGTGCGAGATGATCCGCATGGACGAGATCAACCAGGCCTACGAGCGCATGGAACGCTCCGACGTGCGCTACCGCTTCGTCATCGATCTGGCCACGCTGTCCTGACCTGCAACGCCTTGCGCCGGGCTTTCAGTCCTGATGGCGCAGGGCGTCTACCAGCACCGTGAAGGCGCGGGATTTCTGCCGCCGGCTCGGGTAGTAGAGGTGGTAGCCGGGGAAGGTCGGGCACCAGTCTTCCAGCACTTTCTCCAGGCGCCCGGCGGCGACGTGCTCGGTGACCATGTCTGCGGGCAGGTAGGCCAGGCCGAAGCCATCCAGCGCGGCACGCAGGATGTGCGGGCTGCTGTTGAAGGTCAGCTGGCCTTCGACCCGCGCCTTCACTTCGTGGCCGTCCCTGGCGAACTCCCAGGCCATCAGCCCGCCGTAGGTCGGCAGGCGCAGGTTCAGGCAGTCGTGGCTGGCCAGTGCCGGCACGTCCAGCGGCCGTCCCTTGCGCGCGAGGTAGGCGGGGCTGGCCACCACTGCCATGCGCAGGTCCGGGGCGATGCGCACGGCAATCATGTCCTTGGCCACCTGGTCGCCCAGGCGCACACCGGCGTCGAAGCGTTCGGCGGCGATGTCGGTCAGGCCGTAGTCGATGCTCACCTCGACCTTGATGTCCGGGTAGTCCGGCAACACTTTCGCCAGCTTCGGCCAGAGCACGGTGCTGGCCGCATGCTCGGCGGCGGTGATGCGCAGGGTGCCGACCGGCTTGTCACGGAAGTCGCTCAGGGCCGCCAGCTCCGCCTCGATCTCCTCGAAGCGCGGCGCCAGCGTCTGCATCAGGCGTTCGCCGGCTTCGGTGGGGGACACGCTGCGGGTGGTGCGGCTGAGCAGGCGCAGGCCCAGGCGGGTTTCCAGCGCGCGGATGGTGTGGCTCAGCGCCGACTGGGAGACGCCCAGCTGCGCCGCCGCCTTGGTGAAGCTGCCTTCGCGCGCGACGGTGACGAAGGCGATCAGGTCGTTGAAGTTTTCCCTTGGCATCTCGGCTCCGCTGCGTCCAGCGCGGCGGGGGGGCCGCGCCGGGGCAGTGTATCCGATGGTTAGACGGTGACCACGACTTTGCCGAACTGCTGGTTGGACTCCAGGTAGCGGTAGGCCTCGGCTATCTCGTCGAAGGCGAAGGTGCGGGCGATCACCGGGCGCAGCGAGCCGTCTGCGAGGCCTGTGTAAATGAACTCCGTGGCTTCGCGCAGGCGCTGCGGATTTTCCAGCACTTCATAGACGCGGTAGCCACGCAGGACCAGAGAACGGCTCAGTACCTCGAACAGCGGGAAGGGCGTGGGTTCGGGGCTCAGGCCGCCGTACTCGATGAGGATGCCGCCCTCGGCCATGGCCGCGGTCAGCGCTTCGAAGATCGGGCCGCCCACCGGGTCGAACACCACCCGGGCGCCGGCCTTGCCGGTGATCTCGAGCAGGCGCGAGCGCAGGTTCTCCTCTTCGCTGGCGATGACTTCGGCGGCGCCGGCCTGCAGCAGGGCTTCGCGTTTGGCCGAGGTGCGGGTCACGGCGATGGGCACCGCGCCCACGCGCCGGGCGATCTGGATGGCGGCGAGGCCGACGCTGCTCGATGCGGCAGTGATGACGACGAAGTCCCCCTCGTGCAGCCCGGCGACCTGAATCAGAGCGCCATAGGCGGTCAGGTACTGCATCCAGGTGGCGGCGGCGTCGTTCCAGCCCTGTCCCGGCGGGTTCTTCACCAGGCGAGCTTGCGGGACCACCAGATGCTCGGCGTGAGTCGGGTCTTCCTGCATCGAGGTCGGCGGCAGGACACTCACCGCATCCCCCGGAGCGAATCCGCGCACCGCGTTGCCCACGGCCTGGACCACGCCGGTGGCCTCCAGTCCCAGTCCGGAAGGGAACTGCGGGCTCTCGATGTAGCGGTCAGTGCGCAGCAGCGATTCGGCGCGATTCAGCCCCAGGGCCTTGACCCGGATACTCACTTCATCTGCGCCGGGCTGGCGAACTTCCACCGGCTCTAGGCGCAGGACTTCCGGGCCGCCGATCTGGTGGAAACGAACGGCGCGGGTCTTGGTGCTTTCCATGTGATGCTCCCATACGAAAGTGATTTGACGTAAAGCGACTATCAGTCATGGGATTTGCCCGATAAATGGCGTATAGAAACAGTTGGTCGAAATCAGGGGTTTCGAATGGATCGTCTGACCAGTATGGAAGTCTTTGTCCGAGCGGTGGACCTCGGGTCCTTCGCGGCGGCAGCGGATGCCCTGGAAATGTCCGCACCGATGGTGGGCAAGCACGTGCGCTTTCTCGAGGAGCGCCTGGGCGCCCAGTTGCTGATGCGCAGCACGCGCCGGCAGAGCCTGACGGAGGCGGGGCGGATTTATTACGAGCGCTGTCGCATGTTGCTGGCCGATGCGGAGGCGGCGGACATCCTTGCCGCCGGCGAGGTGGCTGAGCCGCGTGGTCGGCTGCGGGTGGCGATGCCGGTGCATTTTGGTCGGCGCTGCGTGGCGCCGGTCCTGCTGGAACTGGCGCAGCGCTATCCGCAACTGGAGCTGGACCTGCGCTTCAGTGACCGCCTGACGGACCTGGCGGAAGAGCAGATCGACCTGGCGATCCGCACGGGGGAACCGCAGCCCAGGGACGGCATCATTGCGCGGCGCATCGGCCGGCAGCGCATGGTGGTATGTGCGGCGCCCGCTTATCTGGAGCAGCACGGGCGACCGGCGAGTATCGAGGAGCTGGCCGCGCACCGGGTGCTGGTCTACCACCGCTCCGGACGGATCAATCCGTGGTTGTTCCCCCGTGAGGGGTTGGAGCCGGCGGAGTTCGCGCCTAGCTCCCGGCTGCGTTTCGACGACCTGGCAGCCATTGCCGACGCAGCAGTGCGCGGCATGGGGCTGGCGTGGTTGCCCTACTGGCTGGTACGCGAGGTCATCGAGGCGGGGGCGCTGGAGGAGTTGCTGCAGGGGCAGCCGGGCTTCCTCTACGACGTTCATGCGACCTGGCTGCAGACCACCCAGCTGCCGCGCAAGGTGCGGCTGGCAATCGATGCGCTGGTCGAGGTGATGCCCGGCCTTGTAATGCCGGCGCAGGAGTAGGGCGGTCGTGCCGGCCGCCCGAGGGTGTCACTTGGCCGGAGTGAGCTGCAGCACGCGGTCGCGGCCACCTTCGGCGAGCAGGTAGCCGCCCTTGCCGTCGGGCACGATGGACTGCGGTGCCTTGAGGAATGACAGGATGGTGCGCGGTTCACCCTTGCCGTCCCACAGCAGCAGGCGCGCGCGGTGGGTGGAGTCTTCGCTGATCCACAGGCCGCGCTGGTCGCACATCAGGAAGGTGGGCTGGTTCAGCCCGGAGAGCAGGACCGGGTCCTTGCCGTCGTCGCTGAACTGGTGCACCACGCCTTTCTTCTTTTCGGTGTAGAGCAGCTTGCCGTCGGTGCAGCGGGTGACGGATTCGGTTTCGTGCAGGTGGTCGCGCAGCACGGTCAGTGCGCCATCGCTCCACCGGTAGCGCAGCAGGCGGCCGTCGTCGCGGCGGTCCTCGATGGCATAGAGGTTTTCACCGTCGTCCCACAGGCCCTGGACGGACTGGCCCATGAACAGGTCGGTGACCTTGCCGTCCCTGAGCAACTGCACCGGTTTGCCGTCGGATTCCTGGCTGAACACCCAGCCGCCCTGGGCGGCGATCATGCCGTCAGGCTTGGACAGCCCGTCGACCATGACCCGGCGCTCGCCGTCGGCGGCGATACGCAGGATGTTGCCCTTGTCCTTCTTCAACTCCTGGCTGACCAGCAGGCCGCCATCGGGCAGCGGTACCAGCGACGCGGCTTTCTGCACGTTCTTGTGCAGCACCTCCACGGACCAGCCATCGGTGGCCTGCACCGGATAGAAGCCTTGCCAGGCGAAGAAGCCAAGGGCGGCCACGACAATGGAGCCGGTGCCGATCAGGGCAAAGCGAATCAGCGAGCGGCGGGGCGAACGCACGGAAGTCTGGGGCATGTATCGGCTGCCAAAACTGAAGGTGGGCAACACTGGGGCGATCCATTTGGATTTATGCCTTCCTGGCATCCAGCGCGCAGCCGGGCATGGTAACCAGACAGTTCATCGGTGAGCTAGGGCGAAACAGCGTGATAGACATCACGCGGGGCAGGGCGGGTGCGCCGGGGCAATCGTCGTATATCCGACCATATTGGGACGAATGTGCCGCGAATTGGCAGACATTGCCTAGGGAATTTGCGGTGTTTTGTCGCGTATGTGCTGATTTGCCGGCCATGCGGGAGAACTGGGAAGACGGCTTGATGGCCAATGGCCTACAATTCCTGCGTCCTTTGCTGAGGACAATCCAGACGGCTGTTGCGGACAGGAAGTCCGCAACAGCCGTTTTCTTTTGTGTGCTTATTGCTCGGCCAGACGAATCACGGAGTCCGCTTTGGCCGACAGGACCTCGGGTTTCTGCAGGCGCGTCGGGACGCCCCGCAGCACTGGACCCAGCTCGCTGGTGCTGACGGGCTTGCCGAACAAATGCCCTTGCGCCGATTCGCACTCCAGGCTTTGCAGTTGACGATGCTGGCTGGCGTTCTCGACACCCTCGGCCACCACCATAAGACCCAGTTCGCGGCCAAGGGCCAGCGCATTGCGCAGGACGATGTGGCGGCGCGGATCGCCGTTGTTGAGGTCGGCAAGGAAGGTTCGGTCCAGCTTCAGTTCGGTGAACGGCAGTTCGACCAGGCGCTGCAGCGTCGAGTTGCCGGAGCCGAAATCATCGATCGCCAGACCGCAACCGAGCAGGCGCAGGCGCAGTACGTTTTCCAGGCTTAGCGGCGGCGCATGCAGCGGCGAAGTCTCGGTCAGTTCGAAGGTGACATTTTTCGGGTCCATCTCCAGTCGACGGAATACACGTTCGACAGCGGAGGCGAAGTCCGTCTGCGCCAACTGCTCGGATTCCAGATTGAAGGAAAGCTCCAGGTCGGCGCGATTGTGCGCCCGCAGTGCCTCGATGGCCTGACGCATCAGTTCGAACAACCCTTTGTCGAGCTGCCCATTGCGACGCAGGACCGGCAGGAATTCGCCGGGCGCCAGCAGTTGCCCGTCTTCGCGCTGCCAGCGGGCCAGTACTTCGAAGCCGTAGATCTGTGCCGTGGCAACTGTCACCTTCGGCTGCAGGAAGGCGCGCAAGGCGCCGCTGCCCAGCACCTCGGCGGGCGTCCCTTCTTTGCTCTGCTCCCCCTGCTGAGAGAGTGCGGAACGCGCTTCCTGTGGCTGGAAGTCCGCCAGCAGTGCGCGC
Source organism: Pseudomonas sp. PDM22 (assembly GCF_014851965.1). NCBI lineage: Bacteria > Pseudomonadati > Pseudomonadota > Gammaproteobacteria > Pseudomonadales > Pseudomonadaceae > Pseudomonas > Pseudomonas sp. PDM22. The sequence goes on from NZ_JACVAR010000007.1 coordinate 56,594, forward strand.
AGGCGCTCCAGCGTGGCGGCTTCGTTGCCGAGCCAATAGACCTTCAGACCCTGCACCTGCAGAAGATGGGCGAGGGCGGTCCAGGTACCCGGCGCCAGTTCGCCGCTGACCACAACGCCTTGAGCCAGCCCTTCTCGGGCCACAGTCTGGAGAAACTCCAGACGCGCCACCGGCTCGCTGCGCACATCGCAGATCAACAGGTGTACGCCACCCAGGCTGCGCAGGCGGTCCAGCGCGAAGGCGTTGCTGGATACCTCCGACAGGAAGCTGTAGCCGAGATGGTGCAGCGCGGTGACGGCGGTCGAGCGGTGCAGCCCGGAGGCCTGGAGTACCAGCGCGGAAAGGGGAGGCATGGAGTTTTACTCACGGAAGATTGGCTTGGCACATTTTCGAAAACGACGCCCGCCATGTGAGGCAGGGGATTCCAGTTCTTCTGTCAGTTAAATCCGACTCTGTGGGCTCGACCTGACTTCGGGTAGATGTATCCCTTCCGAAAGGAGACTGATGGTCGATCCCTTGAGGAGTTTTCATGCAGTAAATTTCTGCTCCAATCCCCATCGGTTGGCTCGCTCAGCTCTGGCATGAGCCTGCCACGCGGCACTCCGGTGAAACCCGCGGTCGACCCTCGCGGTCCCACATGTTAGGGTCCTTGGGCTCCCTTTCACGTCCGCAACGGCTACCCACGGCCCGCGGCACGCCCTGAACATGGAGAAATGGCTCATGTCACGTCCCGTACCAAGGGGACCTGTCGACACCGCCATGGTCCCGCATAGCGAGGCCTCAGCCACTGCGCTGCTGAACCTCTGGCTCAGCCGACCTCAGCAGACCGCACTGTTCCTGGATGTCGACGGAACCCTTCTGGACATCGCCGAATCTCCCGGCGCGGTCGTCGTACCGCCCGGGCTGCTCGATGCCCTCACGCACCTGCACCGCCGACTCGACGGTGCCCTGGCCCTGATCAGCGGCCGCCCGGTCGAAGAGCTCGACCGGCTCCTGCAACCCTTGCGTCTTGCCGCCAGCGGCGGCCACGGCGCGCACTGGCGCGAAAGTGGCGACCGCCCCTTGCGCCGCACCAGCAAAGACCTGCCTGCCTGGGTGCGAGTGCAGTTGAACGCCCTGGCGAACCGGCATGTCGGAATCCAGGCCGAGGACAAGGGCAGCAGCTACGCGCTGCACTACCGCTCCGCACCTTCGCTCGCCGCAGCACTGCATGTCGAGTTGCAGGCTTTGCTGCGCGCGCCGGAGGGCGCAGGGCTGCGTTTGCTCAATGGCAAGCAGGTCTACGAAGTCGTCCCCGAAGGCGTCGACAAGGCCCAGGCGATCCAGCGGCTGCTGGGTATGCCTGGCTTCGCGGGACGGCTGCCGCTGTATATCGGCGACGACGTCACCGACGAGCCCGCCATCGCGTTGATGCCGGCGCTGGGCGGCCTCGGCCTTTCGGTCGGGCGTGCCTTGCCCGGTGCCAGCGCGGTGTTCAGCGACGCGGCGGATGTCCGCGCCGCTCTGATGCAAGCAGGAGGAATCAACCGATGACGAACCGGCACGAAGGTGCTCTGGAACTGGGCCTGATCGGCAACTGCCGGGTGGCCGCGCTGGTCAATCCGCAGGCACGGCTGGTCTGGTGGTGCTACCCGAACTTCGATAGCGATCCGGCTTTTTCCCGGCTACTGGCCGGCGATGACGAGAAAGGCTTTGCCGATGTGGTGCTGGAGAACCAGGCCAGCAGCACGTCCGACTACCAACGCAACACGGCGATCATCACCACCGTGCTGCGGGACGACAACGGCGGCGCGGTGCGCATCACCGATTTCGCTCCGCGTTTCCTGCAGCACGGCCATGTCTACCGCCCGGCGCAGCTGTGCCGGTTGGTCGAGCCCATCGAGGGCGTACCGAAGATCACCCTGCGTGTGCGTCCGACCCACGGCTACGGCAAGCCGAGCCGGGGCGCCACCGGTTCCAGCCATATCCGCTACCTGGAAGGTGATGAGCCGCTGCGCCTGACCACCGACGCGCCGCTGGCCTATATCCAGCACGAAACGCCATTCGCCCTGCGCCATCCCGTGAGCCTGGTGATCGGCCTCGATGAACCGCTCGACAACGCTCCCGGCGAAGTGGTCCGCGATTATCTCAAACGCACCCAGAACCACTGGCACGACTGGGTGCGCGGGCTGGCCATCTGCTTCGAATGGCAGCCGGTGGTGATCCGCTCGGCGATTACCCTGAAACTCTGCAATTTCGAGGACACCGGGGCGATCATCGCCGCTGCCACCACCTCCGTGCCGGAGGCGCCCGACTCGCAGCGCAACTGGGACTACCGCTACTGCTGGCTGCGCGATGCCTACTTCGTGATCCTCGCCCTCAACCGCCTGGGCGCCACGCGGACCATGGAGGGCTACATCGATTTCATCACCACCGTGGCCAGCGGCGACGCCGAGCTCAAGCCGTTGTACGGGATAATCCCCAACCAGGACCTCACCGAACGCATCGAGCCGGACCTCGCCGGCTTCCTCAATCACGCGCCGGTGCGTGTCGGCAACCAGGCGGTGGAGCAGAACCAGCATGACGTGTTCGGATCGGTGGCGCTGGCGGTGCTGCAGAGTTTTGTCGACGAGCGCCTGCCCAATCCCAGCAGCGAGGGCATGCTGCAACTGTTGGGGAACCTGGCCGCCAAGGCCGTGCACGCGGCGTTCGAACCTGACGCCGGCATCTGGGAGTACCGCGGCCGGCAACGCATCCATACCCATTCCGCGCTGCTCTGCTGGGTCGCTTGCGACCGCGTCGGGCGCATCGCCAAACGCCTGGGCCGCGGCGAGGAAGCCGGCGACTGGATGGACAAGGCGGCCAACCTGCGCGAACGCATCCTCGCCGAGGCCTGGAGCGAGAAGAAGCAATGTTTCACTGGCGCTTTCGGCCATGACGACCTCGATGCCAGCGTGCTGCTGATGAACGAGCTGGGCATCATCGAGGCCGATGACCCGCGCTTCATCGCCACGGTCGAGTGCATCGGTCGTGAGCTCAACGTCAACGGGCAAATGCTGCGCTATGCCGCGGCGGATGATTTCGGCGTGCCGGAAACCGCCTTCCTGGTGGTGAAGTTCTGGTACCTCGACGCGCTGGCGGCCATCGGCCGCGTCGATGAAGCGCGCGAGTTGTTCGAGCAGCTGATCGCCTCGCGCAATCGTTACGGACTGCTTTCCGAGGACCTGCACCCGGACACCGGCGAACTCTGGGGGAACATTCCACAGACCTACTCCATGGCCGGGCTGATCAATTCCGCCATGCGTCTTTCCATTGGCTGGGAGGAAGGTCTATGCCGCGCCTCGTGGTGATATCCAACCGGGTCGCGATCCCCGACGAGAACGGCCCGGCGCCGGGCGGGCTGGCCGTGGCGGTGGACGCCGCCATGCGCAACCGCGAGGGCATCTGGTTCGGCTGGAGCGGCGAGAAAGCCGAGGAGCCCGGCCCGCCGACCATGGTCCAGCGCGACAACCTGCAGTACATCCTCACCGACCTGCATCCGCAGGACTTCGACGAGTACTACAACGGCTTTGCCAACCGCGTGCTCTGGCCGATCCTGCATTACCGGGTGGACCTGGCCGAGTTCAACGAGGCCGAGTTCGGCGGCTACCAGCGGGTCAACGAGTTCTTCGCCGAACGCCTGAGCCCGCTGCTGGAGGAGGACGACGTCCTCTGGGTCCACGACTACCACCTGATCCCCCTGGCTTCGGCCCTGAGGCAACGCGGGCATGGCAACCGCATCGGCTTCTTCCTGCACATCCCCATGCCGCCGGCCGACCTCATCACCGCGCTGCCGCATCACGACGAACTGATCCGCGCGCTCACCGAGTACAACCTGATCGGCTTCCAGACTGAAAACGACGCCAGCAACTTCGCCCGCTATCTGACCCGCGTGGTTGGCGCGGCGACTCCCGATGGCCAGCGCTATCACCTGGAGGACCAGCATTTTCGCGTCGGCGTCTTCCCGGTGGGCGTGGACGCGGCCGGTTTCCGCCGACTGGCCGAAGAGGCTTCGCAGAGCCAGGCAGCCGAGGATCTGCGCGAAAGCCTGGGCGGTCGCGCGCTGATGGTGGGGGTGGACCGTCTCGACTACTCCAAGGGCATCGTCAACCGGCTGGACGGCTACGAGCGCTTCCTCGAGCGCAATCCGGACTGGCACAACCGCGTCACCTGCCTGCAGATATCACCGGGCAGCCGCCAGGACATCCCCGAATATGCCGACATCGACGCCGCTGTGAGCGCGCGGGTAGGGCACATCAACGGGCGCTTCGGCGCCGTGTCCTGGGTGCCGCTGCGTTATGTGGCGCGCAACCACCAGCGCGCCGACATCGCCATGGTCATGCGCCACGCGCGGATCGGCCTGGTGACGCCGCTGCGCGACGGGATGAACCTGGTCGCCAAGGAGTTCGTTGCCGCCCAGGACCCGGACGATCCCGGCGTGCTGATCCTCTCCCAGTTCGCCGGCGCCGCCGCCGAGCTGGGCGGCGCGCTGATCATCAATCCTCACGACCGCGACGCCCTGGCCGACGCCATGCAACGGGCCCTGAGCATGCCGCTCAAGGAGCGCCAGGCACGTCATCGCGACATGTATGCGGTGTTGGAGGCCAACGACATCCGCTTCTGGGGGCCGAGTTTCATCGACGCGCTGACGCGGCCGGGCAGGGCGCTGAACTGGCTGTCGAACCACTACCTCAGCCACTGAAACGCAAAACCCCGCCATGGCGGGGTTTTCTTCATGCATTCAAACGCTCAGGGCGCCGGTTTCTTCCCATCGGACTTTGCCCATTGCGACTTCCGCTCGACCTTCACTGCCAGTTGGCCAACGGGGATTTCCTGGATTTCGCCACCCTGGGAGAGGAAAGCGGCAATCTTTTCATCGAGCTCCGAACGTTCGCGAATCAGCTGTGAATCAGTCATGAAGTCACCTTTGCGTTGGGCGCCAAACCGGCCCGGCCAGCCTACACGTCTTTGACCTGTCGCGTCGTAATTGCTCGACCATTTGTCAAAATCACCACTGGTCGTGAAAAAAAGCTATGAATTAGCGCCAAACCTTGTATTCTGCATGGGCTGCCTGCCCAGTAACGAGTTCCGCGACTTGATGTTCTTCTACAAGATGCTCCATCTCCTCGGCACCTCTTCACTACGCATTCAGCTCATCGCCGGTCGGCTTTCGGCCGGCCTTTAGCATTCTTTTAGGAGACAACATCATGTCCGATCGTCAAAACGGCATCGTCAAGTGGTTCAACGCTGAGAAGGGCTTCGGCTTCATCACCCCGGAAAGCGGCCCGGACGTATTCGTTCACTTCCGTCAGATCGAAGGCAACGGCTACAAGTCCCTCGACGAAGGCCAGAAGGTCAGCTTCGTTGTGACTGCCGGCCAGAAAGGCCCGCAAGCTGAACAAGTTCGCGCTGTCTAATCGACATCGCTGACGAAAGAGCCCCGCTTCGGCGGGGCTTTTTTTTTGCCTGCGATTTGCCCCGCTGACTCTTGATGATGCTTTCGGGAGCACAAACAAAAACGCCCGGTGCAGTGCACCGGGCGTTTTTCGTGGCTGGGCGCTGAGCGCTCAGGTCATTCCTGTTGCGGGTCGAACTGTTTGTCGCGGATCAGCAGGGCGGGGATGACGCCGCAGATGAAGTACGCCGCACCCATCACCAGGAAGCCGACGCCAATGGACATCTGCGTAGCGAGGAAGCCGATCACCGCCGGGGCGATGGCTGCGCCGATACGGCCGATGTTGTACGCACCGCCGACTGCCGTGCCACGGAAAGCGGCGGCAAAGCTTTCGGTCATGTAGGTCGCGTTCACGCCGTACGGGATGCCATAGAGGAAGCCGAATACCACCAGCATCCAGAGAATGTTCTCGGGGCTGTGGAACAGCACGATCACCGGCAGGAACACGGCGGTGCCCAGGGCGCCGAAGGAGAACACGGTGCGGCGGCCGAACCAGTCGGCGGCGACGCCGGCCAGTACCTTGCCGAGGATCATCGCGGCGTAGGTGCCCACCAGGTACGAGGTCATGGCCTTGAAATTCATGCCCATCTCGGTTTCCAGGTACGACGGCATCCAGTTGTTCACACCGTAGTAGCCGAACTGCAGGAAACCGGCGGTCAGTGCCCAGAACAGGAACATGCGGCTGGCCTTCGGGTCGGCGAAGATCTGCTTGAAGGCATTCTGCCGGGGTGCAGTGGCTGCGCGGCCGGACGAGCCTTCGGCCTTGCGCTGCTGGCGTTCTGCTTGCGCCTGGACCCAGGCGGCGGGCTCGGGGATCAGCTTGCGCATCGCCACGGCCAGCACCACCGGGATGATGGCGATGTAGAACAGGTAGCGCCAGCCATGGTCCGGCAGAATCCAGCCAGCCAGCAGGGTGGCGACGATGTAGCCCACCGACCAGCCGGCCTGCAGGGTGCCGAGCACGGTGGTGCGGTATTTGGTCGGCACGTATTCGGCCATCAGCGTGTTGCAGGCCACGTACAGGGCGCCGAGGCCCAGCGAGGCGACGAAGCGCGCGGCGGCGAACTGCCAGTAGTTGTGGGTCAGCCCGAGCACTGCGGTGCCGACCGAGAACAGCACGATGGTCCAGACCACGGTCTTGACCCGGCCGAAGCGGTCGCAGGCCCAGCCGCCGTAGATGCCGCCGAAGGCCATGCCGGCCAGGGTGACGCTGCCCAGGCTGCCGGCCTGGAGGTTGCTCAGGCCGAACTCGGCCTTGAGGCTGGTGAGGCTGTAGGAGAGGAGCATCAGGTCTGCGCCATCGATCAGCAGGCCGATGAAGCAGAAGGCGAAGACCAGGACCCAGGTCTTGCTCTGGGTGGCGGCGCTCGCAGCCGGTGCGGAAGCAGTGTTTTCCATGAACGAATTACCTGTTGTAGTTGTTGGCGGGGCGGTTGGCCGACCCTCGGTAAGCGTGCGTGCGAATCCTGCCGGCAGGCGCGTGGTGCGTGGCCACGCGCTGCCGAATCGGGTGCCTCAGAACTGGTGCATCAGGACTGGGCTTCGCGGATCATGTTGCGGGCGATGATCACCTGCTGGATCTGGGTGGTGCCCTCGTAGAGTCGGAACAGGCGGACGTCGCGGTAGAAGCGCTCGATGGCGTACTCGCTGACGTAGCCGGCGCCGCCGTGGATCTGTACGCAGCGGTCGGCCACGCGGCCGCACATCTCGGTGGCGAACATCTTCGCGCAGGAGGCCTCGGTGCTGACGTTGCGTCCCTCATCGCGCTTGCGTGCGGCGTCCAGCACCATGCAGCGGGCGGCGTAGATCTCGGCCTTGCTGTCGGCCAGCATTGCCTGGATCAACTGGAACTCGGCGATCGGCTGGCCGAACTGCTTGCGCTCCAGGGCATATTGCAGCGCGTCGGCGAGCATGCGCTCGGCGGCGCCGACGCTCAGCGCGGCGATGTGCAGGCGGCCCTTGTCGAGCACTTTCATGGCGGTCTTGAAGCCCACGCCCTCGACGCCGCCGATCAGTTGGCTGGCGGGGATGCGCACGTTGTCGAAGATCACGTCGCTGGTGTGCGCGCCTTTCTGGCCCATCTTGTGGTCCGGCTTGCCCAGGGAAATGCCCGGGGTGCCGCGCTCGACGATGAACGCGCTGATGCCGCCGGAGCCCTTGATCGCCGGGTTGGTGCGGGCCATCACGGTATAGATGCCGGCATGCGGGGCGTTGGTGATGAAGCGCTTGGTGCCGTTGAGCACGTAGAAGTCGCCATCGCGCACGGCGGTGGTCTTCAGCGAGGCGGCATCGGAGCCCGAGTCCGGCTCGGTCAGGCAGAAGGCGCTGAGCAGTTCGCCGCTGGCGAGCCTGGGCAGATAGTGGGCTTTCTGCTCCGGCGTGCCGTCGATCAGGATGCCGATGGAACCGATGCCGTTGTTGGTGCCGATGTAGGAGCGGAAGGCGGGGGAGGTGCGGCCGAGTTCGAAGGTGATGTTCACCTCTTCTTCCATGGTCACGCCCAGGCCGCCGAACTCTTCGGGGATGGTCAGGCCGAACAGGCCCATCTCGCGCATCTGCTGGACGATGTCCTGCGGGATTGCGTCGGTCTCGGCGACCTCGTTCTCCCGCGGGATCAGCACTTCGCCGACGAACTGGTGGATGGAATCCAGAAGTATCTGCAGCGTTTCTGGGTCTCGGATCATGTGCACTCCTCAAAAGGCCCGCGAGCGGGCCTGTCTTCCGAGGCACCGTCACCCGAGATTCAGCGAGCGGCGGCACCTATGTTGTTGACCATGTTGATCAGGCGGGGCCCGATGTCGTCCTCGAGCTTCTCGCGTGTCAGCTGGAAGCTCGGGCCGCCGCAGTTGAAGGCCAGGAGCCCGTACTGCGGATGTACCAAGGGCACGGCGACGGAGTTGACGTCGCGGTGCCATTCGCCGATCGACAGGCAGTAGCCGTAATCGGTGAAGTCCCTGAAAGCACGGTCCAGACCCTTGCGGATGGCCGGCCAGTTTTCCGGTTCGCGCTGGCGAACGTGGTCGAGCAGGAATTCCCGTTCGTTCTCCGGCATCGCCGCGAGGCACGCGCGGCCCACCGAGCTCGCCGCCAGCGGCAGGTAACTGCCGATCTGCCGGCGCATCGTCATGTTTCCCTGGCCCTGCACGACGTCCACGTAGACCATCTGCAGGCGGTCGCGGGCGGCCATGGCCACCGCCGCCTGGGCGTGGTTGGCCAGTTCCTCCATCAGCGGATGGGCCACCGCGCGGATCGACAGGTTCGACAGCATCGCGTAGCCGAAACCCAGTACGCCGACGTCCAGCTGGTACTTGCCTGAGTGCACCTCGCGCTTGAGGCAACCCAGGCGCATCAAGGTGTTGGTCAGGCGTGTCACGGTCGGCTTGGGCAGGTCGGTCTTGCGGGCCAGGTCCTGGTTGCTCAGCACGTTTTCCCGTGGCGTGAAGCAACGCAGGATCTCCAGGCCGCGAGCCAGGGCCGTCACGAACTGGCCGCTGTTTTCCTCTTCGCTCAGTGCCGTGGCGGGGTCATACAGTCCCCGTTCCAGCAGGCCGATCTCACCTTCGTTTTTCGTCGGCGCAGCCGAGTCCATCTCCGTCTTGTTGCGGCGCATGGTAGAACCCCTATTCACGGAAAATCAATAAAATAAAATGCAGTTTCGTCAGGAGAAATTGTAATGGGTCTGGACTGGTTAGTACAGGCGTACCCTTAAAAATATTCAAAGCCGCGTATTTAAAGGCTTTTAGAGGGTGTGTCGATCTTCACCGTTTACAGGCTGGATGAGGTGTCACTATGATGAAATCGAAATACGGAATGTAGTTTCGTCAGACGAAACATCTAAGAGGTCAGAGCTCCAATGAATACCAGCGTGGTTCATCTCGATATCCAGGCCGATGGTGTGGCGGTCGTCCGCATCGACCGACCGGAAGCCAAGAACGCCTTGAATGCTGCCGTGCGCCAGCAGCTGGCCGAGCACTTCCGTGCCCTGAGCGATAATCGCGACGTTCGCGCGGTGGTGCTGACCGGGGGAGAGGAGTGCTTCGTCGCCGGGGCGGACATCCGCGAATTCGCCCAGGCCAGCCCCATCGAGATGTACCGCCGCCATACCGAGCTGCTGTGGGAGGCCATCTCGCGCTGCCCGAAACCGGTGATCGCCGCCGTGAATGGCTTCGCCCTGGGCGGCGGCTGCGAGCTGGCGATGCACTGCGACATCATCGTCGCCGGTGAGTCGGCACGCTTCGGCCAGCCGGAAGTGAAGCTCGGACTGATGCCCGGCGCGGGTGGCACCCAGCGGCTGATCCGCGCCGTGGGCAAGTTCCAGGCGATGCGCATTGCCCTGACCGGCTGCCTGATCAAGGCGCCGGAAGCCCTGGCCATCGGCATGCTCAGCGAAGTGGTGGAAGACGGGCGCACGCTGCCCCGCGCGCTGGAGCTGGCCGCCGAGATCGCCGCGCTGCCGCCGCTGGCCGTAGCGCAGATCAAGGAAGTGATGCTCGCCGGCGCCGACCTGCCGCTGGAGAGCGCTCTGACCCTGGAGCGCAAGGCCTTCCAGCTGCTGTTCGATTCGCAGGACCAGAAGGAGGGCACCGCCGCCTTCCTGGAAAAACGCAAAGCCAGTTTCCTGGGGGAATGAGCATGACCCTTTCTTTCCACATCGAGCGCATGGCCATCGTCGGCACCGGCGTCATGGGCAGCGGCATCGCCCAGATCGCCGCCCAGGCCGGCATCCAGGTGAAACTCTTCGACGCCCGTGACGGCGCCGCACAAACCGCCCGCGACAACCTCGGCCGGACCCTCGCCAAACTGGCGGAGAAGGGCAAGATCACCACCGCCGAGGCCGACGCCACCTTGGCGCGCCTGCTGGTCGCCGGCTCCCTGAGCGAGCTGGCGGATTCCGACCTGGTGGTCGAAGCGATCATCGAGCGCCTGGATGCCAAGCAGGCGCTGCTGGCCGAGCTGGAAGCCGTGGTCAGTGCCGAGTGCATTCTCGCGACCAATACCTCGTCGCTGTCGGTCACCAGCATCGCCCGTGGCTGCCAGCATCCGCAGCGGGTGGCAGGCTTCCACTTCTTCAACCCGGTGCCGCTGATGAAAGTGGTCGAGGTGATCGACGGCCTGGCCAGCGACCCGCAGGTCGGCGACAGCCTGGTGGCGCTGGCCGCGCGCATGGGCCATCGCGGCATCCGCGCCAAGGACACCCCCGGCTTCATCATCAACCACGCCGGCCGCGCCTACAGCACCGAAGCCCTGCAGATGCTCAAGGAAGCCATCGCCGAGCCCGCTGACATCGACCGCATCCTGCGCGAGGGCCTGGGCTTCCGCATGGGCCCGCTGGAGCTGTTCGACCTGACCGCGCTGGATGTGTCCCACCCGGTGATCGAGTCCATCTACAACCAGTTCTACCAGGAGCCGCGCTATCGCCCGGCGGCGCTGACCCGGCAGATGCTCGAGGCCGGTTTCGTCGGGCGCAAGGTCGGGCGCGGCTTCTATCGCTATGCCGACGGCAAGATGATCGATGCGCCTGCTCCGCAACCGGTGCCGAACGTGGCCGCCCTGCCGCCGGTGTGGATCGGTGCGGAGAACGACCAGGATCGCGAACTGCTCGGCGAACTGCTGAAGAAGCTTGGCGCGACCCTGGAGCAGGGCGCCCAGCCAAGCAGCGAGGCGCTGTGCCTGCTGGCTCCCTATGGCGTTGACGCCACCACGGCGTGCCGGAACTTCGGTACCGACCCGGCGCGCACCCTGTGCATCGACCTGCTGCTGGATCTGCAACGTCACCGCTGCCTGATGCAGAACCCGGCGACTTCCAGCGTCATGCGTGACGCCGCCCATGCGCTGCTGGCGGCTGACGGCGTGGGCGTCACCGTCATCAATGACAGCGTCGGCTTCGTCGCCCAGCGCGTACTGGCGCTGATCGTCAACCTGGCTGGCGACATCGTCCAGCAGCGCATCGCCAGCGTCGATGACCTCGACGAAGGCGTGCGCCGTGGCCTGGGCTACCCGCAGGGCCCGCTGGCCTGGGGCGACAGCGTCGGCCCAGCGCGCCTGCTGACCATTCTCGAACGCATGACCGGTCTGACCGGCGACGCCCGCTATCGCCCCGGCCCCTGGCTGCGCCGCCGCGCCGCGCTGGGGTTGTCGCTGCGCCATGCCGACCCCGCGCTGGGCTGACGCCCAACGTCCACCTCTTTCAAGGAGACCTCCATGCTCAATGCCTTTATCTACGCCGGCCTGCGCACCCCCTTCGGGCGCCATGGCGGCGCCCTGGCCCCGGTACGCCCGGACGATCTGATCGCCCAGGTGATCCGCGAGCTGCTGGCCCGCACCAGCGTGCCCGGTGAAGCCATCGAGGACGTGATCCTCGGCAACACCAACCAGGCCGGCGAAGACAGCCGCAATATCGCCCGCCATGCCGCGCTGCTCGCCGGCCTGCCGGTGACCGTACCGGGACAGACGGTGAACCGCCTGTGCGCCAGCGGCCTGGCGGCCGTCATCGACGCGGCGCGTGCCGTGACCTGTGGCGAAGGCGAACTGTTCGTCGCTGGCGGCGTGGAAAGCATGTCCCGCGCGCCCTTCGTCATGGCCAAGGCCGAGGCCGCCTTCAGCCGCGACCTGACGGTGTTCGACAGCACCATCGGCGCGCGCTTCCCCAACCCGAAGATCATCGCCGGGTTCGGCAACGACAGCATGCCGGAGACCGGCGACAACGTAGCCCGCGAGTTCGGCATCAGCCGCGAACAGGCCGACCGTTTCGCCGCCCGTTCCCAGGCCAACTATGAAGCCGCCAGCCAGGCCGGTTTCTTCGCCGGGGAAATCCTCCCGGTCAGCGTGCCCACCGGGCGCAAGACTCCGCCGAACGTGATCGAGCAGGACGAGCATCCGCGACCATCTTCCGACGAGGCCGCGCTGGCACGGCTGAAGCCACTGTCCGAAGGCGGCGTGGTCACCGCCGGCAACGCTTCCGGCGTCAACGATGGCGCGGCCGCGCTGCTGATCGGCTCGGCTGCGGCGGGCGAACGCCACGGCCTCAAGCCGCTCGCGCGGATTCTCTCGGCAGCGGCGGTCGGCGTGGAGCCACGCATCATGGGCGTCGGCCCGGTGGAGGCGATCAACAAGGCGCTTGCCCGCGCCGAACTGACCCTGGCTGACATGGACATCATCGAGATCAACGAGGCCTTCGCCTCCCAGGTGCTCGGCTGCCTGCACGGCCTGGGCGTGGACTTCGACGATGCGCGGGTCAACCCCAACGGCGGCGCCATCGCCGTCGGCCACCCGCTGGGCGCTTCCGGCGCGCGGCTGGCGCTGAGCGTCGCGCGACAACTGCAGCGCAGTGGTCAACGCTATGCGGTTATCAGCCTGTGCATCGGTGTGGGCCAGGGGCTCGCCATGGTTATCGAGCGCGCGTAAGCGCGCCTGCGAGGAATTGAAGATGGGTGCTTTGAGCGGATACCGCGTACTCGACCTCAGCCGCGTGCTGGCCGGCCCCTGGTGCGGCCAGGTGCTGGCCGACCTGGGCGCGGAAGTGATCAAGATCGAACGTCCCGGCGTGGGTGACGACACCCGCGGCTGGGGCCCGCCTTACATGAAGGCTGCCGACGGCTCGGACAGTTCCGAGGCGGCGTACTACCAGTCGACCAACCGCAACAAGCTGTCGGTGGCGCTGAACCTGGCGACGGAAGAAGGCCAGGCGCTGGTGCGCGCCCTGGCCTGCGAGTGCGACGTGCTGATCGAGAACTACAAGGCCGGCTCGCTGGCCAAGTACGGGCTGGATTACGACAGCCTGTCCAAGGTCAATCCGCGCCTGGTCTACTGCTCCATCACCGGCTTCGGCCAGACCGGCCCGCGCGCCGAGGAGCCCGGCTACGACTTCATCATCCAGGGCATGGGCGGGCTGATGAGCATCACCGGCGAGAAGGACGGCGTGCCCGGCGCCAGCCCGCAGAAAGTCGGTGTCGCCGTGTCCGACGTAATGACCGGCCTGTACTCGGTGGTCGCCATCCAGGCCGCGCTGCTGGCGCGGGAGAAGACCGGTCGCGGCCAGCACTGCGACATGGCGCTGCTCGACGTGCAGGTCGCCATGCTCGGCAACCAGAGCCAGAACTACCTCGCCACCGGCCGCTCGCCGGGCCGCCAGGGCAACGCCCACGTCAACATCGTGCCGTACCAGGTGTTCAGCGCGCAGGACATGGATTTCATCATCGCCTGCGGCAACGACAGCCAGTTCGTCTCGCTGTGCGACGCCATCGGCCTGCCCGAACTGCCGAAGGACCCGCGTTTCACCCGTAACGCCGACCGCGTGCGCAACCGCGACGTGATCGTCGGCAAGCTGGCCGAGCACTTCCAGGGCGACACCGCCGACAACTGGGTGCGCCGCATCCACGCGATGAAGGTGCCGGTCGGCGTGATCAACGATATCGGCCGCGCGCTGGACGAGCCGCAGGTGGTCGCCCGGGACATGCTGGTGGAGATTCCCCACGCGCAGAACCCCGCGTTCCGCATGGTCGGCAGCCCGCTGAAACTGTCCGACACCCCGGTGGAATACCAGCGCCCGGCGCCGATGCTCGGCGAACACACCGACGAGGTGCTCAAGCGCCGCCTGGGGCTCGATGACGCGCGCCTGGCCGCGCTCAAGGCCGAGGGTGTGATCGAACAGCTGAACAAGCCCTGATCGCACAGATCGTAGGGCGCATAACGCGCCAGCGTTATCCGCCGCCACCCCGTATGACGGCGGATAACCGCAAGCGGTTATGCGCCCTACGGTCGTTGAGTCCGTTCGCGGGCAGGCCCGCTCCTGCAAGTGTTCCCCCATTGCTCTTCGCAGGAGCGGGTTTGCTCGCGAACCCACCCCAACTGCAGCGCCGAGGCAAACCGGCGTCAGCCAAGGAAACAACCGAATGAAAGTGCTGGTCGCGGTAAAACGCGTGGTCGATTACAACGTCAAGGTCCGCGTCAAGGCGGACCACTCCGGCGTCGATCTGGCCAACGTCAAGATGTCCATGAACCCCTTCTGCGAAATCGCCGTGGAAGAGGCCGTACGCCTGAAAGAGAAGGGCGTCGCCAGCGAGATCGTGGTGGTCTCGGTCGGCCCCAGTGGCGCGCAGGAGCAACTGCGTACCGCGCTGGCTCTGGGTGCTGATCGCGCCATCCTCGTTGAGGCCGTCAAGGGTGAGGGCAACGAAGAACTGAGCTCCCTGGCCATCGCCAAGTCGCTTAAAGCCCTCGTCGACAAAGAGCAGCCGCAGCTGGTCATCCTCGGCAAGCAGGCCATCGACAGCGACAACAACCAGACCGGCCAGATGCTGGCTGCGCTGACCGGCTACGCCCAGGGCACTTTCGCCTCCAAGGTCGAAGTCGCTGGCGACAAGGTCAAGGTCACCCGTGAAATCGACGGCGGCCTGCAGACCGTTGCCCTGAACCTGCCGGCAATCGTCACCACCGACCTGCGCCTGAACGAGCCGCGCTACGCGTCGCTGCCCAACATCATGAAGGCGAAGAAGAAGCCGCTGGAAACCCTCACTCCTGATGCGCTGGGCGTCTCCACGGCCTCCACCGTGAAAACCCTCAAGGTCGAAGCGCCCGCCGCGCGCAGTGCCGGCATCAAGGTGAAATCGGTGGCCGAACTGGTCGAGAAACTGAAGAACGAAGCGAAGGTGATCTGATGGCGGTCCTGGTTATTGCAGAACATTCCAATGGCGCGCTGGGCTCGGCGACGCTGAACACTGTCGCCGCTGCGCAGAAGATTGGTGGCGACATCGCTGTGCTGGTCGCAGGCCAGAATGTCGCTGGCGCGGCCGAAGCCGCTGCCAGGATCGCCTGTGTTGCCAAGGTGCTGGTCGCCGACAACGCTGCCTACGTCCACCAGCTGCCGGAGAGTGTGGCGCCGCTGATCGCGTCCATCGCCGGCAATTTCAGCCATGTGCTGGCCCCGGCGACCACCAACGGCAAGAACTTCCTGCCGCGCGTCGCCGCTCTGCTGGACGTCGACCAGATCTCCGAGATCATCGAAGTGGTCAGCGCCGACACCTTCAAGCGTCCGATCTATGCCGGTAACGCCATCGCTACCGTGCAATCCTCGGCCGCCGTCAAGGTCATCACCGTGCGTGGCACCGGCTTCGACGCCGTTGCTGCCGAAGGTGGCTCCGCCGCTGTTGAAACCGTTTCCGGCCCGGCCGATGCCGGCAAGTCCGCCTTCGTGGGCGAAGAACTGGCCAAGTCCGACCGTCCGGAACTGACCGCTGCCAAGATCGTCGTTTCCGGCGGCCGTGGCATGGGCAATGGCGACAACTTCAGCATCCTCTACTCCCTGGCTGACAAGCTGGGCGCTGCCGTCGGCGCTTCCCGCGCTGCGGTGGATGCCGGCTTCGTGCCGAACGACATGCAGGTCGGCCAGACCGGCAAGATCGTCGCTCCGCAGCTGTACGTGGCCGTCGGTATCTCCGGCGCCATCCAGCACCTGGCGGGCATGAAGGACTCGAAAGTGATCGTGGCGATCAACAAGGACGAAGAGGCGCCGATCTTCCAGGTTGCCGACTACGGCCTGGTCGCCGACCTGTTCGAAGCCGTACCGGAGCTGGAACGGACTATCTGATCCCGCTCATTCCCCTGGCCGGGCCAGCCGTCATCGGCCCGGCGTTTTGCCAACACCTCAAGTAGAAAGAAACAAGAACAATGAATACTCGTCGACTCCCCGTGCTGGTCTCCGGACTGGCGCTGCTGCCCCCGTTCGTCCACGCCGATTTCCTCGCCGACAGCAAGGCCAGCATCGAAACTCGCAACTTCTACTTCAACCGCGACTACCGCCAGAGCGGCGCCGCCCAGTCGAAATCCGAGGAGTGGGCGCAGGGCTTCCTGCTGCGCTACGAGTCGGGCTACACCGACGGCACCGTTGGCGTTGGCGTCGATGCCCTCGGCCTGCTGGGCCTGAAGCTCGACTCCAGCCCGGATCGCTCCGGCTCCGGCCTGCTGCCGTACTCCGCCAGCGACAAACGCGCCGCCGATGATTACAGCGACCTGGGCCTGACCGCCAAGCTGCGTGTCTCCAAAAGTACCCTGAAAGTCGGCACGCTGCTGCCCAAGCTGCCGGTGGTGCAGTACAACGACACCCGCCTGCTGCCGCAGACCTTCCAGGGCGCGCTGGTGGAGTCGAAGGAACTCGACGACCTCGACCTGCAGCTCGGCCAGCTGCGCGAGGTGAAGCAGCGTGATTCGTCCAACGACGAAGACCTGTCGATGACCCGTGGCAACAAGCGCAACATCGTGGCCGGCAGCCACCTCACCAGCGACCGCTTCAACCTCGCTGGCGGCACCTACCGCTGGAGCAACCAGCTCAGCACCAGCTACCACTACGCCAACCTCGAAGACCTCTATCGCCAGCACTACGTGAGCCTGGTGCACACGCTGCCGATCGCCGAAGGCCAGTCGCTGAAGTCCGACATCCGCTGGGCGCGCTCCACCGACGATGGCGGCAGCAACGTCGACAACCGCGCGCTCAACGCCATGTTCACCTACAAGCTCGGCAACCAGGCGTTCGCCCTCGGCCTGCAGCGCATGTCCGGCGACACCGGCTTCGCCTACCTGTCCGGCACCGACCCGTACCTGGTCAACTACGTGCAGATCGGCGACTTCGCCAACAAGGACGAGCGCTCCTGGCAACTGCGCTACGACTTCAATTTCGCCTCCTACGGGCTGCCCGGCCTGAGCCTGATGACCCGCTACCTGCGCGGCGACAACATCGACCTGCTGAACGGGCAGGGCAACGGCAAGGAGTGGGAGCGCGACACCGACGTCGGTTACCTGGTGCAGAGCGGCCCGCTGAAGAACGTCGGCTTCAAGCTGCGCAACAGCACCTTCCGCAGCAGCTTCGGCAACGACATGGACGAGACCCGCTTCATCGTCAGCTACACCTTGCCGATCTGGTAAGTGCGACAGAAACCTCCCCGGCACGCCGGGGAGGTGCTGGCAGATTTTCAGATGCCTGCGTCATGGCTCGGCGCGCTGCCCTTGAGCCGGCCCAGCCAACTGCGCCGCCCCTTGAACGGGCTGAAGGTCGGCACCTGCTGGAAGGGCACCCAGAGTTCCCCCTGCCAATCCAGCACCGCCACCCGCTGCGACGCCCAGCTCATCAGCAGCCGGCGCGGCTGTTCCGCGGCGTCCTTGCCCACATCGCGCAGCAGTGGAATCACCTGTTCCGACAACCAGCGCCCGAGCGTGCGGCACTCCGGGTGGCCGAAACGGATCAGCGCCTTGTACAGCGCCGCCTCGTTAATGACATCGGTGAGGTGCTCCGCGCCGCTGGCGGCCAGCAGCCGCACTTCCTGCACTTCATAAGACTCCACCCGCCGCGACAGCGTCTGCGGATATTCCATGGCCAGTAGCCGCGCGAGGTCGCTGGCGACGAACCACGGCTGGTCGTCGATCAGGATGCCGCGCAGGTGGTGGTTGTGCCTCTGGAAGGTGGTGGGGGTGTAGAGATGGTCTTGCATGGGCAAAGCTCCTGATTAGTCCGCTAAGAGAGATGCCACTCGCCGCTGTCATCGAAGGGTGGCGGGCCGCGCGGGGTTGACAGACCGGAATCAGGAAACCGGCAGACCTTGTGGGTCTCCCCGCGCGGTCCGCCATTGTAGCGTTGCAGGCATTGCTGCAGTCGCGCGGGGGCCTGCGAAAGCGATCACGCCACTTTCACATGCACCGGTTTGGCGCATCGCGCCTGATTTGCGGGCTGTCAAACCCGGCCACGGTATTTACCTGGCCGGGCGAGAATAAGAGCGCACCTTGTAGGCCCGCTGCGCAGACTGGCGTATGAGAACTCTGATCGCTTGGTGGCACTGAGTATTGCTACTGAGGTGCGTCCTGGCTCAGAGGGTCGAAGTGCGTAGCCTCGCCCATGTTGTCGAGCGTCCAGGCGGGGAGCTTGGGCAGCTTTAGCCACGCGGTCTGTTCCGGGCCATTGCCCAGCGTCGCCCAGGTGTTGGCCTTGGCAGTGCTGTAGTTGATGCTGATACCGCTGTTAAGCACGGGCTTGTAGCCGTTGGATTGGATGTGGTCATAGCCGATCAGGCCGAACTGCATGTTTTGCCAACGGAAGGTATAGGTGTCAGTAGTATCCCATCGACCGGAGCGGTAATAGAGGGAGACGGCCAGAGTGCCTCGATCCACCGAGACCTCGCCGAAGCTGTCTTGCGCGTAGCGGTCCAGGTGGCGTTCGATCAGGCTGTGATTTTCCGCTACCAGATCATAACCGCCCTTGGTATTGGCAAAGGCAATGACCAGCATGCGTGGATTGGTATTCAGCGGGTTGCCGCCATCGCCGTTGTTGTCGATGAAGTTGGCCGTGGTGTTCTGGTGCAGGACCAGCACAAGGTCCGACCTGTGGTCGCCATTGAGGTCGCCGCTGGCTTGTTTCTCGATCTGCCAGCCTGACGGGACGAAATCCTGTGCCGAGTTGGCGCTGCTGGGCAGTGTGGGGTAAACCGCAGGAGGGAAATCCTCTTCGGCGTTGGCCGCAGGGGGCAGCATGGTGCTGAGACTGACGACCAAAGCGATCGGCAAGGGCGAGCCTGTGGGGAAGGGGGGCAGCATGATAGTTTTGTTCCGGGTGTCAGGGGCTGGATCGTTGAGTGTGTGATGGTCAGGCTTGCTGCCGGGCGGCGCTCTGCTGCTGGAGTACGAAGTCTTTCCACTCTTCATAGGCTTGCCGGGTTGGAAAGGCGTCAATCGTGTAGGCCTGGCCGAACTGGCCGATGAGCAGGTAGCAGCAGTCTGCTTCGACATGGATCTGGCCTACCGACCTCCAGGGAGTGATGAGCGTGAAGTCTCGGTGGGCAAGGCGAATGCCATATTCGCCGAATTCGATACAGCGCAGTTTTCCGTCCCACGCGCCATGGAGGCGCCGCAGGAAGTTGTTCTGCCTGCGTCGCAGAATCAGATTGTGATCGAGCAGCATCAAGGCCAGGGCGAGGCAGAAGATCAGCCAGGCCTCGACGCCGGAGAGTGTGGTGCGGCCTCGGTCGAGGATCAGCAGGGTGTCGCTGGGGTTGAAGAAATAGACCAGGACACATCCGAGCCCTGCCGAGGTTATGCCGATCCAGGCTATTTCAGCGAGCTTGTTGCTGCGCGTGGTGATCGACCTGCTAAGCAGCCGCTGCAAGCGCAAATAGCGCTTGAAGCCGATAGGGGGGGGACTGATCAAGTGGTAGTAGACGGCACCGATGTCTTGCTCGGCAGGCTCTGGACAGTGGTTGGTCATGCAAGGGCTCATTGTGTGACGCAGGTGCCGGAAATTGTCGGCTCGGGGGCGTGCAGGAAAGGTCAATGTTGTCGGGGCCAGGCCTCGCCTCGCCCCTGTGTGGTGTGGCGTTGTGGATGAATGCCGTCGCTGTCGCAAAGCCGGGTATCGAGTGGCTCAGTTTGCTGCGTTCAACTGCACAGAATGAGCAGGGAATGCTGAGTTTTGCGTAGGAAACACCTACCACTCAGGTCTTGCTGCTCCGGTTTGACAGCCCTTCAGGACTCTGGGGCTTTTTCTTCCCGCCCGTCATCTGGCACCGAACTTTGCTTCGGCGGAGGCAGTCGGTCTCTGTCTGGGCGGCCAAGTAAAGCTCGGAAGGAAATATCCGGGACGAACGGCGTGAAAGCCCGTGCTTGAGCGAGTGAGGGGATATTTCCTACGTGCTGGCTGTCTCACTGGGCGAGGAAAAGTCTGGTCAGGGCCTGCGCCCTCGGCTTATAAAACCCCTTCGCCGCTGTAGACCCGCAGGGATGGCGGCCCCACGAGATCAAGGAACGATGATGCGACGAGTCACGATGATTCTGCTCGCTGCCGCCCTGTTGCAGGGCTGTGCGCACCAGAAGACCGGCAACCAGTGCGAAGACAACTTCAACACCGAAGGGGGCTTCATCGCCGGCAAGACCTTCACGTCCAACGTCCAGCTGGACATGCCGGTGGCCAAGGTCTTCGACCGGGCGCAGAAGACGCTGGTGAAGGAAGGCTTCACCATCCAGAACGCCGACGAGAAGAGCGGCACCATCTCCGCCTACCAGGGCGTGATCCTGAGCAGCCGCAACGCACCGTTGAACGTCGTGGTGGAAAAGTCGGGCTCCGGCTCCAAGGTAAGCTATGTCTTCGTCACCCTGGGCGGCATGTACACCACCGAAGGCGCGGTGCGTGACGGCTTCTGCCGGTTCACCGACGGGATTCGGCAGTAATCGGTAGCCTCGTGCAGGAGCGCGCCATGCGCGCGATCGCGGGCATGGCCCGCTCCCACAGGAAGCTTGGTTTGTAGGATGGGTGGAGCGCAGCGATACCCATGCTGTGGCGTGGTACGAGGCGATGGGTATCGCTGCGCTCCACGCCATCCTACGTTCGAGGTTCCCTGATATTCCTGAGCCTACGCGCGGACCAGCCTTTCCACGAGGCGGCGTGTCAGTGGGGCGACGACCAGCACCAGCGGGAAGGCGATGCTCCAGCTGGTGAGCCACGCATCCAGCCAGAGCTGGGCGAAGGCCGGGGCCAGGCCGACGGCGCGCCAGGTGGAGAGCCCGGAGACCAGCAAGGTCATCACGCAGGACAGGATCAGCGCGAACAGCAGCGGGCCATAGCGGGGGGCGATCATGCGTGGGTCTCCTGCGCGTGCTCGACCTGCGGCTGGTGCAGGTGGCCGAGGGTTTCGGCGAAGTGCTGGCCGAACAGCCGGGCGGTCTTCAGGTCGCCGGGGCAGAAGTCCGCGGCAGTCTTGTCCGCCTGGGCCATCAGCCCGGACCAGGAGCCGAGGCGGTTGGCGGCTTCCTCGGCGGGCACGCCCAGGTGCTGCTCGGGGAGGATCGGGTTGCCGGCCCAGAGCATCCCGTGCTGCATGCAGAAGGTGAACAGCGAGATCAATGTGGACTGCTTGTCGCCCGCCGGCAGCGCCGACGCGGTGAAGCCGGCGGCGAGGCGGCCGCGCAGCTTCTGCTGGCGCCACAAGGGCCCGGTGGCATCCATCAGGGCTTTCAGCGGCGCCGAGACGCCGCCCAGGTAGGTTGGCGACCCAAGAATCAGCCCGTGGTAGGCGAGCAGCGCTTGTGGCTGTTCGATCAACTCCTGCGCCTTGAGCAGGTGCACTTCGCAGCCGGGCACCTGGCGGGCGCCGCTGGCGATGGTCTGGGCGATGCGCTCGGTACGGCCGCTGGCGCTGTGGTAGACGATGGCGATGGTTTTCATGGTTTCTCCGCAGGTTGCACGCAAGGGGAGGGTCGCGCGTGGATTGACCTCGGCGACCTTTGGCGTGAACCTACAAGTTCAAGCGAACTTGAGGTCAAGAGGTGTTCCATGGATATCGCTGACGTGGCCAGGCGCTCCGGCGTGCCGGCATCGACCCTGCGGTTCTACGAGGAGAAGGGGCTGATCGTTTCGCTCGCCAAACCCGGCGCGCGCCGCCAGTTCGCGCCGCAGATTCTCGACCAGCTGGCGTTGATCACGCTCGGGCAGTCGGCGGGGTTCAGCCTGGAGGAAATCCGCTCGATGTTCGCCGGCGACGGCGGGACGAATATCGACCGACAGATGCTGGCGGCCAAGGCGGATGAGCTGGATGCCACGATCAGGCGTCTGCGCGCGATGAGCCGGGGGCTGCGGCATGCGGCGGCGTGCCCGGCTCCCAGTCATGCGGAGTGCCCGACTTTCCAGAAACTGGTCAAGGCGGCGGGGGAGAGTGCGCTGGAGGGGAAGAGGGAGCGGGGGAGGTTGAGGAAGGGGAAGGGTGCGGTCTGAGGGATTTGAGTGGGGGGAGGGTGGTATCGGCTGGCAGGATGCTTTGCAATTGCGAGCGGATGCCCGGTTCATGCTCGCGAACCCAGCCAACCGCCGGCCCTGCCGGCGGATCGCGGGCATGGCCCGCTCCTACAAATTCGTAGGGCGAATAACCCGGAACGGCTTATCCGCCGGCTTGGCGGATAACGCCGTAGGCGTTATGCGCCCTACAGGGAGACGCCCAGCGCGGCGGATAGCCACTCGCAGAAGCCCATCGCCTGGGCATTGCGCTCGCTCTGCTGGTGTACCAGCAGCGACCAGTTCGGCCCGCGCACGGTCTGCTCGCTGAGCGGGGCCAGCAGGCCATTGCTACGGGCATCGCCGGCCAGCAGCCGGCTCACCAGGGCAACGCCCAGCCCCTGACTGGCGGCATCCAGCAGCAGGCCGGGATCGGAGAAGTTCAGGCCCTCGCTGCGCTGGCCGACGTCGGCGCCACCTTGCAGCTGCCAGTGCGCCCAGTCCATTTCCCGTTCGCCGTGCAGGGTGGTGCGCGCCGGTTCCGGCTGCGCCAGCAATGAGGGATGGCAGGCCGGGTAGAGGCGATCCTCCAGCAGCACGCGGAAGCGGCACTCGGCCTGGGCGGTGAGGTCGTCGCGCACGGCGATATCGATGGTCTGGGTGGCCATGTCCGGGGTTTCGTCGGTGGTCAGCAGCCAGAGGTCGATCTGCGGGTGGCGCGCGTGGAAGTCGCCCAGGCGCGGCACCAGCCAGTGGCGGGCGAAGGCCGGGGTGGTGTTGACCACCAGTTGGTTGGGCTTGCGGTACTGGTCCAGGCGCCGGATGCCTACGGCCAGTTGCTGGAGCATGGATTGCGTGGTGCTGAGCAGGTCGGCGCCAGCGTCGGTCAGCGCTACCTTGCGCCCGGAACGATAGAACAGTGGCTGTTCGACGAAGCTTTCCAGGCTGCGGATCTGCTGGCTGATAGCCGACTGGGTGAGGTGCAGTTCCTCGGCAGCCTTGTGGAAGCTGCCCAGGCGCGCAGCGGCTTCGAAACCACGCAGGGCATTCAGGGGTGGCCAGTGTTTGAGCATGATCGATAAGCCTGTCTAATCAGATTTGCGCAAAATCTATCGTTTGTTCTGACATTTTTACAGGCCTAGCATGGTTGTCAGGCGCCGCTGAACCTTTTCCTTCCGATAAAAATTACTTACCAAAGGCTTGAGTATGCATCGCAACGACGACATGCAGAACGGCTGGCGCATGCCTGCCGAATGGGTCAACCACGCGGCCACCTGGATGGCATTCCCGCATAACCGTCCGCTCTGGGAGGGCGGCTGGCACGTGACCCTGGAGCAGGTGCAGGAAGACTTTGCCCGCGTCGCCAACGCCATCGCCCGCTTCGAGCCGGTGAAACTGGTGGTGGACCCGTCCGCCATGGCCCGCGCCGCCGAGCTGTGCGGGGCCAACGTCGAACTGGTGCCGCTGCCCATCGACGACAGCTGGTGCCGTGATTCCGGGCCGACCTTCGTCTGCCATCCGCAGCACGGCGTGGCCGGCGTGAGCTGGCGTTTCAACGCCTGGGGCGGCAAGTCCGAGCACACCCTGGACGAAGGCCTGGGCCGGCGCATCCTCAACAACCTCGGGTTCGATTGCTTTGGCACACCGCTGTCCAACGAGGGCGGCGCGATTCACGTAGATGGCGAGGGCACGCTGATCACCACCGAATCAGTGCTGCTCAACCCCAACCGCAATCCCGGCGTCAGCAAGCGTGAGATGGAAGAAATCTTCGGCCGCCTGCTGGGCGTGACCAAAACCATCTGGCTGCCGGGCGACCCGCAGTACGTCACTGGCGACATGACCGACGGCCACGTCGATGGCGTCTGCGCCTTCGCCCGCCCCGGCGTGCTGCTGGTGGATGCGACCCACGACGCCTCCAGCACCTACGCCGAGGTGGCGCGGGAGAACCGTCGCGCACTGGAGCTGGCCACCGATGCCCAGGGCCGTTCCTTCGAGCTGATCGAACTGTTCGAAGCCAGCGCAGCGGTGGACCCGGAAGCGGAAGTCTTCTGCGCGTCCTACACCAACTTCTACCTGGCCAATGGCGCGGTGATCATGCCGGCCTATGGCATCGCCGCCGACGACGAAGCCGCCGCCGTGCTGGCCCGCGCCTTCCCCGGCCGCGAAGTGGTGCCGGTGCGCATCAACAACCTGGCCCATGGCGGTGGCGGCGTGCACTGCATCACCCAGCAGCAGCCGGCCTGGCCGCTGGGAGGCCTGTGATGGGCAAGCTGACTGTCGCTGTCCTGCAGTTTTCCTGCAGCTGGGACCTGCCGCGCAACCTCGCCGAAGCCGAGCGCCACGTGCGCGCGGCTGCAGCGGCGGGGGCGAAGCTGATCCTCCTGCCCGAGCTGTTCGCCACGCCGTACTTCTGCATCGAGCAGGACCACGCCCACCTCGCCCTGGCCCAGCCGTATGAGGACAGCCCGCTGCTACAGCGCTTCGCCAACCTGGCGGCGGAGCTCAACGTGGTGCTGCCGATCAGTTGGTTCGAGCGGGCCGGCAACGCCTACTTCAACTCGCTGACGGTGGCCGATGCCGACGGCCGCCTGCTCGGGGTGTACCGCAAGACGCATATCCCCAACGCCATCGGCTACCAGGAGAAGGAATACTTCAGCCCCGGCGACACTGGCTTCCGCGTCTGGGACACCGCTGTCGGCCGCCTCGGCGTGGGCATCTGCTGGGACCAGTGGTTCCCCGAGACCGCCCGCTGCCTGGCGCTGCAGGGCGCGGAGATGCTGCTGTTCCCCACCGCCATCGGCTCCGAGCCAGGCGCCGAGCAGCTGGATTCCCGCGATCACTGGCAGACCGCTCAGCGCGGCCACGCCGCCGCCAACCTGCTGCCGGTACTGGCGGCCAACCGCATCGGCGAGGAGGTAGCGCCCAGCGATGACGCGCTGCGCATGCGCTTCTACGGCTCGTCCTTCATCACCGACCACAAGGGCGCGCTGCTGGCCGAGGCCGGGCGCAACGAGGCCGCCGTGCTGGTACGCGAGCTGGACCTCGGCCTGGCCCGCGAGGAGCGCCTGACCTGGGGCGTGTACCGCGACCGCCGCCCGGAAATGTACGGCCCGCTGCTCGGCCTCGACGGCCGCCACCTGCACCCGCGCTGGCAAGGAGTCTGACCATGAACAAGCACCTGCTGATTGGCGCGCTGGGGCTATCCCTGGCATGCACCCTGCAACCGGCCGCAGCCGAAGAGAAGGTCCTGCGCCTGTTCAACTGGGCGGATTACTTCGCCCCCGACACGCTGGCGAACTTCACCCAGGAAACCGGCATCCGCGTCATCTACGACGTGATGGACAGCAGCGAGACGCTGGAGGCCAAGATGATGGCCGGGCACAGCGGCTACGACCTGATCTTCCCCGGCGATACCGTGGCCGAGCGCCTGATGCGCGCCGGCGCCTTGCAGAAGCTCGACGAGAGCAAGCTGGAGCACCTTGGCGATATCGAGCCGGGCCTGCAGAGCCTGCAGACCAAGTACCCGTACTCGCGGCATGCCGTAGTGCCCTACACCTGGGGCAGCATCGGCCTGACCTACAACCAGGCGAAGATCGAGCAGCGCATGCCCGGCGCACCGGTGAACAGCCTCGACCTGATGTTCAAGCCGGAGCTTGCCAAGCACTTCGCCGACTGCGGCATCTCGATGATCGACTCGCCGGATGAGGTGCTCGCCGTGGTGCTCAACTACCTCGGCCGCGACCCGCGCAGCGGCAAGCCGCAGGACCTGAGCGATGCGCTGGCGGTACTCAATGGCATCCGCCCGTACATCCGCAAGTTCCAGTCGCAGCCGGTGACCCAGCTGGTGAATGGCGACCTGTGCCTGTCGCTGGGCTACAGCGGCGACGTGATCCAGTCGCAACGCGCCGCCATTGATGCGAAGAAGCCCGAACGCTTCGAGTACCGCGTACCGCGCGAAGGCACTTCGGTGTGGATGGACACCATGGCCATCCCGGCCGACGCGCCGCACCCCGAGTACGCCTACGCGCTGATCAACTACCTGATGCGCCCGGACGTGATGGCGGCGATCAGCAACGCCACCGGCTACCCGACGTCCAACGCCAAGGCGCGGCCGATGGTCGAGGCGAGCCTGCGCGACAACCCGGACATCTATCTTGATGAGAAGGCCTACGCGCGACTGTTCCCCGGCAAGGACATCCCGCAGCGCGACATGCGTTCGCGGATGCGCACCTGGACCAGTTTCAAGACCGGCACCGGTGGTTGAGGAGGCGAAGATGATGACACGCAGGAACCTGCTCGGCGCCGGCATGACGCTGGCGACGGGCCTCGGGCTTGGCCTGGGCCGCGTCGCCCTGGCGGCGAAGCCCTGGTACATGCCCGACGAGCACCGCAAGCAGGAGCGGGTGTTCGTTGCTTACGCGGCGAGCCCTGACGTCTGGGAAGACATCGCTCCGGACGTCAATGCCACGGTGGCGCGGCTGGCCCGCGCCATCGCCGAGTTCCAGCCGGTGACGGTGCTCTGCCGGCCGGAGCAGCAGGCCGAGGCCAAGCGCGCGTGCGCTGGCCAGAACATCGACTTCCTGCCGGTGCCGGTGGATGACATCTGGGTGCGCGACTACGGCGGCTGCTTCCTGGTCAATGATGCGCCGGGCGGCCTGGCGCTGGCCGACTTCAATTTCAACGGCTGGGGCGGCAAGCAGCACGCCGAGCGCGACCGTGAAGTGTCGGCAGCGCTGGCCGAGGACGTGGAGGCCAAAGCCCTCGTCAGCGAACTGTGCGGGGAGGGCGGCGGCATCGAGGTGGACGGCCACGGCACGGCTATCTTCACCGAGAGCTGCTGGCTCAACGACAACCGCAACCCGGGCTGGACGCGTCCGCGTATCGAAGCGGAGCTCAAGCGCATGCTGGGGCTGCGGAAGGTGATCTGGTTGCCGGGCATTCGCGGCAAGGACATCACCGATGCGCACGTGGACTTCTATGCGCGCTTCGTCGAGCCGGGCGTGGTGGTGGTCAACCTGGACAACGACAAGCGTTCCTACGACTACCAGGTCACCCGCCGGCACCTGGAGATCCTGAAGAACGCCACCGACGCCGATGGTCGCAAGCTTGAACTGCACGGCCTGCCACCGCCGATGAACCCCAAGCCGAACGCCTACAACCGCGACAACCCGGACTTCGCTGCCGGCTACATCAACTACCTGCCGGTGAATGGCGGGGTGATCGCGCCGAAGTTCGGTGATGCGGCGGCGGACGAGCATTGCCATGCCTTGCTCCGCGAGCTGTACCCGGACCGCGAGATCGTGCAGCTGAACATCGACCCGATTGCTGCCGGGGGCGGTGGCATCCACTGCGTGACGTTGCAGATGCCGGCAGTGTGAATCAGCCGCCGGCCCAGGGACGCGCACCGGTTTCCTGGCGGGATTGCTCCGCCTGCCGGGCGTCGACTCCGGGCGCGGCGTTGCCCCAGGTATTGCGGATGTAGGTCAGCACGGCAGCGACCTGATCGTCGGCCAGTCGCCAGTCGAACGCCGGCATCCCCGCTCCGGTGGGGTTGCCAGCGGTGCGCGGGCCATCGCTGCCGTTGAGCAGCATGCGCAGCAGCGAAGCCGGATCGCGCGCGTTGACCACCGGGTTGCCGGCGAGCGTGGGGATCATCTGCCGCACACCGGAACCGTCGCTGACGTGGCAGGCGCTGCACTGGCTGTCGTAGATCCGCTTGCCCGAAACCATGGCGGGTGCAACGGAGGACAACTGCTCGGCCCGTGGCTTGACGCTGGCGGGGAGGGTCTTGAGGTATTCGGCGATGGCGGCGAGGTCTTCCTCGGTCAGGTATTGGGTCGAATTCTCGATGGCCTCGGTCATCGGGCCGGAGGCCACGCTGAGCCGGTTGGTGCCGGTCTTCAGGTACAGGACGATGTCATCGGTGGTCCAGTGGCCAAGCCCGGTATGCAGGTTGCCTGTCAGGTCCGGGGCGTGCCAGCCGGCGAGTACGGCGCCTTGCAGGGAGTCCTCGCTGTCGCCGCCGAGGAAGTTCACCGCGGTGTGGCAGACCGTGCAGTGGCCGGGGCCGTTGACCAGGTAGTCACCGCGATTGAACGCGTCGCTCCGGCGCGGATCGGGCTCGAAGGGCGTCGCGCGGAAGAACAGCAGGTTCCAGCCGGCGAGCAGCCAGCGCTGGTCGAAGGGGAACGGCAGCTGGTTCTCGACCACTGCGTTGCTGACCGGCGGCAAGGTCCTGATGTACTGCCACAGGTCCGCCAGGTCCTGGTCGGTCAGGCGGCCATACGCGGTGTAGGGCATCGCCGGGTAGAGATAGCCGTGGCTGCCTTTGCCGTGGCGGACCGCGCGGTCGAACTGCTCCTGGGTCCAGCCGCCGATGCCGGTCTGCGGGTCGGAGGTGATGTTGGAGGACAGCAGTGGGCCGAAGGGAGTTTCCAGACGATAGCCGCCAGCGAAGGGTTGGCCGCCCGGTGCGCTGTGGCAGGCGACGCAGTCCGCCAGATCGGCGATGTAGCGGCCGCGCTCCAGCTGTGTTTTCAGGGCGGAGGCGGCGAGGCTTCCGCGGGTCTGCGGGTAGCGTTGCTGCAGGTCGTAGGCCACTGCGCCGGCATAGCCCAGCCCGACGAGCAGTGCAGTCACCGCGAGGATGGACAGCGCACGTTTCGTGGTTGTTTTCATGGGATGTCCCTCAGCTCACCAGTGGGCGGGGTTGCCGCAGGTAGTCGCCGACGATGGCCCTGGCGGTCCACAAGGCCAGGGCGCACAGGGTGCCGGTGGGGTTGTAGCCGGCGTTGTTGGGGAACGACGAAGCACCCAGGACGAACAGGTTGTGGGCGTCCCAGTGCTGCTGGAACGGGTTGAGCACCGAGGTGCCGGGGTCGCTTCCCATCACCGCTCCACCGATGGTGTGTGAGCTGTCGTAGGCGCGGAAAGGTGAATTGTGCTGGGCGGGGAAGGCGACGGTTTCCCAGCTGCGGGCACCGAGTTCGCGGCAGATGTCCTCGATCTTCAGGCGGATGAACTCGGCCATGCGCCGGTCGTTCTCGTTGTAGTCGAAGGTCATGCGCAGCAGCGGTAGGCCATTGGCGTCGCGGTAGGTCGGGTCCAGCGAGAGGTAGCTGTCGGCGTGGGAGTAGGACGTACCCTGGCCCTGGATCTTCGCGTAGTTCTGGTAGCTGTGACGGAAGGCTTTCTTCCACTCGCTGCCCCATTGCCGTGTGCCGGGAGGGATACGGTCGGCCATGCCGATCGGCGTGCCCTGGTCGGACAGTGCCTGGATGCCGGCGCCGCCGATGAAGCCCAGGCCCGTGTGGTCGAAGTTGTCGCCGTTGAAATCATCGATCTGGGTGGACAGCGCGCCGGTGGAGATGAAGGGGTTCATGTACTCATTGTCGAAGTACAGGAACCCGTACGACATGGTCTGGTAGCTGTAGGCACGGCCCAGGGTGCCGCTGCGATTCGCCGGGTCGTAGGGCTGGCCGATCCCGGAGAGCAACAGCAAGCGCACGTTGTCCAGCTGGTAGGCGGCGATCACCACGATATCGGCCGGCTGGAAGCCGACGCCGCCCGCCGAGTCGAGGAAGGTGACGCCGGAAACGCGGTGGTCAGCCCGGAGCTTTTCCACCCTGAGCACCGTGCATTCGGTGAGCAGGGTGAAGTTGTGGCGGTCCATCAGCGCCGGTATCACGCAGGCGTTCGGAGAGGACTTGGACCAGTTGCCGCAGCCGTAGAAGCCGCAGTAGCCGCAGTAGGTGCAGGGCGCGAGGTTGATCCCCAGCGGGTTGGTGTACGGCGCTCCGAGGGTGCCGGCGGGGATGGGGAAGGGGTGGTAGCCCATGCGCTGGGTGGCCGTGTGGAACAGTTCGTTCCAGTGCGAGCGCTCCAGTGGCGGGGTCGGGTATTCGCTGCTGCGCGAGCCTTCGAACGGGTTGCCGCCGGCAACGGCGTGCCCGTCCAGCACGCCGGCCTTGCCGGAAATGCCGGCGATCTTCTCGAAGCGGTCGTAATGCGGCTCCAGGTCGTCGTAGCTGACGCCCCAGTCCTGCAGGATCAGGCCATCGGCCAGGGGCATGCCGGCGTAGCGCTCGCGCACCCGCGTGGCCATCTGGAAGTCTGCCGGCGAGAAGCGCCAGGTGTTGGCCGCCCAGTGCTTGCCGGCGCCACCGACGCTGTTGCCCATTTGCCAGCTGTTCCAGTCGCGCCCCGGCAGGGCGGTCTCCGAGGGTGCATTGCGGAAGGTCAGGGTTTCCACGCCTGGCGGCCGCAGCGCCTCGCGGCGCACGCCGTAGCGCAGTTCGTCCGCTGCGATGTTCGGCGGGTAGTTGCGATGGGCCTGCTCCCAGGCCCCGCGGTCGATGGCGACCACATTCAGCCCGGCGCGGGTCAGCTCCTCGGCCATGAGTGAACCGGACCAGCCCAATCCGACGATGACCACATCGGCCTTTTCACGGGTGTAATGCATGACGGTGGCTCCTTTCGCGGAACGCGGACTCAGATGCGCCCGATGAGGCTGACGGGCTGGATATCCAGTGGCTGCCCCTTCAGGGCTGCGACGTCGCGGTAGTCGTAGCGGGCGCCGGGAAAACCGATCATCTTCCAGCCCGCCATGTCGCGATTGCCGCCGTACACGGGGTCGGCGAGGAAACCTTCGCGGACGTTGGCCAGCAGCAGGGCGAAGAAGGTGTCGGAGGGCTGCAGCGAGAAGGCGACGCGCCCGGCTTCCAGGTCTTCCAGGTAGCGGTCCTGGTCATCGGTGGAGAGTTGCGAGAAGGACTTCTCGAAGCGGGCCCGGCAGTCCTTCTCGACTTCAGCCAGCCCGGTCCGGTAGCGGTCGGCCGGCGTCAGCGGACCCTGCTCGCCCTGTTGCGCGCTTCCCGGCAGAAAGGGGGATGACGAGTAGCGCGCCGTCCCCTTGCCATAGTCGCCGGCCAGTTGGTGGTCGATGAAGGTGACGCAGCCCGCTTCGGAGGCGCTGATGGACAGCTCGTCGGCGGGGATCAGCCGGTCGAAGATGGCCTTGATCTGGGCAGCCTCGTGCTCGTTGAAGAACACCCGCAGACGCGGGTCGACCGGCAAGGGCGGCGCGGTATCGGCGGCGGTCCAGCGCCGGCTGCCTGTGAGGATCTGGCTGGCGGCGCCGGCGGGGCGCAGCAGGGTGGCGAGCGTAGCGCTGCCAATCAGGATGAGTCCGGACTTCAGTGTATGTCGACGATTCATGAAGTATTTCTCCAGTACGCATCGGCCGTGGTGATCGAACAGGCGGACGGCCAGGGGTTCATGGCCGGGGCTCGAGGACCGATGTCGTTGAAATGCAGGAGCGTGCCGTGGATGCAGCCGCAGCGAATGAACGCAGCGAACGCCTGGAGCAGCGTCGCGCTGGGGCAGTGGCGGGGGAAGTGGGGCGGACTGAAGTTGTGAAGTTGTTGGTTGATATGAAAGGCGTGTTGTAGGAGCCGCAGGAAAAGTCCTGGGAAGTTTATGGTTTGAAAGACTGCTTTTGTTGTTCTTTATAACGCTGCAGATAATTAACTGCGCCGAAGGAAGTTCCGGGTGTGGCGTCCATTAATTGAACGCGCATGAATCAATCGAGCGCTACCAGCTTCATGGGATGGGTAGAGCATCCTGTCGGCGCGGCGTCAGCCGAATGCCGCGTTCAACAGGGCCGGCAAGGCGACGCCCGCTGCACTGGCGAGGGCGAAATCACGCTCGCCGTGCAACGGGCCGGGGGCGGGGTTGACGTGCAGGACGCTCGCGCGCAGGCGCCAGGCGATCTCGGGAATCTCCGCTGCGGGGTAGACCACGCCGGAGGTCCCGACGGAGATCAGCAGGTCGCATTGTTCGGCAGCCTGGAAGGCGTGGGTGATGGCGTCCAGCGGCAGGCTTTCGCCGAACCACACCACGCCGGGGCGCAGCGGGCCGCCGCAATGGGCACAGGCCGGCGGTTGCACGCGGCGGCCGGCCTCGGGTTCGTCCGGTACCGGCAGCGGCGCAACCGGCTCGCGCTGGCACTGGAAGCAGCGCGGGCGTTCCAGCTGGCCGTGCAGATGGGTGACGTCCTGGCTGCCGGCGCGCTCGTGGAGGTCGTCGACGTTCTGGGTGATCAGCGTGAGCCTGGGCACCTTGCTCGCCAGCGCGGCGATGGCCAGGTGCGCCGGGTTGGGCTGGGCACGGTGGACGACGCTGCGGCGCCATTCGTACCAGCCCCAGACCAGCGTCGGGTCCGCGCGGAAGGCTCCGGCGGTGGCCAGGGAGGCCGCGTCGAAACGCTCCCACAGCCCGGTAAGGCGGTCGCGGAAGGTGGGAATGCCGCTCTCGGCGGAAACACCAGCACCGGTGAACACCACGACGTGACGGGCCTTGCGCAGTGCATCGATGAACGCGGAATCGAGGATCATTGCGGGGCTTCCTGGGGCGTGGGCGCGCTTTCCAGGCGATTGCGCCCGGCGGCCTTGGCGCGGTACAGCGCGCGGTCGGCGGCTTCGATGAGGGCCTGTGGGCTGCTGTCGCTGCCGCTCGGCAGGGTGGCGATGCCGATGCTCGCGGTGATGCGGCCCAGGGGGCTGCCGGCGTGGGTGAGGTTGGCGCCCTGCAGGCGCTGCATGAATTGCTGGGCCACGGCCAGGGCGCCGTCAGGACCGGTGTTGGGCAGGATCACCGCGAGTTCCTCGCCGCCGTAGCGCGCGGCCAGATCGGCG
Source organism: Pseudomonas sp. PDM22 (assembly GCF_014851965.1). NCBI lineage: Bacteria > Pseudomonadati > Pseudomonadota > Gammaproteobacteria > Pseudomonadales > Pseudomonadaceae > Pseudomonas > Pseudomonas sp. PDM22. Next base: position 89,499 of record NZ_JACVAR010000007.1, read on the forward strand.
GGACGCCGCACGCTGTCGGCGAGGACGCGGCCGATGCGCCGCAGGCAGTCGTCGCCGGCCGGATGGCCATAGGTGTCGTTGAAGCGTTTGAAATGATCCACGTCGATCAGCAGCAGCCCCAGTGGCGAACGTTCGCGGTGGGCGCGGCGCAGTTCGGCGAGCAGGTGCTCGTCGAAGCTGCGGCGGTTCTCCAGGCCGGTGAGCGGGTCCCGCGAGGCGAGCACTTCCAGCTGCCGGTTGGCCTTGAGCAGGTCCTCGCGGGCGTCGCGCAGCAGGCGCTCGGTGCCGATGCGGCGCTGGATGGCGAGGATCAGCAGGCTGCCGATGACCACGATGACCATCAGCAGGCCGAAGGCGATGGCCACCGTGCGCAGGGCGTCGGCGGCCCAGGCGGCGAGGGCTTCGTCCTTGCCGAGGGCGACCGAGGTGACCAGCGGGTAGCGCTCGTTCTTGCGGAAGGCGTAGATGCGCTCGATGCCGTCCAGCGAGGAGGCGAAGGTCGCGCTGCCGACCGTGGCGCTCTCCAGATACTGGGTGAAGATCGGCGAGCGCGACAGCACGCGGCCCATGTCGCTTTCGCGGAAGGGGTAGCGCACCAGCACCTGGCCGTTGCTGGTGGCCACGCCGATGGCGCCGGTCTTGCCGATGTCGATCTTGCCGAACAGGCGGAGGAAGTCCTGCACGCCGAGGGTGGCGACTATCACTCCGGCGAAGTTGCCCTGGGCGTCGTTGTAGCGGCGGCTGACCGTGATTACCCAGACGCCGGTGGCGCGGCTGTGGATCGGTTCGCCGATATAGGCGTCCAGCGAGGGATTGTCGCGGTGGTGGATGAAGTAACCGCGGTCGGCGCTGTTGGCACCGGGCGGGAAGGGGCCGTTGGAAGTCATCAGCCAGTTGCCCTGGGCATCGTAGATGCCGACGCCGTTGAGCTGTGCGAGCAGGTGTTGCTGGCTCCGCACCAGGTCGTTCAGCCGTTGCAGCTGGGGCGCGCCGCGTCCCTCGTGCTCCAGGCGTTCGGCCAGGCCGAGCAGCAGCATGGAACTCTGGGTGACGATGCCTTCGACGTAGGTATCCAGCGCCTGGGTGAGGTTGAGGTTGTGCGTGGTGGTTTCCGCCAGCGTGCGCTCGCGCGCCGACCACAGCTCCCACGCCGTGGCGGCGGCCACGGCAAGGCTGATGATCGACAGCAGGAGGATGGCAAGACGGATGTCGCGTTTCACTCTGGCCTCGTTGGGTCGGTCCCTGTGGCGGTTGCCGTGCTTGGCGGGCATCGTCCGCAGCGAGTGCAGGGAGACGCCGGCCGCGCTCACCGGGTTACGTGTCGTTCGTCAGACGCCCTGCATACCGCTGAGTTGCACACGGTTGCGACCTTTCTGCTTGGCGACGTACAGGTGCTGGTCGCAGCGGGCGAGCAACTCGCGTGGCTCCTGCAGCCCGCTTTCGTTGGCCATGGCTGCGCCGAGGCTGATGGTCAGGTGGCGCAGGCTGTCGGGCCGGTAGAAGTGCTCGATGCCCAGGCTCGCCACCTGTTCGCGCAGCCGTTCGGCGACGCAGCGCAGGTCCTCGGCGCTGGTCGCCTCCAGCAGGATGGCGAACTCCTCGCCGCCATAACGATAGACGTTGGCGCGCCCGCCGCGCAGGGTGCCCACCAGGCTTTCGGCCACCTGGCACAGGCAGCGGTCGCCGGCCTGGTGGCCGTAGTGGTCGTTGTAGGGCTTGAAGTAGTCGATGTCGGCCATCAGCAGGGCGAAGGGCCGCCCGTGGGCACGCATGCCGTGCCAGCTCTCGTTGAGCTGCAGGTCCAGCGAGCGGCGGTTGCCCACGCCGGTGAGGCCGTCGGTGGCGGCCAGCTCCTGCAGGCGCAGGTTGAGTGCGGCCAGCTCGGTGCGCTGGCGTTTTTCTTCGAGGTCGGCGAGGAAGGCCTGGCGCACGCCCTTGATGTTGGTCCAACTGATGAACAGGCTGAACAGCGCGATAGGCAGGTAGACCAGGGTGAAGATCAGCAGCGGCTTGGCGGCGCCGTCGTGGATCAGCCAGACGTTGTAGAGAATGATCGCCGTGATGATCGCCGAGACCAGCGCGATGCCCTTGAAGGAGTAGCGCACGCCGAGATTGCCCAGCAGCACGAACACCACCGAGGCGTAGAGGAAGAAGGGCACGTCCGGCGAGGCGCTGCGCTTGAGCAGTTCGAACCAGGCGATGGTGGAGATGATGTCGTGCACCGGCATCAGCAGGTCCATCACCAGCACGCTGCGGCTGAAGCGGAACACCAGGAAGATGTTGATCAGGCCGATCAGGCTGAGGCCTGTGCGCAGGAACAGCGATTCCCTGGCCATGTCCGGGATGAGCAGCGCGTCGGCCAGTACGTAGGAGTCGTAGGCGGCCATGGCGATGAAGTTGATCGCCAGCAGGAAGCGCCGGTAATGCTGGATCACATACGCCTTGTAGGCATCCTGCAGGCGCGGTGGAATTCTCCCCTGGTACTGCTGCCGGGGAGGAACGGCGGGGAACTCGGGTGCGGTCATCGAGAGTGGGAGCCTGTGTCTGCCATCCAGGGCGAATGCTGGCCAAGGGCTAGAGTAGGGTGCGGCACCATCGCCGTCCAGCGGGGCGATGCACAGGCTGTACCAAAACGTCGGTTCCCGCGGATTGGCTCTGTCAACGGGGTCGCTAATGGATCTTTATAGGGAGCCAATGCGGCGGCATGATGACCGCCATCATCTGCTGTCGAGGCCTGACATGTACGTACCTGCGCATTTCGAGGAAGCCCGCCCGGACGAGCTGCACCGGCTGATCCGCGACTATCCCCTGGGCATCCTGGTCACCGGCCATGACGGCCTGCTGGACGCCAACCACCTGCCGTTCGAGCTGGAGCTCACCGGCGAGAAGCCGCTGCTGCGCGCCCACGTCGCCCGCAACAACCCGGTCTGGCAGGAGGCCGACGGCGAGGAGGTGCTGGTGATCTTCCGTGGCGAGCATGCCTACGTCTCGCCCAACTGGTACCCGAGCAAGCACGAGGCGCACCGCCAGGTGCCGACCTGGAACTACCAGGTGGTGCACGTTCGTGGTCGCCTCAAGGTCATGGACGAGGAGCGCTTCGTGCGCGGTGTGGTCGGCCGCCTGACGCGCACCCACGAAGCGAGCGAGGAGAAGCCCTGGAAGATGAGCGACTCCACCCCGGAATTCATCAGCGGCATGCTGGCGAACATCGTCGGCATCGAGGTGGAGATCGGCGAGATCATCGGCAAGTCGAAGCTCAGCCAGAACAAGGAAGAGCGAGATCGCCTGGGTGCCGCCGAGCGGCTGGAGCAGCTCGGCAGTGGCGAGCTTTCCGCAGCGATGAAGGGCGCGCTGGGCTGAGTCCGTGCCGGTGAGGCCCGTTCCAGACATGTCCGCATGTTTCGAAGGGTTGGCGGATCGGTTGCGTGGAATGTAATAATATTACAATTCACTCGCAATCGATCTCGCCCATGACCTCCGCACTGAGCCCCGCAATACCTTCTATTGCCAAAACCGCCACGCGACTCCACTCCATCGACGCCCTGCGCGGGCTGGTGATCCTCTTCATGCTGCTGGACCACGTCCGAGAGACGTTCTACCTGCACCTGCAGGTGAGCGACCCGATGGACGTGACCCAGACCGACCCCGCGCTGTTCTTCAGCCGCACCCTGGCGCACCTGTGCGCGCCGGTGTTCGTCTTCCTCACCGGGCTTTCCGCTTTCCTCTATGGCGAGAAACACGAGGGCCGCGCGGCGGTCTCGGCCTTCCTGTTCAAGCGCGGGCTGTTCCTGGTGCTGCTGGAAATCACCCTGGTGAACTTCGCCTGGACCTTCCAGTTTCCGCCGCAGGTCATCTACCTGCAGGTGATCTGGGCCATCGGCCTGAGCATGCTGGCGCTTTCCGCACTGGTCTGGCTGCCGCGCGCCACGCTGGTGGTGCTGGGAGTGGCGCTGGTGGCCGGGCACAACCTCCTCGATGGGCTGCACTTCGCGCCCGGCCACTGGGCACACGTGCCCTGGGCGGTGCTGCATGACCGCGGCTGGATCGAGGTGGGCGATGCGCTGCGCTTGCGCACGTCCTATCCGTTGCTGCCGTGGATCGGGGTGATTGCCCTCGGGTATGCCGTCGGCCCCTGGTTCGGTCGTTCTGCCGATGCTGCCCGGCGCACCCGCAACCTGCTGCTGGCGGCGGCCATCGCGCTGGGCGGATTCATCGCCCTGCGCCTGAACAACGGTTATGGCGAGAAGCCCTGGGGCGATGGCGATACCGACCTGCAACTGCTGATGAGCTTCTTCAACATCACCAAGTACCCACCGTCGCTGCTGTTCCTGGCGCTGACCCTGGGCATCGGCCTGCTCCTGCTGGTGTGCTTCGAGCGCCGAGGGCAGGGCGCACTGGCGCGCTGGCTGGCGGTGTTCGGTGCGGCGCCGATGTTCTTCTACCTGCTGCACCTCTATGTGCTGAAGCTGCTGTACCTGGCCGCCGCGGCAATCTGGGGGCTGAACCACGGGCAGTACTTCGGCTTCGATTCGGTGTGGGCGGTCTGGGTTGGTGCGCTGGTGCTGATCGTCGCCCTGTACCCGCCGGTGCACTGGTTCGCCGGGCTCAAGGCCCGTCGTCGCGATATCACCTGGCTGAAGTACCTGTGAGGCTGCGCAGTTCCGCTGTGCTGCTGGCGCTGTCCGCGCCGGCGTTCGGCGCGGCGCAGGAGGAGTCCGGCGGTTTCGTCGAGGACAGCCGCTGGAGCCTGCTCAACCGCACGGTGTTCGACCAGCGCGAGTACCGCCACGGCGATCGCAACAGTGGCGCGCGCAATGCCTACAAGCCGCGCAGCGAGCGCAATGGCTATGCGGAGGAGTGGGCATACGGGCTGATGGGCAGCCTGCAGTCAGGCTTCACCCGGGGCAGCGTCGGATTGGGGTTGGACGCCCACCTCTACCAGGGCGTGCTGCTGGACAGCGGCGGTGGGCGTGCCGGCAAGGCACGGCTGGTGGGCCTGGATAACGAAGGCCACCCCAAGGACAGCTTCGCCCGCGGCGGCGCGGCGTTGAAGGCGCGGATGTCTTCGACCACCCTTTGGTGGGGCGAGCAGCGGGTGAAGACGCCGGTGTTCAGCTCGTCCGACAGCCGCCTGCTGCCGGAAACGGCGACCGGTTTCTTCCTCTCCAGCGAGGAGCTCTCCGGGCTGCGACTGGTGGCCGGGCACTTCACCGAAAGCACCGACCGCAATGCCTCCAGCCATGATCGAGGCTTCGTGGTGAACTACTCCAACGCCCGCCAGGGCGATGCCTTCGATCTCGCGGGCTTCACCTACGCGCCAGCCAAGTCGGCAAGCCTGAGCCTCTTCACCTCGCGCTACGAGGACAGCTGGCGCCAGGACTACCTGGGCGGCACCTTCAGCCAACCACTGGGCGCGGGGCAGGACCTGTCGCTGAACCTCAACCTCTACCGCACCCGAGACACCGGTCAGGCGCTCTCCGGGCGCATCGACAACACCACCTGGAGCCTGCTCGGCGGCTACGGTTTCGGCGCACACCGGCTCAGTGTCGGTTACCAGCAGGTCGAGGGCGACACGCCGTTCGACTACGTGACGCGTGGGGCGATCTTCCTCACCAACGCAGTGCAGCTATCGGACTTCAATGCGCCCAACGAACGCTCCTGGCAGTTGCGCTATGACCTGGACCTGGCTTGCTTCGGCGCGCGGGGGTTGTCGATGGCGGCGGCCTACGTGCGTGGCACGGACATCGATGGCAGCCACGTCGACCCGCGTGGCGGCTACGCGTACCTGGGGTACGGCGAGGGCGGCAAGCACTGGGAGCGCGACCTGATGCTGCAATACCGCGTGCCGGAAGGCCCGGCCAAGGGGCTGCGGCTGGTGCTGATGCACAACAGCCACCGCGCCAATGCTGCGCAGGCGGAGCTCAATACCGATCAGCTGAGGGTTGCCGTGGAATACCCGCTGGACGGCGGCTTCTGATCAGAGCCCGCCGAGCAGGTCGTGGGCGTCGAGCAGGCGCCAGGCGATCTCCGGGTTCCTCTCCAGGCCCCGGCGGATCGCGGCGGGTATGGCCTGGCGGGTCTTGCGACAGAGACCGGGCTGCTCGTCGAAGTCGAATTCGATGCCGCGCATGGTGCGCACTTCGTTGAAGCCGGGGGCGATGTGCAGGCGGATGCCAAGCTGCTCGTAGAGCTTGTGCTGCATGCGCTGCAGGTCGGACAGGTCCTTGAGGTTCTCCAGCCGCTCCAGCAGGCGCTGCTCCTCGTGCCGGGTGAGCAGCAGGATGCGCAGGTCGGCGTCGGGCTGTTCCAGCAGGCGTTCCCGGTCGCAGTTGCAGGCGCCGGGCGGGCATTGCTGGCGGAGCGGGGGAGTGGCGGTCATGTCCCGATCATAGCGGGGGATCGGGGAATTGCGCAGGGAGATTGCTCTTTGTAGGAGCGAGGGTGACGCCTGGTTCTTGCTCGCGAACGAATTTCCCGGCACCTCAGATGCTGGGCTGTTCGCGAGCAAGCTCGCTCCTACACGTCCAGGTCAGCCTCAGTGCGCCGGCTTGCGAATGGTCTTGAGCAGGTCTTCCGGGCTGATCTGCCCGACGATGTTGCTCACGCCTTCGCTGCCCGGTTGCGGCAGGCCGAGGATGTGGCCCTTGATCTTGCCGATCACGTGCATCTCGCACGGCTTGCAGTCGAACTTCAGGGTCAGCACTTCGTCGCCGTGGATCAGCTGCATCGGCTGCACCTTGGTGCGCACGCCGGTGACGCCCTTGGCCTGTTTCGGGCACAGGTTGAAGGAGAAGCGCAGGCAGTGCTTGGTGATCATCACCGGCACTTCGCCTGTCTCTTCGTGGGCCTCGTAGGCCGCGTCGATCAGCTGTACGCCGTGGCGGTGGTAAAACTCGCGGGCCTTCTCGTTGTAGACGTTGTACAGGAACGACAGGTGCGACTCCGGGTACACCGGCGGCGGACTGGTTTCGGCCTTGCGGCCACCGCGCGGGTGGGCCTGCACGCGGGCTTCGGTGAGCGCTTCGATGGCTTCGCGGCGCAGCGACTTGAGCTGGGAATTGGGAATGAAGAACGCCTGCGGGGCGTCCAGCTCGATCTGGTCGGCGTGGTACTGGGTGGTGCCCAGTTGGCCGAGCAGGTCGTGCAACTGGTCCAGCGCCTGTTCCGGCTTGTTGGCGGCGCCGAACGGGCCGTCCAGGGCGACGCTGGCGCTGACGCCTTCCTCGCTGGTGGCGGTCAGTTCCAGGCGCTCTTCGCGCAGTTTTGCGACCCACGACAGGCCGACGCGACGCTCGGCGGAGGTCTTCTGCAGCGCCTGCTGCCAGTTGTGGTCGAGGTTGCGTGACAGCGGGTGGTTCGGGCGCAGGCGGTAGAGTCCCTCGGGCATCTCGTTGGGCTCGACGCGGTAGCGGTAGCGCTTCTCGCCGTCCTCTTCGAATTCACCTTTCGGCTCGGCGATGTTGGCGCGGAAACCGACCACTTCGCGCTTGACCAGCACGTTGAGGCCGTCGCCGTTGGACAGCGGGTCCTTGGTCACCACCAGCAGGTCGCGCTTGCCGACTTTCTCCACGGTGCCCACCGGCAGGCCGGTGAAGGTCGGCGAGTCGAAGGCGCCGATGTCGATCTTGCGGTCGCTGACGAAGTAGTCGGTGCTGCCGCGGTGGAAGGTCTTGTCCGGGTCCGGCACGAAGAAGTGATCGGTGCGGCCGCTGGAGGCGCGGGCCAGGTCCGGGCGCTCGGCGAGAATGCCGTCCAGGCGCTGGCGGTAATAGGCGGTGATGTTCTTCACGTAGCCCATGTCCTTGTAGCGCCCTTCGATCTTGAAGGAGCGCACGCCGGCGTCCACCAGGGCGCTGAGGTTGGCGCTCTGGTTGTTGTCCTTCATCGACAGCAGGTGCTTCTCGAAGGCCACCACGCGGCCCTGGTCATCCTTCAGGGTGTAGGGCAGGCGGCAGGCCTGGGAGCAGTCGCCGCGGTTGGCGCTGCGGCCGGTCTGGGCGTGGGAGATGTTGCACTGGCCGGAGAAGGCCACGCACAGCGCGCCGTGGATGAAGAACTCGATGGCGGCATCGGTCTCGTCGGCGATGGCGCGGATTTCCTTGAGGTTCAGCTCACGGGCCAGCACCAGCTGGGAGAAGCCGGCCTGATCGAGGAACTTCGCCCGCTCCAGGGTGCGGATGTCGGTCTGGGTGCTGGCGTGCAGCTCGATCGGCGGGATGTCCAGCTCCATGATGCCCAGGTCCTGCACGATCAGCGCATCGACGCCGGCGTCGTAGAGCTGGTGGATCAGCGCGCGCGCCGGCTCCAGCTCGTTGTCGTGGAGGATGGTGTTGATCGTGGTGAACACCCGCGCGTGGTAGCGGTGGGCGAACTCCACCAGCTGGGCGATATCGCTCACCTCGTTGCAGGCATTGTGCCGCGCGCCGAAGCTCGGGCCGCCGATGTAGACGGCGTCGGCGCCATGCAGGATGGCCTCGCGGGCGATATGCACATCGCGGGCAGGGCTGAGCAGTTCCAGATGGTGTTTGGGCAAGGACATGATTTCTTCTTTATCAGGCGTGCTTGTCAGGTATGACACGGGCAATCGCGCATTGTACCGGCCAAACGCCGCGCCGGCACCCGTGGCGTGCCGGGCGGCGTAACCCCCGGTCGTCCCGGCTGCCCCTGCAGGAGCGGGCCATGCCCGCGAACCGCGGACAACGTCCGCGCCAACTGCCGCTCCGATCCCATCGGCTAACCCTTTGTAGGATGGCGTGCCAGCGGACTATGTCCGCGTTGTTTCGGCGCGGGCAGGCATGGCCAGTTCCTACGGGTCGCACCGCCAGCTCCGGCAATTCTGCAAGGCCCTTGAGATGCCCTTGCAGAACTGCAAAGTGACCCTGCAACCCTGTCTATTCCGCGCTTTGCGGGCATGGATCAAGATTCGTTCGTCCTCTCGGAACACCTCTCCCCACTTTCAAGGAACCGAATCATGAACGCCAAGAAATCCCTGCTCGCCGCCTCCCTCACCCTGGCTATCGGCAACGTCTTCGCCGCCGGCAATCCCACCGTCGAACACAACACCCAGGCCTTCCTCGAAGCGCTGGAAGCCGGCAAGGGCCAGCCGCTGGAAACCCTCTCGCCCAAAGATGCCCGCGCAGTACTGACTGGTGCCCAGGCTTCGGTGAAGGTCGATCTCTCCGGCACCCAGGTCAGCGAGAAGACCGTGCAGACCGACGTCGGCCCGGTGAAGCTGACCATCGTCCGCCCGGCCGGCGTGAAGGGCACTCTGCCGGTGTTCATGTTCTTCCACGGCGGTGGCTGGGTGCTGGGTGACTACCCGACCCACGCCCGCCTGATCCACGACCTGGTGGTGAACTCCGGCGCGGTTGCTGTCTACGTCGATTACACCCCGTCCCCCGAGGCGCATTACCCGGTCGCGATCAACCAGGCCTACGCCGCGACCCAATGGGTCGCCGAACACGGCAAGGAGATCAACGTCGACGGCAAGCGCCTGGCTGTGGCCGGCAACAGTGTCGGCGGCAACATGGCAGCGGTAGTCGCGCTGATGGCCAAGGACAAGGGCACGCCCAAGCTGCGCTTCCAGGCGCTGCTGTGGCCGGTGACCGACGCCAGCTTCGAGACCGGCTCGTACAACCAGTTCGCCCAGGGACACTTCCTCACCAAGCCGATGATGCAGTGGTTTTGGGACAGCTACACCACCGACCCGAAGCAGCGCGCCGAGATCTACGCATCGCCCCTGCGCGCCACCACCGACCAGCTCAAGGGCCTGCCGCCGACCCTGATCCAGACCGCCGAATCCGACGTGCTGCGTGACGAAGGTGAAGCCTACGGTCGCAAACTCGACGCCGCCGGTGTGGCTGTCACTTCCGTGCGCTACAACGGAATGATCCACGACTACGGTCTGCTCAACGTGGTGAGCAAGGTGCCCGCGGTACAGGCCGCCATGCGCCAGGCCGGTGAAGAGCTGAAGGTTCACCTGCAGTAAGCCGCTTATCCAACCAGCCGCTTTCCTCCCTCGCCGCCGGGCGGGGGAGGCCACTTCTCCGGAGGGAACCCCCTTGAGCCAGCCCACGCCGCAAGAATCCGTCACCCTGATCATCCGCCACCGCGCCCGCCCCGACAGCGTCGCCGCCTATGAAGCCATCCTGCGCGAGCTGACCCGTGCCGCCAGCGAGTTCCCTGGCCATCTGGGCGTGGACGTGATGCGCCAGGGCGACCATTTCACCTCGGTCCTGCGCTTCGCCAGCGCCAATGAACTGCAGGCCTGGCTCGACTCGCCGCAGCGCCACGAGCTGATCGACCGCGCCAACCCGCACCTGATCGACGTCGAGCAGAAGGAACTGCACACCGCCCACGAATTCTGGTTCACCACCCCGGACACCCCCCACAAGCAGCCGCCGCGCTGGAAGCAGGCGGCCATCTCCTACCTGGTGATCCTGCCGCTGGTGATGCTGGTGCCGCAGCTCTGGCGCCCTCTGTTCGCCCAGGTCCCGCTGCTGGGCGGCTTCGTCCCGGCCAACATGCTCATCGTCGCGACCATCGTCCTGCTGGTGGTCTACGTTTTCATGCCACGGGCCACGCGCCTGTTCTCCGCCTGGCTCAATGCCCGCTGATCGAAAGAGGAACATCGCCATGTACGCCGACCTGATCCTGACCAACGGCCGCTTCCACACCGTCGACCGCGAGAAACCCGAGGCCACCGCCGTGGCCATCGCCGACGGCAAGTTCATCGCCGTGGGCACGGAAGCCGAGGCCATGGCCTTCCGCGCCGGCGCCACCCGCGTCATCGACCTCAAGGGGCGCACCGCGATCCCCGGCCTCAACGACTCGCACCTGCACCTGATCCGTGGCGGGCTGAACTACAACCTCGAACTGCGCTGGGAAGGCGTGCCGTCCCTGGCCGACGCCCTGCGCCTGCTCAAGGAGCAGGCCCTGCGCACGCCGTCGCCGCAATGGGTGCGAGTGGTAGGCGGCTGGAACGAATTCCAGTTCGCCGAGAGGCGCATGCCGACCATCGAGGAGCTGAACCAGGCGGCGCCGGACACCCCCGTGTTCGTCCTGCACCTGTACGACCGCGCGCTGCTCAACCGTGCCGCACTGCGCGTCGTCGGCTACACGAAAGACACGCCGAACCCACCCGGCGGCGAGATCGTCCGCGACAGCAAGGGCGAGCCCACCGGCATGCTGGTGGCACGGCCCAACGCGATGATCCTCTATGCGACCCTGGCCAAGGGGCCGAAGCTGCCGTTCGACTACCAGGTCAACTCCACCCGCCAGTTCATGCGCGAGCTGAACCGCCTGGGTGTCACCAGCGCCATCGACGCCGGCGGCGGCTTCCAGAACTACCCGGACGACTACCAGGTGATCGAACAGCTGGAGAAAGACAACCAGCTCACCGTGCGCATTGCCTACAACCTGTTCACCCAGAAGCCCAAGGAAGAACTGGCCGACTTCAAGAACTGGACCAGCAGCGTCCAGTACGGGCAGGGCAGCGACTTCCTGCGGCACAACGGCGCCGGCGAGATGCTGGTGTTCTCCGCCGCCGACTTCGAGGACTTCCTCGAACCGCGCCCGGACCTGCCCGGCACAATGGAAGCCGAACTGGAGCCGGTGGTGCGCCACCTCGTCGAGCAGCGCTGGCCGTTCCGCCTCCACGCCACCTACGACGAATCCATCTCGCGGATGCTCGACGTGTTCGAGAAGGTCAATCGGGACATCCCGTTCAACGGCCTGCACTGGTTCTTCGACCACTGTGAAACCATCTCGCCAAAGAACATCGAGCGGGTGAGGGCGCTGGGCGGCGGTATCGCCATCCAGGACCGCATGGCGTTCCAGGGCGAATACTTCGTCGACCGCTATGGCAAACAGGCCGCCGAAGCCACGCCGCCGATCAAGCGCATGCTGGCCGAAGGCGTGCCCGTTGGCGCCGGTACCGACGCCACCCGTGTCTCCAGCTACAACCCCTGGACCTCGCTGTACTGGATGGTCAGCGGCAAGACCGTTGGCGGCATGGAGCTGTACCCGGAAGGACTGCCTCGCAGCACAGCGCTGGAGCTGTACACCCACGGCAGCGCGTGGTTCTCCAACGAGCAGGGCAAAAAGGGAATGCTCAAGGTCGGACAGATGGCCGACCTGGCGGTGCTCTCGGCGGACTACTTCAACGTGCCGGAGGAAGAGATCAAGGCCATCGAGTCAGTGCTGACCGTGGTGGACGGCCGCGTGGTGTTCGGCAGCGGCGACTTCGAGCGCCAGGCGCCGAGCGCCATTCCGGTACTGCCGGACTGGTCGCCGGTAGCCAAGGTCCCCGGCCACTGGCGCCCGCAGGCACCGCTGCAGAATGCCGTGCACCAGTGCGTCGGCTCCTGCGGCGTGCATGGCCACAGCCACGAACGCGCCCGCCAGTCGAGCGTGCCGGTGAGTGATTTCCAGGGCTTCTGGGGCGCCTTCGGCTGTTCCTGCTTCGCCTTCTGACCCAAACGATGGCCCGCTCCTTGGAGGAGCGGGCCATGCCGCGACCTGCGGACAACGTCCGCGCTAACCGCCGCTGCATTTCCACCGACTGACTCTTTGTAGGATGGCGTGGAGCGCAGCGATACCCATCGATCCGCGCACCGACAGCATGGGTATCGCTTCGCTCCACCCATCCTACGTTTGCTCCAGTGGACTGCGTCCGCGTTGTTCCGGCGCGGGCTCGGTCGCAGGCATGGCCAGCTCCTACGGTGTGTTTCTCCTGAAGACTTACCAGGCACCCTTGTAGCTCGTAGGGCGAATAACCTGGAACAGGTTATCCGCCGGTTCAGTTGCGGCGGACAACGCTGGCGCGTTGTGCGCCCTGCGAACTGAGCAGAGCACCCTTGCAGGTGCGGGCCAGGCCCGCGATCGCGGACAAAGTCCACGCCCAGCGGAGTGCGTCAGTGCCGGGCATATCCCGCTCCTGCAATGGCCGCTCGCTACGGCGCGACGGCGCTGAACGCCCGCGCGATGGCGTCGATCACCGCTCGTACCCGCGCGGTATGGCGCACGTCCTTGTGGGTCACCAGCCACACGTCGTAGGGCTGGGGCGGGCGCTCCGGCCACAGGCGGACCAGTCCGTCCGTCTCGCCCATCGGCAGCGGCAATTCCCCTACGCCAAGGCCGGCGGCCAGGGCGCGGCGGACCATGAAGCCGGAAGTGCAGGTCATGGCGATGCGTCCGTGGATAATCGGCTCGCAGGCGAGAAATACTTCCTTGCCCGCGTCGATATACGGCTGATAGATCACCAGGTCGTGCCCGGCGAAGGCGCTCCCCGGTTCGGGAGCCCCGCGTTGCTCGACATACTGCGCGGAGGCGAACAGTCCGCTGCCCCAGCGTGCCAGGCGTCGTACGATCAGGTCAGGGTTTTCCGGCTGGTGGGTACGCACGGCGATGTCGGCTTCGCGCTTGCTCAGGTTGAGCATCTGCGTGGAGGTCTGCAGTTGCACTTCGATGCCCGGTTCCTCGCGGTGCAGGGCGGCGACCGCGGGGATGATGAAATCGGCGGCGAAGGAGTCGGTGGTGGTGACCCGCACCACGCCGCTCATGCGGTCGTCCATGCCGAGGATCCGCCGTTGCAGCTCGGCAGCGGACGACTCCATGGCCTGCGCTGCCGCCAGGGCGATCTCGCCGGCGGCGGTCAGGCTGTAGCCCGCCGAGGTGCGCAGGAACAGCGTCGCCTCCAGCGAACGTTCCAGCGACGCCAGGCGCCGGCCCACGGTCGCCTGGTCCACCGCGAGCACGCGGGCGGCGCCGCGCAGGGTCTGTTCGCGGCACAGGGCGAGGAACACCCGCGCGTCGTCCCAGTTCATCATGGCGAAATCCTCTTGATGCAAAAATGCGGTGCTGAGATGAAAACTCGCTGCATTATTTCATCTTCGCGCGACTTTATGATCCCCCCATCACCACTCAACGGCGCCGCCCTGACGGCGCGATAGGGGTTGTCATGAATACCGATGCTTCCCGCCTCGCCAGCCGAGGCTCCCTCTGGTTGCCGATCTGGGCGGGCCTCTGCGCCAGCCTGGTCGGCATCGGCCTGGCGCGTTTCGCCTACACGCCGCTGATCCCGGCGCTGATCGAGGCGCACTGGTTCTCGGCTTCCGCCGTGGTTTATCTGGGCGCCGCCAATCTTGCCGGCTACCTCGTCGGGGCGCTGGCCGGGCGCCCGCTGGCGGCGCGCTGGTCGAGCACGGCGGTGCTGCGCGGCATGATGCTGCTGGTCACGCTGTCGTTCTTCGCCTGCGCCTGGCCGCTGAACCAGGCGTGGTTCTTCTTCTGGCGGCTGGTCTCGGGGATTTCCGGCGGGGTGATCATGGTGCTGGCCGCCAGCACCATCCTCCCGCACGTGGCCGCCAATCGGCGTGGGCTGGCGAGCGGGGCGATCTTCCTCGGCATCGGCCTGGGCATCGCCGCCTCTGGCACCCTGGTGCCGCTGTTGCTGGCGCTGGGGCTGGTGCAGACCTGGCTCGGCCTCGGTTTGTTGGCCCTGGTGCTCAGCCTGAGCAGCTGGTTCGGCTGGCCACAGGAGCAGGCTCATCCCCAGGCGCACAGCGTTGAGGGCGTGCGCGCCTCGGCGGGCATCTACGTGTTGTTCGCCCAGTACGCGCTGATGGCCGCGGCACTGGTGGCGCCGATGATGTTCCTGGTGGACTACGTGGCCCGGGGCCTGGGCGCCGGTACCCACGGCGGCGCGCTGATCTGGACGCTGTATGGTGTCGGCGCCATCGTCGGGCCGGTGGTCTACGGCTTCCTCGCTGACCATCTCGGTGCGCGGGCGGCGATCCGCCTGGTGCTGGTGGCGCAATGCATTGCCCTCGGCCTGCTGCTGGAAACCGGCGACCTGCGCCTGCTGGGCGTGGCGAGCGTGGTGATCGGTTCGTTCCCGCCGGGCATCGTGCCGCTCGCGCTGGCGCGGGTGCATCAGCTGGTGCCCGGTCATGCTGCGCAGAACGCTACCTGGAGCCGCGCGACGGTGTCCTTCGCCAGCTTCCAGGCCATCGCCGGCTACGCCTACTCGGCGCTGTTCAGTGCAAGCCACGGGCATTACGCGCTGCTCTTCGCGGTGGCAGCGGGAGCCATAGTGCTGGCCCTGCTGATGGAGACGGCGCTGCTGTTCAAGGCCTCGCCCCAGTCCGGCGTGCCGGCCCGCGGCTGACTCAGAACATGCCCTTGAGCGGGTACTCGACGATCACGTAGATGCGGTCGATATCCGCGCCACCCTGGGCGTCGTTGGCACGGTGCGAGACCTGCGCGAAGCTCAGCGCCAGGTCCTTGGCTGGGCCGGATTGCACCACGTAGCGCAGGTCGAGATCGCGCTCCCAGTGGCGCCCGCCGTCGCCATAGGCAGGCTGGCAGGCCCCGCCGTCCATGGGGTTGTAGGCGCCGCCGCACGGGGCGTGAGTGCCGTCGATGCCGCTGCCGCGCACGTAGCGCGTGGAAAAGGTCAGGCCGGCGAGGCCGGCGCTGGCGCCGTCCCACTGGTAGCGCGCCTGCCAGGAGTGCTCGCCGGGGCCGTTGAAGTCGGCGTACTTGATCGAGTTGGCGAGGTAGATGGAGTCGCCGCCGACGAAGTCGAAGGGCGTGTCGCCACCGATCTTCTGGTAGGCAAGACTCAGCGCATGGCTGCCCAGGGCGACCTTGCCCAGCAGGCTCCAGGCCAGGGTGTCGATCTCGCCGGCGCGGGCGCTGCCGGTATCGCCGGTCTTGTACAGGTTGGCGTCCACCGACCAGCGTCCGAAGTGGCCGTTGAGGTTGGCGTAGGCCTGGTGCCAGACGTCGTCCAGCTGGCTGGCGTAGAGCGCGCCGCCCCAGTTGGCGTCGGGTGCGCTCCAGGTGGCGCCGGCCAGGCTCAGGCCGCCGAAGCGGGTGCTGGCGCCGTAGCCTTCGAACTCGCCGTGGCTGGAGCTGGAGTCCTGGTTCTTGAACGCAGTGAAGCGCCCGGCCTGCAGTCGCAGGTTGGGCAGGCTGCGGTCGTCGAGGAACCAGCCGGTGGCGTATTCGGGTTGCAGGCGCTTGTCACCGGTGTCGAACACCGGGGTCTCCACTTCCATCTCGCCCCAGGCGAGGGAAGTCTTTTCATGCACCAGGCGCAGCGCGGCGCCGGCGTCGGAATACTCGCTCTCGCTGCGGCCGTCGCTGTCCAGTGGCAACAGGCCGGTGCCGGCGTGGCCGCGCCCGCCGTCGAGCTTCAGGCCGAGGAAGGCATGGGCATCGACACCCAGGCCGACGGTGCCGGGTGTGACGTCGCTGCTGAACTTGCCGATGAAACCCTGCGCCCATTCACGGCGCAGGCTCTGGCCGTTGGGGCCAGGGCTGCGGTAGTCGTTGTCGAGGAAGTAGTTGCGTGACAACAACGACCAGTCGGCGGCGTGGGCCTGGACACAGGCAAGCGCCAGTGCGCAGGGGAGCAGGGCGTTTTTCACGGTCGGGGCTCCGTCCGAAGTTCACCCAGACGGGGCAGGGCGAGGCGATAGCTGCCAGGGCCGGCCATCGCCAGGCCGGCGAAGAGGATCAGCATCCACCAGGCGAACTGGCCTTCTTCCAGCGACCATTGAGGGTGCACGAACAGCAGTGCCACCAGGAGCACGGCGATTACCGGCAGGCAGGCGAGGCGGGCGAACACGCCGAGGATCAGCAGGATCGGGCAGAGCACTTCGGCGAACACCGCCAGTGCCAGGGTCGGCGTGGCGCCGAGGCCGAAGGGGTCTTCGATGTGCTGCAGCTCGTTCTGCCAGTGCAGCAGCTTGGGCAGCCCATGCACCTGGAGCAGCAGGAGGGCGGCGGCTACGCGCATGAACAGCAGCGGCAGGGCGCCGGAACGGTCTTGGGTCGGCATGGTGGGTATCCCGGAAATGAAAAAGGGGCGGCAATGCCGCCCCTTTCTGCTGCTCAGGCTCAGTGGCCTTCGCTGGCGTTGAACATGGTCTTGGCGTAGATCAGGCCGAGGCCGTAGGCGCCGCCGTGCTCGATGGAGGTCTTCACGGTCGCATCGTAGGTTTCGCCGCGGGCCCAGTCGCGTTGCAGTTCCAGCAGGTACTGCAGGGAGGTCATGGGGCGCGCGCCCAGCTGGATCATTCGTTGCAGGGCCATCTCGTGGGCTTCGGTGGACACGTCGCCACAGGCGTCGGCGATCACGTAGACCTCGAAGCCCTGGTCGATGGCCGACAGGGCCGGGCCGACGATGCACACGGAGGTCCAGAGGCCGGCCAGGACGATCTTCTGCTTGCCGAACTTGTTCACTTCCACGGCGATGCGCGGGTCTTCCCAGGTGTTCATGCTGGTGCGGTCGATGACGTTGTGTTCGGGGAAGACCGACTTGATCTCGTCGAAGATAGGGCCGGAGAAACTCTTCTCGGCAACGGTGGTGAGGATGGTGGAAACACCGAATTCCCTGGCCGCCTTGGACACCAGCGCTGCGTTGTTGCGCAGGGTTACCGCGTCGATGGACTTGGTCGCGAAGGACATCTGCGACTGGTGGTCGATCATGATCAGGGTGTGGTCGGTGGGGTTGAGCAGGGTCTTGCCGGGAACGGCTTTGGCGATGGCGGTCATGGTCGGATTTCCTGGTGGATTGCGTGGAGTGGGAAGAGGGCGTCTGGAGTGTCTTTTCGGCCTGCAGGACTTGGCTGCAAACCGTGGACACATCTTTGCCGAACGCTGCGAGGCGCGGAACAGACAGCCCTGCAGGGTGGCTTTGCAGTTCTGCAAGGGCGTCCGGGGCGCTTCGATGGGCAGACTATGGTTTCGCCGCCACGGCATTTATTGGACCTGTGTGCTCGGCCCGCCTGGCGGAGAATGATGCAAACGTGCGATTCGCCGGCGCGGCGAATGGGTACAGTGGTTTTTTCCTATACCGGGGCACGCGAGACCGCCAAGCCCCGTTTGCGTGCGAGTAGAAGAATGAAAACAGTGGCCATGGTGCTGTACGACGATGTGCTGGCGCTGGATGTGACGGGGCCGATGGAGGTGTTCTCCATGGCCAACCGCTACCTGCCGCCGGAGCGGCATTACCGTTTGCTCACGGTGGCGGCGAAGCCCGAGGGCGTGCGCGCCTCCAGCGGCCTGAAGATGAGCGCCGACCTGCCGCTGGAAGCGCTGCTCGCCGGCGTGGACCTGCTGCTGGTGCCCGGCGGGCCCGGTGCCTACAACGGCAGCAACGAGGCGCTCAACGCCTGGTTGCCGGCGGCGGCGCGCGTGGCGAAACGCTACGGCGCGGTGTGTACCGGCGCCTTCCTGCTCGGCGCGGCCGGGCTGCTCGACGGCTACCGCTGCACCACTCACTGGAACTACCTGGATCGCCTGGCGCAGCTGTATCCCCGTGCCGAGGTGCAGGCCGAGCGCATCTACGTCATCGACCGCAACCTGATCACCTCCGGCGGCGTCACCGCCGGCATCGACATGGCGTTGGCGGTGGTCGCCGAGGACCACGGCAAGGACGTTGCCCTGGAAGTCGCCAAGGTGCTGCTGGTGGTGCTCAAGCGCCAGGGCGGGCAGACGCCGTTCGGCCCGCTGCTGGTCTCGGTGGTGCGCGACGGCTCGGTGATCGCCCGTGCCCAGGCCCACGTGGTGGACCACATCGACGAGCCGCTGACAGTGAATCGCCTGGCCGAGCTGGTGGCCATGAGCCCACGCAACTTCGCCCGCGCCTTCCAGCGCGAGACCAGCATGACGCCCATGCAGTACGTGCAGAGCGCGCGAATCGACCATGCGCGCAAGCTGCTGGAAAGCAGCGACCTGCCGCTCAAGCAGGTGGCCAGCCGCAGCGGCTTTGGCAGCCCCCGGCACATGCGCACGGTTTTCGGCGAGCGGATCGGCATGACGCCGAGCCAGTACCGCGAGCAATTCGGCTTTGCCTGATGGCAGCAAGCCGCATTTTTGGCCGGTTGACCGTCCGGCGCACCCAAGTTGGCCGAATCCTTCCCCCTGCGGGAATTGCGCTGTCAAACGAGGGCGGGAAAATACCCTGACCAATCATCAGGGGCGCGTCACCTCGGTACTGGCCAGATCGCCTGGAGGACCCGTTGTAGAGCGATCCGTCAGATCCGCAGACGTGAGCAGGACATGAGCGCAAGCACGGAAAACCGCACCGAGACCATCCTGCAGTTCGGTCGCTTCCAGTTCCATCCCTACAAGCGCCAGTTGCTGCAGGGGGATCGCCCGGTGCGCATCGGCAGCCGGGCGCTGGATATTCTCCAGGTGCTGATCCGCCAACCCGGCGAAATCATCGGCAAGGACAGGATCATTGCCCAGGTCTGGGGCGATACCGTGGTCGAGGAGATCAACCTGCGCGTGCACATCGCCGCCCTGCGACGTGCACTCGGCGAGGGCCGCACGGGTGAGCGCTACATCGCCAACGTGCCGTTGCGCGGCTATGGCTTCGTCGGCGTGGTGGAGAGCGTGGTCGCTCCGGCGCAGGCTGTGGCACCGCCGTGTGAAGTGCGCGCGAGCAACCTGCCGGTCCTGCTGATGGGCCTGGTCGGCCGCCAGGCGTTGCTCGAGCGGGTGGTGAAGCAGATGCCCGCCACGCGCCTGATGACCCTGGTCGGCCCCGGTGGCATGGGCAAGACCTCCCTGGCGATCCACGCTGCCGAGCAGCTCGGCAGGCATTTCAGCCAGGTGCGCTTTCTCGACCTCTCCGCCGACCCGGATGGCGTCTCCCTCAGCCAGAGCCTCGCCGTTCTCCTGCGCGAGCCGGCCTATGAACCGACCCTGCTGTTGCTGGACAACTGCGAGCACCTCGCCGACCGCTGCGCCGAGGCGGTGGAGCACCTGCTGCGCCTGCACCCGGCACTGAGCATCCTCGCCACCAGCCGCGAGCCGCTGCGCGCGGAAGGAGAACGTGTGCTGCGCCTGCCGCCGCTGGAGGTGCCCGCGCAGGACGATGCGCCACTGGCACTGGCCATGTGCAGTTCGGCGGTGCAGCTGTTCGTGATGCGCGCGCGGGAGGTCTGCGACCGCTTCGAACTCAAGTCCGGCCAGGTGCGCGCGATCATCGACGTCTGTCGGCGCCTGGACGGTATTCCCCTGGCCATCGAGATGGCCGCGCGGCAGGTGGGCATCCTTGGCCTCGCCGGGCTGCCGGCACTGCTGGACACGCCCATGCAACTGCTGATGCCCGGCCGCCGCACCGCGCCAGCCCGACAGCAGAGCCTGCGGGCGACCTACGACTGGAGCTACGCGCTGCTGGACGCCGTCGAGCAGCGCTGCCTGGGCTTGCTCGCGCAGCTGGCGGACGGCTTCACCCTGGACACCGCCGTCGCCTCGCTGGACGACAAGCGCTGGTGCCGAGAGTGCGTGTTCGCCGCCGTGCGACAACTGGCAGACAAGTCCTTGTTGTGGGTGGAGCAGGGCGAGAGCGAAGTGCGCTACCGAGTGCCGCATACGGCGCGTGCCTATATGCGCCAGGTGACCTTGCCGGAGCTTGCCATCACCACCGTGTAAACGTTCCCCTTCCCACAGGTGAGTCCGGGCGGCTACTGAATCGCCGCCACCGGCTGCCCGGCTACCTGCCGGCTTGCCGCTTCCTGCGGGGCGGGGTTGGCCCAGTCGGCGGCCTTGAAGTCGCGGCGGATCAGGCCGTAGCTCTTCGCGGCCGTGATGGACGCATCCAGGCGACCGAGAAAGTCGGCGTCCAGCTTCGGCGACAGTACTTCCACCAGCGGCCGGTCCTGGTACTCGCTCTTGAAGATCACCGCCGGGTAGCTGGCCTGCTTCGACACCAGTTCGATATAGGCATCGCGGTTGGCCTCCGCACTGGCCCATTGCACGGCCTGCAGCTGCACCTTGAGCAGGCGCTCGGTGATGTCCGGGTGGGCGTCGACGAATTCGCCGTTGCCCACCAGCAGCGCCTGCAGGGTGCCGGCGCCGCCGAGGTCGCGGGTGTTCAGCGGGATTTCTGCCAGGCCCTTGTCGCGCAGGGCGAACAGGCCGGCCAGGCCCCAGGTGGCGTCGATCTGCTTGGCCGCCAGCGCCGCGAGGGCTGCGCTGAAGTCGAGGTTGATCACCTTCAGGTCCTTCTCGGTGAGGCCGGCGCTGGCCAGGGCGTTGTCGAAGGAGAGTTGGCTGGCAGTGCCGCGGAAGATGCCCACGCGCTTGCCCTTGAGGTCGGCCAGGGTCTTGATCCCCGATCCCGGCTGCACGCCCAGGTAATGGTTCACGCCGCGCGCGGTGGCGGCCAGCACGCGGCTGTCCAGGCCGCTGGATTTGCCGATGATCGCCGCCAGGTCGCCCAGGTAGGCGAAGTCCACCTGGCCATTGGCGAAGGCTTCATTGACCACCGGGCCGGCTCCCTTGAAGAAGCTCCATTTCACCTGGATACCGTCCTTGGCGAATTCCTGCTCCAGCAGCTGGCGGGTGTAGAGGATGTCCACCACGCCGCCGCCGGAGTGGTTCTGCCCGGCGCTGACGTCGGGCACAGCGATGCGGATTTCCTTCACCGGGTCGGCGGCCTGGGTGACCAGCGGATAGGCGCCGAGCAGGCCGGCCAATACCGGCGCAGCGAAGAGGGACAGCAATTGAGTAGTGAGGGCCTTCATGGCGCCTGCCTCCTGCAGAGGGGGGAGCGCGTGTGGCTCCGGCGCCCGCACTAAAGGCATGGGGCTGCTCATCAACAAAATAATAAAAAGTGATTTTTTAGTAATTATTCGAGCTAAGCGAGCAGCCGCAGGCCTCTGCGGGCAGATGCCCTGCGGGCATAAAAAATATTCGGCGAATGCATTGGATGAGCGTGCGGGCCTTCCCTTAAATGGCCTGTGTTAGCTCATAAATGCATTGATATAACTATTTATATTCCAATGAAGAATATTACGAAGCCGTATCGCCTTGCTCTTCCCAGCCCCCGCCTGAGGCCTTCCATCTTCGGCTGGCGCGGGCTCGCACCCATCCTGCCGTGGCTGGTGCCACTGGCCATCGGCATGCTCTGGTGGTTCGCCAGCCACCGTCACTGGATGTCCGCGCAGATCCTGCCCACGCCCGAACTGGTGCTGCAGGCCGGCCGCGAGCTGCTTGCCGGCGAGCTCTGGCAGCAACTGGGCATCAGCCTGAAACGTCTGCTCTGGGGCCTGCTGGCCGGCATCCTCAGCGGGCTGGCACTGGGCGCCTGGCTCGGCTTCAGCCGCCGCGCCGAGCGTCTGGTGCTGCCCACCTTCAGTGCTTTGGCGCAGGTCCCGACCCTGGCCTGGATTCCGCTGTTCATGCTGTTCTTCGGCATTGGCGAACTGCTCAAGCTGGTTGTGCTGATCAAGGCCATCATCGTGCCGGTGACGCTGCACACCCTGGTCGGCGTGCGCGATGCCCAGCCGCGCCTGCGCGAGGCCGCTGCCGTGCTGCGCCTGCCGCACCGGCTGTTGCTGTGGCGGTTGATCCTGCCGGCGGCGCTGCCGGCGTTCCTTACCGGCGTACGCCTGGCACTTGCGCAGGGCTGGACCTCATTGCTGGCCGTGGAGTTGCTGGCCTCCAGCGAAGGCGTCGGCTACCTGATGGTGCAGGCGCGCCAGCTGTTCATGCTCGATATCGTGTTTGTCTGCATCCTGGTCATCGGCCTGGTGGGGGCTGCGATGGACCGCGGCATCCAGGCGCTGGACCGGCGTCTGGTGCACTGGCCACAGCAGGCAGCAGGGGAGCTGCGCCGCGCAGCGTTCCACCGCAGCGGAGCAGGGCAGGGTTGGGAACGCCTGCAACCCTGGCTGCTGCCGCTGGCGCTGCTGGCGATCTGGCAGGCGGCGAGCGCGTCGGAGTGGGTCGATCCCGCCATTCTCGCCAGCCCCGCGTCGGTAGCTGTCGCGCTGTGGGATGGATTGCTGGATGGCAGCCTGACCGTCGCGTTGCTGGCCAGCCTGCAACGCACGCTCGCCGGCCTGCTGTTGGGCGGCTCGATGGGCTTCCTGCTCGGCCTGGGACTGGGCCTGTGGCGCCCGGCGGAGCGGCTGCTCGGTCCGTCCTTCGCCGCGCTGCGGCAGGTGGCGATCTTCGCCTGGGTGCCGCTGCTCACCGCCTGGTTTGGTTTGGGCGAGCTGGCCAAGGTGGTGTTCGTTGGCCTGGCTGCATTCTTTCCGCTGCTGCTGGCGACCCAGCGCGGCATCGCCAGCCTGCCGGCGCAACTGAGCGAGGCGGCCATCGCCCTGCGCCTCTCGCCCTGGCAACGGTTGCGCCGCTTGGTGCTGCCGGGCGCCGCGCCCTCGGTGTTCGCCGGGGTGCGCCTGGCGCTGATCTACGCCTGGCTCGGCACCATCGGCGCCGAGTACTTCATGCCATCGGACGGCGGTATCGGCAGCCTGATGATCGGCGCGCAACAACTCTTCCGCATGGACCTGGTCGGTGCCGGCATGTTGCTGGTTGGCCTCACCGGAGCCCTGCTGGCCGCGCTCGGCCAGCGCATCGAAGCGCGGGTGACGCGCTGGAGGCACGCATGAACGCATTCGCATCGCAGGCACTGGTGAGCTTTCGCCAGGTCGCCAAGAGTTTCCCCGTGGACGGCCGCGAGCTACAGGCCATCGAACGCTTCGACCTGGAGATCGCCGACGGTGAGTTCATCGCCATCGTCGGCGCCAGCGGTTGTGGCAAGTCCACGCTGCTGCGGCTGCTGGTGGGGCTGGACCGCGAATTCCAGGGCGAGATCCGCATCGACGGCGCGCTCATCGACGGCATTGGCGGCGAGCGCGGCATCGTGTTCCAGGAGCATCGGCTGTTCCCCTGGCTGAGCGTGGAGCAGAACGTCGCCCTCGGCCTGGTCAACGAACCGCTGAGCGAGACCGGCAAGGCCGCCAGGGTCGCCGATTATCTGCAGCTGGTAGGCCTGACGGCCTTCGCCCGCGCCTACCCGCATCAGCTTTCCGGCGGCATGGCGCAGCGCGTGGCAATTGCCCGCGGCCTGGTGGCCAGCCCGCGCATCCTGCTGCTGGACGAGCCCTTCGGCGCGCTCGATGCGCTGACCCGCCAGCAGTTGCAGGAGGAGCTGCTGCGCATCCGCCAGCGCGAACGCATTACCACCGTACTGGTGACCCACGACGTCGAAGAGGCGCTGTTCCTCGCCGACCGCGTGGTGGTCATGGCGCCGCGTCCGGGGCGCATCAAGCGCATCGTCGAGGTGCCGCTGGCGCATCCGCGCGAGCGCGGTGGCTACGACTTCCTGCGCCAGCGCGAGGCGCTGCTGCACGAGTTGACAGGCGAGGGCGACTACGTCGCGCCGCAGCTCAAGCGGGTGGAAGACCTGCCGTTCGAGTTCATTGCCTGCTGAAGACAAGAGCCCCTCACCCTAACCCTCTCCCGGAGGGAGAGGGGACTGATCGGAGCAGGTTGAAACCACGGTGTCAGTCGGCACGGACTGCTCCCTCTCCCTCCGGGAGAGGGCTGGGGTGAGGGCGAGACTGGTACACCGACCTTTCCATTTCATGAGGCTTTCCATGAGCAAACGCCCCAACTTCCTCGTCATCGTCGCCGACGACCTCGGCTTCTCCGACCTCGGCGCCTTCGGTGGCGAGATCGCCACGCCGCACCTCGACGCCCTGGCCCTCGACGGTCTGCGCCTGACCGACTTCCACACCGCGCCGACCTGCTCGCCGACGCGCTCGATGCTGCTTACCGGCACCGACCACCACATCGCCGGCATCGGCACCATGGCCGAGGCGCTGACCCCGGAGCTGGAAGGCAAGCCCGGCTACGAGGGCTACCTGAACGACCGCGTGGTGGCGCTGCCGGAGCTGCTGCGCGAGGCCGGCTACCAGACGTTGATGGCCGGCAAATGGCACCTGGGCCTGAAACTGGAGCAGGCGCCCCACGCGCGCGGCTTCGAGCGCTCGTTCTCGCTGCTGCCGGGTGCCGCCAACCACTATGGTTTCGAGCCGCCCTACGATGAAACCACGCCGCGCATCCTCAAGGGCACGCCAGCGCTGTACGTGGAGGATGACCAGTTCATTGAGGAGCTGCCGGCGGACTTCTATTCCTCCGACGCCTTCGGCGACAAGCTGATCGACTACCTCAAGGAGCGCGACCAGAGCCGGCCGTTCTTCGCCTACCTGCCGTTCTCCGCGCCGCACTGGCCGTTGCAGGCGCCCAGGGAGGTGGTCGACAAGTATCAGGGCCGCTACGACGCCGGCCCCGAGGCGCTACGCCTGGAACGGCTGGAGCGGCTCAAGCAGCTGGGCCTGATCGAAGCCGACGTGAACGCGCATCCGGTTTTGGCAATCAGCAAGGAATGGGGGCGCCTCAGCGACGAGGAAAAGGCGAAATCGGCGCGGGCCATGGAGGTCTACGCGGCGATGGTCGAGCGCCTGGACTGGAACGTCGGGCGTGTCGTCGAATACCTCCGCCAGCAGGGCGAGCTGGACAACACCTTCGTCCTGTTCATGTCCGACAACGGCGCCGAGGGCGCGCTGCTGGAAGCCTTCCCGCGCTTCGGCCCTGATCTGCTGAGCTTCCTCGACCAGCACTACGACAACAGCCTGGAGAACATCGGCCGCGCCAACTCCTACATCTGGTACGGCCCGCGCTGGGCCCAGGCGGCCACCGCGCCGTCGCGGCTGTACAAGGCCTTCACTACGCAGGGCGGCATCCGCGTGCCGGCGCTGGTGCGTTACCCGGCGTTGCAGCGCCAGGGTGAGATCAGCCACGGCTTTTCCACGGTGATGGACATCACCCCGACCATTCTCGACCTGGCCGGCGTGCGCCATCCGGGCAAGCAGTGGCATGGCCGCGAAGTGGCCGAGGTGCGTGGCAAGTCGTGGCTGGGCTGGCTGTCCGGCGAGACCGAGCAGGCCCACGACGAGAAGACCGTCACCGGCTGGGAGCTGTTTGGCATGCGCGCCATCCGCCAGGGTGACTGGAAGGCGGTGTACCTGCCCGCGCCGGTCGGCCCGGCCACCTGGCAGCTCTACGATCTGGCCAGCGATCCCGGCGAGACAAGGGACCTGGCCAAGAGCGAACCGGCGAAGCTGGAAGCGCTGATCGAGCACTACAAGCAGTACGTCAACGAGACCGGTGTGATCGACGCGCCGCCACCGTTCCTGGCGCGCTGATTGCCAGCGCCGGAGCCTGTCTGCTCCCTCGCTCATGCGTGCCCGTGCGCGGGGGAGAGAACCGGTGGCCGCCCGACTGCTCGGACTGACGGCGGCCACCGGAATGCACTTCCCATCGGTTTGGCTGCGCTGGCCTTCTGTCTTATCGGCTTACGTCGGCCCGTCCTTGAGGCCGTCCTGGTGGGCCGCGGACAGATGGGGCTCCTGCCGGCTGTCCTCGGGCTCGATGTCCACCAGTTCTTCCAGCGACTCCTCGCGGGTCACTCGAGGGTCGGGGTCAGGGGTATCCACGGGGGTTTTCATGCTCACCTCGCTTGCGGGGCCTGCTTGCCGGCCAGGGCGCGCAGACGTGCACCGGCCACCACCACCTTGCGCGGCCGGTGGGTCGGATTCACCGGAACGAAGGTCTGCAGTTCGATGCGCTTGAGAAACCAGTCGACGTTGTCCTCCTCCAGCGGACCTTCCACTGTCATCAGGTCTCGCCGGATACGCTCCACGAGGTTGTTCAGCAACACGGCGCTGGTCTGCTCCTCGTGCTGGATGACACGGGAGATCAGGCGCTTGCCCGCGGCATTGCGCAGGTTGATCAGCAGCGTGCCGTCGGGCCTGGTGGTGAACTGTGGACGGTAGTCGCTGAATAGGTGGCTCAGGTGCTCGATGGCAGTGTCGCGGCAACTGGACATGTCGATCCCTCCCGGTGGTTGGCAAAAGCCGGAGCGCTGGCTTGAGCCTGAAACCTCGCATCAGCCGTGCCAGGCCGGGAAAGACTGTTTCATCCGCTTAACAGGTTGTTATTGCTGGAAATCGTGCGCACATGCTGGCCTTTGGTCACTTGCAGGATGCAAGGTTGCACCGGCAAGAGGCTGGATAATGCACGGCCATCAGCTTTGCCGCCGTTATCGTCGCCATGGTTGCCCCCTGGCAGGCCTTCCGTCCGAAACCCGCACGGGCCCGAAGGTAGCCTTGATATCAGCGGCGCCTGCCAGCGCGGGCGATCCGCTTGCCGATGCCGGCGAGTCCCGGCGCCTGGGCCAATCGCCAGCATTTCCCTCCGGCAGCCGAGCGGGCAGGGTTGAACCAGGAAGAGGAGGTGGCCATGACGCAGTTCCGACGCCTGGACGTGGAAGCGGTGCTCCACGAAGCCTACCCGCTGTTCAATTTCTCCTGCTACCGGGAGGAGGGTGGTCGCTATTCGATCCGACTCAGCAGCCAGCTGGCGGACATGCCCTGTACCACCGTGGTCGGCATCCACGGCGACGAACTGAGCAGCGCAGGGCGGGTGCGCAGTCTTGGCCTGGAGCTGATCGACAGCTTCATCGACTAGCGCGGCTCATCGACCAGTGTGCGGTGAGCGGCAACGCTGCGGCCGCTCACCGCCCGGGCGTCAGTGCTGATGACGGCTCAGGGCACAGGCAGCCGCCAGCAGGCCCGCGGCTGTGGCCAGTACCGCAACGGTCTGCCAGGGGTGTTCACCGGCATACTCGCCGCCCGCGCGAATGGCCCGGCGGCTGCGCTGAATCAGGTGTTCGCTGGTTTCGCGGCTGTCGTCCACCAGGTCCCGCAGCCTCGTCTTGAACGCCGGCAGTTGTTCTGCCGTCAGGTCGCGGCTGCTGGCCAGCAGGGATTCCAGGTCGTTCACCAGGGATTGCAACTCCTGCACGCCACTGTTGCGGGTAGAGGGGAACCATCGATAGCTGCCCATTGACTGTCTCCTTGATTGCTTCAGGTTGGAATTCGCGGGTCGGTTGCGCCCTCGGGCTTCTATCCGCCACGGGCGTCGGCACGCGCTGCCGCGCGCATTGGCGGATTTGCCGGACCCATTCGAGAGAGCCCCGAGACCGCCGGTCGTTCACTGATTCGGATGAGCGGAACCTGACGGTTCGCCTCGGGCGTGCTTGAGTGCAAGGGTCGCTCGCCGGCTCTTTTTTGCCATTGTTGGAGGCTGCGCAGGTGCGACGATTGGTGGCAGTGCGCGGGGGAGCGCAGGGGTGATCGCTTGTGCGAGGATGCCGCCCGCCACGCCATGAGCACTTAAAAAGACCGGGAGACGACTCCGATGCAGATCCGTGACTTTCGCGATGACGACATGGACCGGGTGCTGGATATCTGGCTGCGCGCTTCGCAGCAGGCCCACAATTTCATCGATACCGATTTCTGGCAGCAGCGCCTGCAGGACATGCGCGACGTCTACCTGCCTGCTGCCGCGTCGCGCGTCGTCGAGAGCGACGGCTGCGTGATTGGCTTCTACAGCCTGCACGACGGCGCACTGGCCGCCCTGTTCGTTGCCCCCGAGTGCCAGGGCCAAGGGCTGGGCTCGCACCTGCTGAGCGATGCCAAGATTCACCTGCCGATGCTGGAACTGGCGGTCTATTCGGCCAATGCCGGCGCCGTGGCGTTCTACCAGCGGCACGGTTTCGAGGTGCTGGAGGAGCGCAAGGACGAACACACCGGGCATCCCGAGATGCGCATGGGCTGGACCGCGCGTCCGGCGGTCTGCGGATGCTGAAGAAAGCCGCTGCCGTTCTGCTGCTCGGCATTGCCGGCCCCGCCGCTGCCATGGATGGCAAGGGCAACTCCTCGGATCACTTCACCGTCGGCACCAGCCTCGGCACGGCCGCCGTCAGCGAGTCCAGCAGCCAGGCGCCACGCGCCTATCAGCAGGCTCGCGACGATGCACTGGCGTACGTCGCTTCGGCCGGGCAGATTCATGGCGCCCAACTCGAACAAGCCCTGCGCCTGTACCGCAGCGAGCACCCGCAATCACCCTTGAGTGACCAGCAGGTAGCCCAGGCCATTGCCAGCCAGGGCTGAAGGATTCTCCGCTTCCAGACAGGCAATTCGGCTTGCATTCGTGAGCTGGAATCAATTGATTTTGCCGAAACGGCGTCTTAATCCCCGTCGGCAAAGCCCGCAGACTGCTTTCCATTCGAACGATCGAGTGGTTCGCGGCGCTGCACCAAGGCCCTCACGGACTTCCCGATCGCGCCTCTTGCCGCTGAAGGAGTCCCGTCATGACCACCAACGCATCCCCGCTGTTCCAGTCCTATTCCCTGGGTGGGCTCGAGCTGCCCAACCGCATCGTCATGCCGCCGATGACCCGCTCCCGCGCCAGCCAGCCGGGTGATGTGCCCAACGAGCTGATGGCCGAGTACTACGCCCAGCGCGCCGGCGCCGGCCTGATCGTCAGCGAGGGCACCTGGATTTCTCCGCTGGGCAAGGGCTATGCCTGGACGCCGGGCATCCACACCCCGGCCCAGGTCGCCGGCTGGCGCAAGGTCACCCAGGCGGTGCATGCCGCCGGCGGGCGCATCTTCGCCCAGCTCTGGCACGTCGGCCGGCTCAGCCACATCAGCCTGCTCGACGGCCAGTCGCCGGTGTCTTCCTCGGCGATGCAGGCTGACGGCGTCAATGTGTTCGTCGCCGAGAGCGACGGCACTCCCGGTTTCGTCCAGGCCTCGAAGCCCCGCGCGCTGAAGGTGGAGGAAATCCAGGTCATCGTTGACGAGTACCGCCAGGCCGCGCGCAACGCCATGGCCGCCGGTTTCGACGGTGTCGAGTTGCACGCCGCCAACGGCTACCTGGTCAACCAGTTCATCGACTCCAACGCCAACGACCGCACCGACCAGTACGGCGGCTCGCTGGAGAACCGCCTGCGCTTCCTCGCTGAAGTGGCCCAGGCGCTGGTGGAAGGCACCGGCGACAAGAGCCGCGTCGGTATCCGCCTGGCCCCGCTGACCACCCTGAACGGCTGTTCCGATGCCGACCCGGAAACCACCTACCTGGCCGCCGCTCGCCTGCTGGGCGAGATCGGCGTGGGCTACATCCACATCGCCGAAGCCGACTGGGACGATGCCCCGCACATGCCGCTGGAGTTCAAGCGCCGCCTGCGCGAAGTGTTCCCCGGCGCGCTGATCTATGCCGGCAAATACACCGCCGAGCGCGCGACCGCCGCGCTGAATGAAGGCTGGGCGGACCTGATCGCCTTTGGCCGGCCCTTCGTTGCCAACCCGGACCTGCCCGAACGCCTGCGCCTGGGCGCACCGCTCAACACGCATCAGCGCGAAACCCTGTTCGGCGGCGGCGCCCACGGCCTCACCGATTACCCGCGCCTGACTGCCTGACCTGCATCATCGTCTCCGGCCCTTGCACTGGCGCGCAGGGCGCGATGGATGCTGAGGGCGTGCGCGCGGTGTGGTTCGGCGCCTTCACTCCGGAGGCCATCACTGACACGACGCAGGCGCCCTGTTCACCGGCATCCATGTCGATGGCCCGGCGGCGCCAGAGTAGAAACTCGAAGGCTGATCGCGTCCAGCAAAAAGCCCCTTGCCCGTAATCCGGGCAAGGGGCTTCGTCGTGCTTGCGCGACGGATTACCAGAAGCCTCCCGCGTGCCGGCTGGAGGCGTAGTCCAGGTGCAGGGCGAAGGAGCTCTGGAAGAACTCCAGCAACCGGGTGTCCAGCACCAGCTCGTTGAGCGAGGCCAGCGAGCCGATCACCTGCTGTACGTCGGCTTCGGTCTCGCCGCAGCGGTTCTCGTGGCACAGGCGCTGGGTCTGCGGGTCGGCGCTGATACGGCAGACGCACTCGGCGTCGTAGCAGGAGTGGCGGACCTTCAGGCTCAACTCCGGCAGGTCGCGGCGGCCATCGAGCAACTCAACGCTGCATTCCAGACCGTGTTCGCGGGCGAATTCGCTGGCGCGGGCGAAGGCCGGCAGGGCCACCTCCACCAGGGCACTCTGGTAGGCATTGGCGAAACTCTCGGGGTCATCGCTCATCCATGGTCTCCTGTGCTGATTGCACGATGCCCGGCCTGCGGGCGGCCGGGGTTGAGTGATGGACCACGGAACACGCGGCTTTCACGATGTATCGGATGGATTTCCGCCGAGCGGTCGGTGTCGCTCCGTCAGGCGGATTCAGCCTCCGCCCGAAGCGCCTCGATGACGGTCTTCCGTGCGCCGATCACTTCGAGGAAACGGCGGGTCGCAGGGAAGGGGGAGAGATCGACTTTCAGGTGATCCGACCAACCCAGTACGGTGAACAGGTAGGCGTCGGCGACAGTGAACCGGTCGCCAAACGCATGCCCGCTTTCCGCCAGCACCTGCTCCATGTAGCCCAGACGCTTCGCCAGCTTGCCCCGCAGCAAGGCCTTCACTTCGTCCGGAATCTCGCTACTGAACAGCGGGCTCATGCCGGCATGCAACTCGCTGCCGATGAAGTTCAGCTGGGCCTGCAACTGTGTGCGCGCCAGGCTGCCGTTGACCGGCGCAAGGCCAGCCTCGGGCTGCATGTCAGCGAGGTACTGTAGAATCGCCGCGCCCTCGGTCAGCACCGTGCCGTCTTCCAGCTCCAGCGCCGCGACATAGCCTTTCGGGTTGATCCGGTAGAAGTCGGCGCCGTCGGCGGTGCGCTTGGTCTGATTGTTCACGCGCACCAGCGAGAATGGCAGGCCAAGCTCGCGCAGGACGATGTGCGGGGCGAGGGAGCAGGCGTTGGGGGCGAAGTAGAGCTTCATCGGGCGGACTCTGGTCGGAAATGGGCGGCCAGTATTCCCGACCCCGATGCGGCGCGTAAGAACGCACTTTTTTGTGCGCTGGGCACAAAAAGGTTACCGGGAAGCAAAGATGAAGAAGAACGTTTCGGGCTGCTCGGTCGAGGAAGCCATGCGGGTGATCGGTGGTCGCTGGCGGCTGTTGCTGGTGTCTTACCTGCTCGACGGCAGCAAGCGCTTCAACGAGTTGCGCCGCGACATGCCGGAGATTTCCCAGCGGGTGCTGACCGCCGAGCTGCGTGCTCTGGAAGAGGCGGGGCTGGTGATTCGCACCGTGTATCCCGAGGTTCCGCCGCGCGTGGAATACTGCCTGAGCGATGACGGTGACCGGCTGCGGCCGGTGGTCGAGGTGATCAAGACCTTCGGACTCTGGCTCAAGGCCCGTCCGGAGCTGTAGGGCGGGGCGCCAGGCCCCACGGAACGCTGCTGATGGCGCGCTTCGCCGCTACCGCTGGCGGTTGTGCCGCTGCCAGCGCCGGCCCTGCCGGCCGATCGCAAGCATGGCTCGCTCCTACAGGGTGTTTCCCTGCGAATTTCGGGTTGCACCTTTTCCAGCCCTGGCACGAACACTGCTTTCTTCCTGCCGTCCAGCCAGCCCCTGCGGGTTGCAGCCGGGCGAGCCCCTGGCCGTGCTCCGTTTGGTAGCGCCGTGTGTGGGAAATGTCACCGGTTGCACCGGATCTGCGCGTACGACCAAAGGCTTGTTTTTATTGGGTTGCACCTGGTTGCACCTTGAGAATCGGCGGTATAACCTTGCGCCGTTTTCAGGCAAACCTTCTAACAACAGGAAGCCCCATGGCCACCACCACCCTTGGCGTGAAGCTCGACGACGCCACCCGCGAGCGCCTCAAGCTGGCTGCCCAGCAACTCGACCGTACCCCGCACTGGCTGATCAAGCAGGCCATCTTCTCCTACCTGGAGCAAGTGGAAGGTGGGCTGACCCCGGCCGAACAATCCGGCCTGGCAGCGGCGGCGGGCGAGGAGTCGCTGGATTCGCTGAACGAACAAGGGTTGCAGGTCTTCCTCGATTTCGCCGAAAGCATCCTGCCGCAGTCCGTGCTGCGTGCGGCCATTACCGCCGCCTACCGCCGCCCGGAAACCGAAGCGCTGCCGATGCTGCTGGACCTGGCCCGCCTGCCGAAAGAGCAGGCCGGCGCCGCCAGCAAGATGGCCCTGGGCATCGCCGAGAAGCTGCGTAACCAGAAGAACGCCGGTGGCCGTCAGGGGCTGGTGCAGGGTCTGCTGCAGGAGTTCTCGCTGTCGTCGCAGGAAGGCGTGGCGCTGATGTGCCTGGCCGAGGCGCTGCTGCGCATCCCGGACAAGGCCACCCGTGACGCGCTGATCCGCGACAAGATCAGCAACGGCAACTGGAGCCAGCACCTGGGCCAGAGCCCGTCGATGTTCGTCAACGCCGCCTCCTGGGGCCTGCTGATCACCGGCAAGCTGGTGGCGACCCACACCGAAGCCGGCATGTCCTCGTCGCTCAACCGCATCATCGGCAAGTCCGGCGAGCCGCTGATCCGCAAGGGCGTGGACATGGCCATGCGCCTGATGGGCGAGCAGTTCGTCACCGGCGAAACCATCGCCGAAGCCCTGGCCAATGCGGCCAACATGGAGTCCCGCGGCTTCCGCTACTCCTACGACATGCTCGGCGAAGCGGCGCTGACCTTTGATGACGCCAAGCGCTACCTGGCTTCCTACGAGCAGGCGATCCATGCCATCGGCAAGGCCTCCCACGGCCGTGGCATCTACGAAGGCCCGGGCATCTCGATCAAGCTCTCCGCGCTGCACCCGCGCTACAGCCGCGCGCAGTACGACCGCGTGATGGACGAGCTGTACCCGACCGTGCTCGGCCTGGTGAAGATGGCCCGCGACTACGACATCGGCATCAACATCGACGCCGAGGAAGCCGACCGCCTGGAAATCTCCCTCGACCTGCTCGAGCGCCTGTGCTTCGAGCCGTCGCTGGCCGGCTGGAACGGTATCGGCTTCGTCATCCAGGCCTACCAGAAGCGCTGCCCGTACGTGATCGACTACGTCATCGACCTGGCCAAGCGCAGCCGCCACCGCCTGATGATCCGCCTGGTGAAGGGCGCCTACTGGGACAGCGAGATCAAGCTGGCCCAGGTCAACGGCCTGGAAGGCTACCCGGTCTACACCCG
This sequence comes from Pseudomonas sp. PDM22, assembly GCF_014851965.1. Lineage (NCBI taxonomy): Bacteria > Pseudomonadati > Pseudomonadota > Gammaproteobacteria > Pseudomonadales > Pseudomonadaceae > Pseudomonas > Pseudomonas sp. PDM22. Next base: position 123,232 of record NZ_JACVAR010000007.1, read on the forward strand.
CAAGCCTTACACCGACGTGTCCTACCTGGCCTGCGCGCGCAAGCTGCTGGCCGTGCCGGAATCCATCTACCCGCAGTTCGCCACCCACAACGCCCACTCGCTGTCGGCCATCTACCAGCTGGCCGGGCAGAACTACTACCCGGGCCAGTACGAGTTCCAGTGCCTGCACGGCATGGGCGAGCCGCTCTACGAGCAGGTGGTGGGCAAGGTCGCCGACGGCAAGTTCAACCGTCCGTGCCGCATCTACGCCCCGGTGGGCAGCCATGAAACCCTGCTGGCGTATCTCGTTCGCCGCCTGCTGGAAAACGGCGCCAACACCTCCTTCGTCAACCGCATTGCCGACCACAGCATCTCCCTCCAGGACCTGGTGCTCGACCCGGTGCTGCAGGTCGAGCAGATGGCCGCGCAGGAAGGCACCCTGGGCCTGCCGCACCCGCGCATCCCGCTGCCGCGCGACCTTTATGGCGACAGTCGCCTGAACTCCGCCGGCATCGACCTGGCCAACGAACACCGCCTGGGTTCGCTGTCCTCGGCGCTGCTGTCGAGCACCAACCACGCCTATGTCGCCGAGCCGATGCTGGGCCTGGCCGATGCCGCGCCCGGCGAGCCGCAGCCGGTACGCAACCCGGCCGACCTGCGCGACGTGGTCGGTCATGTGCGTGAGGCCAGCGAAGCCGACGTCAACAACGCCATCCTCGGCGCGCTGTCCAGCGCGCAGATCTGGCAGTCCACCCAGCCGGCAGAGCGCGGCGCCATCCTGCAGCGTGCCGCCGACCTGATGGAAGCCGAGATCCAGTCGCTGATGGGCGTACTGGTGCGCGAATCGGGCAAGACCTTCGCCAACGCCATCGCCGAAGTGCGCGAGGCGGTGGACTTCCTGCGCTACTACGGCGCCCAAGCCAGCACCCACTTTGCCAACGACAGCCACCGCCCGCTGGGCCCGGTGGTCTGCATCAGCCCGTGGAACTTCCCGCTGGCGATCTTCAGCGGCCAGGTGGCCGCCGCCCTGGCCGCCGGCAACACCGTGCTGGCCAAGCCCGCCGAGCAGACTCCGCTGATCGCCGCGCAAGCCGTGCGCATCCTGCTGGAAGCCGGCGTACCCGCCGGCGCCGTGCAGCTGCTGCCGGGCCGTGGTGAAACCGTCGGCGCCCGCCTGGTGGGCGACGAGCGCGTGCGTGGCGTGATGTTCACCGGCTCCACCGAAGTGGCCGGCATCCTCCAGCGCAACATCGCCGGCCGCCTCGACGCCCAGGGCCGCACCATCCCGCTGATCGCCGAAACCGGCGGCCTCAACGCGATGATCGTCGACTCCTCGGCGCTGGCCGAGCAGGTGGTGGTCGACGTGGTCAACTCCGCCTTCGACAGCGCCGGCCAGCGCTGCTCCGCGTTGCGCGTGCTGTGCGTGCAGGAAGATGCCGCCGACCGCGTGGTGCAGATGCTCAAGGGCGCCATGGCTGAGTACCGCGTCGGTGCGCCGGAACGTCTGCACACCGACATCGGTCCGGTGATCGACGAGGAAGCCAAGGGCAACATCGACAAGCACATCCAGACCATGCGCGACAAAGGCCGCAAGGTGTTCCAGAGCGCCCGCGTGGACGCCGAGGAAATCAAGCGCGGCACCTTCGTCGTACCGACCCTGATCGAGCTGGACAGCTTCAGCGAGCTCAAGCGTGAAATCTTCGGTCCGGTGCTGCACGTGGTGCGCTACCAGCGCGCCGACCTGGACCAACTGCTCGCGCAGATCAACGAATCCGGCTACGGCCTGACCCTGGGCGTACACACCCGCATCGACGAGACCATCGCCCAGGTCGTCGGCACCGCCCATGTCGGCAACCTCTACGTGAACCGCAACGTGGTTGGCGCGGTGGTCGGCGTGCAGCCCTTCGGTGGTGAAGGCCTGTCCGGCACCGGTCCGAAGGCCGGCGGCCCGCTGTACCTGTACCGTCTGCTGTCGACCCGTCCGCAGGATGCCGTGGCCAATCAGCTCAAGGGCGACGGTGCCCAGGCGCTGCCGCGTCCGAAGGATGCCCAGCAGGCCGTGGACGCGCTGACCAAGTGGGCAGGGCAGAAGGACGCCGCCCTGGCGACCCTGCTCGGTGGCTACGGTGAATTGGCGCAGAGCTTCACCCAGCAGGTACTCACCGGCCCGACCGGCGAGCGCAACACCTACACCCTGCTGCCGCGCGAGCATGTGCTGTGCCTGGCGGAAGACCGCGCCGACCTGCTGGCCCAGCTGGGCGCCGTGCTCAGCGTCGGCAGCCGTCCGCTGGTGGCCGAGTCCAACGCCGCTGTGGTCAAGGAACTGCCCAAGGAAGTCGCCCAGCGCATCGAACTGGTCGCCGACTGGAGCGCGACCGACAAGGTGTTCGACGCCATCCTGCACCACGGCGACTCCGACCAGCTGCGTGCAGTCTGCGAACAGGCGAGCAAGCGCAAGGGCGCCATCGTCGGCGTCACCGGGCTGAACCGCGGGGAAACCGACATCCCGCTGGAACGCCTGCTGATCGAGCGTGCCCTGAGCGTCAACACCGCCGCTGCCGGCGGCAACGCCAGCCTGATGACCATCGGCTGATGACGGTGCCGGAAGCGCTTTACCGGGCGCTTCCGGCCAGTCTTACGGCCGCTTGCCGCGGCCAACCGGCCTGCCAGCCCTTGGGCGGAGCTACCCGCTCCCGGCAGGCCGTTACTCTCGCGCTTCCTGCGCAATCCGTCTCGGGCCAGCGCCCGGCACAACGGCGGGGCTATCCGCTCCGCCGATTCCTTTCCTGCCGACTCAGACCGGCGCCGCAGTGCGGGTCAGCTGCTCCAGCAGTTCCAGGTCAGTGCTCATGCCCGAGGTCTCGCGGATGCGCGCGAGGATTTCCTTCTTCAGGGCGATGAATTCGGGGGCCATCTTCATGTCCTGGTTGCGCTCGGCCGGCAGCGGCACCTCGTAGACGCTGTCGATGCGACCGGGGCGCGGCGCCATCAGCACCACGCGGCCACCCAGGTAGATCGCCTCGTCGACGTCGTGGGTGACGAACAGGATGGTGCTGTTCTCCAGGCGATGCACATGGCGGATCAGGTCGTGCATCACCTCGCGGGTCTGCGCGTCCAGCGCGCCGAAGGGCTCGTCCATCAGCAGGATCTGCGGCTTGGGCATCAGCGCGCGGGCGATCGCCACCCGTTGCTGCATGCCGCCGGACAGCTGGCTGGGGTAGGCCTGGGCGAAGGCCGACAGGCCCATCAGGTTGAGCAGCGCATCGGCGCGGCCGCTGGCGACCTCCACGTCGGCATCGCCGCGCACGGTGTCGGACACCACCTTGAGCCGGCGGCAGAACTTGATGTTCTCCATCACCCGCAGCCAGGGGTACAGGCTGTAGTGCTGGAAGACCATGGCGCGGTCGATGCCGGGGCCGTTCACGGCACGGCCATCGACGAGGATTTCGCCGCCGCTGTGGCGCTCCAGCCCGCCGATGCTGCGCAACAGGGTGGACTTGCCGCAGCCCGAGGCGCCGACGAAGGTGACGAACTCGTTGGCGCGAATCTCCAGGTTCACATCCTGCAGCGCCTGTACGTGCCGGCCCTGGCTGCTGAAGACCTTGTCGACGTGGCGGATGGCGATCTTGTTCTGGCTCATCAGGCTTACCTCTTCATCCAGGGGAAGGCGACCCGGCCGAGCCAGCGGAACGCCTGGTCGGTGAGCAGGCCGATGACGCCGATCAGCAGGATGCCGGCAAAGATCTTGTCGGTCTGCATGTAGCGCTGGGCGCGCAGGATGGCGTAGCCCAGACCGGAGTTGGCGGCGACCAGCTCGGCCACCACTAGGTAGGTCCAGGCCCAGCCGCAGGTGATGCGCAGGGTGTCGAGCAGCGCAGGGCGCGCCGAGGGCAGCACCACCAGGCGGATGGTCTCGGCGCGGCTGGCGCCCATGGTCTGCGCTGCCTCTATCTGCGCCATGGGCACGCGGCGCACATCCTCGGCGACCATCAGCACCATCTGGAAGAAGGTGCCGATGAAGATGATCAGTACCTTGGAGCCTTCGTCGATGCCGACCCAGAGCATCACCAGCGGGATGAAGGCCACCGCCGGCATGTAGCGAATGAAGTCGGTGAGCGGTTCGAGGAAGGCTTGAACCGGGCGGTAGGTGCCGATGTACAGGCCCAGCGGCAGGGCGATCACCGCCGAGGCGAGGAAGCCGGCCATGACCCGCCAGACGCTGATGGCGATATCGCCCAGCAGGCCTTCGTCGCCCCACCAGTGACCGATGCGCTTGAGCACGGCGTCCGGGCCGGGGAAGAACATCGGGTTGGCCAATCCGGCGGCGCTGTAGGCCCACCAGAGCAGCAACGGCACCAGCAGGCCGGCTGCGGCCAGGGTCCAGACGGCGCTGCGTGGCAGTTCGCCGCGGATCACCCACCAGCGCTGGCTGGCGGGCTGCGCGACAGGGCGGGGCAGGGGCTGGTGGGCGGTCATGGCGTCACCTCCTCATCGGGGTACAGGGGCAGCTCGCAGGCTTGCCAGCCAGCGGCGGGCGGGGTGGCGCCGAGGCTGTTGAGCCAGTGGGCGTCGCGCAGCAGCTCGGGGTGGTCGGGATCGGCGTCGCTGGGCAAGAGTCGGGCGCCGATGCGCGCCGGCAGGGTGCTCAGTTCGATGCGCCAGGGGGCTACGCCACCCTGGTGGCGGCCAAAGCTCAGTTCGAAATCCAGCAGCTCGGGGGTGTCGCTGTCGAGCAGTGCGGCCAGCGATGGTGCGTGGGGCAGCGGCAGGCGCCGCCCGGCGGCGAACAGGAAGCAGTCGCCGGCCAGCAGCAGGCAGCCCTGACGGCCGTCCGCTCCGAGCAGCCAGGTGCCACGGTTGCGCCCGAGCGACTCGGGCAGGCGCTCCCAGACTTCGTGGTAGCTGCCGTCCAGGCCGTCCTCCAGCACCTTTTCGCTGTCCACGAAGTGCATGCGGCCGATGTCCTCGCCGCCATTGGGCGGCTGGAAGTCGATTGCGCGGTGCCACTGGCAGATATCGCCAGTGATCTCGGTGAGACCGGCGAAACCGGCCTGGTTCGCCAGTGCTTCGGGCGTTTCGGGGGCGGGCAGTGGAATGCGCAGGTCGGCGAACAGACGCTCGGTCTGTAGCCAGTACACGCGGGTGCTGGTGTCATGCGTTCCGCCGGTGGTGGTCAGCAGGGTGCGCTGCCAGACGCCGAGGTAGGCGGACGGTACTGCGGAAGTGTTCAGGCCAGGCATGCGTTTTCCTCCCATTCGGCGAGCACGGAACGGCTGTCCAGTACGCGACCGAACAGCCCGCCTTCCACCTCGACCATGGCCAGGGCGGCGGCGTGCAGCTCGGCGCTCGGCGAGCCGCAGGCATCGCTCACCAGCGTACAGGCGTAGCCCAGCTCCACCGCCGCGCGCTGGGTGGAAGAAACGCACACTTCGGTGGTCACGCCGCAGAGCACCAGGTGGCCGATGCCGCGCCGACGCAGCAGCAGGTCCAGGTCGGTGTAAGCGAAGGCGCTGTAGCCCGGTTTGTCGATCACCGGCTCGTCGGCCAGCGGGCGCAGTTCGTCAATCAGGTCGTGACCATACTCACCACGCACCAGCAGCCGCCCCAGCGGGCCGCGTGCGCCGATGGGCGCGCCGGCCTGTTCGGCACGGCGGCGCTTGCTCTCGTGCAGGTCGGTGAGGTCGGGGCGGTGCCCTTCGCGGGTGTGCACTACCAGCAGGCCCAGGGCGCGGGCGCTGTCCAGCAGGCGCGAGATGGCCGGGATCGGCGCGCGCAGGCGGCCGATCTCCAGCCCGGCCTGGTCGGCGTAGCCGCCGGGGGCACAGAAGTCGCGCTGCATGTCGATGACGATCAGGGCGACGCTCACAGCTCGAACTCCTTGCGTACCGCAGTGGCGATGCCTTTTACGATGTCCTTCGCCATGCGCAGGCCCTTGTCGGCGCTGGAACCGCGCGCCGAGGACAGCACGCCCGAGGGCGGCACCCACTCGGTGCGGCTGGGGTACATGTCGTAGGGCGGGAAGTCGGCCGGGCCGTCGTCGGGGATCAGGTCCAGGCGCACCAGGCTGGGCAGGTAGTGCAGCATCAGCGAGGTCTCGATCACCGCCGCGTGCTCCAGCGCGAAGCCGGGGAAGCCGTCGGGGAATACATCGTTCAGCGTGGCTTCGCTGCAGAAGTCCCAGTGCTCCAGGCGCATCACTTCCAGCGGGCTGGAAGGCCCCAGCTCACGCAGCGCGAGCTGGATGCCCTCAGTGACGAACCACTGGTTCTCGTAGTGCCCGTCCACCAGCACCAGGCGGGTGACGCCGTGGCGGGCGAACTCGCGCACGGCGTCGCGCACCAGGGCGATCAGGGTCTGCCCGTCGAGGCTGGTGGTGCCGCAGAAGTGCTGGCCGCCGCCGCACTTGGGCTGGGACTTGTAGCCGTAGGACAGGGCGGGCGCGACCAGACCGTCGACCTGGCGGGCGACGTCTTCGCATAGCGCACTGGCCAGCAGCGCATCGGTGCCCAGTGGCAGGTGCGGGCCGTGCTGCTCGGTGGCGCCGCAGGGCAGGAAGACCACGGGGGATTGCTCGCGCACCCGGCGCGCGTATTCGACCCAGCTGAGCTGGTCCATGCGGACAGTCATGTTTCGGCCTCGCAGAGAGTGGGGGAAAGGTCAGGAGAAGGGCGCGCGGCGACCAGCGCCGCCGCCAGAACCAGGGAGCCGCCGAGCCATTCGCGCAGGCCCAGTTCGCGGTCGCCGAACCACGCGGCGGTGAGTACGGCGACCAGCAGTTCGATCACCACCAGCACCGCGGCCCGGCTCGCCTCGACATGGCTGAAACCGTATTGCGCAGCGCCCATGGCGGCCAGCCAGAACAGCCCGAAGCCGGCCAGTTGCAGCCATTGGTGGTCGTCGAGGGCAGGCAGCGGTGTGCCTTGCAGCAGGCAGAACAGGCCGCCCAGCGCGGCGCTGCCGATGAAGCCGACCACTGCCTTGCTGGCCAGCGGGACCTGCTCGGCGGCGCGGGTGGCCAGGTTGTTGAGGGCGAAGGCGAAGCCGGCGGAGAGCGCCAGCCAGTCGCTGGCGGCCAGCGGGCGGAAGGTGTCGTGGCTGATGCCGAGGGTCAGGGCAATGCCGAGCATGGCCAGCGCGAGGGCGCCGAGTCGCGTAGGCGTCAGGCGTTCGCCGAACAGCAGCCGGCCACCGAGCAGGCCCCAGACTGGCGCGAGATAGAACAACAGCATGGCGCGCACCACGTCGCCCTCGGAGAGCGCCGCCACCAGCCCGGCCGTGGCCCAGCCGCCGAACAGGCCGATGGCGAGCAGGGCACCGCGTTGCGGCCACCACTGCCGGCGCTGGCTCAGTACCAGCGGCACAGCCAGCGCGCAGAGCAGCCCGTAGGTGCAGAGTACCAGCGGCATGCCGGCAAGGCCCTGGCCGGCGAAGTGCGCCAGGGGCATCCAGCCCAGGCCCCAGATGGCGGCGCCCAGCAGCAGGACGATTTCCGCGCGCATCAGCCGCCCATCCAGGCGCCGCCATTGGCGCCGAGTATCTGTCCGTGGAAGAAGCTCGCGCCGGGCGAGACGAGGAACAGCACCGCCGCGGCGATCTCCTCCGGCTGGCCGAGGCGGCCGGCGGGGATGGCGGTTTCGCGGGCGATCATCGCCGCGCTCATGTGCTCGACCGAGACCATCGGTGTCTCCACCGGGCCCGGCGCCACGCCGTTGATGCGGATGTGCGGGGCGAACTCCCGCGCCAGCGCCTTGGTCAGGCCGATTACCCCGGCCTTGGCGGCGCAGTACGCGGCGTAGCGTTCGCGGCCGAGCTGGCCCAGCTCCGAGGCGATATTGACGATGCTGCCGCTGCCGCGCGCCTGCATGTGCGTCAGGGCATGGCGGCAGCAGCGGTAGACAGCGTGCAGGTCGACGCCGAGCAGGTTCGCCCAGTCGTCTTCGCTGGTATCGAGGAAGGGCTTTTCCAGGATGATCCCGGCGTTGTTCACCAGGATGTCCAGCTCGCCTTCGGCGAGCACGCGGGCGAACATCTCGGCGACCTGTTCCGGCTCCGCGACGTCGGCCTGTACGGCATAGGCGCGCCCCCCGCTGGAGGCGATGCGCGCTACCAGCGCGGTGGCAGCTTCCGGCTGGTCGAGGTGGTTGATCCACACCTGCGCGCCGGCTCCCGCCAGCGCCAGGGCGATGGCCCGGCCGATGCCCTGGGTGGCGCCGGTGACCAGGGCGGTCTGTCCTGCGAGCGGTTTCATCAGTGCATCACCTCACCATGGCTGACCGACAGCGCCTGACCGGTAATGGCGCTGGCCAGCGTGCTGCCGAGGAACAGGAAGGTGCCGGCGAGATCAGCCGGCGTGAGCAGCTCCGGCACCGCCTGGGCGGCGAGGATCTGCGCCAGCTCGTCGCTCTCGCTGCGGCCGTTGGCCTCGGCCATCACCCGCAGAGAACGCATTGCAGCTTCGGTGGCGATCCAGCCGGGGCACACGGCGTTGACGCGAACGCGCCTTGGCCCCAGTTCCCACGCCAGCGAGCGGGTCAGGCCGATCACCGCGTGCTTGCTGGCGACATAGGCGGAGAAGCCCGGCACGCCTTTCAGGCCCCAGATCGATGCCTGGTTGATCACGCAACTGCCGGCGTGCAGTTGCGGCAGCAGGGCGCGGGTGAGGCGCAGCATCGAGGCGACGTTGTTGTCCAGCAATGCCTGCCAGCGCTGGTCGGTCTCGGCGTTGCCGCCCTCCAGCGGCGTGGCGTACTCCACGCCGGCGTTGTTGATCAGCACGTCGAGCGCAGCGCCCTGGCGGCTGTCGGCAAAGGCGGCGATGGCGTCGCTGTCGCCCAGGTCGAGGCTGGCAGTGCGCAGGTCGCACAGTGCTGTCAGCCCGTCCGCCACGCCTTGTAGTGCCTCGGTGTTGCGGTCGAGCAGCTCCAGCGTCGCGCCCTGTTCGGCGAACGCCCGCGCCAGGCCCTTGCCGATGCCGCTGGCGACGCCAGTGATGAGGACGCGCTTGCCCCGGTAGTCGATCATGCTCAGACCGCCGTCAGGAAGGAGACGCCCACGGCGCCATAGAAGCCGTCGGCACGGTCGTTGCCGGCGGGCGCGACCTCGCCGTAGTTGTCGTCCACCACGCGGCGCAGGCGGTGCTGGTGGAAGCCCTTGAACAGCAGGTGCATCGGCAGCACCTGGGCGTAGCCGTCGCCGTACAGTTCGTGGTGCAGCTTGCGCAGGCGGTACCAGGGCGCCACGGGTTTCTCGTGGTGGGCGTTGTGGTAGGCGAAGTTGAGCAGCAGCAGGTCGAGCACCGGCCAGCGCACCGAGACCACGTTGGAGAAGGTATTCATCTGCTCGTAGGTGCGGTCGCGGGACTTGTCGTCGGGAATCTTGCCTCCGTCCTCCAGCACCGCGAAGGCGTCGTAGGTGTGCTGGTAGGCGTCGGTGAAGCGCAGCACGATGATCATCAGCGTCCAGGCGACGAAGTAGAGCAGCAGCGCCTTGAGCGACACGGCGGCGACCACGCCGAACAACACGCCGCGCACCAGCAGGGTCAATGCCACGCGGCGGCGGTTGGCGCGATGGCGCGGGTTGTCGGTGATGAAGGGCAGGAGGATCACGTAGTAGTGCATGATCAGCTCCACCGCCGGTACGTAGGCCCACTCGGCGGCCAGCACCACGGCGCGCACCCAGCGAGGGCTGCGTGCGAGGAAGGCCTTGGTGTCGAAGGTGATCACGTCGGCGCGGTCGACGTGGTGGCGCATGTGCTTGCGGCGCAGGTCCTGAAAGCCCGCGTAGCAGCTGCCGCAGAGCCAGCTGCAGGCCTCGCCGGCCCAGGTGTTGTGCGCCGGCTTGGCGAAGATGGTGCCGTGGGCGAACTCATGGATCAGGTAGGCCGCGACTATCATCGCGTGGCCCAGCAGCAGGGTGCCGGCGGCATTGAGCAGCCAGTTGTCGGCGAACAGCAGAGCGAAGCCGGCGGCGTAGCCACCGAAGGCGTAGGCCAGGGCCAGGCTGTTGGGCAGCCGGCCATCGGCGTAGCGGTACAGGGACGCGGACATGAAGAACCTCCGTAGGCGTTCCCGCCCTCCCGGCGGGAACGGTGGGTGGGTGCCTTACTGGGCGAGGGCCTGGACGAACTGCGCGTCGAAGGTCTGGGCGAAGTCGGGTATCGCCGGAATCTGACTGTTGTCCTTGAGCAACTGGGCGATCACCGCGCCGCTGCCGAAGAAGGAGCTGGTAGCGTCGGATTTCTCGAAGTTCCTGTTCATCTCCGCCAGCGGGATGTTGTAGACCCCGGCCATCTGCTCCTTGGCCTCGGCGGCGCTGACGCCCAGCACCTTGCCGATGATCTCGGCGGACTCGTCCGGGTGCGCCTTCATGTAGGCCAGACCGTCGACGTAACCCTGGATCATCGCGCTGATCGCCTTCTGGCGTTTGCCGATGACCTCCTGGTTGAACACCAGCACGTCGGTGATCAGGCCCGGCGCGTCCTTGGAGGAATACACGACGTGGAACTTGTCGCCGGGCATGCCGAGGATCTGCGAGACGTTGGGCTCGTAAGTCACGCCCACCGGCAGGCTGCCGGAGGCCATGGCGCCGGGGATGCCTTCGGGCGTCATGTTCACCGGGTTGATGTCCTTGTCGCTCAGGCCGTGGCTCTTGAGCGCGTAGGCGAGCAGGAAATCGGATGGCGAGAGCGGGTTGAAGCCGATCTTTCTGCCCTTGAAATCGGCGACCGACTTGATCGACTTGTCGGCGACGATGGCGTCCCCGCCGTTGGAGAAATCGATGGGCATCACCACGCGGTACGGCTGCCCCTTGGCGACACCGCCGACCACCTGGTCGTAGGTGAGCATGCCGCCGTCGAGGGCGCCGCCGGTCATGGCGGTGGGGATCAGCGCCGGATCGTTGAAGAACTGCAGCTCCACCTTCAGCCCGTGGGGCTTGTAGAGGTCGAGCTTGTCGGCGACGTAGAAGGGCGCGTAGCCGGCCCAGACGACGGTGCCGATCTTGAGCTTCTCGGCGGCCTGGAGCGTCAGCGGCACGACCCCGGCGGCAGCAAGCAGACAGGCACCGAGCAGGGTCTTGCGCAGGGAACGCAGGGAAAGCGGCATGGTCATGGCATTGCTCCTAACGGTTGGAAATCGGCACGGGATGACATCACGTCTCCCGGGCTTTTCTCCCGCCGTGTAGCCCTGTCCCTAGGGCCGGAAAACTCTCGGACCAGACGCCTTTCTTGCGAAAGACCGGAACCCTAGTTCGCCTGTGGTGCAACTCCAGTGTGCCTTGCAGCGTTCGCCCACCCGGTGGCTACCTTGCCGTGGGTGATGCATCCCGTTGCAGGGGACAGAGCAATTGAAATGCCAGCTTTTCCGAAACCCCAAAAACCACCGGGGATTTCAATCGCTTAGCGGAAATCCCCGGTGCAGGGTGGGTGCCGGCCGGGCCATGGCCGGCACCAAGTCGATGCGCCTTGCCTTCTATTGAGGCATCAGGCGGTGCGCAGGGCGGTGCGCCGCAGCGAGGCGGCAGCCGTGGCCACGAACAGCCCGGCGGCGAGTGCCAGTGCGACCGGCACGCCTTGCGGGCCGAGGTCCATCAGGCTGCCGCTGAGCAGCGGCCCGAGCAGGCTGCCGACGCCCCACAGCATGCCGGCGGCGGCGTTGGCGGTGACCAGGTCGCGGCCGCGGAAGCGCTGGCCGATCAGCACCAGCGCCAGGGTGTAGACGCCACCGGCCACCGCGCCCAGCAGCATCAGCGCCGGCCACAGCAGCGACGGCTGGCTGATCAGCCAGGGCAGGGCGAGGCCGATCAGCATTGCCGCGACGCCGCAGGCAAGGTGCAGGGTGGGTCGGTCGAGGCGGTCGGACAGCCAGCCCAGCGGCAGCTGGCAGAGCATGTCGCCGAGCAGGATCACCGTCGCCATGAACGCAGCGATGCCCACCGCGTAGCCGTGACTGGAGGCGTAAACGGGGAAGAGCGAGAGCACCACGCTGTCGAAGAAAGAGAAGAACAGCACGCCCATGCACAGCGCAGGAGCTACCCGCAGGAATCCGGCCAGGGAGAAGCTGCGTGGCTCCTCGACGTGTTCGTGAATGCCTTCCTCGGGCATGGCGAAGGCCACGGTGGCCAGGGCGATCAGGTGCCCTGCGCTGACCAGCAGCACCACCCAGGGTGTCTGCGCCCCGAGCAGCGCCACGAGGGTCGGGCCGAGCAGCTGGAAGGCGGTGAAGCTGGTGGCATAGAGGGCCACGATGGTGCCGCGGTTCTTCTCGCCGCACAGCTCGTTGACCCAGGCTTCGCCGAGGATGATCGCGATGCCCATGCCGACGCCCAGTGCCAGGCGTGCCGCCGCCAGCAGCCAGAGGGAGTGGCTGCTGAATTCAATGGCTGCGGTGCTCGCGGTACACAGCACGAAGCACAGCAGGTACAGGCGGCGCCGGCTCATCAGCTGGCAGGCGCGGTCCACCAGGGTGGCAGCGAGGATCATGCCGGCCGCTGGCACCGCCGACAGGACGCCGATCTGCAGCGCGCTGGCGCCGTTGTCCAGCAGGCGCAGCGCTACCAGCGGCAAAGTCGCGCCCAGGCTCAGGCCGACGATGGAGACGGCGAACAGCAGCACCGCGAGAAGCGGTTTGTTGAGGGGGCTTGGGGTATTCATGGAAACCTTCTCTTGCCCCGGCGCTCAGGCCGTAGGGCGAACACATGCGAACGAGCCCGCCGGCGCTTACCGGAGAGCGGAATCGGAATGCGGAAATGCCGGCGCGAGCGCGCGGCTTCCGGCTCAGCAGCCGGCGGGCGGGGAGAAGGTGAAGGCGAACAGCACGCTGCGGCGACGGCGCAGCACCGTATCAATCTTGCGTACGCGCGGAGGTTCTCGCAGCAGGGCGAGGCTCGGGTCGGCGAAGCGGTAGAACGGGGTCATGGTGCAGGTATTACGGGGATGTCGGAAACCGCGCACTCTAGTGAGTGCGCGGCAGGGCGTCAATCTCGGCCAGCCGCGCGGTATCGCGGCAAGCGTCGGCACCGTAAGCCCTGCTTACGGATCGCCGGCATGACTGGCGCCAATCGAGCGCGCCGCAACTACCGGCCGAATGCCGGTTCCCCGGCCGGCACTTCCTGCGGGCGGCTCAGCACGTCCCGTCCCGGCAGGAACCGCCCGAACCCACGCTCCTTGCCCAGAGCCTCCGGGAAGCCGCTTTCGCGCCGATAAGCCACGCGCCCGTTGATCAGCGTGGCCTCCACCGCATCATCGTTGCGCTTCACCAGCCGCGTCAGGCCGATGATCTCCATGGGCGCTTCGCAGACCTCATCCAGCTCATCGGTCAGGCCGGCCGGGTTGACCACCACCAGATCGGCGCGGTCGCCGACGCGGATGTAGCCGGCGTCGATCCCGGCGAAGTCCGCCAGCTCGCCGGTCAGGCGGTGGATGGCGCGGCCGGTGTCCATGAAGCTCTGCCCGGCCAGTTCGGCATCGCGCACGTACTTGAGCATGCGCAGCGGGAAGTTGTACTGCGCGTGGGAAGCCAGGTGCGCGCCGGAGTCGGCGAAGCCCGGCTGGGTCCAGGGGCTGGCCAGCAGCTTGCCCATGATTTCCGGGCGGTGGTTGCCGTAGCAGGTGGTCCACTTGAGCTCGTTGCGGTACTGGCCGGCCAGCTCGAAGAAGGCGTCCACCGGGTCCAGACCGCGCTCGCGGCCGATGTCCTCGAAGTTGCGCCCGACCATTGATGCATCCGGACATTCGCGCACCCAGCAGTCGGACAGGTTGCGGTGCCACAGGCCGAGGCTGAGGGTGGCCTTGATGTCCTTCTTGAAGCGCTCGCGGAAGGCCGGGTCCTGGATGCGCGTGTAGAGCTCTTCCGGGTCCTTGATGTCGCGCAGCACCTCGCCGGCGCCGAACTCCTCGAAGCCGTTCATGTTCAGCCCCTCGATGCGCACCACGAAGGGCGCGGGCAGGGTCTGCCAGCGGTAGCGGCCGCGCAGCAGGCGGTTGGCGACCCAGCCGGAGGCGCGGGTGATGCGGTGCATGAAGGGCTGGGATTTCAAGTCCAGCGCAGTGAGCATCGAGCACTTGAGCGGGCGGCGGAACCAGCCGTGAGCCTGGTAGAGGAAGGCGAACACGTTGATCTTGGTGACGGCGTTGGGTGCGCCCTGCATCAGCGCGTTGCGCCGGCGCAACACCGCGAACAGGCGGGAGAATTCCTTCCAGCTGGCAAAGGTGGAGGGCAGCGGGCTGGACCAGGCACGGTCGCCGTCCATCTTGTCCAGCCGCGTGGTCATCACCGAGAGACCGAAGCAGCCGGCGTCCAGCGCCTGTTCCAGCAGTTCTTCCATGCGTTGCAGCTCGGCTTCGCTGGGCTTGGCGCCGCTAATGGCGCGCTCCAGACCCATCACCGCGACGCGCAGCTCGGAGTGGCCGAGGAAGGAGCAGAGGTTGGGCCCCAGCGGCTGCTGGTCGTAGAAGGCGCGGTAGCCTTTGGCGTCCTTCCAGGTGCGCTTGTCACGCAGGATCGGCAGCACCTGCTCGCGTGGCACGGCTTCGACACGGGTGAACAGGTCCGAACAGTCCTCGGCCTCGCCCAGCACCATGCTGATGGAGCAGGAGCCCACCGACACGGTGGTCACGCCATGGCGCACCGACTCCTTCAGTGCCGGCGCCGCGATGGCTTCGGCATCGTAGTGCGAGTGGATTTCCAGGAAGCCGGGAGTGACCCACTTGCCGGCGGCGTCGATGATCTGCGTGCAGCCGCTTTCGTCCAGCGGACTGACGCTCAGGGTGTCGATGCGGCCATCCTTGATGCCGACGTGGCGCAGGCTGCCGGGGGCATCGCTGCCGTCGAAGTACAGGCCGTTCTTGATGATGATGTCGTAGCTCACAGGAGGCTCCAGGGCGACAGCAGCAGGACGCCGCTGACCAGCAGCAGGCAGTGGATGGCGAGGCGGAAGTGGTGTTCCTCGAAGCGGTGGTGCAGGCGTTCGCCCAGCCATACGCCGAGCAGCAGCAGGGGCGCGTAGGCGAGCACCTGGGGCAGCGCCGGTCGCAGGCGGCCGTCGAGGAGGAAGGCAAGGGTCAGCAGGCCGTTGAGGGTGAACCAGACGCAGACCAGGGTGGCGCGCAGGCGGGTCTTGTCCAGCGGGCGGGTCGAGAGCGCGTAGACCAGCAGTGGCCCGCCGGAAGCGAACAGGCCATGGCAGACCCCGGCGGCGCCGGTGGCCAGGCGCACCACCCAGTTGGGCGTTCTGCCGCGCTCCGGGGCACTGGCGCGCAGGCGCCACAACTCACGGCCGGCGAACCAGAGGATCAGCACGCCAAGGCCGCGCTTGAGCGGTTGCGGGTCCAGGTGCGGCAACAGCAGGTAGCCGATCAGCATGCCGATGAGCATCCCCGGCAGCACGGTGCGCAGCAGCAGGCGCGTGTCGATCAGGCGGCGGTGGCGCCAGCACAGGTAGCCGGTCATGCCGATGTTCAGCGGCACCAGGATCGGCAGCAGTGTCTCGATGGGCATCAGCAGCGCGCCGAGGGACAGGGCGATCACCACGCTGCCGAAGCCGGTGATGGCTTCCAGGGTGTAGGCCAGCAGGATGAAACCGCCGAGGGCGAGGGCGGGCGCATTCATGACGCCGTCACCGCGGCGGCGCGGGGTTCGCGGCGCGCCCAGAGTTGCGCCAGTACCAGCCCGGAGAACAGCTGCCAGCAGCCCCAGAACGCCGCGATCAGGAGCATGCCGCCGGCCTGCGGGAAGAAGGTGAGGATCAGCGCCATGCCCAGCGCGGAGTTGTGGATGCCGCTTTCCAGGGTCACCGCACGCACGTCGGCGTCCGGCAGCTTCCACAGCCGCGCGCAGGTGTAGCCCAGCAGCAATGCAGTGCCGTTGAGTAGCAGCACCAGCCAGAAGAACAGGTGGAAGTAGCCCATGAACTGCTGGAAGTTCTTGGCGAAGGCCATGCCGACGAAGCCGAGCATCACCAGCAGCGACAACTGCCGCAGCGGCTTCTCCAGGCGCTGTGCGAGCTGCGGTTTGTGCCGGCCCAGGGCCATGCCCAGCAGCATCGGCAGGATCAGCACCAGCACCACGACGCCCACCAGTTCCAGCGGGTCGATGTGGATCTGCGTGAGGCGGTCGCGGGTCGCTGGGTTCAGCCCCGCGTAGAGGGCGAAGTTCAGCGGCGTGAAGATGCCCGCGCTCAGCCCCGATACGGCAGTGACGCTGGCCGACACCGCGACGTTGCCGCGGGCCATCCAGGTCATGATGTTGGAGAAGGTGCCGCTGGGGCAGGTGGCGACCAGGATCATCCCCAGCGCCAGTTCCGGGTCGATCGGCAGGGCGATGGTCAGCAGGCAGGTGGCGGCGGGCAGCAGCAGGAACTGCACGAGCATGCCGATCACCGGCGCCTTGGGCTGGCGCAGGATGCGGGCGAAGTCGTCGCGGCGCAGTTCCAGCGATACACCGAACATCATCAGGGCGATGATGGCGTTCAGCGCGATCATCGAACCGCCGGAGAATTCGAGATGGACTTCAGGCATCGCCGTTCTCCCGCAGCAGGAGGGCGGGGAATGGCGAACGGGCAGTAGCCGGCGGCACGGGCGCGGCTCCGGTTTCAATCAGCATGCAAGGCGACTCTTGTTTGTATTTATCGTTGTAATTGGCAAGCATAGGGGAGCGTTACCGCCCGGTAACGGCTCAATCGGGACCTTCGCCGGTTAATTCGGGACCATGCCGCACACCATTACCGTCCATTACGCCCAGGGCATCCTGCAGGCCGCCCAGCGCCTGGGGCTGCCGGTGCCTGCCGATCTGCAGGCCGCCAGCCTCGAACCGCGCATCCCCCTGCAGCGCCAGGACGCCTTCTGGGAAGCCCTCTGCGCCGCCTCGGGCGACCCGCTGCTGGGCCTGCACCTGGGCAGCGCCCTGCAGGTCGGGCACCTGGACATGGTCGGCGCGCTGCTGATGAGCTGCGAGCATTACGGCGAGGCGCTGGACGCCTTGCTCGAGTACTACCCGATCATTGCCGAGGGCAGCGAGTTCCAGAGTGAGCAGGACGCTACGCAGGTGCGGCTGGTCTATCGCCCCAGCTACAGCGTACGCCGCGAGGAGCGGGTGGAGGCCGCATTGGCCAGCCTGGTGCACCTGACGCGCTGGATCACTGGCGACCGCGTCAGGCCGCAGCGCCTGGCTTTGAGCCATGCCGCACGGGGCGAGCCTTCACGTTACGTCGGGTTGCTGGAGTGCCCGGTGGATTTTTTCTGCACCGAGAACGCGCTGAGCTTCGCCCTGGCCGATCTCGACGTGCCGCTGATCCAGGCCAATGCGCTGATGCGCGAGCACCTGCGTGCGCTGGCCGATGCGCAGCTGGAACGCCTGGGCGCGCAGAGCCTCGCCGCGCGCGTGCAGCAACTGCTGCGGCAGAACCCGCGCTGGGGCAAGGAGAAGGTGGCCGATCAGCTGGAACTCAGTGGCCGTCATCTCAATCGCAAGCTGGCCGACGAGGGCACCAGCTTCAAGCTGCTGCGCGAGCAGGTGTTGTACACCATGGCCGAGCAGCTGCTGCGCGATTCGTCGCGGCTGGGCGAGGTGGCGGAGCGCCTGGGTTTCTCCGACGAGAGCGCCTTCGCCAAGGCCTTCCGACGCTGGAGCGGGATGACGCCGGGGCAGTTCCGCCAGGGCAACTGAAGCGCTTACTGGCGGTTATGGTTCACCGTTGCCAGCGCCTGGGCAGCGGGCAGGTCCAGGCGCCGGGGAACGCTGCGCTGGTGCTCGATGACACCGGTGCCCGGCAGCTTCGACACGAAGAACTGATCGACGCCGAAGAACAGCAGGATCAGGGCGATGGCGCCGATCCAGCAGAGCACGTCGTAGTCCAGCGGCCAGCCACGGTGCTGGCGCTGCGAGCGAAGGGGAGGCTGGTTTTTCTTCATGGCGGTCACTGCGTTCGGATAGAGAGTCGGCGAAACCAGGGAGTGCCTGGATTCGCCGGCCATTTTCCGGTGTGCGGTGCTGCCGGTGATTCAGAGAGCTCTGTAGGACGAGTAGGAATTACCTCTGAATGAATTGTCTGATGCCTTCATGCGCAATTCGATTCAGGCTCCCGGCAGCGCCTTGTCCTTGGGCCACAGCAGCCACAGCTGGCCGTCCTGCTTCATGTGCCCGGCCAGCTCGCCGGCAGCGTCGCCAGTGCCCCAGAACAGGTCCGCGCGCACTTCGCCGACGATGGCGCCGCCGGTGTCCTGGGCAGCTACCGGGCGCACGACTGGCGCGCCGTCCGGGCGGGTGGTGGAAAGCCACATCAGGCTGCCCAGCGGGATGACCTTGCGGTCGATGGCCACGCTGTAGCCGGGCGTCAGCGGCACGTTCAGCGAGCCGCGCGGGCCCTCGTTACTGTCCGGGCGCTGGCTGAAGAACACGTAGCTGGGGTTGCTCGCCAGCAGCTCGTCGACGCGCTGCGGGTGCGCGCGCGCCCAGTCGCGGATGCGCGCCATGCTGACCTCTTCCTTGCTCAGCTCCCCCTGTTCCACCAGCCAGCGGCCTACCGGCTTGTACGGCCGACCGTTCTGGTCCGCGTAGCCCAGGCGCAGCTGGCGTCCGGAGGCGAGCTCCACGCGGCCGGAGCCCTGAATCTGCAGGAACTGCAGGTCCATCGGGTCGGGTAGCCAGGCGAGCACGGGGGCATTGACGCCATCGCGGCGGATGCCGGCGGCGTCGGCGTAGGGCACCAGGGTGTTGCCTTCGAGTTTGCCGCGCAGGCGCTTGCCCTTGAGTTCCGGGTAGACGCTGTCCAGCGCCACGGTGATCAGATCCTTCGGTACGCCGTAGACCGGCACGGTGTGCTTGGCGTCGCGCTGCTGGCTGCCGCGGTAGACGGGCTCGTAGTAGCCGGTGATCAGGCCATTCTTGCTGCCTTCGCCGGAACGAAGCTGGTAGGGCTGCAGGTGCGCCTGCATGAACTGGCGGATCGCCGGGGCGGAGGCCGGCACGCTGGCGGCGTCGGCGCAGGTCGCGGCCCAGATGTCATCCTTCTTCAGGCGCACCGCGCAGGCCGAGCGCCAGGCGCTGAAACCTTGCAGCACGTCGGTGTCGGCGGTCTGCGGCAGGTCCGACCAGCCGGCCTTGGAATAGGTGGGCGCCTGGGCTTCTTCGGGCTTTTCGCCGAACAGGCCGCAGCCGGAGAGCAGGGTGGAAAAACACAGGGTGGCGAGGAGAGGGCGGGTCCAGTGGCGGGACGAATCGGTCACGGGCGAGTCCTGGCAGGCAAACGAAAGCCCGCTAGCTTGGGCAGACGCGGGGCGTGCGTCAAACGCATCGGTCGGATTTACATGCCTTGCAACGAATCCTCAGGCGGACCGGTAGAATGTCGGCATGAATCGACTGACGGGTGGTTAGAGCGTGGAGGCAAGGCAGGGTTTCGTCCTGACGCGACATTGGCGGGATACGCCCGAAGGCACCGAGGTGGGTTTCTGGCTGGCCACCGATGACGGGCCCCGGCACGTGCTGCTGCCGCCGCAGACGTCGGTAGCCTTCGTGCCGGCCGAACAGCGCGCCCGCGCCGAGAAGCTGCTGGCCGGCGAGCGCGGCGCCGAACTGCGCCCGCTGGGTCTGCGCGACTTCCAGCAACGCCCGGTGCTGGGCCTTTACTGCCAGCAGCATCGCCAACTGATGAACCTGGAAAAGCGCCTGCGCGAGGCTGGCGTCGAGGTGTTCGAAGCGGACATCCGCCCACCCGAGCGCTACCTGATGGAGCGCTTCATCACCGCCCCGGTCACCTTCAGCGGCGAGCCGGGCGAGGGCGGCAGCACCGTCACCGCCCAACTGCGGCCGGCGCCGGAGTACCGGCCAAAGCTGAAGCTGGCCTCGCTGGACATCGAAACCAACATCCGTGGCGACCTCTATTCCATCGCCGTGGAAGGCTGCGGCCAGCGCCAGGTGTACATGCTCGGCCCGGCCAACGGTGTCGATGGCGAGCGCGATTTCGAGCTGGAGTACTGCGACAGCCGCGCGCAGCTGCTGGAGCGCCTGAACCAGTGGCTGGCGGAGCACGACCCCGATGCGATCATCGGCTGGAACCTGGTGCAGTTCGACCTGCGGGTGCTGCAGGAGCACGCCAAGCGCCTGGAGATTCCTCTGCGCCTGGGGCGCGGTGGCGACGAAATGGGCTGGCGGCAGCACGCCTCGAGCAACCACTACTTCGCCGCGGCGGCGGGGCGGCTGATCATCGACGGCATCGAGGCGCTGCGTTCGGCGTTCTGGAGCTTCCCGTCGTTCAGCCTGGAGAGCGTCTCGCAGCAGCTGCTGGGCGAGGGCAAGTCCATCGACAACCCCTACGACCGCATGGCCGAGATCGACCGCCGCTTCGCCGAGGACAAGCCGGCACTGGCGAAATACAACCTCAAGGACTGCGAGCTCGTCACGCGCATCTTCGACAAGACCCGCATCCTCGACTTCCTGCTCGAGCGCGCCAGCGTCACCGGTCTGCCGGCGGACCGCAGCGGCGGCTCGGTGGCGGCCTTCACCCACCTGTACCTGCCGCCGATGCACCGGCTGGGCTACGTGGCGCCGAACCTCGGTGGCAAGGCACCGGAAGCCAGCCCTGGCGGCTTCGTCATGGATTCGCGCCCGGGGCTCTACGAGTCGGTGCTGGTGCTGGACTACAAGAGCCTGTACCCGTCGATCATCCGTACCTTCCTGATCGACCCGGTGGGGTTGGTGGAGGGCCTGAGCGACCCTTCGGACGAGGCGTCGATTCCCGGCTTCCGTGGCGGGCGTTTCTCGCGCACGCAGCACTGCCTGCCGGCCATTGTCGAGCGCGTCTGGCAGGGTCGCGACGCCGCCAAGCGTGACGGCAATGCGCCGTTGTCCCAGGCATTGAAAATCATCATGAACGCCTTCTACGGCGTGCTTGGCTCCAGCGGCTGCCGTTTCTTCGACCCGCGCCTGGCCTCGTCCATTACCATGCGGGGCCACGAGATCATGCGGCGCACCCGCGAGCTGATCGAAGGGCAGGGGCACCGGGTGATCTATGGCGACACCGACTCCACCTTCGTCTGGCTGGGTCGCGCCCACGACGAGGAAGCCGCCGCCGAGATCGGCCACGCGCTGGTGCGTCACGTCAACCAGTGGTGGGGTGACCACCTGCGCGAGGAGTACGGGCTGGAGAGTGCGCTGGAAATCCAGTTCGAACGGCACTTCCGGCGCTTCCTGATGCCGACCATCCGTGGCGCCGAAGAGGGCAGCAAGAAGCGCTACGCGGGCCTGGTGCGACGTGATGACGGCAGCGACGAGATGGTCTTCAAGGGCCTGGAAACGGTGCGCACCGACTGGTCGCCACTGGCCCAGCAGTTTCAGCAGGAGCTGTACCTGCGCATCTTCCAGCGCCAGCCATACCGGGACTACGTCCGCGACTACGTGAACCGCACGCTGGCGGGCGAGCAGGATGACCTGCTGATCTTCCGCAAGCGCCTGCGTCGCCAGCTCGGCGACTACGAACGCAACGTGCCGCCCCACGTGCGCGCCGCGCGTATCGCCGACGACTACAACGAGCGCCAGGGCCGCCCGCGCCAATACCAGCGCGGTGGCTGGATCAGCTACGTGATCACGGTCAACGGCCCGGAGCCGCTGGAAACGCTCAGCTCGCCGATCGATTACGACCACTACGTCAGCCGGCAGCTTCAGCCCATCGCTGACGCCATCCTGCCCTTCGTGGACGATGACTTCAGCGCGCTGGTCGACCGCCAGATGGGGTTGTTCTGAGGCCTGGCGCGCCGAAATGAAAAAGGCCGGCAATGGCCGGCCCTTTTTCATGGCGTGGGGCGCATCAGTCGCCGCGGTATTCGCAACCGCTGGTGCAGGTCTCGTGCACGCGCACCTTGGACAGCTCCGGCAGCAGCGGCTTGAGCTGTTGCCAGATCCAGCGGCAGAGGTTTTCGCTGGTGGGGTTTTCCAGGCCGGGGATGTCGTTCAGGTAGTTGTGGTCGAGTTGGTCGTAGATCGGCTTGAAGATCTGCTTGATCTCGGCGAAATCACGAATCCAGCCGGTATGCGGATCGACCTCGCCCTCGATGTAGATGGCGGCCCGGAAGGAGTGGCCATGCAGACGTCCGCACTGGTGCCCGGCGGGAACATGGGGCAGGCGGTGGGCGGACTCGAAGGTGAATTCCTTGAACAGTTCCAAAGTAGCGTGCTCTGTGACGATCGCCGGCCCTGGAACGGGCCGGCCGGAAAATGGGCGCACAGTCTATCACCATCGCACCCTCCGGGCCGGCCGATCCGGCCAGCGGCTCACTTGATCGCCAGGCGTTTCGCCAGGCGATTGAGGTTGGCGCGGTCCAGCCCCATCTCGCGCGCCACGGCTGCCCAGTTGCCTTCGTGGCGTTCCAGGCTCTGGCTGATCATCCGGCGCTGGAGGGCGTCCACTGCCGGGCGAAGCTCGCCCGCCAGCTCCTCGCCGATGGCATTGTCGCCTTTGCTCGCGCCGGCATCGGGCGCGCCTTTGTGCAGGGCGTTCAGAGTGAGGTCGTCGACACCCAGGCTGAGGATGCGCGAGCGCTGCGAGTGGTTCGCCAGGGCCTTGAGCGAGGCGCGGCCGATCAGGTGTTCCAGCTCGCGCACGTTGCCCGGCCAGGCGTAATCGACCAGCGCGGCCTGGGCTTCGCGGGTCAGGCGCAGGCTGCGCAGGCCCAGGCGCGGGCGGTTCTGTTCGAGGAAGTAGCCGGCCAGCAGCAACACGTCGTTGCCGCGCTCGCGCAGGGGCGGAACGCGCAGCGGATAGACGCTCAGGCGGTGGTAGAGGTCGGCGCGGAAGCGGCCAGCGCGGACCTCCTCGGCGAGGTCACGGTTGGTGGCGGCGATCAGGCGCACGTCCACATGGTGTTCGCGGTCCGAGCCCAGGCGCTGCAACTGGCCGCTCTGCAGCACGCGCAGCAGCTTGGCCTGGATCGCCAGCGGCAGCTCGCCCACTTCGTCAAGGAACAGGGTGCCGCCGTCGGCCAGTTCGAACTTGCCGCGACGCTCGCCCACGGCGCCGGAGAAGGCGCCCCGGACGTGGCCGAAGAGTTCGCTTTCCACCAGGGTTTCCGGCAGCGCCGCGCAGTTCAGGCTGATCAGCGGCTCGGTGCGGCGCAGCGAATTGGCGTGGATCGACTGCGCGACCAGTTCCTTGCCGACGCCGGTTTCGCCGGTGATCAGCACGCTCAGGTCGCTGCCGGCCACCACCTGGATTTCATGCATCAGCGCCTGGTGCGACTTGCTCTGGCCGATCAGCTCCCTGGGCTGGTCGCCGGAGGCGCGCTGGTAGGCGTCGGCGCGCTGCTGCTCGTGCTCGGCGCGCTGGGCCAGGTCGGTCATGCGCTGGTTGGCCTTCACCGTGGCGGAGGCGAGGCTGGCGAAGGCTTCCAGGTTGTCCAGGTCGCCAGTGGAGAAGCGCTCGGGGTCCAGTGCATCCAGGGTCAGCAGGCCCCAGGGCTGCTCGTCCACCAGCAGCGGGCAGCCGAGGCAGTCGTGGACTTCCAGGTGGCCGTGCAAGCCCTCCACCAGCCCGTCATAGGGGTCCGGCAGGCCGCAGTCGGCGGCGAAATGGGTCGGGCCGGGGTGCTCGATGAGGGCGCGCAGGCGCGGATGCTCGCTGATCTTGAAGCGGCGACCGAGGGTGTCCTGGCTCAGGCCATCGACGGCCAGCGGCACCAGTTGGTCGCCTTCCAGGCGCAGCAGGGCGGTGGCATCGCAAGGAAGCAGACCGCGCAGGGCTTCCAGCAGGCGGCGATAGCGTTCGCTTTCCGGCAGCTCGCGGGACAGGTCGGCAACCAGTGGAAGCAGGGTGGCCAGAAGAGGGTTGCGAGTCATATTGACCTCTTTGGAGTCGTTTTGACCTGGTATTTGCGTGGTCATTATGACTCATTTTCAGGCGAAAGTCCCGGAAACAGAGGCCTGCGGGATTGGCACGCTTCCTGAAATACCTCAGTCAGAAAGCTCAGGCGCACCCACTCATTGCCTGGCCAACCCGAGGAGATCCACATGCTGTCCAACGAACACCGTACCCTGGTCAAGGCCACTGTCCCGCTGCTGGAGACCGGCGGAGAGACCCTGACCCAGCACTTCTACAAGATGATGCTCAGCGAGTACCCGGAAGTTCGTCCGCTGTTCAACCAGGCGCACCAGGCTTCCGGCGACCAGCCCCGTGCGCTGGCCAACGGCGTGCTGATGTACGCCCGCCACATCGATGAGCTGGAGCAGCTCGGCCCGCTGGTGGCGAAGATCGTCAACAAGCACGTTGCCCTGCAGATCCAGCCGGAACATTACCCGATCGTTGGCAGCTGCCTGCTGCGGGCGATCCGCGAAGTGCTGGGCGAGGAGATCGCCACCCAGGCCGTGATCGACGCCTGGGCCGCCGCCTACGGCCAGCTGGCCGACATCCTGATCGGCGCCGAAGAGTCGGTGTACCAGCAGAACGCCGAGCAACATGGCGGCTGGCGTGGCGCGCGGCGCTTCCGTATTGCCCGCAAGGAAGCCGAGAGCGAGGAAATCACCTCCTTCTACTTCCAGGCGCTGGATGGCGAGCCGCTGCTGGACTTCCAGCCCGGCCAGTACATCGGCCTGTCCCTGGAGATCGATGGCGAGGAAGTGCGTCGCACCTACTCGCTGTCCGACGCGCCGAACGGCCGTGAGTACCGCATCAGCGTGAAGCGCGAGCCCGAAGGCAAGGCGTCCAACTACCTGCACGATCGCCTGAGCGTGGGCGACGAGCTGGACCTGTTCCCGCCGGCGGGCGATTTCGTCCTGCGCGGTGGCGACAAGCCGCTGGCCCTGATCACCGCCGGCGTGGGCATCACCCCGGCGCTGGCGATGCTCAAGCCGGCGCTGGAGTCCGGGCGTGAAGTGCACTTCATCCACTGCGCCCGCCACGGTGGCGTGCATGCGTTCCGCGAATGGGTCGAGGCGCAATCCGACGAGCATCCGCAGCTCAAGCATTACTTCTGCTACAGCGAGCCGCGCGCGCAGGACGCGTCCCACATCGAAGGCTTCCTCAGCCGCGAGCTGCTGGCGGACTGGCTGCCGGAAGACCGCGACCTGGACGCCTACTTCCTCGGTCCCAAGCCGTTCATGGCCCAGGTGAAGCGCCACCTGCGTGATATCGGCGTGCCCGAGCAACAGTCCCACTACGAGTTCTTCGGCCCGGCCAGCGCGCTGGAGGCCTGAACCTGAGCGCCGGCCCGATGGCGGGCCGGCGCAACCCGAGGAGGTGTGTGATGGAAAGTCTGTTCGCCTGCCCGCAACGCAATCTGTCGATGTCCTGGTCACTGCTGACCGGCGGGCTCGTATTACTGCTGCTGGGAATCGTGGGAGCCTATTTCGTCGATGGCCATCTGAACCTGCAAAGCATTGTCGCAGCGCATGCCTTCACCATCCTCGGCCCGACACTATTGAAGCTGGGCTATGTGCTGCGGCTGGTAGCCCAACATCAGATGCGCAAGGAAGGCTGGGAGGCTTGCTGTGTTACTGGTTGATCGAAAAGCTCTGCTGACCATACCGCCCCTGTGGCGCTTGGGCTTCCGCCCGTTCTTCCTCGGTGGCGCGGTGTTCGCGCTGATCGCCATCGCGGCCTGGGCGGCGGTACTGCTCGGTGTGCTGCCGGCCTGGCAACCGCTGGGCGGCTGGCTGGCCTGGCACCGTCATGAAATGCTCTTCGGCTTCGCGGCGGCGATCATTGCCGGCTTCCTGCTGACCGCGGTGCAGACCTGGACCGGCCGCCCCGGTGTCAGCGGCAAGCCGCTGATGGTGTTGTCGCTGGTCTGGCTCGCGGCGCGGGTTGGCTGGCTCGTGGGTGCGCCGCTGTGGCTGGTCACCGTGCTCGAGCTGGCGTTCATGCCGGCGCTGGCCTTCTTCATTGGCCGCAGCCTGTGGCAGGTCCGGCAGAAGCGTAACTACCCGATCATCGCGGTGCTGAGCCTGCTGACACTCGCCGACGTGCTGGTGATGGCCGGCGTCTGGACCGGCAACGATGCCTGGCAGCGCGGTGGCGCACTGGGTGCGCTATGGCTGGTGGCGGCGCTGATGGGCCTGATCGGCGGCCGCGTGATTCCCTTCTTCACCCAGCGCGGGCTGGGCCGCACCGCCCAGGTGCCGGCCTGGAACTGGCTGGACAATTCGCTGCTGGGCGGCACCATGCTGGTGGCGGTGCTGAGCGCAGTCGGCATCGGCCTGACGCCGCACCCGCTGGTGGGCCTGCTGTTCGCCGCGCTGGCGGTGGGGCATCTGGTCCGTCTGTGGCGCTGGTACGACAAGGACTACTGGGGCGTGCCGCTGCTCTGGTCGCTGCACCTGGCCTATCTGTGGATGATGCTGGCCCCGGCAGGCATGGCGCTGTGGAACTTCTCGCCGAGCTTCAACGTGAGCCTGGCAATCCACGCGCTCACCGTGGGTGGCGTCGGCGGGCTGATCCTGGCGATGGTCGCGCGGGTGAGCCTTGGCCACACCGGTCGCCCGCTGCAACCGCCGAAGGTGATGTCCTGGGCCTTCGCGCTGCTCAACCTGGGTGTCGTCGCGCGGGTGCTGCTGGTGATGTGGTGGCCGCTGGAAGGCCTGAGCATCGCGGCAGCGTGCTGGGTGGTGGCGTTCCTGATGTTCGCCTGGCACTACGGTCCGATGTTCTGGAAGCCGCGGCTGGATGGGCAGCCGGGCTGATCGGAGTGTTGCGGTAACGCCGTTTTCGGCGGCGGCTCGCGGGCATGGCCCGCGCCTACAGGTCGTAGGGCGGATAACGCGCCAGCGTTATCCGCCGCGGGCCCATCGGCGGATAACCCGTTCCGGGTTATGCGCCCTACGGACTACGGACCTGAGCGGCCTGGGGGCCGCCGTGGACGCAGTCCGCTGCTACGCATTTGCGGGAAAGCTTCACTGAGGCTGGCGTAGCCGCTTGAGCTCGTCATTCAGCCAGGCGCTGGAGTCCTGCTTGCCCGCCGGGCAATCCACCTGATAGCGCTGGCCGCTCATGCTGCTCTTGGTCGCGGCGCGCTCGATGAAGTCTTCTGCGCTGCTCACCATGTTCTTGTTTTCCAGGTAATCCATCTTCTTCTGCAGGTGCGCGCGTGCTTCGGCGGCCGGGTACTCGCTGCCGTTACGGATGAACTGGCAGCCGCTGAGCTCGACGAAGTCCAGCAACTGGGTGATTTCCCGCTGCGCCTTCTCATCGACTGCGGCCTGCGCGCCCATGCTGATGAGCAGGAGAGCGCCCAGAAGCGAGCGAAGCTTTCGAGAGTGCGGCATGGCGATTCCTTGCTGTAGGCGTGAAGCCGCTGATTATGTCAGCGGCTGCAGCCGTTCGCCGAGGCGCCCGCTGTCTACCAGTTCAAGGAACTCGTCACCCATCCGCCGGCTTTCATCCATTGCCTTGCGCCAGTAGCGCTCGCGGCCCGCGTCGTCGCCCAGGTAGCGGTGGAAGTCCTTGCGGTCCGGCAGCTTGTTGTGCGGCAGGAGTGCCAGGTAGTCCTTCGACGGCGCCAGCAGCAGCACGTCCTGCAGGCGGCCGGCGTCGCCGCGGCGCCAGGGCAGGCCCTTGTCGAACCAGCCGGGGATGACCTTGTCGGTGAAGTGCGGGTAGAGCACCACGCCCTCGGGTTGGTAGGGCAGGTCCAGGTGGTAGTCCAGCAGCCCGCCGTCGCGGTAGGTGCCGGGGCCGGCGCCGGGGATGTCGCGCACGCCTTCCATGACCATGGGAATGGAGCCGGAGGCGAGCAGGGCATGGCGCAGGTTGGCCAGGTCCAGGTGCAGGTAGCGCGAGGGGAAGTCCGACAGCGCCTCCAGCGGTGGTGTGCGGCGGGCGTCGTGGATGATCAGACGCTCGAAGTGCCGGTGCAGGTGGCGGCGGCCGATCAGGTTGTCGCGGATCACCGCGCCCAGGCCCAGGCCGAGGTTGGCCTTGCCGTCCTGCGCGAGGCGACCGTGGCTCTTCACCACCACGACGTTGAGGCGGTACCAGGGGTTGTCCAGCACGCTGGCATCGTGGCCATCGAGCAGGTCGTCGAGCATCTTCGCGCAGCTTTTCGATACGTCGCTGATGCTCGCGTTGCGGGCGAAACGCTGCTCGGTGTAGAGCTCGCCGAGGCGGCGGATGCCGGCGGCCGGATCGGGCAGGCAGGCGCTGGCGAAGCGCCAGGAACCGATGGAGGCGCCGATCAGCGAGCGCTCACGCGGTGCGCGCGGCAGCCATTCACCGAACAGGGCGAGGTCCAGGCCCTGGATGCCCAGCGCCTTCGGGCCGCCAGCGGCGCCGGGGAGGATGCCTACATCGGCAGGGGCCAGCCCCTGTTCGCGGATGCGCTGGAGCGCGCGGCTTCCGGCCTTGAGGGTGAGGGCGGGGGTCTTGATCTGGATGGCGGTCATGCGGGCCTCGCTTTGGCAGGCCGCGATTATAGAGCCTGTACGCAGGGAGCAAGGATACTTCACCAGGTGAATGATCCTTGCCGATTCAGCTTGAATTAAGTCCTTCGCCTTAATCTGGAGGTAAGAAGATTCTGACGAGGTACGCTCATGAAATGGCTGCTGATCCTGACCGCGCTCTCCGCCCTGCTGCTGGGCGCGGGCGCTGCCACAGCCCACGACATCGGCCCGGACGAGGCGCTGCGCCTGCGCGATGCCGGCACCATCCGCAACTTCGAGGAGCTCAACCGCACTGCGCTGGCCAAGCATGTCGGCGGTTCGGTGTACGATAGCGAGCTCGAGCTGGAACATGGCCGCTATCTCTACAAGGTCGACCTCAAGGACGCCCAGGGCGTGAAGTGGGATGTCGAACTGGATGCGGTCACCGGCGAAGTCCTCACCGATCACCAGGATGACTGATGAAGACCGTTCTGCCGCGCGTGGCGCTGCTCGGCCTGGCGCTTGCCGCCATTGCTGGCGTCGCGCAGGCCCATGACCTGAGCCAGGACGAAGCCCTGCGCCTGAGCAAGGAAGGGGTGATCCGTCCCTTCGAGGAAATCCTCCCCGCCGCGCTGAGCCGCTACCCCGGCTCGCGCCTGCTCGAAGCCGAACTGGAGAAGGAGCACGACACCTACATCTACGAGGTGGAACTGCTGACCACCGAAGGCGTGGTGCGCGAACTGGAACTGGATGCCCGCGACGGCCGCATCCTCAAGGATAAGGAAGACGACTGATGCGCCTGCTGCTGGTGGAAGACCACGTACCCCTGGCCGATGAGCTGCTGGCGACCCTGACCCGCCAGGGCTATGCGGTGGACTGGCTGGCCGACGGCCGCGACGCCGCCGTGCAGGGTGCCAGCGAGCCCTACGACCTGGTGATCCTCGACCTCGGCCTGCCGGGCCGTCCCGGCCTGGAAGTGCTGCAGGAGTGGCGCGGCATGGGGCTTTCGATTCCGGTGCTGATCCTTACCGCACGGGGTTCCTGGGCTGAGCGCATCGATGGCCTGAAGGCCGGTGCCGACGATTACCTGACCAAGCCGTTCCATCCCGAGGAACTGTTGCTGCGCATCCAGGCACTGTTGCGCCGTGCCCGTGGGTTGGCCAACCAGAGCCAGCTGGAAGTCGCCGGCCTGAGCCTCGACGAGTCGCGCCAGTGCGTGCAGCAGGGCGGCAAGGAGGTCGACCTGACGTCCGCCGAGTTCCGTCTGTTGCGCTATTTCATGCTGCACCCCGGCCAGTTGCTGTCGAAATCGCACCTGGCCGAGCACCTGTATGACGGCGAGACCGAGCGCGATTCCAACGTCATCGAGGTGCATATCAACCACCTGCGGCGCAAGCTCGGCCGCGAGATCATCGAAACCCGTCGTGGCCAGGGCTACCGCTTCACCGGCAACGGAGTCGGCCGTTGATGTCGATCCAGCGCCGGCTCGGACTCGGGCTTGGCGTGGTACTGGTGGTGGTCGGCCTGGCGTTGGCCCAGGCGGGTCTCTGGTTGTTCGACCAGGGTTTGCGCCGTTACCTGGTGAACGGCCTGCAGGACGAGGCGGAAAGCCTGCTGGTGGGCATCACCCGTGGCCCGGCCGGGCTGCAGCTGGACGGACAGCGGGTCGACGCCACCTATGAGCGGCTGTTCTCCGGGCGCTACTTCGTGATCCGCTTCGATGACCAGACCTGGCGTTCGCGCTCGCTGTGGGACAACGAGCTGAAGCTGCCGTCGCACAAGGGCCTGGCCAGCAAGCTGGAAAAAGGCCCGGAGGGTCAGCGCCTGTTGGTCTTCCGCGGCGACTACAAGCGCTACGGCAAGAAGCTCAACATTGTCGTCGCGCAGGATTACACACCCGTCCTCAAGAGCTTCAACCGCCTGCGCAATATCGGCCTGGGGGCCGGCGCGCTGGCGCTGCTGCTGATCCTGGTGTTCCAGAGCTTCGCCGTGCGCCGCGCGCTGCGCCCGCTGGAGCGCGTGCGCCAGCAGATCGCGCAGTTGCAGGAGGGTCAGCGCAGCCAGCTGGACCGCCAGGTACCGCGCGAGCTGGAGCCGCTGGTGGAGCAGACCAACCATCTGCTGCAGCACACCGAGGACACCTTGCGCCGCTCGCGCAATGCGTTGGGCAATCTCGGCCATGCCTTGAAGACGCCGCTGGCCGTGCTGATCAGCCTGGCCGACCGCGAGGAGCTGCGCGAGCACCCCGAGCTACGGCGTGTGTTGCAGGAGCAGTTGGAGCAGATCGAGCAGCGCCTGGCCCGCGAGCTGGGACGCGCGCGGCTGGTGGGCGAGGCATTGCCCGGCGCCCACTTCGATTGCGATGCGGAGCTGCCAAGCCTGTGCGACATGCTCAAGCTCATCCATGGCGACCACCTCGCCATCGACTGGCAGGCGCCGCCCGCGACGCGCCTGCCGTATGACCGGGAGGACCTGCTGGAGATGCTCGGCAACCTGCTGGATAACGCCTGCAAATGGGCCGATGCCCAGGTTCGCCTGACGGTTGAGAAGGGCGCCGATGCCTACCGGTTGAGCGTTGATGACGATGGCCCCGGCATTGCCGAGGACCAGCGTGACAGCGTGCTGGAGCGTGGCACGCGGCTGGATGAGCAGGTGGCCGGGCACGGCCTGGGCTTGGGTATAGCGCGGGATATCGCGGCGGCCTGTGGGGGTGGCCTGACCCTGGAAGGCAGCGAGCTGGGCGGGTTGCGAGTGGTGGTGGAGCTGCCGCGCCGCACGGTCTAATCTGACGCCGGCCTTGCCGGCGGATCGCGGGCATGGCCCGCTCCTACAAGGTCCGATATGACTCGGCGTTCACCTGTAGGAGCCGGCCTTGCCGGCGACCGATCCTGCTGCGGGGCTCAGACGCGGAACTGATCCATCAGCCCCTGCTGATGGTTCGCCAGCTTGTTCAGTGACTGGCTGACCTGCGCCGATTCCTGCGCCTGGCTGGACAGCGATTCGGTGACGTCACGGATGCCCGCCACGTTGCGGTTGATCTCCTCGGCCACCGCGCTCTGTTCCTCGGCGGCGCTGGCGATCTGCAGGTTCATGTCGGTAATCACACCCACGGCGTCGCCAATGCGCTTCAGCGCGGCCACGGCCTGTTCGACCTGGTTCACGCTGTCCTGCGCCTGGCGGTGGCTGTTGTTCATGGCGCCGACCACGTCGCGGGTGCCGTTCTGCAGGCCTTCGATGACCTGGCGGATTTCCTCCACCGAATCCTGGGTGCGCTTGGCGAGGTTGCGCACCTCGTCGGCGACCACCGCGAAGCCGCGCCCGGCCTCACCGGCGCGGGCCGCTTCGATGGCGGCATTGAGCGCCAGCAGGTTGGTCTGTTCGGCGATGCCACGGATGACTTCCAGCACCGAGCCGATCTGCTCGCTGCTCGCCGCCAGCCCTTCGACCTGACTCATGGCGCTGCTCATGTCGCTGGCCAGTTCGTCGATCAGGCGGGTGGTGTTGTCGATCACGCTCAGGCCATCACGGGTCGCGCCGTCGGCGCCACGGGCGGCATCGGCGGCCATGGCGGCGCTGTTGGCGACGTCATGGGCGGTGGCGCTCATTTCCTGCGAGGCGGTGGCCACCTGATCGACTTCGCGGAACTGCTGCTGCATGCCGGCGCTGGTCTGGCTGGCGATTTCCGAGGATTGGTCGGCAGTGGCGCGGGCGTCCTGCACTGAGGATTTCACGTCACGGATGATCGGCTGCAGCTTGTCGAGGAAGCGGTTGAACCAGCCGGCCAGTTCACCCAGCTCGTCCTTGCCGCTGTAGTCCAGGCGTTTGGTCAGATCGCCTTCGCCGCTGGCGATGTTGCGCAGCATGGCGGCGACGTTGAGGATCGGCCGGGTCACGCCGCGGGCGGTGAGCCACATGGCGAACAGGCCGATCAGGATGGCGATCAAACCGAAGCCGAGTTGCGAGACGGTGCCTTGCACGCGCTGGTTGTCCAGTTCGTTCTGCAACTCGATGGCCGGGCCGAGCAGGACGTTCTGCGGGACTTCCAGCAGCACACCCCAGGGCTTGGAGCCGGGGATCGGTTGCAGCGGCTCGACCACGCGCAGCTGGTCGTCCTGGCGGAACACCTGCTCATGGTTGGCGGCGATGGCCTGCAGCAGGTCGGCGCCCTGGTTGGGGTAGACCTCCTTGAGGTTCTTGCTCAGTTTGGAGGCATCCGCGCTGTGCCCGGCGAGCAGGCCGGCGGCGCTGACGATGCTGACGCGACCCTGGCCGTCGTACAGCTCCTGGCTGCCCTCGACGCTGATTTCCTGCAGCTTCTCCATGCTGATGTCCAGGCCCATGACGCCGATGACCTTGCCGTCCAGTTCCAGCGGGAAGGCGATGCTGGTCATCAGCATGCGCTTGTTGCCGACGTCGTCGAAGTACGGGTCCAGTACGCAGGGTTGGCCGGTGGTCTTGGGGCAGGTGAACCAGGCATTGTAGGCGCTGCCGCTCGGGCCTGGGCTGGTGTCCTGCAGCAGCGACTCGGCCATGGCTTCCGATTCCAGGTGGCCCGGGGTGGCCTGCGACCAGTAGATGGAGAAACGGCCCGCGTCGTTACTGCCCAGCTCGCCCTGGCCGGCGAAGAGCTTGTCCTTGCCGTCCAGCGCATCGGGTTCGAAGGCGACATAGAGGCCCAGCAGTTCCGGGTTGCCTTCCAGTGCGGTCTTCACCTGGCGGGTCAGGTCTTCGCGCAGGTCATAGGCGTCAAGGAAGCGCTTCTGCGCCTGGTCGCGCAGGAACAGTACCTGCCGCGAGAAGCCCTTGCCGTACTGGTAGGCATCCATGATGTAGCGCTGGATACGCATGGCCTGGACTTCGCCGCGCGATTGCAGGCGGGCCTTGGCCGCTTCATCGAGCATTTCGGTGCTCGATTGCTTGACCAGCGCGGTGCTGGTTTGCGTGCGGTAGACGGACAGGCCGGAGAGCAGCGAGACGACGCCGAGCAGACACAGCCCGGCAAGCAACGTGATCTTCCACTGGATGGAGAGACGGCGCAGCAGCATGGAGGGGAATCCTTGTTTGAACTAAGCGCTGGGATGCCTGATATATCGGCCTTTCCCGAATCTTCTTGACCCGTGACGGGGCGAAACGCGGGAAAACAGGCGATTCTGGCGTGCCCTGACGACGGGCGGCGACTTTCAGGCAAAAAGCGTGCAAGCGGCGGTGAAATTCACGCCTGGCGACTCTGGAAACGTCTTGATTCGACACGGGTTTTGACACCCCGCCAGGGGTTTGGCAGAGTGCGCGCCTTTTGCCCGCGCCCAGGCGCGGCGATCCGCGAGAGGAGTGGTGAAGATGAATGCGGTGCTGATCGCCATTGGCCTGATGCTGGTCCTGAGCCTGTGTCGCGTGCATGTGGTGGTCGCATTGATCGCCGGCGCGGTGGCCGGTGGTTTGCTGGGCGGCCTGGGCATGGACGGCACGCTGAAGGCCTTCAACGAAGGCCTGGGTGCCGGTGCGACGGTGGCGCTGTCCTACGCCATGCTCGGCGCCTTTGCCGTGGCCATCGCGCGCTCCGGAATGGCGCACGCGCTGGCCGATCGCGCCCTGGCGATGCTCGGTCGCCACGAGGTGAACGGCTCCAATGGCTTCAAGTGGATGATGGTCGGCCTGCTGCTGGTGGTGGCGATCTCCTCGCAGAACATCCTGCCGATCCACATCGCCTTCATCCCGCTGCTGGTGCCGCCGTTGCTCTATGTGCTGACGCGCCTGCAGATCGACCGCCGGCTGATCGCCTGTGTCATCACCTTCGGCCTGATCACCCCCTACATGTTCCTGCCGGTGGGTTTTGGCAACATCTTCCTGAACCAGATCCTGCTGGCCAACGTGGCCCGAGCGGGCGTCGACGTGCAGGGCATCAACGTCACTCACGCCATGCTGATTCCGGCTCTGGGCATGGTCTGCGGCCTGCTGATCGCGGTGCTGTTCAGCTACCGCCGCAAGCGTGACTACGACCTGGAACGCATCGAGCAGGCCGAGCGGGTCGATACCCCTTACAGCAGGATGAGCCTGGTCGTGGCGGGCGTTGCCGTCGCGGCGGCCTTTGCCGTGCAGCTGCTGCTGGACTCGATGATCCTCGGCGCGCTGGTGGGCTTCCTGGTGTTCTCGCTGTCCGGCGTGGTGCGCTGGAAGGAAGCGGACGACCTGTTCACCGAGGGCATGAAGATGATGGCGATGATCGGCTTCATCATGATCGCCGCCCAGGGCTTCGCCGCGGTGATGACTGCCACCGGGCAGGTCGCCAGTCTGGTGGACAGCGCCGCCGGCTGGATCGGCAGCAGCAAGGCGCTGGGCGCCTTCATGATGCTGCTGGTGGGCCTGCTGGTGACCATGGGCATCGGTTCGTCGTTCTCCACGGTGCCGATCATTGCAGCGATCTTCGTGCCGCTGGCGGTGCACCTGGGCTTCAGCCCGCTGGCCATCGTCAGCATCGTGGGGACTGCGGGCGCATTGGGCGATGCGGGCTCGCCGGCGTCGGACTCCACCCTCGGCCCGACCTCGGGCCTGAACGTGGACGGCCAGCACAACCATATCTGGGACACCGTGGTGCCGACCTTCCTGCACTACAACCTGCCGCTGCTGGTATTCGGCTGGGTGGCCGCAATGGTGCTCTAGAGCGCTCGCGCGCACGGAACGCGCGCTGAAAGTTGCACTTGGCGGGGCAACTGCTGACTAATGAGCAGGTTTATCCATCCATGGACCCGCTCATGTTCGAATCGAAACTGGAATACCGGACGTTCCTCGCCCTGCTGCTGGTGGTGACGCTCGCCTTCGGCTGGATCCTGCTGCCTTTCTACGGGGCGGTCTTCTGGGGCACCATCCTGGCGATCATCTTCGCGCCCCTGCAGCGCCGCCTGCGGGTGAAGCTCAATGGGCGCAACAACCTCGCCGCGCTGCTTTCCCTCGCCGTTTGCTTCCTGATCGTGATCCTGCCGGTGACCTTCATCGCCGGCGCGCTGGTGCAGGAGGGGGCGACCGTCTACCAGCGGCTGAAGTCCGGTGAGCTGAACTTCATCGCCTACTACCAGCAGGCAGTCGCTGCGCTGCCGGGCTGGGCGCATCAGTTGCTGGAGCGCTTCGACCTGGCGGACCTGTCCAGCCTGCAGGAAAAGCTCTCGGCGGGCGCGATGCAGGCCAGCCAGCTGGTGGCCACCAAGGCCTTCAGCATCGGCCAGAACACCTTCGAGTTCGTCATCAGCTTCGGCATCATGCTGTACCTGCTGTTCTTCCTCCTGCGCGACGGCCCGACGCTGGGGCGTCGCATCAAGCAGGCGGTGCCGCTGAGCGTGGAGCACAAGCAGCACCTGTTCGCCAAGTTCACCACGGTGATCCGCGCCACGGTGAAAGGCAACATCGCCGTCGCTGCGACCCAGGGCGCGCTGGGCGGGCTGATCTTCTGGTTCCTCGGCATCCAGGGCTCCTTGCTCTGGGGCACGTTGATGGCCTTCCTCTCGCTGCTGCCGGCAATTGGCGCGGGGCTGATCTGGGTGCCGGTGGCGGCTTACTTCCTGCTCACCGGAGCGATCTGGCAGGGCGTGGTGCTGACGCTGTTCTGCGTGGTGGTGATCGGCCTGGTGGACAACATCCTGCGCCCTATCCTGGTGGGCAAGGACACCAAGATGCCCGACTACGTGGTGTTGATCTCCACCCTCGGCGGCATGTCGCTGTTCGGCCTCAACGGCTTCGTCATCGGCCCGCTGATCGCGGCGCTGTTCATGGCCTCGTGGGATCTGTTCGCCGGTCGTGAAGGCGAAGCAGCCAAGCCGGCAGAGTAGGGCAGAGCACCCATCCTACGAAAAGCCGCAACGCCTCACGGCAATAAATCCGCCGAATGAAAAACCCCGCCGAAGCGGGGTTTTTTGTTGCCTGTCGACCTTAGCCGGCGATGGCTACCAGGCCGCTGTGCTGGAGGATGTCCAGCAGCGGTTGCGGGTATACGCCGAGGAAGAAGGCGAGCAGGGCGATGGCTACCAGCATGATGCCGCCGGCGCGCTGGGCCCAGTCCAGGGGAGCGTCGTGGCGCTTCATGTTCGGCTCGACCAGGAACATGGTCACCATGACACGCAGGTAGTAGAACAGGCCGATGGCGCTGCCCAGTACCAGGGCGCCGACCAGCCACCAGTGCTGGGACTCGACACCGGTGGCGACGATGTAGAACTTGCCGATGAAGCCGGCGGTCAGCGGGATGCCGGCCAGGGACAGCATCATCACGGTCATTACCGCGGTCAGCACCGGACGGCGCCAGAACAGGCCGCGGTATTCGAACAGCGCGTCGGCGTCGCGGCCGCTGTACGGGGTGGACATCAGGGTGACCACGCCGAAGGCGCCCAGGGTGGTGACGACGTAAGTGGTCAGGTAGACGCCGACCGCTTCCACGGCCAGACCCTTGCTCGCCACCAGGGCGATCAGCAGGTAGCCGAAGTGGGCGATGGACGAGTAGCCCAGCAGGCGCTTGATGTTGCTCTGGGTCAGCGCCAGCAGGTTGCCGATCAGGATCGAGGCGACGGCGATTACTGTGATGGCGTCATGCAGCAGGCCGTTGTTCAGGGCCGCCGGAGCGATCTGGAACAGGCGCAGCAGCACGGCGAACACGGCGACCTTGGCGGTGGTGGCCAGGAAGGTGGCGACCGGAGCCGGCGCGCCTTCGTAGACGTCCGGGGTCCACAGGTGGAACGGCGCCAGGGACAGCTTGAAGCCCAGGCCGACGACCATCATGCCGACGCCGATGGCCAGCAGCGGACCGTGGCTGGTGCCTTCGGCCAGCGAGGCACCGATGGCGGAGAAGCCCAGGTTGCCGGACTCGGCGTAGAGCAGGGCCATGCCGAACAGCAGGAACGCGGAGCCGGCGGCGGACAGTACGGTGTACTTGATGCCCGCTTCCAGGGTGCGCTTGTTGAAGAAGGCGTAGGCCACCATGCCGTAGACCGGAACCGACAGCAGCTCCAGACCGATGAACAGACCGGCCAGGTTCTGCGCGCTGACCAGTACCAGGCCGCCTGCGGTGGAGAGCAGGAGCAGCAGGTACAGTTCCTCGCGGTTGCCCGGGAAGCTTTCCATGTAGGCGTGGGCGAGGGTAGTGCAGGCCAGGGCGCCGATGAGGATCAGGGCCATGTAGAAGCAGGCGAAGTTGTCGACCACCATGAGCGGGGTGACTTCGATCGGAGTGACTTTCAGCACCGGGATGATCGACAGCAGGGCCAGGTTCAGACCGATCACCGAGAGGGTGGCGGCCATCGAGTGGTTACGCTTCCAGGCTACCGCGAGCATCACCACCACCAGGGTGGCGCTGGTGATGAGCAGTGGCAGGAGCGCGATGAAGTGTTGAATCGTGAAGGTCATTTCGCGCTTACCGTGCTGCCAGAGTGGAGAGGGCGGCACCCAGCCATTGCTGGACGCCGTGCATGGTTGCCGCGGAGGTGTCGAGGACCGGCTGCGGGTAGACGCCGAGCACGATCAGCAGCACCGCCAGGCCGAGCACCATGGAGAGCTCGCGGAAGTTCAGACCGGCGATGGCGGTGTCGGACTTGGCCGGGCCGAAGTAGGCGCGGTGGATCATGATCAGCGAGTAGACCGAACC
The DNA here is from genome assembly GCF_014851965.1 of Pseudomonas sp. PDM22. Taxonomy (NCBI): domain Bacteria; kingdom Pseudomonadati; phylum Pseudomonadota; class Gammaproteobacteria; order Pseudomonadales; family Pseudomonadaceae; genus Pseudomonas; species Pseudomonas sp. PDM22. Next base: position 161,161 of record NZ_JACVAR010000007.1, read on the forward strand.
GAACACCAGGCCGAAGGTGGCAATCACGGTGATCACCGGAACGACCTTGAAGCTGCCCAGCAGGATCAGGAATTCGCCGACGAAGTTGCCGGTGCCCGGCAGACCCAGCGATGCGGTGGCGAAGAACAGGGCCACGGCCGGCAGGTACGGGATGCGCGACCACAGGCCGCCCATCTTGCGCATGTCACGGGTGTGCAGGCGCTCGTACAGCTGGCCACACAGGATGAACAGCGCGGCAGCAGAGAGGCCGTGGGCGATCATCTGCACGACGACACCCTGCAGCGCCTGGGGGCTGCCGGAGTAGATGCCGATCATCACGAAGCCCATGTGCGACACGGAGGAGTAGGCCACCAGGCGCTTGATGTCGGTCTGTGCGAACGACAGGAAGGCGCCGTAGAAGATGCCGATCAGACCCAGGGTCATGGCAATCGGGGCGAACTCGGCCGAGGCGTTGGGGAACAGCGGCAGGGCGAAGCGGATCAGGCCGTAGGCGGCGGTCTTCAGCAGGATGCCGGCCAGGTCCACGGAACCGGCGGTCGGCGCCTGGGCGTGGGCGTCCGGCAGCCAGGAGTGTACCGGCACGACCGGCATCTTCACCGCGAAGGCGACGAAGAAGCCGAGCATCAGCAGCCATTCGGTGTGCGGCGGCAACTGGGTCTTCAGCAGGTCGGCGTAGTTGAAGGTCAGGACGCCGGTGCTGTTGTAGTGCACGAACACCAGGCCCAGGATCGCCACCAGCATCACCAGGCCGCTGGCCTGGGTGAAGATGAAGAACTTGGTGGCGGCGTAGATGCGGGTCTTCTTGCCATCGTCCGAGCTATGACCCCAGAGCGCGATGAGGAAGTACATCGGCACCAGCATCATTTCCCAGAAGAAGAAGAACAGGAACAGGTCGACGGCCAGGAACACGCCGATCACACCGCCCAGGATCCACAGCAGGTTCAGGTGGAAGAAGCCGATGCGACGCTGGATCTCGTTCCACGAGCAGAGGACGGACAGCACGCCGAGCAGGCCGGTCAGCGCGACCATCAGCAGGGACAGGCCGTCCATTGCCAGGTGTACGCTGATGCCGAAGCGCTCGATCCAGGGCACCTGGAACTGCAGGGTCCATTGCGGCTCGCCACCGGGCGCCGGGGCGAGCTGGAAGTCACCGGTGTGCCACACCCACAGGCTCAGCGCCAGGGTGAGGACCATCGATCCCAGGGCGACCCAGCGGGGCAGGGTCTTGCTGGTGTACTCGGCGATCCAGCAAAGGAAGCCGCCGATGAAGGGGATCAGGATTAGCCAGGGCAGAATCATGTCGGGCTCAATCTCTTTCGTGAATTCATTAAGCCAGCAGCAGCGCGCCGAGGAGCAGCGCGGCGCCACCCACCAGGGAAGCGGCGTACCAACGCAGGCGGCCGTTCTCGGTGAGGCTGAGGAGTTTGTGACCACCGCGGGCGGTGAGCGGGACCAGGACCAGGGTCTTGTCGATCGGGTCCGCGGCCAGCAGGCGGCAGATCAGCAGATAGGGTTTCACGAACAGCTTGTCGTACAGCCAGTCGAAGCCCCAGGCATGCAGCCACCAGGTACCGAAGAAGCGGCCCGGTGCGCTCTGGGCGACGGCAGTGACGAAGCGGCGCTTGCCGAGGAACAGCAGGCCCGCCAGCAGGATACCGGCGATGGCGATGGCGCCCGAGGCGATTTCCAGGCTGTGCTTGGCTTCACCACCGGCGTGACCGGCGCTTTCCGGCAGGACGCCGGCCAGCGGCGGAGTGATCAGCGCGCCGATGAAGGTGGAGAGCACGATCAGGACACCCAGCGGCAGCCAGTGGCTGACGCCATGGCCGGCGTGCGCTTCGGTCTTCGCTTCACCGTGGAAGGCGATGAAGATCAGGCGGAAGGTGTACAGCGAGGTCATGAACGCACCGACCAGCCCTGCGATCAGCAGGTTCTGGTGACCGCTGGCGAAGGCTTCCCAGAGGATCTCGTCCTTGGAGTAGAAGCCGGCGGTCAGGAAGGGCAGGGCGGACAGGGCCGCACCACCGACCACGAAACTCGCGTAGGCCAGCGGCAGTTTCTTCCACAGGCCACCCATCTTGAAGATGTTCTGCTCGTGGTGGCAGGCGACGATCACCGCACCCGAAGCAAGGAACAGCAGGGCCTTGAAGAAGGCGTGGGTCATCAGGTGGAAGATCGCGCCACCCCAGGCGCCAACGCCCAGGGCCAGGAACATGTAGCCGATCTGGCTCATGGTCGAGTAGGCGAGGATACGCTTGATGTCGGTCTGCACCAGGGCGGCGAAGCCGGCCAGGACCAGGGTCACGGCGCCGATGATACCCACCAGCTCGAGGACATTCGGAGCCAGTTCGAACAGGCCGTGGCAGCGCGCGATCAGGTAGACGCCCGCGGTCACCATGGTGGCGGCGTGGATCAGTGCGGAGACCGGCGTCGGGCCGGCCATCGCGTCCGCCAGCCAGGTCTGCAGCGGCAGCTGGGCGGATTTGCCGACGGCGCCGCCGAGCAGCATCAGGGTCGCCAGGGTGATCCACAGGTCGCCCTTGGCGAAGTGCTGCGGAGCCAGGACCAGCAGCTCCTGGATGTTCAGCGTGCCCAGGTGCTGGAACAGGATGAACATGCCGATGGCGAAGAACACGTCACCCACGCGGGTCACGATGAAGGCCTTCAGCGCTGCGTTGCCGTTGGGTACGTGGTTGTAATAGAAACCGATCAGCAGGTAGGAGCAGAGGCCCACGCCTTCCCAGCCGAAGTACATGAACAGCAGGTTATCGCCCAGCACCAGGAACAGCATGCTGGCGATGAACAGGTTGGTGTACGCGAAGAAACGCGAGTAGCCGGTTTCACCGCGCATGTACCAGGAGGCGAACAGGTGGATCAGGAAGCCGACGCCGGTGACCACGCCGAGCATGGTGACCGACAGACCGTCCAGGTACAGGGTGAAGTTGGTCTTGAAGTCGCCAACGCTCACCCATTGCCACAGCACCAGGCTGTAGGCGCCACCTTCGGGCGGGTTGCTGTGGAAGCTCCAGATCGCCCAGAAGGCGGAGAGGGCCGCGAGGCCCACGGAGCCGACACCCACCAGTGCCGAGAGATTTTCCGACCACTTGCCACGGGAGAACGAGAGCAGCAGGAAGCCGACCAGGGGGAACAGGAAAGTAAGGGGCAGCAGGTTCATCCGCGCATCTCGCTGGCAGCGTCGATATCGAGGGTATGGAAGCGGCGATACAGCTGGAGCAGGATCGCCAGGCCAATGCTGGCCTCGGCCGCAGCCAGGCTGAGCACCAGGATGAACATCACCTGGCCGTCAGGCTGGCCCCAGCGGGCGCCACCGACCACGAAGGCCAGAGCGGCGGCGTTCATCATCACTTCCAGGCTCATCAGTACGAACAGGATGTTGCGTCGTACCATCAGGCCCACCAAGCCGAAGCAGAACAGCACACCGGCGAGCGCCAGTCCGTGTTCGAGAGGGATTGCATTCATGGTGTTAGTCCTTCGCTTCGTGGCGGCCGAGGTGGTAGGCGGCGACCAGTGCCGCCAGCAGCAGCATCGAGGCCAGTTCGACGACCAGCAGGTACGGGCCGAACAGGCTGATGCCCACGGCCTTGGCGTCCACCGTGGTGTGGCCGATGCCGATGCCGCTCGGAGTGCGCGAGAGCATCCACAGCAGTTCGACCAGCAGCACGGCAGCCAGGGCGCCGGGGCCGATCCAGACGCCGGGCTTGAGCCACTTGCGCTCCTGCTCGGCAATCGCCGGGCCAAGGTTGAGCATCATGACCACGAAGACGAACAGCACCATGATCGCGCCGGCGTAGACGATGATTTCCAGGGCACCGGCGAACGGGGCGCCGAGGCTGAAGAAGGTCATCGAGACTGCGAGCAGCGAGATGATGAGGTAGAGCAGGGCATGCACCGGATTGCTGTTGGTGATGACCCGGAAGGTTGCCAGCACGGCGACGCCGGCGGCGAAGTAGAAAGCGAATTCCACGCGACGTCTCCTTACGGCAGCAGGCTCTTGACGTTGATCGGTTCGGCCTCGTTCTGCGCGGCGCCTTTCGGCTTGCCGGCGATGGCCATGCCGGCAACGCGGTAGAAGTTGTAATCCGGATTCTTGCCGGGGCCGGAGATCAGCAGGTCTTCCTTCTCGTAGACCAGGTCCTGGCGTTTGAACTCGCCCATCTCGAAATCCGGAGTCAGCTGGATCGCGGTGGTCGGGCAGGCTTCTTCGCACAGGCCGCAGAAGATGCAGCGGGAGAAGTTGATGCGGAAGAACTCGGGGTACCAGCGACCGTCGTCGGTCTCGGCCTTCTGCAGGGAGATGCAGCCGACCGGGCAGGCCACGGCGCACAGGTTGCACGCAACGCAGCGCTCCTCGCCGTCGGGATCGCGGGTGAGCACGATGCGGCCACGGTAGCGCGGCGGCAGGTACACGGGCTCTTCCGGGTACTGCAGGGTGTCACGCTTGCGGAAGGCGTGACCGAAGATCATCACCAGGCTGCGCAGCTGGGTGTAGGTGCCGTGCACCACGTCGAAAATGTACTTGATCATGGTCCTACTCCTTACTGGCTGGCCAGCACGACAGCGCCGGTCACCAGCAGGTTGATCAGGGTCAGCGGGAGGCAGAACTTCCAGCTGAAGGCCATCACCTGGTCATAGCGCGGGCGTGGGATGGAGGCCCGCAGCAAAATGAACATCATGATGAAGAAGCCGGTTTTCAGGGCGAACCAGAAGAACGGGATCTGCGGCAGGATGCCGAAGGGACCGTGCCAGCCGCCGAAGAACAGGGTCGCCAGCAGCGCGGACACCAGCACGATGCCGATGTACTCGCCGACGAAGAACATGCCCCATTTCATGCCGGCGTACTCGATGTGGTAACCGTCGGCCAGTTCCTGCTCGGCTTCGGGCTGGTCGAACGGGTGACGGTGAGTCACGGCGACGCCGGCGACGAAGAAGGTCATGAAGCCGAAGAACTGCGGAATGATGAACCACACGTGCTGGGCCTGGTATTCGACGATGTCGCGCAGGCTGAACGAACCGACCTGGGCGACGATACCCATCAGCGACAGGGCCAGGAACACCTCGTAGGAGATGGTCTGGGCCGAGGCGCGCAGGCTGCCGAGGAGGGCGAACTTGTTGTTGCTCGACCAGCCGGCGAACAGCACCGCGTACACGGTCAGGCCAGCCATGGCGAAGAAGAACAGGATGCCGATGTTCAGGTCCGCCACGCCCCAGTTCGGGGTGATCGGGATGACCGCGAAGGCCACCAGCAGCGCACCCATGGCGATCATGGGGGCGAGGGTGAAGATCATCTTGTCGGCGAACGGCGGGGTCCAGTCTTCCTTGAAGAACATCTTCAGCATGTCGGCGCCGAGCTGGAAGGCACCGAAGGGGCCGACCCGGTTCGGACCGTAGCGGTCCTGCCAGAGGCCGAGCAGACGACGCTCGACCCAGCTGAGCAGCGCGCCGCAGACGACCACGGCGAGCAGGATGACGATGGCCTTGATGACCTCGATCAGGATGTCGACGATGGCGGGTGTCAGCCAACTCATTGCGCAGCCTCCTGCAGACCTTCAGCGACAGCGCCGATGACACCGGCAGGAATGCCTTGCAGACCGATCGGCAGGGCAACCAGGCCGGCGCCGAGCCCTTCGCTCACGCGCAGCGGCAGGCGCAGTTCCTGGCCCTTGACGGTCAGGCGGATGATCGCGCCTTCGTTCACGCCCAGACGGTCAGCCTCGGCCTTGGCCAGGGTGACGTAGGTCTGCGGGATGCGCTCCTGCACCGGGGCGGCTTTCGAGGAGTTCTCCTCGCTACCGAACAGGTGATAGAAGGGCACCACCTTGAACTGGCTGGCGGCGGTGTGGAACGGCGCAGGAATCTCGCTGAACCACAGGGCATCGCCCTTGGCCTCGATCAGGCGTACGCCCGGATCGCCGGCACGCAGGTGACCACCGACTTCGTCCTGGAACTTGTTCCAGGCCTGCGGGGAGTTCCAGCCCGGGGACCAGGCGAACGGAATCTGCTGACGCGGCTCGGCGCTGCCGGCGTAGCCTTCCATGGAGAAGGCGAACGCGGAGTCGATGTCCTGCGGCTGACGCGGCTCGCTGACATTGATGTTGGCACGCATGGCAGTGCGGCCGGAGTAGCGGTGGGGCTCGCGCGCCAGCTTCAGACCCTTGATGCGGAACGCGGCGTTCGGTGCGGCTTCGCGGATGCCGGCCAGTTGCGGCTTGGCAGCGACGACGGCGTCGATCACGTGGTCCAGTTGGGTCCAGTCGACACGCTTGCCTTCGAGGGTGCTGTGCAGGGCATGCAGCCAGCGCCAGCCTTCGCGAACCAGGATGTCGGCGTTGTAGTAGGTCGGGTCGTAGACCTGGAAGAAGCGCTGGGCGCGGCCTTCCTGGCTGACCAGGGTGCCATCGCCTTCGGCGAAGCTGGCGGCCGGCAGCAGGACGGTGGCCTTGGCGCTGGTGGCGGTCTGCTGGTGATCGGCGACGACGACGATCTTCGCGGCGGCCAGGGCGGCATCGACAGCAGCAGCGTCGGCGCGGCGGTACAGGTCGTTCTCCAGGATCACCACGGCATCGGCGGCGCCGGAGGTCAGCTGCTCCAGGGCGGCTTCAACCGAGGCGCCACCGAACAGGGTGAGGCCCAGGCTGTTGGCTTCCGGAACGACCAGGCTCAGGGAGCCGTTCTTCTCGCGGTTCTTCAGCGCGCTGGCGATGTTGGCCGCGGCTTCGATCAGGGCGTTGCTGCCCAGCGAGGTGCCGGAGATGACCAGCGGACGCTGGGCGGCGACCAGGGCATCGGCGATGCGCTGGGCGAGGGCGGCGGCTTCGGCGTCGAGGCCGGCGACGGCCGGAGCGCTCGAGTCGATCGCGTGTGCCACGGCGAAGCCCAGGCGCGCCAGGTCTTCGGTAGCGGCGTGCACGCACTCGGCGGCTACGTCGTCGAGACGGGTTTCATCCAGGCTGGCGATGAACAGCGGGTTCATCTCATGCTGGGCGATGGTCTTCACCGCGGCGTCGAGCCAGGGCTGGATCTTCATCGCGGCGGCCATGTCCTCGCCCTTGCCCTTGACCGACTGACGCAGGGCCAGGGCGATACGGGCAGCGGTCTGGGTCAGGTCTTCGCCAAGCACGAATACCGCGTCATGGTCTTCGATGTCACGGATGGTCGGCACCGGCAGCGGGCCTTCCTGCATGACTTTCAGGACCAGCTGCAGGCGTTGCAGCTCGTCAGCGGAGATGCCGCTGTAGAAGTTCTGCGCGCCGACCAGTGCGGACAGGGCGTAGTTGCTTTCCAGGCTGGCGCGCGGCGAACCGATGCCGATGACCTTGCGGCCCTTGAGCAGCGCTGCGGTCTGGTCCAGGGCGCCGTCCAGCGAGAGCTTCTGCTTGCTCAACATCAGCTGCGGCTGGCGCGGGCGGTCTTCGCGGTTGACGTAGCCGTAGCCGAAGCGGCCGCGGTCGCACAGGAAGTAGTGGTTCACCGAGCCGTTGTAGCGGTTCTCGATGCGGCGGATTTCACCGTAACGCTCGCCGGGGCTGATGTTGCAGCCGCTGGAGCAGCCATGGCAGATGCTCGGGGCGAACTGCATGTCCCACTTGCGGTTGTAGCGCTCGGAGTGGGTCTTGTCGGTGAACACGCCGGTCGGGCAGACCTCGGTCAGGTTGCCGGAGAATTCGCTCTCGAGCACACCGTCTTCGATACGGCCGAAGTAGACGTTGTCGTGCGCACCATAGACGCCCAGGTCGGTGCCGCCGGCGTAGTCCTTGTAGTAGCGGACGCAGCGGTAGCAGGCGATGCAGCGGTTCATCTCGTGGGCGATGAACGGGCCGAGTTCCTGGTTCTGGTGGGTGCGCTTGGTGAAGCGGTACCGGCGCTGGTTGTGGCCGGTCATCACCGTCATGTCCTGCAGGTGGCAGTGACCGCCTTCCTCGCAGACCGGGCAGTCGTGCGGGTGGTTGGTCATCAGCCATTCGACGACGCTGGCACGGAATGCCTTGGATTCTTCGTCTTCGATGGAAATCCAGGTGTTGTCGGTAGCGGGAGTCATGCAGGACATGACGATGCGACCGCGGGTGTCGTTCTCGTCGGTGTACTGCTTGACCGCACACTGGCGGCAGGCGCCGACGCTACCGAGCGCCGGGTGCCAGCAGAAGTAGGGGATGTCGAGACCGAGGGAGAGGCAGGCCTGCAACAGGTTGTCCGCTCCGTCGACTTCTAACGTCTTGCCGTCTACGTGGATCGTGGCCATGGGTCTAAGTCTTCGTTGGCCCGTTGTCAGCGGGCGTGGCTAATAGAAATCACGGTTTCATCGGGCCGGCGGCACGCCGCGGCACTACAACGAAACAACGCCGGGCGCAGCGCCCGGCGATCAAAGCATCAAGCGCCGACGGTCTGCGGTGCTTGTACGGCCTGAGCCTGGCGGGAGATGCCCGCTTCGAACTCGGGACGGAAATACTTCAGTGCGCTGCCCAGCGGCTCGACGGCACCCGGTGCGTGGGCACAGAAAGTCTTGCCTGGGCCGAGGAAGTTGACGAGCTGCTCGAGGGTCTCCAGGTCGCCCTGGGCGCCTTCGCCTTTCTCCAGCGCGCGCAGGACCTTCACGCTCCACGGCAGGCCGTCGCGGCACGGAGTGCACCAGCCGCAGGATTCGCGGGCGAAGAACTCTTCCATGTTGCGCAACAGGGAAACCATGTTGACGCTGTCGTCCACCGCCATGGCCAGACCGGTACCCATACGGGTGCCGACCTTGGCGACGCCGCCGGCGTAGAACAGGGCGTCCAGGTGTTCCGGCAGGAGGAAGCCGGTACCGGCGCCGCCCGGCTGCCAGGCCTTGAGCTTGTAGCCGTCGCGCATGCCGCCGGCGTAGTCCTCGAACAGCTCGCGGGCCGGAAGGCCGAAGGGCAGTTCCCAGATGCCGGGGTTCTTCACCTTGCCGGAGAAGCCCATGAGCTTGGTGCCCATGTCTTCGCTGCCCGGACGGGCAAGGCCCTTGTACCAGTCGACGCCGTGCTCGACGATCGCCGGCACATTGCACAGGGTCTCGACGTTGTTCACGCAGGTCGGCTTGCCCCAGACGCCAACGGCGGCGGGGAAGGGCGGCTTGGAGCGCGGGTTGGCGCGGCGGCCTTCCAGCGAGTTGATCAGCGCGGTCTCTTCGCCACAGATGTAGCGGCCGGCGCCGGTGTGCACGAACAGCTCGAAATCGAATCCACTGCCGAGGATGTTCTTGCCCAGCAGGCCGGCGGCCTTGGCTTCATCGATGGCGCGATTCAGGTTGCGGGCGGCGTCGACGTACTCGCCGCGCAGGAAGATGTAGCCGCGGTAGGCCTTGAGGGCGCGCGCGGAGATCAGCATGCCTTCCACCAGCAGGTGCGGCAGCTGCTCCATGAGCATGCGGTCCTTCCAGGTGTTGGGCTCCATCTCGTCCGCGTTGCACAGCAGGTAGCGGATGTTGAGGGATTCGTCCTTGGGCATCAGGCCCCACTTCACGCCGGTGGGGAAGCCCGCACCGCCGCGGCCCTTGAGGCCGGAGTCCTTGACGGTCTGGACGATGTCGTCGGTGGCCATCTGCGCCAGCGCCTTGCGCGCGGCAGCGTAGCCGTTCTTCGACTGGTACTCCTCCAGCCAGACCGGGGCGCCGTCGTCACGCAGGCGCCAGGTCAGCGGGTGGGTTTCGGCCGCGCGCGCAGTGCGGTTGGGCGTGCCGTAGGAGGTGAGGCGACTCATACGTAGGCCTCCAGCAGTTTGGCGACGCCGTCGGGACGCAGGTCGCCGAAGGTGTCGTCGTCGATCATCATCGCCGGGGCCTTGTCGCAGTTGCCCAGGCAGCACACCGGCAGCAGGGTGAAGCGGCCGTCGGCGGTGGTCTGGCCGAGGCCGATGCCCAGCTGCTTCTGAATCTCGCCAACCACGGACTCGTGGCCGCCGATGTAGCAGACCATGCTGTCGCAGACGCGGATGATGTGGCGGCCGACCGGCTGGCGGAAGATCTGGCTATAGAAGGTAGCCACGCCTTCGACGTCGCTGTCGGGAATGCCGAGGATGTCGGCGATGGCCGGGATGGCGCCGTCCGGCACCCAGCCGCGCTGCTTCTGGACGATCTTCAGGGCTTCGATGGACGCCGCGCGGGAGTCCTCGTAGTGATGCATTTCGTGCTCGATGGCCGAGCGCTCGGTTTCGCTGAGTTCGAAACGATCAGTCTGGATAAGGGTACTCATGATCAGCGGTCCACGTCGGCCATAACGAAGTCGATACTGCCCAGATAGGCGATCAGGTCAGCGATCATGCTGCCGTTGATCACCGACGGAATCTGCTGCAGGTGCGGGAAGCTGGGCGTCCGGATACGGGTCCGGTAGCTCATGGTGCTGCCATCGCTCGTCAGGTAGTAGCTGTTGATGCCCTTGGTCGCTTCCACCATCTGGAAGGCTTCGTTGGCCGGCATGACCGGGCCCCAGGAAACCTGCAGGAAGTGGGTGATCAGGGTTTCGATGTGCTGCAGCGTGCGCTCTTTGGGCGGCGGCGTGGTCAGCGGGTGGTCGGCCTTGTACGGGCCTTCGGGCATGTTCTTCAGGCACTGCTCGATGATGCGCAGGCTCTGGCGCATCTCACCCATCTTGACCATGCAGCGGTCGTAGGCGTCGCCGTTGGCCGCCAGCGGTACTTCGAACTCGAAGTTCTCGTAGCCGGAGTAGGGGCGGGCTTTACGCAGGTCGAAATCACAGCCGGTGGCGCGCAGGCCGGCGCCGGTGGTGCCCCATTCCAGCGCTTCCTTGGTGTTGTACGCGGCAACGCCGATGGTACGGCCACGCAGGATGCTGTTCTTCAGGGCAGCGGTTTCGTACTCGTCCAGGCGCTTGGGCATCCAGTCGAGGAACTCGCGGACCAGCTTGTCCCAGCCGCGCGGCAGGTCGTGGGCGACGCCGCCGATGCGGTACCAGGCCGGGTGCAGGCGGAAGCCAGTGATGGCTTCGACGACCTTGTAGGCACGCTGGCGGTCGGTGAAGGTGAAGAACACCGGGGTCATCGCGCCCACGTCCTGGATGTAGGTACCCAGGTAGAGGAGGTGGTTCAGGATGCGGAAGAACTCCGACATCATGATGCGGATGACGTCGACGCGCTGCGGCACCTTGATGCCGGCGAGCTTCTCGACCGAGAGCACGTACGGCAGGTTGTTCATCACGCCGCCGAGGTAGTCGATACGGTCGGTGTACGGAATGAAGCTGTGCCAGGACTGACGCTCGGCCATCTTCTCGGCGCCACGGTGGTGGTAGCCGATCTCCGGAACGCAGTCGAGGATCTCTTCACCGTCCAGTTGCAGGATGATGCGGAACGCACCGTGCGCGGACGGGTGGTTAGGGCCGAGGTTGAGGAACATGAAGTCCTCGTTCTCGCCGTGGCGCTTCATGCCCCAGTCTTCGGGCTTGAAGCGCAGGGCTTCCTGCTCGAGGTCCTGCTTGGCGGCGGACAGCGCGTAGGGGTCGAACTCGGTGGCGCGCGCCGGGTAGTCCTTGCGCAGCGGGTGACCTTCCCAGGTGGGCGGCATCAGCATGCGGGTCAGGTGCGGGTGACCGTTGAAGGTGATCCCGTACATGTCCCAGACCTCACGCTCGTACCAGTTGGCGTTCGGCCAGATACGGGTGGCGGTGGGTACGTTGAGGTCGCCTTCGGACAAGGCCACCTTGATCATCACGTCACTATTACGCTCGAGCGACATCAGGTGGTAGAACACGCTGAAGTCGGCGCCCGGCAGGCCGCGACGATGAGTGCGCAGGCGCTCGTCGACACCGTGCAGGTCATAGAGCATGACGTACGGCTTGGGCACATTGCGCAGGAAGGTAAGGACGTCGATCAGGCGCTCACGGGCAACCCAGAGCACCGGCATGCCGGTGCGGGTGGCCTGGACGGTGAAGGTCTCGGCGCCAAAGCGGGAATTCAGTTCGACGACGATATCTTGGTCGTCTGCCTTGTAAGGCGGGATGTACAGAGCGGAGTCTGCATTCATAGTCTTTAAGTCACTCGGTCAACGGTGGAGTGAAAACGGGCCTCTCGTGGAGGGCCGGATCACACTTCGTCGGGGCTGCGCAGGTTGGTGACCGCAATGCGCTGTTCGCGCTTGAGATCCTTCTGGGCAGGCATGTCGGCGCGATAGACGCCTTGATCGCCTACAACCCAGGACAACGGACGACGCTCCTGGCCGATGGATTCCTGCAGCAGCATCAGGCCTTGCAGGAATGCCTCCGGACGGGGCGGGCAGCCGGGGATGTACACGTCCACGGGGAGGAACTTGTCGACCCCCTGAACGACCGAGTAGATGTCGTACATGCCGCCGGAGTTGGCGCACGACCCCATCGAGATCACCCACTTGGGTTCCAGCATCTGCTCGTACAGGCGCTGGATGACCGGAGCCATCTTGATGAAGCAGGTGCCGGCGATGACCATGAAGTCAGCCTGGCGCGGCGATGCACGGATCACTTCGGCGCCGAAACGGGCGATGTCGTGCGGCGCGGTGAACGCCGTGGTCATCTCCACGTAGCAGCAGGACAGCCCGAAGTTGTACGGCCACAGGGAGTTCTTGCGACCCCAGTTGACTGCACCGTTGAGAACATCCTCGAGCTTGCCCATGAAGATGTTCTTGTGGACCTGCCCTTCGATGAGCGGGTCTTCTACCGTTTCGCGTTCGCCGATCGGGTATTGATCATTGGGCGCATCCGGATCGATCCGGGTAAGTTTGTATTGCATCGCCAAAGCCTCATTGTTTTAGCTTCGCCTGCCGTGCGCGACGTGCCGCCGGCGCCCAATCGAGCGCGCCGATACGCCACAGGTAGACAAGACCTGCCAACAGAATTGCTATGAAAATGGTTGCCTCGATCAGACCTGCCCAACCGCTTTCACGGACGGACACGGACCAGGCGAAGAGGAAGAGGGCTTCGACGTCGAAGATCACGAAGAGCATCGCGACCAGATAGAATTTTGCCGACAGACGCAGGCGGGCGCTGCCGGTAGGAACGATCCCCGATTCGAACGGTTCGTTCTTGCTGCGACCAAATGCCTTACTGCCAAGAAGGCTGGAAACCCCTAGCATGAAGGCGAGCAGGCCCAGCACTCCTAAAAGGAAGGCGGCGAGTCCCCAGTGTTGAGCTGCAAGTTCAGCTGGATTGGGCATGCCGATACTCCTTCCTACAAATAACGATTGTCTTGGGTTCCGGGCGCAACGCCCGACTACTGCGAACCCGACAACTCAAGGATAGTGAGCTAAGGGTTCAGGTCATCTTTCCAATTTTATGCCCAAAGCCTTCAGCAAGTAAATTTTTCCAACACAAACAGATGCTTCTATTTCGGGCAAAAGGCTTTTGCATTTCCCGTAGCGCCCTGTTTGCGCGGCTCTGGATGCCTAGTGTGACGGCACTTCGGCTTTGGTCGAATAGTACTTTCGAGGTATTTGACCGCAATAAATCGGCAGCCTATAAATGATAAATATTATCATTTGCAGTGTCGTATATCCGTAACTTTACTACATATAAGCGGCGCGGCTTTTATTTCGCCTGGTATGTGACTTCGAATTATCCCTCTGTGAACTCGTTGGTCGCCCCCGCATCCGGGTGGTTCAATTTCCCTTCCGAATCCACGCCCAGCGCATCTCGCAGCGCACCGGTTCGGCCCCCGAATCGTCCAGAAGGGTCACCTGCACCAGCGCCTCGCCGCGATCTTCGTCCCGCATTGCGCGGCGCTGTTCCGGCGTCAGTGTGGCGATGGCGCGCAGGCTGCCGCTGGCCCGGCGCAGGTAGTCGACCTTGAGGGTCTTGATCAGCGGCAGCTTGTGATCGGGCAGATTCATGCCGACCATGCAGCCACTGGCGGACTCGGCCAGCAGCGCCATGGCTGCGGCATGTAAGCCGCCGATGTGATTGCGGGCGCGGCGATGGTTGGCCAGGCTCATTCTCACTTCATCATTGGAGAGCCTCTGGATGCGTACGCCGGCGGTTCCGGCAAAGCGCACCTGGGAGCAGAACAGGCGACTCAGCAGTGGCTCGTGGAGGCGGCTGGGCAGGCGCTGGATGAGGTGGGCGGCGAGGGCGAGGCGGTTGCGCTTGGGTTTATTGCTCATGGGGCGTTCCGTTCATATAAAGGAAGCCCGAGGCTGGCACGTCGAAGCGGTTCTGCCCTTGGCGGGCGGGGAAGGGGTTGCTGGCGGTTCGGCCAAGCGCAATTCGGCCAGGCACAAAAAGCAAGACCCCGGCCGGGGCCGGGGTCTTGCGGAGCCTCCCAGCCCCGAGGGGCTGGTTGAGCCAGTTCTTAGTGGAACTGGTTCATGGTGTTGTCTTTGCCCGAGGCTTTCAGAGCGGCTTCGCCAGCGAAGTACTCTTTGTGGTTGTCGCCGATGTCCGAGCCGGCCATGTTCTGGTGCTTGACGCAGGCGATGCCCTGACGCAGTTCCTGACGCTGAACACCCTTCACGTAGGCCAGCATGCCCTGGTCGGCGAAGTAGCCCTTGGCCAGGTTGTCGGTGGACAGCGCGGCGGTGTGGTAGGTCGGCAGGGTGATCAGGTGGTGGAAGATGCCGGCGTGGGCGGAACCGTCACGCTGGAAGGTGCGGATCTTCTCGTCAGCAACCTGGGCAAGTTCGGTCTCGTCGTACTCGACGCTCATCAGCTTGGCGCGGTCGTAGGCGGAAACGTCCTTGCCTTCGGCGACGAACGCATCGAACACCTGCTGGCGGAAGTTCAGAGTCCAGTTGAACGACGGGCTGTTGTTGTAAACCAGCTTGGCGTTCGGGATGACCTGACGAATGCGGTCAACCATGCCCTTGATCTGGCCAACGTGCGGCTTCTCGGTTTCGATCCACAGCAGGTCGGCGCCGTTCTGCAGCGAGGTGATGCAGTCCAGGACGCAGCGGTCTTCGCCGGTGCCCTTGCGGAACTGGAACAGGTTGGAAGCCAGGCGCTTGGGGCGCAGCAGCTTGCCGCCGCGGTTGATCACCACGTCGCCGTTCTGCAGCTCGGCAGCGGAAACTTCTTCGCAGTCCAGGAAGGAGTTGTACTGGTCGCCCAGGTCGCCCGGCTCTTTGGTCACGGCGATCTGCTTGGTCAGGCCGGCGCCCAGGGAGTCGGTACGGGCAACGATCACGCCGTCGTCAACACCCAGTTCGAGGAACGCGTAGCGAACGGCATTGATCTTGGCGAGGAAGTCTTCGTGCGGAACGGTCACTTTGCCGTCCTGGTGGCCGCACTGCTTCTCGTCGGAAACCTGGTTCTCGATCTGGATGCAGCAGGCACCGGCTTCGATCATTTTCTTGGCCAGCAGGTAGGTCGCTTCCGGGTTACCGAAGCCGGCGTCGATGTCGGCGATGATCGGTACTACGTGGGTTTCGTAGCCGTCGATCTGAGCCTGGATTTCGTCCTGCTTGACCTTGTCGCCGGCAGCGCGAGCGCTGTCCAGAGCGGTGAAGAGCAGGTCCAGTTCGCGGGCGTCAGCCTGGCGCAGGAAGGTGTACAGCTCTTCGATCAGGCCGGAAACGGCGGTTTTCTCGTGCATGGACTGGTCGGGCAGCGGGCCGAAGTCGGAACGCAGCGCGGCAACCATCCAGCCGGACAGGTAGAGGTAGCGCTTGTTGGTGGTCTTCAGGTGCTTCTTGATCGAGATCAGCTTCTGCTGACCGATGAAGCCATGCCAGCAGCCCAGGGACTGGGTGTAGACGGAGGTGTCGGCGTCATACTCGGCCATGTCCTTGCGCATGATGGCCGCAGTGTACTTGGCGATGTCCAGACCAGTCTTGAAGCGGTTCTGAGCGCGCATGCGGGCAACCGACTCGGGGTTGATAGCGCTCCAGCTATTACCGGTTTTCTCTTTCAGAGCGGCAACGGCCTTGATGTCGTTTTGATAAGCGGACATGGTCAATCCTTCAAAGTATGTGTGTGGTTGAGCACCGACTTACCCACTCAAACCCGTATCTACACGGAATTGACTGCGGGTTGCTCGCCGCGGGATGGCGAAGGTGCGACCGAAAGAAGGAATGACGCTGGAGGAGTGGGGTAGAGCGGCGTACAGACGGGTGACTGCAGCGGTGACATCCAGAATCGCTTGCCGGCTCGTGGCAGCCGTTGGGCGATGGTGGACGGCTGAATCCGTCACTTCGTACTGTTGCTAAGGCTTGCTTCCCCGTCCCTCAGGACAACCTCTTGCCAGTCGCAACCTCGTCGATCCGCCTTGTGGGCTTAACAACACGGACCAGCGCGGCGGGTGGGCCACAGGCTCGGTCCGGAGGGCTTTGAGACCCTCTGGTTAGCGGGAGCGAAGCCATCATGCACTTTCAAACGAGCGTTCGTCAAACGTTTTGTAGTGTTTTTTTTGGGCTACTACACGAAGGTCTAACGAGGACTGCCAGGTCACCTACGGAAGGATTAGTCGAGCACTTCGACCTTCACCCGCAGGCTGCTGTCGCTGCGCCCCTGGGTGCTGTATTGGCGGGTGTAGCCGCTCTGCGTGCTCTGGTTGGTCTGGCTGACGCCGCCGACCTCGATCCACTGGCCGATGGGGCCGCTGACGCTGGTATCGGCCGAACTGGTGTTCATCGAACCCTGGTAATTGCCGTTGAAGCGGTCGTTGCGGGTACTCAGGGTGATGTGCACCAGGTTGCCGGTGAGGCTGGCGGTCACGTACATGCCCTGGTTGGCGTCGCGGTATTCGGTCTGGCTGTAGACCTGGCCGTAGGGGCCGATGCCGGCGTTGGTCACCGGCTGGCTCTGGCCCACCTGGATGAAAGCGGGCGAGCCCTCGGTGGTGCGCACCTGCTGGGTGCCGCCTCCGCGACTGTTGGTGGATCGATTGATGATGCGCACCTGGTCGCGGCCGTTGACTTCGCCGCGACCCGCCTGGATTTCCACATTGCCGGCGCTCACCGAGCCATTCACCGAGTAGCCGCTCTGGCTGCCCTGGCTGCCATCGAGTGTATCGATGCTGATCAGTAGCTGATGTGGGCGCGTATCCAGTTGTTCGAGCACCTGCTGTAGTTCGCGGATCTTCGCCAGTTCGGCGTTGACTACCAACTGGTTGCCGTAGGCGGTGACCCGGCCTTCGTTGCCCAGCACCTGCTGCGCCACCGGCAGCACGTCTTCGGCGGTGCGATAGTTGAGCGGGATGATCTCGGTACGCGGCGCTGCGGTAGCGGTGAGGCTGATCGCGCAGGCGAGCATCAGGGCGAGAGGGTGTCGGCTCAAATCAGGAAACTCCGCAGGTTCGGGTCGAGAACGCTGGTGTTCCAGGTCTGTTCGAATTGCGCGATCAGTTGGCGGACGCGGCCAGCGTTGTTGTAGTGCGCGTAACCGGCGTACTCGCCCGGCTCCGGGCGCAGCAGCAGGCCGCAATCGTCGGCGAGGAGAAAGGCATGCTCTTCGCTCGGGTAGTCGGGATTGATCCGGCGGATCTGGCAGTAGCTCGACAGCCGCCGGCTGAGATTGAGCAGGCGATGGCCTTCCTTCACGGCCCGGGTGCTGTCGCGCACCAGGATCATCAGGCGATTGCGCGGATTGCGCAGCAGCAACTGTGTGCAGGCTTCCTGGATGCTGCTGTGGTGGTACAGCCAGGGCTCCAGGTCTGGGGTGTAGAGGTAGAGGGTGCGGCGCGCCTGCTGGATCAGCGCCAGCGCATGGGCGCGGGCGTCATCCGGCTTGCTGAAGCGGTGCAGCTGGTCGCCCTCGCCGAGGCGAAAAGGCGCCGGCTCAAGGGCTTCGGGCGTCAGCGCTTCGCTGGGCGGGTTGTGGACGGCAAAACGCCCCGGTGACTGAAACTCGATGTCCGGCAGTTCTACCGGGAGGTCGTCTTGGTCCGGGGCGTTTTCCATGTCGCTCCTTTGATTCGTTGCTCAGGCGCTCTCGCGCACCATGTCCACGTGGGGGAGGCCGGCGTCGAGGAATTCGCCGCTGGCCACCTGGAAGCCTAGCCGTTCGTAGAAGGGAATGGCGTAGACCTGCGCCGTCAGCAGCTGGCGCTGCAGGCCCTGGCTTTCCGCCTGCTCGATGGCGGCGCGCATCAGCAGGTCGCCGACCTTCAGGCCGCGCCAGTCCTTGAGGACCGACACCCGGCCGATGTGCCCGTCCGGCAGGAGGCGGGCGGTGCCGATGGCGTAGTCGCCTTCGAAGGCCAGGAAGTGCACGGCTTCGACATCCTCGGCGTCCCATTCGAGTTCCGGCGGGACCGATTGCTCGGCGATGAACACCGCCTCGCGAATGCGCCGCAGATCGGCATTATCCTTCTGCCAGTCCGCGACGCGAACCCTGATCTTGCTACTCATCGGCAAACTCCAGACTGCCCTGTTTGATCAGTTCTCCGATGAGCTTACGCCCATCGTCGTCGGCCAGCCATTGGCCGAGATTCCCTTCGTGCAGCGACTGGGCCGAGCACACCAGCTTGAGCAGGTCGCGCAGTTTTTCCGGCAGGACCACGGTCTGGCCGCTGGCGAACAGCAGCAGGCCGACGTCCACTTCGCTCCAGGCCATGCGGGCGCTGGGGTTGCGGATCAGCACTTCGCCGTCTTCGATGGCGGCGGTCAGGTCGTCTTCCTCGATCTCCTCGCCGGCCACCAGTTCCGGGTAGCGCGGCTCGGTCATGAACTGGCCGAACCAGGTGAGCAACAGGCGTTCGTCGCTCATGTGCTCCTGCAGCAGGTTCTTCAGGCGATCGAGGGCGTCGCGCTGGATCTGGTGCTGGTCGAAGTCGCCTTTCATCGCCGCCATGCCGGCGTCGCTGTAGCGCTCCTCGTCGGAGAGGAACTGGGCGAGGAAGTCAGTGAAGTGGGTCAGTACTTCGGCGGCGCTGGGTGCGCGGAAACCGACCGAGTAGGTCATGCAGTCGTCTTCGGCGATGCCGTAGTGAGCCACGCGCGGCGGCAGGTAGAGCATGTCGCCGGGTTCCAGCACCCAGTCGGCGCTTTCTTCGAATTCGGCGAGGATGCGCAGGTCGGCGTGGGGCAGCATCGGGCTGCTGGCGTCGCAGGTCTGGCCGACTTTCCAGCGACGGCGACCGTGGCCCTGCAGCAGGAATACGTCGTAGTTGTCGAAGTGCGGGCCAACGCCGCCGCCCGGTGCGGCGTAGCTGATCATCACGTCATCGATGCGCCAGCTGGGCAGGAACTTGAAGTGTTCCAGCAGCTCGGCGACTTCCGGGATGAACTGGTCGACGGCCTGCACCAGCAGGGTCCAGTCGCGCTCGGGCATCTGGCTGAAGGTGTCTTCCTGGAACGGGCCGCGGCGCAGCTCCCACGGGCTGTCGCCGTGTTCGAGGACGATGCGCGATTCGATCATCTCTTCCAGGGCGAGGCCGGCCAGTTCATCAGGGTCCAGCGGGCTCTTGAAATCGGGGATGGCCTGGCGCACCAGCAGGGGCTTTTTCTGCCAGTAGTCGCGGAGGAATTCTTCGGCGCTGATGCCGCCCAAAAGCTGAAGAGGAATAGCAGGATTCATGGTTAAGTCCTTGAAACAAAAACGCCCGGCACAGCCGGGCGTGCAAAGTCAGGGCGAATCTCAGATGCGCTTGGCCTGGGCGACAGCGTTACCGATGTAGTTCGCGGGGGTCAGTTTCTTCAGCTCGGCCTTGGCTTCTGTCGGCATGTCGAGGCCTTCGATGAACACCTGCAGGGCTTCGGCGCTGATGCCTTTGCCGCGGGTCAGCTCCTTGAGCTTCTCGTAGGGGTTCTCGATGCCGTAGCGGCGCATGACGGTCTGTACCGGCTCGGCCAGGACTTCCCAGCAGGCGTCCAGGTCATCGGCGATGCGTGCGGCGTTCAGCTCCAGCTTGCCGATGCCTTTCAGGCTGGCTTCGTAGGCGATGACGCTGTGGGCAAAACCGACGCCCAGGTTGCGCAGCACGGTGGAGTCGGTCAGGTCGCGCTGCCAGCGGGAGATCGGCAGTTTGCTGGCCAGGTGCTGGAGCAGGGCGTTGGCGATACCCAGGTTGCCTTCGGAGTTCTCGAAGTCGATCGGGTTGACCTTGTGCGGCATGGTCGAGGAGCCGATTTCCCCGGCGACGGTCTTCTGCTTGAAGTAGCCCAGGGAGATGTAGCCCCAGATGTCGCGGTCGAAGTCGATGAGGATGGTGTTGAAGCGCGCTACGGCGTCGAACAGCTCGGCGATGTAGTCGTGCGGCTCGATCTGGGTGGTGTAGGGGTTCCAGTTCAGGCCGAGGTCGCCTTCGATGAATTCGCGGGCGTTGGCTTCCCAGTCAACCTGCGGGTAGGCCGACAGGTGGGCGTTGTAGTTGCCCACCGCGCCGTTGATCTTGCCCAGCAGCTCGACCGAAGCGACCTGCTTGATCTGGCGCTCCAGGCGGTAGACGACGTTGGCCAGTTCTTTGCCCAGGGTGGTCGGGGAGGCCGGCTGGCCGTGGGTGCGCGAGAGCATCGGCACGTCGGCGAACTTCACCGCGAGCTCGCGGATGGAGTCGGCGATCTGGCGCATCAGCGGCAGCAGTACGGTGTCACGGCCTTCGCGCAGCATCAGGGCGTGGGACAGGTTGTTGATGTCCTCGGAGGTGCAGGCGAAGTGGATGAACTCGCTGACCTTGGCCAGTTCCGGCAGCTTGGCGGCTTGTTCCTTGAGCAGGTACTCCACGGCCTTGACGTCGTGGTTGGTGGTGCGCTCGATGTCCTTGATGCGCTGCGCGTGCTCCAGCTGGAAGTCGTCGGCCAGCTGGTTCAGCAGGGCGTTGGCTTCGGCGGAGAAGGGCGCGACTTCAGGGACGCCGGCGTGGGCGGCGAGACGCTGGAGCCAGCGAACCTCCACCAGGACGCGGAAACGGATCAGGCCGTATTCGCTGAAAATCGGACGCAGGGCGCTGGTCTTGCTGCCGTAACGGCCGTCAACGGGGGATACCGCGGTAAGGGAGGAAAGCTGCATGGGGCGTTCTCGTAGCTGTCGGTCAACGAAAAGGGCGCACATCATACATGAATGGCGCGAACCGGTCGCCCTTGCGACGACCGGAAGGACGTGTTTCAGCCGCGCAGCAGGGGGCGCAGTTCGTTCAGCATTTTCTTCCGGCTGAAGAGCATCTGCCAGCGGTTGCCGCCGAGCTGTCGCCACAGGCGCGCGGAGCGGATGCCGGCCAGCAGCAGGGCGCGGATACGCGCGGCGTTGGCGTTGATCTGCAGGTGGCGCATGTCACCGTGCACCTGGATGCGCTGGCGGAAAGTGCTCAGAGTGTCCTGGTAGAGGCCGGCGCAGGAAGCGATGACGTTCTCGTGGACCAGGCCGAAGTGCTGCACCTGCTGCTGAACCTGGTCCAGGCGGGTGCCCATGATGTCGAGCATGTCGGGACGCTTGTTGAGCTGGCGTTCCAGGCCGATCAGCGACAGGGCGTAGCGCAGCGGCTCGCGCTGCAGGCTGTTGGGGTCGCGCTCGAGGGCGCTGACCAGGGCGCGGAAGCCCTCGCGCAGGTTGGCGGTGTCGCCGCCGTAGACGTCGAGGGTGGTCTTCGGGTCGCGCACCAGCAGGCTGCCGAGCATGCAGCCCAGCGGCGCCTCGGGGATCTGCCCGGTGCGGGCGAGGCGGTCTACCAGCGAGGCGGCTTCGAAGACGCCGGAGAGGGCGATGATCTGGTCGTGCAGATCGCTCATTTACTGTCCTTAGCGAACGCGGGTTCAGCGGATTCGATGACGCCGCCACCGAGGCAGACTTCGCCGTCATAGAAGACGACGGATTGGCCTGGGGTGACGGCGCGCTGCGGCTCGTCGAAGACGGCGCGGTAGCCGTTCTCGTTACGTTCCAGCACGCAGTCCTGGTCGGCCTGGCGGTAGCGCACCTTGGCGCGCAGGGCCTTGGGCTGGTCCAGGTCGATGGGGTTGACCCAATAGATGTGCGAGGCGTGCAGGGCTCGGGAAAACAGCCATGGATGGTCGTTGCCCTGGCCGACGACCAGGACGTTGCGCACCAGGTCCTTCTCCAGCACGTACCAGGGGCTGTCGTCGGCATTCTTCAGGCCGCCGATGCCGAGACCCTGGCGCTGGCCGATGGTGTGGTACATCAGGCCGACGTGCTTGCCGATGACCGTGCCGTCGGTGGTCTCGATATTGCCCGGCTGGGCTGGCAGGTACTGCTTGAGGAAGTCGCTGAAACGACGTTCGCCGATGAAGCAGATGCCGGTGGAGTCCTTCTTCTTTGCGGTGGCCAGGCCGTATTTCTCGGCGATGGCACGAACCTCGGGCTTTTCCAGTTCGCCGACCGGGAACAGGGTCTTGCCGATCTGCTCGCCGCCCACGGCGTGCAGGAAGTAGCTCTGGTCCTTGTTCGGGTCCAGGCCCTTGAGCAGCTCGCTGCGGCCGTCGATGTCGCGGCGGCGCACGTAGTGCCCGGTGGCGATCAGGTCGGCGCCCAGGGCGACGGCGTAGTCGAGGAAGGCTTTGAACTTGATTTCGCGGTTGCAGAGGATGTCCGGGTTCGGCGTGCGGCCGGCCTTGTATTCCTCGAGGAAATGCTCGAAGACGTTGTCCCAGTACTCTGCGGCAAAGTTGGCGGTGTGCAGCTTGATGCCAATACGGTCGCAGACGGCCTGGGCGTCGGCGAGGTCGGTCATGGCGGTGCAGTACTCGGTGCCGTCGTCTTCTTCCCAGTTCTTCATGAACAGTCCTTCCACCTGATAACCCTGCTCCTTGAGGAGGAGGGCGGAGACGGAGGAATCCACGCCGCCGGACATGCCGACGATGACGCGGGTGTTCTGGGGGGCTTTGGGTGAGCTAGACATGGCAGCGGGTCACGAACGCAGGTAAAGAGGGCGATTCTACCAGAGCCGAGCGCCAGAGGCTCGGCTGCCGGCTTGAGGTTGGCTCAGTCGCGGATCAGGGCCAGCGGGAAGCGCTCGCCTTCGAGGTAATCGTCGATGCAGCGCAGCACCAGATGACTGCGCCAGCGATCGGGTTGTGCGGCCAGCTCTTCGCGGGTCATCCAGCGGGCGCCGAGGATGCCGTCGTCGAGCTCGCGCTCGGGATGATGGCGCTGGGGGCGCGCGGCGAAACAGACGCGCTGGTAGGTCACGCCGTTGCTCGGCGCGGTGTACAGGTAGATGCCGGTGACGGCGGTCAGCTCCACGTCCCAGCCGGTTTCCTCGAGGGTTTCGCGCACGGCGGCCTCGAGCAGGGTCTCGTTGGCTTCCAGGTGGCCGGCGGGCTGATTGAAGACCTGCTTTTTGTCAGCGGACATTTCCTCCACGAGCAGGAAGCGGCCCTGGTCTTCGACGATGGTGGCGACGGTGACGTGTGCTAGCCAGCGCATGGTAACGATCTCGTTGGGGCGAAAAGGCGCGAGTTTAACGTGGCGGGGTGCAGAAAGCAGAACCCCCGGGAAGGCCCGGGGGTTCTGGTATCACGCGAAAAGGCTTACGCCAGTGCGTCGATCGCGGCGTTGAAGGTCGCGCTCGGGCGCATGACCTTGCTGGTCAGCTCCGCGTCGGAACGGTAGTAACCACCGATTTCCGCCGGCTTGCCCTGTACGCCGTTGAGTTCGGCGACGATGGCCGCTTCCTTCTCGGTCAGGGTCTTGGCCAGGCCGGCGAAGTGAGCCTTCAGCTCGGCGTCGTCGTTCTGCTCGGCCAGGGCCTGGGCCCAGTACATGGCCAGGTAGAAGTGGCTGCCGCGGTTGTCGATCTCACCGATCTTGCGCGACGGCGACTTGTTGTTGTCGAGCAGCTTGCCGGTGGCGATGTCCAGGGTCTTGCCCAGTACCTTGGCCTTGGCGTTGTCGGTCTTGATGCCTTCTTCTTCGAAGGAGACGGCCAGAGCCAGGAACTCGCCCAGGGAATCCCAGCGCAGGTAGTTCTCTTCCACCAGCTGCTGTACGTGTTTCGGAGCCGAGCCGCCGGCGCCGGTTTCGTACATGCCGCCGCCCGCCATCAGCGGAACGATGGAGAGCATCTTGGCCGAGGTGCCCAGTTCCATGATCGGGAACAGGTCGGTCAGGTAGTCGCGCAGGACGTTGCCGGTCACCGAGATGGTGTCCAGGCCGCGCAGCTGACGCTCCATGCTGGTACGGATGGCTTCGTTGTAGCCTTTGACGCTGATGTCCAGACCGGTCAGGTCGTGGTCCTTCAGGTACAGCTCGACCTTCTTGCGCAGCTCGTTGTCGTGGGCGCGCTCCGGGTCCAGCCAGAAGATGGCCGGGGTGTTGGAAGCGCGGGCGCGGGTAACGGCCAGCTTGACCCAGTCACGGATCGGGGCGTCCTTGGTCTGGCAGGCGCGCCAGATGTCACCGGCTTGAACTTCGTGCTGCATCAGGACCTTGCCGTCGGCGTCGACAACGCGCATCACGCCGTCAGCTTCCAGTTCGAAGGTCTTGTCGTGGGAGCCGTATTCCTCGGCTTTCTGCGCCATCAGGCCGACGTTCGGTACGCTGCCCATGGTGGTCGGGTCGAACGCGCCGTTGGTTTTGCAGAAGTTGATCATTTCCTGGTAGATGCGGGCGTAGGTGCTTTCCGGCATTACCGCTTTGGTGTCTTTCTGCTTGCCGTCCTTGCCCCACATCTGACCCGAGTTGCGGATCATGGCCGGCATGGAGGCGTCGACGATCACGTCGCTGGGGATGTGCAGGTTGGTGATGCCCTTGACCGAGTCGACCATCGCCATTTCCGGGCGGTGGCTGTACACCTCGTGGATGTCGTGCAGGATTTCTTCCTGCTGCGAGGCCGGCAGCGACTTGATCTTGTCATAGACGCTGGAGATGCCGTTGTTCGGGTTCACGCCCAGCTCTTCGAACAGCTGGCCGTACTTCTCGAACACGTCCTTGTAGTAGACGGTGACGGCGTGGCCGAAGACGATCGGGTGGGAGATCTTCATCATGGTGGCCTTGACGTGCAGGGACCACATGACGCCGGTTTCCTTGCAGTCCTGCAGGGTCTTCTCGAAGAAGGCGCGCAGTTTGCTGCAGCTCATGAACATGCTGTCGAGGACTTCGCCGTCCTGCATCTTCAGGGTCTTCTTGGTCTCGACCTTGCCGTCCTTGCCGACGAACTCGATGCGGACTTCACCGGCCTTCGGAATGGTGACCGACTGCTCGCTGGAGAAGAAGTCGCCGCCACGCATGTAGTCGGCGTGGGAGCGCGAAGCCATGCTCCACTTGCCCATGCTGTGCGGGTGCTTGCGGGCGTAGGCTTTCACGGCAGCCGGGGCGCGGCGGTCGGAGTTGCCTTCACGCAGGACCGGGTTCACGGCGCTGCCCAGGACCTTGGCGTAGCGGGCGCGGGTGTCTTTCTCGGCGTCGGTCTGCGGATCTTCCGGGAAGTCCGGAACGGCGTAGCCCAGCTTCTGCAGCTCGGCGATGGCGCCCTTGAGCTGCGGTACCGAAGCGGAGATGTTCGGCAGCTTGATGATGTTGGCTTTGGCGTCGGTGGCCAGTACGGCCAGGTAGGCCAGATCGTCTTCGATCGCCTTGTCGCCGAGCTGGTCAGCGAAGGAGGCCAGGATACGGCCCGAAAGAGAGATGTCGCGGGTCTCGACGTCGATGCCGGCGGAGGCGGCAAAGGCTTTTACGATAGGAAGAAGCGAATAGGTGGCAAGGGCGGGTGCTTCGTCGGTGAAGGTGTAGGTGATCTTCGAGCGGATGGACATCTCGTTCTAACTCTCTTCTTTGCTGGGCGCGCACAGAGTCTCGAATCGCGTTGGTACACGCTTGCGGTCAGCGAAGTGGTTGACCGACCTTCGAGATTTGCCGCGGGGATATTGGGGCGCCAGTAGAGCGTTGTACGGCGGGATCCTGGTGAGGACGTGCGCCGCTGCGAGGAGAGAGTCTGGTCCCAGACTGCTCGGACCTCGATGACCATTAAGTCATGCCGGCCAGTATACCACCCTAAAGGCAGGGTGAAGCGTGTCCCTTTTTTAGACTAAGGAATGATGTAGTTCGATTACCGACTTGTGAGCTACCCTCAGTGGCTGCAAGAGGGTTTCAATCAAAAAGCGGAGTTCAGCATGGGATACCAAAAGATCCAGGTGCCGGCCGGTGACAAAATCACCGTCAACGCCGATATGTCCTTGAATGTACCGAAGAACCCGATCATCCCCTTTATCGAGGGTGATGGCATTGGCGTCGATATCAGCCCGGTCATGATCAAGGTCGTCGACGCTGCCGTCGAGAAAGCCTACAAAGGCGACCGCAAGATCGCGTGGATGGAAGTCTATGCCGGCGAGAAAGCCACTCAGGTCTACGACCAGGATACCTGGCTGCCCCAGGAAACCCTGGATGCCGTTCGCGACTACGTCGTATCGATCAAGGGCCCGCTGACCACTCCGGTGGGCGGCGGCATTCGCTCGCTGAACGTGGCGCTGCGCCAGCAGCTCGACCTTTATGTCTGCCTGCGCCCGGTGCGCTGGTTCGAAGGTGTGCCGAGCCCGGTGAAGAAGCCCGGTGACGTGGATATGGTGATCTTCCGCGAGAACTCCGAAGACATCTATGCCGGCGTCGAGTGGAAGGCCGGTACTCCCGAAGCCCAGAAGGTCATCAAGTTCCTCACCGAGGAAATGGGCGTCAAGAAGATCCGCTTCACCGACGATTGCGGCATCGGCATCAAGCCGGTTTCCCGGGAGGGCACCAAGCGCCTGGTGCGCAAGGCCCTGCAGTACGCCGTGGACAATGACCGCAGCTCGGTCACCATCGTCCATAAAGGCAACATCATGAAATTCACCGAGGGTGCGTTCAAGGACTGGGGCTATGAGCTTGCCCGTGACGAGTTCGGTGCGCAGCTGCTCGATGGCGGCCCGTGGATGCAGTTCAAGAACCCGACTACCGGCAAGAATATCGTGGTGAAGGACGTGATCGCCGACGCGATGCTGCAGCAGATCCTGCTGCGTCCGGCCGAGTACGACGTGATCGCCACCCTCAACCTGAATGGCGACTACCTGTCCGACGCCCTGGCGGCGGAGGTGGGTGGTATCGGCATTGCGCCGGGTGCCAACCTGTCCGACTCGGTGGCCATGTTCGAGGCAACCCATGGTACTGCCCCCAAGTACGCCGGCCTGGACAAGGTCAATCCGGGTTCGGTGATCCTCTCCGCCGAGATGATGCTGCGCCACATGGGCTGGCCGGAAGCGGCCGACCTGATCATCGACGGTGTGAACGGCGCCATCGCCGCAAAGACCGTGACCTACGACTTCGAGCGACTGATGGACGGTGCCAAGCTGCTGTCGTGCTCCGAGTTCGGCGACGCGATCATCGCCAAGATGTAACCGGGTGATTCTTCGCCCATGAAAAAGGCCGGCTTACTGCCGGCCTTTTTCGTTTCGTCTGATCCTTGACGAATCAGGCTTCCGCCGTGAGGTTCTCTACCTCGCTGCTCGGGGCAGTCTGCGCGGACGGGGTGGATGCATTGGCGTTGACGGGCTGGATGTTCACCGCGTGCAACCCCTTCGGACCTTGCAGGATCTCGAAACTGACGGGTTGGCCGGCCTTGAGAGTCTTGTAGCCATCCATCTGGATTGCCGAGTAATGAGCAAACAGGTCCTCATCTCGGCCATCAGCCAGGATGAAACCGTAGCCCTTGGCGTTGTTGAACCACTTGACCTTACCGCTAAGCATGCTGATATCCCTCTGCAAAGGACTCCATCGCTGGAGTATCATCCACTACTATTCCGCTATGCCTTTTTCTGAAGACTGGCGTCCGGAACTCCTGATACCCTCCGGGGGGTATCCTTTGGTTGTAACACCCTTTTGCCGTTAGTCAAGGCGGCGTCGTCTGGGCCTGAGAGGCGATTCAAACTCCGGCCGGCCCACTCATTCACCCACTCGCAAAGCTTTTATTCCAGCATGCATGCAAGTAGCCAGATTCGACTAACATTCAATCAGGACCGCCCGGATCCAATGGAAGACGACGGGACGGGGCTGGCGGTTGAAGAAGCCAAACCTGCCCTGAAGGCGCCGTCCATGTATCGGGTCATCATGTTCAACGATGATTACACCCCGATGGATTTCGTGGTTGAGGTGCTCGAGCTGTACTTCAACATGAACCGCGAGCAGGCAACCAAGGTCATGTTGACTGTGCATACCCAGGGCAAGGCGCACTGCGGGACCTTTACCCGCGATGTCGCGGAAACCAAAGCCATGCAGGTCAATCAATATGCGAGGGAGAGCCAACATCCACTGTTGTGCGAAATTGAGATAGAAGGTTGATGCGGATGTTTGGGAGCGAGGTGAAGTCATGTTGAATCGAGAGCTCGAAGTCACCCTCAATCTCGCCTTCAAGGAGGCGCGGGCGAAGCGGCATGAGTTCATGACCGTTGAGCACTTGCTGTTGGCGCTTCTGGATAATGAGGCTGCCGCGACGGTTCTGAAGGCGTGCGGTGCGAATCTGGACAAGCTGCGGCGAGACCTGCAGGAGTTCATCGATTCCACCACGCCGCTGATCCCCCAGCACGACGAGGATCGCGAAACCCAGCCGACCCTGGGTTTCCAGCGCGTCCTGCAGCGTGCCGTATTCCACGTGCAGAGTTCCGGCAAGCGCGAAGTCACCGGCGCCAACGTACTGGTCGCCATCTTCAGCGAGCAGGAGAGCCAGGCGGTGTTCCTGCTCAAGCAGCAGAGCGTCGCGCGGATCGACGTGGTCAACTACATCGCCCATGGCATCTCCAAGGTGCCGGGCCATGCCGAGCATCAGGACAGCGAGCAGGAGATGCAGGACGAGGAGGGCGGCGAGTCTTCCACTTCCAGCCATCCGCTGGATGCCTATGCCAGCAACCTGAACGATTTGGCGCGCCAGGGTCGCATTGACCCGCTGGTCGGTCGTGAGTCGGAAGTCGAGCGCGTCGCGCAGATCCTCGCTCGTCGCCGCAAGAACAACCCGCTGCTGGTGGGTGAGGCTGGCGTTGGCAAGACCGCCATCGCCGAGGGCCTGGCCAAGCGCATCGTCGACGGCCAGGTGCCGGACCTGCTGTCCGACAGTGTCGTCTACTCCCTGGATCTGGGTGCGCTGCTGGCGGGCACCAAGTACCGCGGCGACTTCGAGAAGCGCTTCAAGGCGCTGCTCAACGAGCTGCGCAAGCGCCCGCATGCGGTGCTGTTCATCGACGAAATCCACACCATCATCGGTGCCGGTGCGGCATCGGGCGGGGTGATGGATGCTTCCAACCTGCTGAAGCCGCTGCTGTCGTCCGGTGAGATCCGCTGCATTGGTTCGACCACCTTCCAGGAATTCCGCGGCATCTTCGAGAAGGAT
Organism: Pseudomonas sp. PDM22; assembly: GCF_014851965.1. Taxonomy (NCBI): domain Bacteria; kingdom Pseudomonadati; phylum Pseudomonadota; class Gammaproteobacteria; order Pseudomonadales; family Pseudomonadaceae; genus Pseudomonas; species Pseudomonas sp. PDM22. Next base: position 190,342 of record NZ_JACVAR010000007.1, read on the forward strand.
CGCGCGCTGGCTCGTCGCTTCCAGAAGGTCGACGTCACCGAACCGTCCGTCGAAGACACCTTCGGCATCCTGAAAGGCCTGAAGCCACGCTTCGAGCAGCACCACCACATCGAGTACAGCGATGAAGCGCTGCGTGCCGCCGCCGAGTTGGCCGCCCGCTACATCAATGACCGGCACATGCCGGACAAGGCCATCGATGTGATCGACGAGGCCGGTGCCTACCAGCGCCTGCAGCCGGAAGAGAAGCGCGTGAAGCGCATCGAGGTGCCGCAGGTCGAGGACATCGTCGCGAAGATCGCGCGGATTCCGCCCAAGCACGTGTCCAGCTCCGATAAAGAGCTGCTGCGCAACCTTGAGCGTGATCTGAAGCTGACCGTGTTCGGTCAGGCTGCGGCCATCGAGTCGCTCTCCACGGCCATCAAGCTGTCACGCGCCGGCCTCAAGTCGCCTGACAAGCCTGTCGGCTCCTTCCTGTTCTCCGGTCCGACCGGGGTGGGCAAGACCGAGGTGGCTCGTCAGCTGGCCAAGGCGTTGGGTGTGGAGCTGGTGCGCTTCGACATGTCCGAGTACATGGAGCGGCATACCGTGTCCCGTCTGATCGGCGCGCCTCCGGGTTATGTCGGTTTCGACCAGGGCGGCCTGCTTACCGAAGCGATCACCAAGACGCCGCACTGCGTGCTGCTGCTGGATGAGATCGAGAAGGCGCACCCGGAAGTCTTCAACCTGCTGCTGCAGGTGATGGACCACGGCACCCTGACCGACAACAACGGGCGCAAGGCGGACTTCCGCAATGTCATCCTGATCATGACCACCAACGCTGGTGCAGAAACTGCGGCGCGGGCCTCCATCGGCTTCACGCAGCAGGACCACTCCACCGATGCGATGGAAGTGATCAAGAAGAGCTTTACGCCAGAGTTCCGCAACCGCCTGGACACCATCATCCAGTTCGGCCGTCTGAGTCACGAGACCATCAAGAGCATCGTCGACAAGTTCCTCACCGAGCTGCAGGCGCAGCTGGAGGACAAGCACGTGCAGATCGAGGTCAGCGATTCGGCGCGCGGCTGGCTGGCCGACAAGGGCTACGATCCGCAGATGGGCGCTCGCCCAATGGCGCGGCTGATCCAGGACAAGATCAAGCGGCCGCTGGCCGAGGAGATCCTGTTCGGCGAGCTGGCCGAGCACGGCGGTGTGGCTCATGTGGACCTGAAGGATGGCGAGCTGGCCTTCGAGTTCGAAGTGATCGCCGCAGAGCCGGCCTGACGAGTATTAATCAGGCCCAAACGAAAACGCCCGGCAATGCCGGGCGTTTTTCTGTGTGCCGGCTTTTGCCGGCACCTACCGTCTGTCAGCGAGCGCGGTAGGTGATGCGACCCTTGGACAGGTCGTAGGGCGTCAGTTCAACGCGAACTTTGTCGCCGGTCAGGATGCGGATGTAGTTCTTGCGCATCTTCCCGGAGATGTGCGCGGTAACGACGTGCCCGTTCTCCAACTCCACGCGGAACATGGTGTTGGGCAGGGTGTCGACGACAGTGCCTTCCATTTCGAAGCTGTCTTCTTTCGACATGCAGTAGAACCCTCGGTATCTATGGTTGCCTGAAGTTTCAGGGCATTAAAAAAGGCACACATTGTGCCTGAAATCGCCCCACAACGCCAATGGCTGTTTTCGCTTCAGTTCAGCGCTACCCAGCGCTGGTTCACGAAAAGCTCGATCGGGCGGTACTGGGTCTTGTAGTTCATCTTCCGGCAATTCTTGATCCAGTAGCCCAGGTAGACGGCGTGCAGGTTCAGGCGCTCGGTCTCGGCGACCTGCCAGAGGATGGCGAATCGGCCGAGACTGCGGCGCTCCTCGTCCGGATCGTAGAAGGTATAGACCGCGGAGAGTCCGTTGGGCAGGACGTCAGTCACCGCGACGGCAAGCAGTCTGCCTTGGAGGCGGAACTCGAAGAAGCAGCTGAACGGCAGGTCACGCACGAGGAAGGTGGCGAACTGGTCGCGGCTGGGTGGGTACATGTCGCCGTCTGCATGGCGCTGCTCGATGTAGCGCATGTAGAGGGCGTAGTACTCCTCGGTGAAGGCGGGACGCTTGCGGACAACTTCCAGGTCGGCGTTGCGCTTGATGATGCGCTTCTGCTGGCGATTTGGTTGGAAGCCGGCGGCCGGAATGCGCGCCGGGATGCACGCGGTGCAGTGCTGGCAGTGCGGCCGGTAGAGATGCTCACCGCTGCGCCGGAAACCCACCTCGGACAGCGAGGCGTACAACTGCGCGTCCATGGGCTGGCTGGGGTCGAGGAACAGGGTGGTGGCCTGCTCCTCGGGCAGATAGCTGCATGGATGCGGTTGCGTGGCGTAAAACTTCAGGCGGGCGAGCTCGGTCATCTTCAACCCCTGCGAGGTCCCTCAGGCAAGTTTAAGACAGGCTGAGCGGGTCCGCCTGCGAAGTCCAGTCCTGCGATGGTGTTTCGTCGAGATGACGGCGCAGGTAGCTGGCGAATTCACGGCGGGAAATGGCGCGGGCGCCGAAACTGTGCAGGTGCTGGGTCGGCATCTGGCAGTCGATCATCACGAAGCCGGCGGCCTTCAGGCGCTGTACCAGAGTGACGAATGCGACCTTGGAGGCATTGTCGGCGCGGCTGAACATGGATTCGCCGAAGAACAGGCGGCCGATGGCCAGTCCGTAAAGCCCGCCGACCAGTTCATTGTCTTGCCAGGCCTCTGCCGAGTGGGCGACACCCAGGCGGTGCAGCTGGTAGTAGGCGTCCTGCATTGGTGTGGTGATCCAGGTGCCGTCCGCATAATCGCGCGGGCCGGCGCAGCCGTGGATGACCTGCTCGAAGGCCTGGTCGATGGTGACCTGATACTGCTGCTGGCGAATGAACTTGGCCAGGCTGCGGGAGACGTGCAGTTCTTCGGGAAACAGGACGGTGCGCGGGTCCGGTGACCACCAGAGGATCGGCTGGCCGTCCTGGTACCAGGGGAAGCAGCCATGGCGGTAGGCCTGGATCAGGCGCTGCGGGTTGAGGTCCCCGCCGGCCGCAAGCAGGCCGTTGGGCTCATGCAGGGCCTTGTCGAGGGGCGGGAAGTCGAAATTGCTGCGGGAAAGCCACTTGAGCATAGGGAGGAGGGGAGGGCGAGCCTCCCCTTGCGCCGATCAGTTGTCGTCGAGGAACTTTTCAGCGTCCAGCGCGGCCATGCAGCCGGCGCCGGCAGAGGTGATCGCCTGGCGGTAGACGTGGTCGGCCACGTCGCCGGCGGCGAATACGCCGTCGATGCTGGTCAGGGTTGCATTGCCTTCGGCACCGCCCTTGATCTTCAGGTAGCCGTCGTGCATCTCCAGTTGGCCCTTGAATAGGTCGGTGTTCGGCTTGTGGCCGATGGCGATGAACACGCCGGACAGGTCCAGTTGGCGGGTTTCGCCGCTTTCAGCGTCTTTCAGGCGGACGCCGATCACACCCATGTTGTCGCCGAGGACTTCGTCCAGGGTGGTGTTCCAGTGCAGGCGCACGTTGCCGTTCTTCGCCTTCTCGAACAGCTTGTCCTGCAGGATCTTCTCCGAGCGCAGCTTGTCGCGGCGGTGGATCAGGTGGACTTCCTTGGCGATGTTGGACAGGTACAGCGCCTCTTCCACGGCGGTATTGCCGCCGCCGACCACGCAGACCACCTGGTTGCGGTAGAAGAAGCCGTCACAGGTCGCGCAGGCGGAAACGCCCTTGCCCATGAAGGCCTCTTCCGAGGACATGCCCAGGTACTGGGCGGAGGCGCCGGTGGCGATGATCAGCGCGTCGCAGGTGTAGGTGCCGCTGTCGCCCTTGAGGGTGAAGGGCTTCTGCTGCAACTCGGCGGTGTGGATGTGGTCGTAGACGATCTCGGTATCGAAACGCTTGGCGTGCTGCTCCATGCGCTGCATCAGCGCCGGGCCGGTCAGGCCCTCGACGTCGCCGGGCCAGTTGTCGACCTCGGTGGTGGTGGTCAGCTGGCCGCCGGGCTGGATGCCGGTGATGACAACAGGCTTGAGGTTGGCGCGCGCGGCGTACACGGCCGCGGTGTAGCCCGCGGGGCCGGAGCCCAGGATGATCAGGCGCGAATGCTTGACTTCACTCATAAAAAGACTCCATAAGCCTTTGTCACGTAAGAGAATGCATGCTCCAATTGAGCAGCCGAAAAGCGGTGTTGGGCTATGCTACACCGAACCCCGGAAAGCCGGCAAAAGCGCAGTCAGGCACACCCGGGTTCGCTGGCATCGGCCGGCCAAAGCCGTACAATAGGCCCGTTTCGCGGCCCAACGACTCTCGGACGCGCGTATAGCGCAGGAATAGAAGCGTTTTGAAGGACACCACAGCAAGCCATGCTGCCGCCTGGCGCCAGCAACTGCATTACCGTCTGAAGGAAGGGGCCCTGATCGCGCTCGGCGCGCTCTGCCTTTACCTCTGGATGGCACTGCTCACCTACGATTCCTCCGATCCGGGCTGGAGCCACTCCAGCCACGTCGAGCAGGTGCAGAACGCGGCCGGCCGCCTGGGCGCGCTGAGCGCTGACATCCTGTTCATGGTGCTGGGCTATTTCGCCTACCTGTTTCCGCTGCTGCTGGCGGTGAAGACCTACCAGGTCTTCCGCAAGCGCCACATGGCCTGGGAGTGGAGCGGCTGGCTGTTCTCCTGGCGTCTGATCGGCCTGGTGTTCCTGGTCCTGTCCGGCTCCGCGCTGGCTTACATCCATTTCCACACCAGCGGTGCCCACATGCCGGCCACGGCTGGCGGGGCCCTGGGCGAGAGCCTGGGCCAACTGGGCATCAATGCGCTGAACGTGCAGGGCAGTACGCTGCTGTTCCTGGCGCTGTTCCTGTTCGGCATGACGGTGTTCGCCGACCTGTCCTGGTTCAAGGTGATGGACGTCACCGGCAAGATCACCCTCGATCTGTTCGAGCTCATCCATAACGCCACCAACCGCTGGTGGAGCGCCCGCAGCGAGCACAAGCAGCTCGTCGCCCAGTTGCGTGAAGTCGACGAACGTGTGGCCGAAGTCGCCGCGCCCATCGTTGCCGATCGCCGCGAGCAGGCCAAGGTCAAGGAACGCCTGATCGAGCGCGAGGAAGCGCTGGTCAAGAGCGTGCAGGAGCGCGAAAAGCGCGTGGCGCCGAAGATCGACGTCCCGCCGCCGCCCACCAAGCCGGCCGAGCCGAGCAAGCGCGTGCTGAAAGAGAAGCAGGCGCCGCTGTTCGTCGATACCGCCGTGGAAGGCACGCTGCCGCCGCTGTCGATCCTCGACCCGGCGTCGGAAAAGAAACAGAGCTACTCGCCCGAGTCCCTGGAGGCCATGTCGCGCCTGCTGGAGATCAAGCTCAAGGAGTTCGGTGTCGAGGTCATCGTCGAGTCCGTGCATCCGGGCCCGGTGATCACCCGTTTCGAAATCCAGCCAGCCGCCGGCGTGAAGGTCAGCCGCATCTCCAATCTGGCCAAGGACCTGGCGCGCTCGCTGGCGGTGATCAGCGTGCGCGTGGTGGAAGTCATCCCCGGCAAGACCACCGTCGGCATCGAGATTCCCAACGAAGACCGGCAGATGGTGCGCTTCTCCGAAGTGCTGATGACGCCGGAATACGACGAGCACAAGTCCACCGTGCCGCTGGCCCTGGGTCACGACATCGGCGGCAACCCGATCATCACCGACCTGGCGAAGATGCCGCACTTGTTGGTGGCCGGTACTACCGGTTCCGGTAAGTCGGTAGGCGTGAATGCCATGCTGTTGTCGATCCTGTTCAAGTCCACGCCCGAAGAGGCGCGGCTGATTATGATCGACCCGAAGATGCTGGAACTGTCGATCTACGAAGGCATTCCGCACCTGCTCTGCCCGGTGGTCACCGACATGAAGGAGGCCGCCAACGCGCTGCGCTGGAGCGTCGCCGAGATGGAGCGCCGCTACAAGCTGATGGCGGCCATGGGCGTGCGGAACCTCGCAGGCTTCAACCGCAAGGTGAAGGACGCGGAGGAAGCCGGCACCCCGCTGACCGACCCGCTGTACCGCCGCGAGAGCATGGAAGACGAAGCGCCACTGCTGCAGACGCTGCCGACCATCGTGGTGGTGGTCGACGAATTCGCCGACATGATGATGATCGTCGGCAAGAAGGTGGAAGAGCTGATCGCCCGTATCGCCCAGAAGGCGCGTGCGGCGGGCATCCACCTGATCCTCGCGACCCAGCGTCCGTCGGTGGACGTGATCACTGGCCTGATCAAGGCGAACATTCCGACCCGTATCGCCTTCCAGGTTTCCAGCAAGATCGACTCGCGCACCATCCTCGACCAGGGCGGCGCCGAACAACTGCTGGGGCACGGTGACATGCTCTACCTGCCGCCGGGCACCGGCCTGCCGATCCGCGTCCATGGCGCTTTCGTCTCCGACGACGAAGTACACCGCGTCGTCGAGGCGTGGAAGCTGCGTGGCGCGCCGAACTACATCGAGGACATCCTCGCTGGCGCCGAAGAGGGCGGTGGCGGTTCGTTCGAGGGCGGTGGTGGCGGCGAAGGCGGCGAGGGCAGCGAGGACGATCCGCTCTACGACGAGGCCGTGCGCTTCGTGACCGAAAGCCGCCGGGCTTCGATCTCCGCCGTGCAGCGCAAGCTGAAGATCGGCTACAACCGCGCCGCGCGGATGATCGAGGCAATGGAGATGGCTGGCGTGGTCACTCCGATGAATACCAATGGCTCGCGCGAAGTAATGGCGCCGGCCCCGATCCGTGATTGATTCGACTTCGAGGATTTCGATGCGTCTGATCCGCCTGTTGTTCGTTGCTGCGCTGGCTGTTGCCGGCGTCCAGGCCCATGCCGACGAGGCTGCTGCGCAGCGCCTGAGCGGGATGCTCACCAAGGCACAGACAATGACCGCGCGCTTTTCCCAGTTGACCCTGGACGGCAGCGGCACCCGCCTGCAGGAAACCGCCGGCACCCTGGGCCTGAAACGTCCGGGGCTGTTCCGCTGGCACACCGATGCTCCGAACGAGCAGCTGTTGATCTCCAATGGCGAGAAAATCTGGCTGTACGACCCGGACCTGGAACAGGTGACCATTCAGAAGCTCGACCAGCGCCTGACCCAGACCCCGGCGTTGCTGCTCTCCGGTGATGTGTCGAAGATCGGCCAGAGCTTCGACATCACCGCCAAAGATGGCGGCAACGTGGTCGACTTCACCCTCAAGCCGAAGTCCAAGGACACCCTGTTCGACAGCCTGCGGATTTCCTTCCGCAGTAGCGTGGTGAACGACATGCAGCTGATCGACAGCGTCGGCCAGCGTACCAACATCCTGTTCTTCGACGTGAAGATGAACGAGGCGATGGACGCCAAGCAATTCGTCTTCGAGGTGCCCAAGGGCGTCGACGTCATCCAGGAGTGACCGGTACTGCGCGCCTGCGTCAAGTCCCCAGCTTTGAGTGATAAATAGGTAAGACCTTGGATCTGTTCCGCTCCGCCCCCGTTTCCCAGCCCTTGGCCGCGCGCCTGCGCGCGACCAGCCTGGACGAGTACGTCGGCCAGGAGCACCTGCTCGCCCGCGGCAAGCCGCTGCGCGAGGCGCTGGAGCAGGGCGCGCTGCACTCGATGATCTTCTGGGGCCCGCCTGGGGTCGGCAAAACGACTCTGGCGAAGCTGCTGGCCCAGGTCACCGACGCGCACTTCGAGACCATCTCGGCGGTGCTCTCTGGCGTGAAGGAAATCCGCCAGTCGGTGGAAGTGGCCAAGCAGCACGCCGCGCAGTACGGCCGCCGCACCATCCTCTTCGTCGACGAAGTGCACCGCTTCAACAAGAGCCAGCAGGATGCCTTCCTGCCCTATGTTGAAGACGGCACGCTGATCTTCATTGGCGCGACAACCGAGAACCCGTCTTTCGAGCTGAATAACGCGCTGCTCTCCCGCGCCCGCGTCTATGTGCTGAAAAGCCTGGACGAAGCAGCCCTGCGCCGACTGGTCGAGCGCGCGCTGACCGAGGAGAAGGGGCTGGGCAAGCGCAACCTGAGCCTGCCTGACGACAGCTTCGCCATCCTCATGGCTGCCGCCGATGGCGATGGCCGGCGCCTGCTCAACCTGCTGGAGAACGCCTCCGACCTCGCCGAGGACAACGGCGAGATCAGTGCCGAGCTGCTGCAGAACCTGCTGGGCGATTCGCGCCGGCGCTTCGACAAGGGCGGTGAGGCCTTCTACGACCAGATCAGCGCGCTGCACAAGTCGGTGCGCGGCTCCAGCCCTGATGGCGCGCTGTACTGGTATTCGCGCATGCTCGATGGCGGCTGCGATCCGCTGTACATCGCCCGTCGCGTAGTGCGCATGGCCAGCGAGGATATCGGCAATGCCGATCCGCGCGCCCTGACCCTGTGCTTGCACGCCTGGGATGTGCAGGAGCGCCTCGGCAGCCCCGAAGGTGAATTGGCGATTGCGCAGGCTATCGTGTACCTGGCCTGCGCGCCGAAGAGCAATGCCGTCTACAACGCCTACAACACGGCGCGCCGTGACGTGGCGGAGAGCGGTTCGCTGGAAGTGCCGCTGCATCTGCGCAACGCACCGACCAAGCTGATGAAGAACCTGGGCTATGGCGACGAGTACCGTTATGCCCATGATGAGCCGGATGCCTATGCGGCCGGAGAAGACTACTTCCCCGAGTCCATGGAACCGCGCCAGTATTACCAACCCGTGCCGCGCGGGCTCGAACTGAAGATCGGCGAAAAGCTGCGCCACCTGGCCAGCCTCGACAAGGCCAGTTCCCGCCGTCGCAGAAAATCCTGAAGTGGCGCCCGCGGGCGCCGCCTGACACTAGACACGAGAAGACACCATGCTCGATTCCAAACTGGTTCGTACCCAGCCGCAGGAAGTGGCCGAACGCCTGGCCACTCGCGGCTTCACCCTGGACGTGGCGCGCATCGAAGCGCTGGAGAGCCAGCGCAAATCCGTGCAGACCCGCACCGAGACGCTGCAGGCCGAGCGCAACTCGCGCTCCAAGGCCATCGGCCAGGCCATGAAGAATGGTGAAGACGTCGCGCCGCTGAAGGCCGAGGTCAACCGCATGGCCGAGGAGCTGGAATCCGGCAAGCGCGAGCTGGACGCCATCCAGGCCGAGCTGGACAGCCTGCTGCTGAACATTCCCAACCTGCCGCACGAGTCTGTGCCGGTGGGCGCTGACGAGGAAGAGAACGTCGAAGTCCGTCGTTGGGGAACCCCGCGCACCTTCGATTTCGACATCAAGGACCACGTCGCCCTCGGTGAGCAGCACGGCTGGCTGGACTTCGAGACCGCCGCCCGCCTGTCCGGTGCCCGCTTTGCGCTGATGCGCGGCCCGATCGCCCGCCTGCACCGCGCCCTGGCGCAGTTCATGATCGACCTGCACACCCGCGAACACGGCTACGAAGAGGCCTACACCCCGTACCTGGTGCAGGCTCCGGCGCTGCAAGGCACCGGCCAGCTGCCGAAGTTCGAGGAAGACCTGTTCAAGATCCAGCGCGAAGACGAAGCGGACCTGTACCTGATCCCGACCGCCGAAGTCTCGCTGACCAACATCGTTGCCGGCCAGATCCTCGATGCGAAGGAGCTGCCGCTGAAGTTCGTCGCTCACACGCCCTGCTTCCGCAGCGAAGCCGGTGCGTCGGGCCGCGATACCCGCGGCATGATCCGCCAGCACCAGTTCGACAAGGTCGAGATGGTGCAGATCGTCGAGCCGTCCAAGTCCTGGGAGGCCCTGGAAAGCCTGGTTGGCAACGCCGAGAAGGTCCTTCAGGCCCTGGAGCTGCCGTACCGCGCCCTGGCGCTGTGTACTGGCGACATGGGCTTCGGCGCGGCCAAGACCTATGACCTCGAAGTATGGGTGCCGAGCCAGGACAAGTACCGCGAGATTTCCTCCTGCTCCAACTGCGGCGACTTCCAGGCCCGCCGCATGCAGGCGCGCTACCGCAACCCGGAGACCGGCAAGCCGGAGCTGGTGCACACCCTCAACGGCTCGGGCCTGGCCGTGGGCCGCACCCTGGTCGCCGTGCTGGAGAACTACCAGCAGGCCGACGGCTCGATCCGTGTACCGGAAGTGCTCAAGCCGTACATGGCGGGCATCGAGGTCATCGGCTGAGATGGACTTCCTGCCGCTGTTCCACATCCTGCGCGGACGTCGCGCGCTACTGGTCGGCGGCGGTGATGTCGCACTGCGCAAGGCGCGCCTGCTGAGAGACGCCGGCGCAGTGCTGCGAGTCGTGGCTCCGGAAGTGCATTCGGAGCTGCGTGAGCTGATCGAAGAGGGCGCGGGCGAATTGCTCCTGCGCCCCTACGCTCAGGGTGATCTTCAGGATTGCGTTCTGGTCATCGCCGCCACCGACGATGAGCCGCTCAATGCCCAGGTTTCCCGCGACGCCAACGAGCGTGGCGTTCCGGTCAATGTCGTCGATGCGCCGGCCCTGTGCAGTGTGATCTTCCCGGCCATTGTCGACCGCTCGCCACTGGTGGTGGCGGTTTCCAGTGGCGGCGACGCGCCGGTGCTGGCGCGCCTGCTGCGCGCCAAGCTGGAAACCTGGATTCCCGCGACCTATGGCCAGCTGGCCGATCTTGCCAGCCGCTTCCGCGAGCGCGTGAAGCAGCGCCTGCCGGACCTGCAGCAGCGCCGCAAGTTCTGGGAGGAGGTGTTCCAGGGCCCGGTCGCCGAGCGCATGATCGCCGGCCAGCCAAGCGAAGCCGAGCGCCTGCTGGCGGACAAGCTGGAATCGCCGCAGGCGGAGTCTCGCGGTGAGGTCTATCTGGTTGGCGCCGGTCCGGGCGATCCCGACCTGCTGACCTTCCGCGCCCTGCGCCTGATGCAGCAGGCCGACGTGGTGCTCTACGACCGCCTCGTTGCGCCGGCCATCCTCGAGTTGTGTCGCCGTGACGCGGACCGACTCTACGTCGGCAAGCGCCGTGCGGACCACGCCGTGCCGCAGGACGAGATCAATCGCAAGCTGGTCGAGCTGGCCCAGCAGGGCAAGCGCGTGCTGCGCCTGAAGGGCGGCGACCCGTTCATCTTCGGACGAGGTGGCGAGGAAATCGACGAACTGGCAGCCAATGGCATCCCATTCCAGGTTGTGCCGGGCATTACGGCGGCCAGCGGTTGCGCGGCCTATGCCGGTATTCCGCTGACTCATCGTGACTACGCGCAGTCCGTGCGCTTCGTGACGGGCCACCTGAAAGACGGCAGCACCGACCTGCCGTGGAACGATCTGGTCGCCCCCGGGCAGACCCTGGTGTTCTACATGGGCCTGGTTGGCTTGCCGGTCATTTGCGAGCAACTGGTGCGTCATGGTCGTTCCGCCGATACGCCGGCGGCGCTCATCCAGCAGGGCACCACAGTGCACCAGCGCGTGTTCACTGGCACCCTGGCAAACCTGCCGGAGCTGGTGGCCGAGCATGAAGTGCATGCACCGACTCTGGTGATTGTCGGGGAAGTGGTGCAGCTGCGTGAGAAGCTGGCGTGGTTCGAGGGGCAGCAGTGATATCCCCGCGCGTTGCGATCCTGGGCGCTGCGTGTGCGCTGGGTTGCATCGCCTTGCCAGCCCATGCGGCCAGCTTCGACTGCAAGAAGGCCAAGCAGGCGGACGAGAAGGCCATCTGCGCGGATCGCCAGCTTTCCGAGATGGATGTGCAGGTGGCGACCACCTACCGCCTGCTGCGCGGCCTGTTCGCCATGGGCATGCGCGGAAACCTGGGTGACTCCCAGCTCGCCTGGCTGGAGCAGCGCCGCGCCTGCGGCGCCAACAAGGCCTGCCTCAAGCAGCGCTACCAGGAACGCCTGGACGCGCTGCAGAAGGTCTACGACGGTATCGACAAACCGATCTGACTCGGTACTCCTGCAGGCGCGGACCTTGTCCGTGAATCGCGGTGTGGCCCGCTCCTACAGGTGCAGTGCTGCTCGTCAGCCCTTGTGCGCAATACCTTTGCCCGGCAGGTGGCCCCGTCCGTGCGGTCCGGTGAAGTCCTGCAGGGGGCCGAGCGGCACGACGCCGGTCGGGTTGATGGTGCGGTGGCTGGCGTAGTAGTGGTTCTTGATGTGCTGGAAATCCACGGTTCCGGCAACGCCCTCCAGTTGATACAGCTCGCGCAGCCAGCCGGACAGATTCGGGTAGTCCGCCAGGCGCCGTAGGTTGCACTTGAAGTGGCCGTGGTAGACCGCGTCGAAGCGGATCAGTGTGGTGAACAGCCGCACGTCGGCTTCGGTCAGGTATTCACCGGCCAGGTAGCGCTGCTTGCTCAGGCGCTCTTCCAGCCAATCCAGTTCGTTGAACAGGGTCTTGAAGGCCTCTTCGTAGGCGTCTTGCGTCGTCGCGAAACCGGCGCGGTACACGCCGTTGTTCACTGCCGGGTAGATGCGCTCATTCAGTTCGTCGATCTGCGCGCGCAGCGGCTCCGGGTAGAGGTCCAGCGGGTTGCCGGTGATGCCGTCGAAGGCGCTGTTGAACATGCGGATGATCTCCGCCGATTCGTTGCTGACGATGCGTTGCTCGTGTTTGTCCCACAGCACCGGCACGGTCACGCGGCCGGTGTAGTTCGCGTCGTCCTTGGTGTAGCGCTGATGGAGGAAGGTCAGGCCGTCGAGCTTGTCGCCCGTGGAGCCGAGGGCTTTGTCGAAGGTCCAGCCGTTTTCCAGCATCAGCCAGCTGACCACCGAGACGTCGATCAGCGATTCCAGGCCCTTGAGCTGGCGGTAGATCAGCGTGCGGTGGGCCCAGGGGCAGGCCAGGGATACATAGAGGTGATAGCGGCCGGCTTCGGCGCGGAAGCCGCCTTCGCCGGTGGGGCCGGGTTGGCCGTCGGCGGTAACCCAGTTGCGGCGCTGCGCGTTCTCGCGCTGGAAGCGGCCGTCCTTGCTGGTGTCATACCACTGGTCATGCCAGCGGCCATCAATCAACTGTCCCATCTCATTGCTCCAGAACACGGGGGAGATGGGACCAGTCTATCGGCTATGGCTCGATTGTTTAGCGCAAAAACAGGATTCCAAGTATCGATTAAATCGATTTATCCCGCGCAGCCCAGCGCTTGCCAGCTTCCGCGAAGGCTTCGTCGCGCTGCATTCCCATGGCGCGCAGGGCGAGTGCCATGGTCGCGCGGACGGCCAGTTCGCCGTAGGCGTCTTCGGCTTCGCCGCGCCAGAAGGCGGCCAGGTGTGCCGGGTCCAGCGTTTCTGGCTTGACGTGGCGCAGCGGCGACAGCGCCGGCCACTCTTCGTCCCAGGCTTCGCCGTCGCGGCAACCATAGAGGTGGGAGGTGGCGTCCGGGTTCATCTCGATCTCGCCGCCTTCACCTTTGATGACGATGGCGTAGTCGCCGAGCAGGCGGCTGCCCTCGCGGTGCACCTCCTGGTAGCCGGGGTGGAAAATGCTCTGCAGTACGCAGGTAGCGCTTAGCGGGTTGAGCAGGCGCACGGCCGAGTGCATGGGGGAGCGCAGACCCAGGGTATTGCGCAGGTCGATCATGTGCTGCAGGCGCGGCATCCAATCGACCAGCGGGGCGAAGGCGATACCTTTGGCGTCCAGTGCCTGGCTGACCGAGCTCCAGTCGCGACACAGTGGCAGACCGAGCTGCTTGAGCAGCTGTTCGCTGTAGACACGGCCAGCCGTATGCGCGCCGCCGCCATGCAAGAGGATACGGGTGCCGCTGCCACCCAGGCACTTGGCGGCCAGCAGGTACCAGGGCAGGTGACGCTTCTTGCCGGCGTAGCTGGGCCAGTCGAGGTCCACGGCGATCTTCGGTGCCTGCAGGCGGGAGCGTACGGCCTCGGTAAAGCCGGCGAGTTCCTCGGCGCTTTCTTCCTTGTGCCGCAGCAACATCAGGAAGGCACCCAGCTGCGCTTCCTCGACCTTGTCGTCGAGGATCATGCCGAGGGCTTCGCGGGCTTCCTCGCGGGTCAGGCCGCGCGCGCCGCGCTTGCCTTTGCCCAGGATGCGGACGAACTGGGCGAAGGGGTGTTCGGCGGGGGGCTGCAGGACAAGCGGGGAGGTGGTCATAGGCAATTGGTCGGCTTCGGCAGGCCGGCGAGCTTGGCGGCAAGCTTGGCCGGTGTGCCCTTGAACAGGAGGTTGAGGTGCAGGCTGCTGCCCTTTTCCGCGCCCAGCTTCTGGGCGACGTACTTGATCAGCGGACGGTTGGCCGGCGAGAGCTGGAACTCGCCGTAGAACTCGCGCAGCAGCAGGAGGATTTCCCAGTGCTCGGGAGTCAGGTGGATGCCCTCGTTGTGTGCCAGGACCTCGGCGGCGACGTCGCTCCAGTCGTTCAGGTCGACGAGGTAGCCGTCCTTGTCCAGCGGCAGGGAGTGGCCGTTGACCAGTAGGGTGCTCATAGCCAGGCGTTCACCTTGTCGAAACGGGTGCAGAGCTCGACGAAGCCGGGGTAATCCACGGCAACGACGCGGGCGGGTACATCATCCATGCCGCGGGCCTGCAGGTCCTCCAGCAGGGCGAAGAGCACATTGGCGGCGGGCATCAGCTCCAGTGCCTGGCAAGGGGCGGTGCCCTCGCGCAGGGAGTAGACGGCTTCGCCAGTCAGCAGCAGGCCATCGTCCGGGCCGAGCAGGTGCAGGCAGCTGGCGAGCCGGCCGTCATTGAAGGGAGAGTGCGAGAGCAGGTGGAGAGTAGCCATCAGATCGTGATCACCTGGTCATGGGTTTGCAGCAGGCTGCGCAGGGCGGCATCGTCCAGCGCCTGGACGGGCAGGGTCAGGCTCGCGCCGTCCAATCCGCGTTCGGTAAGGCTGCGGCTGCTGGTATAGAGCGCTTCCACGCCGAACAGCGGCAGGGCTTGCAGATTCGCCTGCAGGTCCTTCTGTTCAACTGTGCTGGGACGCTGGTCGGGAGCGAGCTGGAACACACCGTCATCGAGAAAGAGCATCGAGATCGGCAGATCGAAGGCGCCGCCAGCCAGGGCGATATCCAGCGCCTCGCGGGCGGCGGGGCCGGCCCAGGGCGCCTGACGGCTGATGATCAGCAGGGACTTGGCCATCAGTTGCCTCCGAAGCAGACCAGACGGTCCGCCAGTTGCGCTGCCTCATGCAGTTGGCCAAGGCCGGAAAGATCCCAGGGCGCCTGCAGGTTCGCGGCGGGACGGGAATAGCGGTTGGCTTCCTCTGGATTGAGCACGCCCCGACGCAGCGCAGCGGCAATGCAGACCACTCCGTCCAGTTGGTGATCGGCGACGAAGCGCGACCAGGCGGCGGCGACGTCCAGTTCATCCTGGCTGGTGACGGTGTTTGCCGAGGCGCTGTGCACGCCGTCCTGGTAGAAGAACAGCCGGGTGATTTCATGGCCGCCGGCCAATGCAGCCTCGGCGAAGCGCAGGGCGCGGCGGGCTGCCGGCGAATGCGGCGGGGAGAAAAGGGCGATGACGAACTTCATGGAGCGGGCCTGATCGGCGAATTTTCGCTGGATGATACGGCGCTATGCAGATGTTTGCCGCGCCGAAAATGAAAAAAGCCCGTCGAGACGGGCTTTTTCCTGGGAGGCGCGAGGATCAGTCGTCGCTGCCCATGATGCCGAAGATCTGCAACAGGCTGATGAACAGGTTGTAGATCGACACGTACAGGCTGATGGTGGCCATGATGTAGTTGCGTTCGCCACCGTGGATGATCGCGCTGGTCTGGAACAGGATCATCGCCGAGGAGAACAGCACGAAGCCGGCGCTGATGGCCAGTTGCAAGCCGCTGATCTGGAAGAAGAGCGAGACCAGGACGGCGCCCAGCAGCACGAAGAAGCCCGCAGTGATGAAGCCGGACAGGAAGCTCATGTCCTTGCGGGTAGTGAGTACGTAGGCGGAAAGGCCGAAGAACACCAGGGCAGTCATGAAGAAGGCCGAGGAGATGATACTCGCGCCGTTGGCCATGCCCAGGTACATGTTCAGGATCGGGCCGAGGGTGTAGCCCATGAAGCCGGTGAGCGCGAAGGTGCTGACCAGGCCCCAGGCGCTGTTGCGCAGCTTCACGGTGAGGAAGAACAGGCCATAGAAGCCCAGCAGCACCACGAAGAAGCTGGGGTAGGGCAGACGCATCTGCTGCGAGGCGAAGGCCACCAGGCCGCTGAAGGCCAGAGTCAGGGCCAGCAGGCCGTAGGTATTGCGCAGGACGCCGCTGACCTCTTTCTGCTCCACGGCTGTGGAGTCGAGATATTGCCGTTCTTGCATGTCGAGACACTCCTGTTAAGCGGGATACGGATCCATGACCGTAGTGGTGCTCATCATAACAGAGGGAAAAGCGCGCTGAATCATCAGAGTTTGACAGTGTGTTGCGATCCGGTAATATTGCCGCCCGCTCATGTGGAAGCGTGGCCGAGTGGTTTAAGGCAACGGTCTTGAAAACCGTCGACGGGCAACTGTCCTAGAGTTCGAATCTCTACGCTTCCGCCACTATTACAACGTTGAAAGCCCCGCCATGCGGGGCTTTCGCGTTTTTGGCGATCAAGCACCGCTTGTGGAATTTTCTTCCAATTTCACGTCGTACTCATGGCAATTGCATTGCACAAGTTGAACAACGTCAGAAAAGGCAGTCATCCCGATCGATGATTCTGTAGGACGTTGATCCGCTCAGTTAAACTTCAAGTACCACCTTCCGGAAAATCCTGAATGAACCAAGTCGAAGATCTCGAGCGGCAGATGCGCGAAGCGCTTGGCGTTGCTCCGAAGAAAGTGAAAACCACTCGCGAAGCCAGCAACCCCATGCGGGGCTATCTGATTGTTCTCAGCGTGCGCGCAGAAAGTGGGCCCGCCTTCCGCTTCGAGCATCGTTCGCGCTCGCTGAGTCGCACCGAGGCGATCCTCGAAGCGGAAAAGGCAGCGCGCGCAGCAGGCTACAAGCCGTGGGCCCTGCTGGATGCCGTCGAAGCCTGAGTTCCACCTGCATTGCAGTCGATCCTTCCTGGCAGGGAAATTTCCGGTACGGCCGTCCTAGACGGTCTGGCAGGCATCTGTCAGCATTTATCCCGCCTGCGCTGCATTTCTCTGGCGCTTGCATTTTGGCGAACCGCTTCCAAGCTAGGTCGTAGAGCCGCTTTCTGTTAAGGTTCGGCAATTGTTCGAGGTCCCTTTTCGGGGCTCACCATTCCATTCTGTGCAAGGGGTGCTGCGTGATTAAGGTGCTGGTGGTCGATGATCACGATCTGGTGCGCACCGGAATTACCCGCATGCTGGCTGATATCGACGGCCTGCAGGTCGTCGGGCAGGCCGACTCCGGCGAGCGTGGATTGCAACTGGCTCGCGAGCTCAAGCCCGATGTTGTGCTGATGGACGTGAAGATGCCCGGCATCGGCGGCCTGGAAGCCACCCGAAAACTGCTGCGTAGCCAGCCCGACGTGCGCGTCGTGGTAGTGACAGTGTGTGAGGAAGACCCGTTCCCGACTCGCCTGATGCAAGCCGGCGCGGCTGGCTATCTTACCAAGGGCGCGGCTCTGGATGAGATGGTCCAGGCGATTCGCCAGGTGTTTGCCGGCCAGCGCTATATCAGCCCGCAGATCGCCCAGAACCTGGCGCTGAAGTCCTTTGAGCCGGAAAGAAATGCATCGCCGTTCGACACCCTGTCCGAGCGCGAGATCCAGATCGCACTGATGATCGCCAACTGCCAGAAGGTACAGAGCATCTCGGACAAGCTGTGCCTCTCGCCCAAGACCGTGAATACCTACCGCTACCGCATTTTCGAGAAGCTCTCGATCACCAGTGACGTCGAGTTGGCGTTGCTGGCTGTCCGGCACGGCATGGTCGACGCCAGCAACTGATCATGGTGCAACTGTTCGATTCGGCGGCTTTCCTGGCCACCTGCAGCGGGCGGCCGGGCGTCTATCGCATGTTCGACGCCGAGGCCAAGCTGCTGTACGTCGGCAAGGCGAAGGACCTCAAGAAGCGTCTCTCCAGTTATTTCCGCAAGTCCGGCCTGGCGCCGAAGACGGCCGCCCTGGTGGCGAAGATCGCTCAGGTCGAGACGACCATCACCGCCAACGAGACCGAGGCGCTGCTGCTCGAGCAGACGCTGATCAAGGAATGGCGGCCGCCGTATAACATCCTGCTACGCGACGATAAGTCCTATCCCTACGTCTTCCTGTCGAGCGAGGACGCGTTCCCGCGCCTGACCATCCATCGTGGCGCGAAGAAGGCCAAAGGGCGCTACTTCGGCCCTTACCCGAGCGCTGGCGCCATTCGCGAAAGCCTCGCGCTGCTGCAGAAGGCTTTCTTCGTGCGCCAGTGCGAGGATAGCTACTACCGCAACCGCACGCGTCCGTGCCTGCAGTACCAGATCAAGCGCTGCAAGGCTCCCTGTGTCGGGCTGGTGAGCGAGGAGGAGTACGCCGAAGACGTGCGCCACTCGATCATGTTCCTTGACGGGCGCAGCAATGTGTTGGCCGAAGAGCTGTCCACCAGCATGGAGCAGGCGGCAATGCGGTTGGATTTCGAGAAGGCGGCGGAATTGCGCGATCAGGTGCAGATCCTGCGCCGCGTGCAGGACCAGCAGAGCATGGAGTTCGGTACGGGCAACGTCGATGTGGTGGCGGCCATCGTCAATCCGGGCGGAGCCTGTGTGCACCTGATCAGCGTGCGCGGTGGGCGGGTGCTGGGCAGCAAGAACTTCTTCCCGCAGGTGGCGATCGAGGAGGAGGTGGGTGACGTCCTGCTGGCCTTCCTCGGGCAGTACTACCTCAGCCATCACGAGCGTGATCTGCCGAGCGAGTTGATCGTCAACGCCGTGCATGAGGACTTCCCGATCCTCGCTTCGGCCATCGAAGAGTCCCGTGGTCGCCTGCTGGAAATCTCGCCCCGAGTTCGAGGCACGCGTGCGCGCTGGCAGCAGCTGGCCGTGACCAACGCAGAACAGGCGCTGGCCGCCCGCCTCGCGAACCGCCAGCACATGGCTGCGCGCTTCGATGCGCTTGGCGAGGCGCTGGATCTGCCCGAGCCGCCGCAGCGGCTCGAATGCTTCGACATCAGTCACTCCAGCGGTGAGGCGACTGTGGCTTCCTGCGTGGTCTTCGGGCCTGAAGGCGCGCTGAAGTCGGATTATCGCCGGTTCAATATCGAGGGCATTACCGGCGGCGACGATTACGCCGCCATGCACCAGGCGCTGACCCGCCGCTTCAGCCGCTTGAAGGAAGGCGAGGGCAAGATGCCCGACATTCTTCTGGTGGATGGCGGCAAAGGGCAGTTGGCAATGGCCCAGGAAGTGCTCCAGGAGCTGGCGGTGGTAGGCTTGACGTTGCTTGGCGTCGCCAAGGGCGTCACCCGCAAGCCTGGTCTGGAAACCCTTTACCTCAACGACGCCGAACACGAATTCACCTTGCCCGCCGACTCGCCCGCGCTGCACCTGATCCAGCAAATCCGCGATGAGGCACACCGCTTTGCCATCACCGGCCACCGTGCTCGGCGCGGCAAGGCCCGTCGCACCTCGACATTAGAAGACGTCGCTGGCGTCGGGCCCAAGCGCCGTCGCGACCTGCTCAAGCATTTCGGCGGGTTGCAGGAACTGGGCAGAGCCAGTATCGATGAAATTGCCAAAGCCCCCGGTATCAGCAAAAAGCTGGCAGAGCAGATTTATGCTGCACTGCACAGCGAGTAGAATGCCGGCTCAACTCGCAGACCTTCCGACCCGATGAATATCCCGAACCTGCTCACATTGCTCCGCGTTCTGCTCATTCCGATCTTCATCCTGCTGTTCTATCTCCCGTTCCCGGCCAGCCACCTGGCTGCCAGCGCCGTGTTCGCACTTGCCGCCGCCACCGACTGGCTGGATGGCTACCTGGCGCGTCGACTGGGGCAGAGCACTCCCTTTGGCGCCTTCCTTGACCCGGTAGCGGACAAGCTGATGGTTGCCACTGCACTGGTGCTGTTGGTGGAGGAGCACGCGAATCTGTGGCTGACGCTGCCGGCCGCAATCATCATCGGCCGCGAGATCGTGGTCTCGGCGCTGCGCGAATGGATGGCGGAGATAGGGGCGAGGGCGCATGTCGCCGTTTCCAGTCTGGGCAAGTGGAAGACTGCGGCGCAGATGCTGGCGCTGGTGATTCTCCTGGCCAATCCGCCGCTGATGACCTTTTGGGTTCTGGTTGGCTATGCACTGCTGATCGTTGCGGCCATCCTCACCCTGTGGTCGATGCTGCACTATCTTGTGGCGGCCTGGCCGCACCTGAACACGACCCCGAAAGAGAAATAAGTATTTTTGAATCAAGGAGTTGACAGGCATTTCCAAATCGTTAGAATGGCGCCCGTCAACACGACAACGCGGGAATAGCTCAGTTGGTAGAGCACGACCTTGCCAAGGTCGGGGTCGCGAGTTCGAGTCTCGTTTCCCGCTCCAGATTTTGATGATTCGCCTTGAGTCATCCGTGTTATGGCTGAGTAGCAGAGTGGTTATGCACCGGATTGCAAATCCGTGAACGCCGGTTCGATTCCGACCTCAGCCTCCAATAGAAAAGCCCTGTAAATCGAAGATTTACAGGGCTTTTTCTTTAGTGGCCCGCTGCAGGGATTGCGAGTTTCAGCAACTTGCGCAGCGGGAGTGGGGCTGTATATAGTCCAGCCCTTTCCAGGTTTGCACCTGGAAACACTGCAATGCGCTGCCGCCCGGATGGCGAAATCGGTAGACGCAGGAGACTTAAAATCTCTCGCCCTTTGGGCGTGCCGGTTCGAGTCCGGCTCCGGGCACCATCTTCCTCTTTCCCGATTCGTTTCTGATTGCATGTTCGAGTCGTGGTGAGCGCTCCAAAAAAGAAACCCGGCCAAGGCCGGGTTTTTTATGCTCGCCATTCAGGCTCCGATATTGGCAATTGAGCGCAGCTTTGCGCCGGCCTTGACGATGCGGCGCTGGCGCAGCGGCTCCGCAGACTCGTAGAAGTTCTGCAGAGGAACCTCTGCCTTGAAGTGGTCGGCATCGCGCTCCTGAAGCGGGCCGTACTCGGTCGCCAGATCGCGACGAATGCGGCCAACCAGGCTGGTCAGCAGCTCTTCGTTGCGTTGCTCTTCCTGGCGCACCACGCGACAGGCGATGTGTTCGCCCGCATCCTTGCTCAGCGTCATGATCAGATTGCCGTCCGGTCGAGCCGTGAAGCTCACGTCGAAATCGGAGAAGGCCTGGCAGAGGTATTGGGCGGCAGGCAGGCGGTCGATAGGCATGGTGTCGTCCTCGGCAATGAATGGGTGGTTTCTTCCCTTTTCATTGCAGGGTGCATACCAATCTGGCGTAAATAGAAAATCCTTAAAAATCAGATAGTTGCAATGTCTGTCCGCCTCGCTTGTCATGCACCCTGCATGGCAAGGCGAAAATGCCATGGCATTTTGCACGACTGGAGATTTCAGTGAGGGATAGGCTGGTGTCGCGAGGAGTCGGCTTTCGCTTTGTGCCTGGGCCTCTGCAGGCGGGCCCGGCGCATCGGTACGCGAAGGATCGCCCACAGCGTAACTACTGCCAGCAGGACCCAGCCGAAAATCATGAGCGTGACGAACGTGCCTGGATTCATATCGATATCCTCACCCCTCCCTAAGGGTAGTCCACCGTCATCGGTGCGCTGTCCTTTCGGTTGAGCGGCATTTCTTCCTGGAGGTTCCATTCAATAGCTTGTCGGGCTGACAGGTATCTGCTATCTGTATGTATATACAGTATCTGGAGAAAGGTCATGCAGCAAACCATTCTGGAAGTCCGAGATGTTGTGCAGACTGGTGCAATGGCCGGTGTTGCGGCTTTTCATACGTACATAGTCCGTGCATGTGGCGAAGGTATGACGCAAGCGGGCATTCACGACTGCGACCTGCTGCTGGTCGACCGCTCCGAGCTGGCGGCCCCTGGTGAGATTGTGGTGGCGGCGCTCAACGGCGAGGCACTGATCCGTCGCCTCGCCATTGTCGACGGTTCCTTCGCGCTGCAGGCGGCGAGCGATGAATATCCGACGCTGAAAGTCGAGGAGGGCGATGAGCTCTCAATATGGGGAGTGGTGCGTCAGCGGCTTTCCGGAAGCGACGTTGCGCAGGGCCCCGGGGCGTAGCGTTGTGGCGTGTTGGAGCGGGATGCTGACCATTTGCCAGCAACTTCGAGAACTAAATCGGGGCCTTGGTGGTCAGATGCGCGTGCCACCGGTTTCGCAAGTCCTCACAAGAGTCGTGCAGCTTGCAATCCGGGGCATTGTAAGGCGGGCGCAGCCTGATTAGACTGCGCGCAACTCGCACCCCTGTCCCTCTCGAAGGACTCCCATGATCAAGAAATGTCTGTTCCCGGCCGCCGGCTACGGTACCCGCTTCCTCCCGGCCACCAAGGCCATGCCCAAGGAAATGCTGCCGGTGGTGAACAAGCCGCTGATCCAGTACGCCGTTGAAGAGGCACTGGAAGCCGGTCTCGGTGAAATCGGTATCGTCACTGGCCGCGGCAAGCGCTCTCTCGAAGACCACTTCGACATCAGCTACGAGCTGGAGCACCAGATTCGCAATACCGACAAGGAAAAGTACCTGGTCGGTATTCGTCGCCTGATCGACGAATGCACCTTCTCCTACACCCGTCAGGTCGAGATGAAAGGCCTGGGTCACGCTATCCTGACCGGCCGCCCGCTGATCGGTGACGAACCCTTCGCCGTTGTGCTGGCGGACGACCTGTGCCTGAACCTCGAAGGCGACAGCGTCCTCAAGCAGATGGTCAAGCTTTACAACCAGTTCCGCTGCTCCATCGTGGCGATCCAGGAAGTGCCGCCGGAAGAGACCAACAAGTACGGCGTGATCGCCGGCGAGATGATCCGCGACGACATCTACCGCGTGAACACCATGGTCGAGAAGCCGAAGCCCGAAGACGCCCCGTCGAACCTGGCGATCATCGGTCGCTACATCCTGACTCCGGATATCTTCGACCTGATCGAGCAGACCGAGCCGGGCAAGGGTGGAGAAATCCAGATCACTGACGCCCTGATGAAGCAGGCCCAGGACGGCTGCGTGCTGGCCTACAAGTTCAAGGGCAAGCGTTTCGACTGTGGTAGCGCCGAGGGTTATATCGAGGCGACCAACTTCTGCTACGAACACCTCTACAAGACTGGCAAGGCCTGGTAAGTCCGGACCTTTCCACTCTTCGGGAAAGCCACCTTCGGGTGGCTTTTTCGTTTTTCCGGCCTACATCGAGCGTGGAATCGGCATCGCCTCCGAGCCCGGCCCGAGCGGCTGGCCGTAGCTGAACTCGACGTAGTTGCCGGCCGGGTCGCGCAGGCCGCAGTAATAACCAACGGGGTAGGGTTCTTCGCGTGGCGCCCAGATCAGGCAGCCGGCAGCCTCGGCATCCCTGGCGACGCGATCGACCTCAGCGCGGGTGTCCACGGCGAAGCCGAAGTGACTGTAGTCATCGCTTGCCAGGTGGCGTTCCTCGCCGCCGGGCATGATGACGAAAATGAAGCGATGCTCCTTGCCCGGCTCCGCCATCCAGACGATGCGCGAGCCCTTGCCTTCGCGCTCGTGGATCACACGCATGCCGCAGAATTGCTCGTAGAACGCCACGCAGGCTTCCAGGTCGGGCACGTGCAGGGCCAGGTGGGTCAGGGTCGGGTGCATGGCAATACCTCCTTCGGGGCCGGCAGTTGGCAGGATAGGTCAGGCGCCATGAGGTATGCTGCCCGACATATCCAAACGGAGAACCATGATGTCTTTCGATTTTGACCTGTTCGTCATCGGTGCGGGTTCCGGTGGTGTGCGCGCCGCGCGCTTCGCCGCAGGCTTTGGCGCCAAGGTGGCCGTGGCGGAAAGCCGCTACCTGGGCGGTACCTGCGTCAATGTCGGTTGCGTGCCGAAGAAGCTGCTGGTGTACGGGGCGCACTTCCATGAAGACTTCGAGCAGGCCGCCGGATTTGGCTGGACCCTGGGCGAAGCGAACTTCGACTGGAAGACCCTGATCGCCAACAAGAATCGCGAAATCCACCGGCTCAATGGCATCTACCGCAACCTGCTGGTGAACAGCGGCGTTTCCCTGCTGGAAGGCCATGCAACGCTGCGGGATGCGCACACCGTGGAAGTCGACGGGCAGCGCTTCAGCGCCAAGCACATCCTCATCGCTACCGGTGGCTGGCCGCAGGTGCCGGACATTCCCGGCAAGGAACACGCGATCACCTCCAACGAAGCCTTCTTCCTCGAGTCGCTGCCGCGTCGGGTGCTGGTAGTCGGCGGTGGTTACATTGCGGTCGAGTTCGCTGGCATCTTCCATGGCCTGGGTGCGCAGACTTCGCTGCTGTACCGCAAGGATCTGTTCCTGCGTGGTTTCGATCGCAGCGTGCGTGAGCACCTGCGTGACGAGTTGGCCAGGAAGGGGCTGGACCTGCAATTCAACAGCGACATCGCGCGCATCGACAAGCAGGCCGATGGCACCCTGGCCGCCACCCTCAAGGATGGTCGCGTGCTGGAGGCGGATTGCGTGTTCTACGCCACTGGCCGCCGGCCGCAGCTGGACAACCTGGGCCTGGAGAGCGTCTCCGTGGAGCTGGACGACCGCGGCTACGTGAAAGTGGATGAGGCTTATGGCACGAGCGAGCCGTCGATCCACGCCATCGGCGATGTCATCGGTCGCGTGCAGCTGACCCCCGTGGCGTTGGCTGAAGGCATGGCGCTGGCGCGCAAGCTGTTCCGCCCGGACGAGTACCGCCCGGTCGACTACAAGCTGATCCCCACCGCGGTATTCAGCCTGCCGAACATTGGCACCGTTGGCCTCACCGAGGACGAGGCGCGCAGCAACGGGCACAAGGTGAAAGTCTTCGAGAGCCGCTTCCGGCCGATGAAGCTGACGCTCACTGAAAGCCAGGAGCGGACTCTGATGAAGTTGATCGTCGATGCCGACAGCGACAAGGTGCTGGGCTGCCATATGGTGGGCCCGGATGCCGGGGAGATGCTCCAGGGTATCGCCATTGCGCTGAAGGCCGGGGCGACCAAGCGGGTGTTCGATGAAACCATCGGCATCCACCCGACGGCTGCCGAGGAATTCGTCACCATGCGCACGCCAGTCGGCGCCTGACAGCGAGGCAGCAATAAAAAAGCCGGTGCAGATGCACCGGCTTTTTTGTGGGCGTCAGGTCGTCGTCAGTTACTGCGTTCCAGCGAGGCGTGGCTGTCTTCCTGGCGCTGCGCGTAGCGCTGGGCGAGCACGGCACAGACCATCAGCTGGATCTGGTGGAACAGCATCAGCGGCAGCAGGATCACACCGACCGTACTGCTGGCGAACAGCACCGAGGCCATGGGCACGCCGGTGGCCAGGCTCTTCTTCGAACCGCAGAAGACGATGGTGATGCGGTCTTCCAGGGAAAAGCCCAGGTAACGGCCGAGCAGGTTGGTGGCGATCAGCGCCAGGGCCAGCAGTACGCAGCAGGCAACGACCAGGCCGGCCAGGGCGGGCAGCGGGATCTGGTGCCAGAGGCCCTGGATCACGGCGGCACTGAAGGCGGTGTAGACCACCAGCAGGATCGAGCCCTGGTCGACGTACTTCAGCACCGGCTTGTTGCGCTCGACCCAGGCGCCGATCCAGGTGCGCAGCAGTTGGCCTGCCACGAAGGGCACCAGCAGTTGCAGGGTGATCTTGCCAATGGCGTCGAGGGTCGATATGCCGGTGTCGCCGTGGGCGCCGATCAGCAGTTGCACCAGCAGCGGGGTGAGGAACACGCCCATCAGGCTGGAGGCCGAGGCGCTGCAGATCGCGGCAGGCACGTTGCCGCGCGCCAGCGAGGTGAAGGCGATGGACGACTGCACGGTAGCCGGCAGGGCGCAGAGGTAGAGCATGCCCAGGTACAGGTCCGGGGTTACCAGCGGCGATAGCGCCGGCTTGAGCGCCATGCCGAGGATCGGGAAGAGAATGAAGGTGCAGGCGAACACCAGCAGGTGCAGGCGCCAGTGGGTGGCGCCGGCGATGATCGCCTGGCGCGACAGCTTCGCACCGTGGAGGAAGAACAGCAGCGCGATGCCCAGGTTGGTGATCCAGCCGAAGATCACGGCGGCGGTGCCTTCGCAGGGCAGCAGGCTGGCAACGGTCACGGTGGCGATCAGCGCCAGGGTGAAGTTGTCGGGGAGCAGGCGTGGGCGAGCCATGGGCACATCTCTCATCGTTGTTGTGTGTGAAAGACCGCTAGGGTCAGGTTCGCACTCTAAGCCCGGGAGGATGTGCCGACTAACGCCAGAAAGCCAGCTTATGTCGCTGAAAGGACAGTTTCCGTACCTTGTACGTGCAGATCGACGGAGCACACGCTGACCATGCCGCGCATGCGCTGTGCGATGACCTCGGCACGGTAGCGCGGCAGGGTGTTCACCCGCAGGGCAATGTCCATCCAATCCTCCCGGCGCGAGGACTCGACTTCGGCCGGGACGTGGCCCTGAAGCGCGAACTGGTTCAACAGGCGGCAGAGAATGTCGGCGTCGATCTCGGCGCGAATCAGGTAGCGCGCGTCGGCGGCCGCTTCGGTGGGAGCCGGGCGGTCCTGTTGATCCAGGGGGAACTCGACGAGATGGAGAGCAGGGAGTGTCATGACGGCTGGCCGATGCAGGGGGAGTGAGGAATATTCTGCGGCCCGTGCCGAGGATTTATTTGCCTGTTTTTGGCCATGTGGCGGTAATTTGTGCATTAATGATTCTCTGAATTTACTAAGGACGAATCATCTATGCCTGTTTCGCTGGATGCCCATGACCGCAAGATCCTCGCCTTGCTGCAGGACGAGGCCACTCTTTCCACGGCGGAGATCGCCGAACGTATCGGCCTGTCCCAGTCACCGTGCTGGCGGCGGATTCAGCGGTTGAAGGAGGAAGGGGTGATCCGCAAGCAGGTGACCCTACTGGATCGCAAGAAGATCGGCCTGAATACCCAGATATTCGCCCAGGTGAAGCTCAACGCCCACGGGCGCAATCACCTGACGGATTTCGCACAGGCCATGGAAGCGTTTCCCGAGGTACTGGAGTGCCATGTCCTGATGGGCGCCGTGGACTTCATGCTGCGCATCGTCACGGAAGATGTGGAGGCGTATGAGCGCTTCTTCTTCGAACGGCTGTCCCAGGTGCCGGGGGTCCAGGAGATCAACTCCATCGTGGCGCTCTCGGAGATCAAGTCCACCACCACGTTGCCGCTGCCGCGCGGCTGAAGGGCGCCGGGGAGGCCAGCGCCCGGGGCGGTCAGACGCCGCCCAGGTAATCCATCTTGCCGACTTCCACGCCGTTGTGGCGAAGGATGTCGTAGGCCGTGGTGATGTGGAAATAGAAGTTCGGGTTGACGAAGCCCAGCAGGAAGTCCGAGCCCTTGAAGCTGACTTCGCGGGTGCGCAGCTTCAGTTCGATGGTGCGGTCTTCGGCGCCTTCGAATTGCTCGGGCTTGAGGGTCTTGAGGAACTCGATGGTCTTGGCGATGCGCGTCTGCAGTTGGTCGAAGGTGGTTTCGTCATCGGCGTAGCTCGGCACATCTACGCCGGCCAGACGCGCGCCGGCGCCCTTGGCGGAGTCGGAGGCGATCTGCACCTGGCGAGCCAGGGCGAACATGTCCGGGGCGAGGCGGGCGTTGATCAGGACGGAAGGGTCGATGGACTTGGCCTGGGCGTGCTCGGCAGCCTTGGTGAGGATCACCGAGAGGTTGCCGAGCATGCGGATGAAGACGGGAACGGAAGCCTGGTAGATCGAGAGGGACATGCTGCGTACTCCAGACAGATAAAGGTGGGGCTCGTCACGCGGGACGGCTGTCGGAGTCTACTGCTGGCGCCTGCGGCTGTCGCCAGGCTTCAGCGCCTGGCCACTTTCGGCGTCGGGCAGCGGTCGGTTTCGATCGGGCCGACATAAGGGTTGCCCCAGCCCATCACGCAGCCAACCATCTGGTTTCGCTGCCGCTCCCAGGCTTCCACCGGGTACTGCTTGCTCCAGGCGGTGAACAGCTGGCGGTCCTGGTTGGACAGCTTCAGGCCGTAGCGGTCGCTCATGTAGAAGTAGGTGCGGGCGATCATGCCGCGAATCTGCGCGCGGGGCATGGCCTTGCGCGCCTTGAAGTCCACCACCATCGGGCAGGCGCCGTACTGCGAGGGCTTCTGCTGCAGCCAGCCGAAGCTGTAGTTGGCACGGTCACCGTTCACCTCGCCGATGCTCGGCACGAGGTTGTGCAGGTCGGCCTCGGCCTTCTGGTACACCCGGTCATTGCGCGAGCAGTTCTTGCGCCCGCCGCTCTGCCAGCACTGACGCTGATGGCCGATCACCCACGCGGGGACAATGTGCTCCCACTCGATGCGCGAAGCCCGGTTGGCATTCTTGCGCGGGGTATAGCCGCAGCTCTTCAGGTCGACCTTGGTGCCGTTGTAGCGGCAGCCGCAATAGAACTCCACCGACTGGCGGGCATACAGCTTGCGCCCGACCTTCTTGGCTTCCTCGAAAGTGCGCGGGGCGGCGGCGGAGGCGACGGTGGGGATGGCGAGGATCAGCAGCAGGGTCAGGCAGCGTCCGAACATGAGGCGTTCCTTACGAAAGTCGCTGCATCTTACTGATTGAGAAAGAAATGCCAATCGTGGCAATGGAATGGCAAGGGCTGGATTTCCCGGCTGGAGGCGAGGGCTGGGCCGCCGCGGTATGCGCCCGCTGGGAACGCTTCGCAGCAGACCCCTGATGTCTCTTGTAAAGGTTTAGAAAATCTATTTATCTGATTGTTTTTAAAGGGAAAAATATTATATAAAAAGCTTTAAGAATCGACGCTATCCGGTTGTTTAAACGAGGGATGAGGGAGTCGTACGGGGCTATGGCGACAAGCAGTACCCTGAGGAGACTTTTTCCTATAGTTGACATGATGTTTGTATTGTAACATGCTGATATATAAGTATTTATATTGAATTTTCGCACTGCTCTGTACTGAGCGGCGAGGCTTGGTAAGCTGGAGCCTTTCCACCAGTCGGGAGCTCGCCATGATCGGTCTCAGGATCCTTGGGGCAATCGCCTGTTGTGCCCTGGCGCTACCCGTCTACGCGCAGCAGTTTTCCACGCAGGAAAGACAGTCCCAGCAGAACTATCAGGGCCAGCCGCACTGGCAGCAGTCGCCGCCAGTGATCCAGCGCATCTACATCAGCCCGGGTGCGAGCGGCAGCGTGGAGAGTTCCTCCAGTTGGCAGCGCAATGACGGTTATGGCGGTGTGCAGGTGCCGCGCAGCTACGGCGAGACGCGCTCGGGCACAGTGATCATCGACCAGGGCAGCGGTGGCATCCGGCAGAGCATCGAATACCCCAACGGCGCGGTCTATCCGCGCGGTAATGGCTATTACCAGCAGCAGTAGGTCGGATCAGTCGATCAGGTCGTCGCGGGTCAGGCGGGATTTGCGCAGGCCGCCGTGGCTGTAGAACAGCCCGGTATCGCCGCGCCAGTGGAAGAGTGTGGCGAGGAACGCGGAGCTGACCCGGCCCACATCCCAGCTACGGAGTTTGCGGTAGGCCCAGAGCCAGCTGTCGTCGGAGGAAGGGTCGCTCATGGAATCGTCCTTGATTCGGCAAGCGGGGAAAAGTGCATGGGACATTAGTGCGCCGGGTGGGCCTTCGCAAGTCGCTGCTCCCGCAACCGCGACCTGCGAAAAAGCCCGCGCGCTCAGGCGGTGCTGACCGCCTTCGATTCCTCGACGTACTCCTTCAGCCAGCGCAGGACTTCCACGGCATCCCAGCGACTGGGATCGAACATGGCATAGGCCTGGCCCTGGTAGCCCACCACATCCAGCGGCCGGTGATAGCCGGCGCGCTGCATCAGGGCCTCGATTTCCGCGAAGCAGACGTTGAAGTGGGTGCGGCTGAAGGGCGTCTTGCCCTCTGTGACCAATCCCTCCAGCAGCAGTTCCGATACGGCTTCGCTGACTTCATCGATGGCCATGTGGTTCACGGTGTATTTCAGCTGATGGATGCTCACCATCGCTTGCTCCTCAATGGGATTCTGGCCCATGCCCTGTGATCCGAGGTGATCGACGTAGCCAATGGACTGTGGCCTTTCGTCGAGGTTTAAAAAATTTTCGCAAAATACTGTATGCATGAACAGTATTTTCTCCTAGTATCCCTCTCGCGGTCTGACAGAAACCCTGAAGTGCCCGTCGCCACTGGCCTGGCGGGCACTCTTCGAAGAACAGGAGCGATGGCGATGTTGCAGAAACTGATGCTTTGCGCAGGTGTGGCGATGCTGGCGGGTTGTGCCCAGCCCCAGGCGGACGTCCCGCGCGCCAATGGCGCCTACCTCATCATCGAGGGCAAGGAGGCCTGGGCCGTGCTGGTGGCCGACGGCAAGCGCATCGAGGAGCGCGGCACGGTACGCGACGCCATCCGCCTGCCGAAGGAGCGCTCGGCCATCGCCGCCAGCTATGTGATCGACACGCCCAACTGTGGCCGCCTGCAGTGGCTGACTGAAGGCGAGGGCGACTCCACCGTGCGTCTGTCCTCGCGGGGTGCAGCGGATGACCTGTCGAGCTGCCAGATCAGCGATGGGCTCAGCCGCGTCTGGACCGCGCTGGACTATTCGAGCTGAGCGCTAGCCTCCAGAGAGTGGATCTCCAACAAAATGTTTCGGCTGCCCCTCGCTTCACGTTTTTTTCACACTCGGGGGCAGAGGATGAAAACCAGCTAAAGGACTAGCTCCCCATCGAAAAGCCCGCTTGATTGCGGGCTTTTTATTGCCTGTCGACCAAGGTCGGCTCGCCCGTCTGACGCTGCGCGGCTAAGGTGAAATTCCAAGGAAAAGGCGGAGATAGAGATGCAGCGTGTTCTTGCGGAGCGACTTTGGATTGCCCTGGGCGGCCAGGCCGAACGCCTGAGTCACCTGGCCTTTCGCAGCGAAGGCTCCCTGCCTTCGGCTTTCTTCGTCACCGAACTGGCCGCCGCCAGCATCGCCAGCGCGGGGCTCGCGCTGGGCGAGTGGCTGGAGCCGGACTCCGGTGCCGCCACGTCCCTGGTCGTGGACCGCCGGCTGGCTTCCTTCTGGTTCTCCACTTCCTTGCGCGCCCAGGGTTGGACGCCTCCCGACCTGTGGGACGCCATCGCCGGCAACTACCGCACCCGCGACGGTTGGGTTCGCCTGCACACCAATGCCCCGCATCACCGCGCCGCTGCCCTTCGGGTGCTCGGTACCGAGAATGATCGTGATCGGGTCGCAGACGCCGTGGCGAATTGGGATGCGGGCGAACTGGAACTGGCGATCGTGGAGGAAGGCGGCTGTGCGGCCGAGATGCGCTCCTGGGACGCCTGGAAACAGCACCCGCAAGGCCTCGCCGTTGCCCGCGAGCCGCTGGTATTGCGCGATCTCCAGCTGGTGTCCGCGCCTTCTCTGGATATCGAGATCGACCGCGAGCGCCCCTTGGCCGGATTGCGCGTGCTGGACCTGACGCGCGTGCTGGCCGGGCCGATTGCCACACGCTTTCTTGCCGGCTTTGGCGCCGAGGTCCTGCGCATCGATCCGCCGGATTGGGATGAGCCTGGCGTGGTGCCGGAAGTCACCCTGGGCAAGCACTGCGCGCGTCTGGACCTGCGCCAGCCTGCGGGCCGCGAGCGCTTCCAGGCGCTGCTCGCCAGCGCCGATGTGCTGGTGCACGGCTATAGGGCCGATGCCCTGGACCGCCTGGGGTTCGGCGCCGATGTACGGCGGACCATTGCGCCGGGATTGGTGGATGTCAGCCTGAATGCCTACGGCTGGTCGGGCCCCTGGAGCGACAGGCGCGGTTTCGACAGCCTGGTGCAGATGAGCAGCGGCATCGCCGAGGCCGGGCGCGTCTGGCGGGGCGAAGACAAACCCGTCCCCTTGCCGGTGCAGGCGCTCGATCATGCCACCGGCTACCTGATCGCTGCGGCGGCCTTGCGTGGATTGGCCGAGCGCCGGCGTAGCGGCCGCGGGAGTCGTTGGCGCCTGTCCCTGGCGCGCACGGCGCAATGCCTGCTGGAGGCGGGAGTTTCGTCGGTGGGTTCGCTGGAGCTGGCGGCGGAGACAACCGCCGATCTGGCACCGGGCATCGAGACAACGCCCTGGGGGCACGCGCGGCGCTTGCGTCCGCCGCTGCAGGTCGCGGGCTCGCCGCTCTACTGGGAGCTGCCGGCCTCCGAGCTGGGCTCGGCGCCGGCAACCTGGCAGCCGGTCAGCCCCGACTGACCTGGAACGCCTCGCCGGTGGCGAAGAAGGCGCCGCCGGCCTGGTAATGAATGGTGCGCAGCTCGTCGCTGGGGAAGTGCCAGCGGCCATTGGAGAAGGCGCGCTCATCCGCATAGGCGGCGACTACTTCGGCGATGAACAGGTCGTACTTCTCCTGGTTGTGTGGCTCGCTGATCACCTTGCACTCCAGGTAGGCGACGCAGCCATCGACGATCGGCGCCTCGACCTGCTTCGCACGGGAAGTGCGAATGTCCAGCTGCTCGAACTTGTTGCCTTCGCCACCGTTGCTCGAGCCAACCGCCAGGGTCAGCTCAGCCTGCTGGCGCGTCGGCAGCTGGATGACGAAGACGGCCGAGCCTTCCACCAGATGGCGCGACCAGGTGTTGCGGTCGAGCACCAGCATCAACTTGGGCGGATCGAAGTCCAGCGGCATGACCCAGGCGGCGGCCATGACGTTGGCGACACCCTCGTGCTCGCTGGTGACTATGGTGCTCGGGCCGTGGTTGAGCAGCAGGTAGGCCTTGTTCAGCGGCACGTCTTTCAGGTGGTTCATTCAGGGGTCCTCAAGTCCGGATCAGAGCAGCAGGCCGTCCACCGGCTTCAGCGGTTCGGGCAGGTCGGTCTCGCCGAGGATTTCCAGCACGGCGATTTCCATGTTGCGGCTCATGGCGTCCAGCGGCAGGTCGTTGGGTTGGGTATCGAAAGGGTCGGCGATCTGGTCGCCCAGTGCATCCAGCCCGAAGAAGGTGTAGGCCAGCACGCACACCGCCAGCGGGGTGAACCAGCCGATGCTGTCCACCAGGCAGAACGGGAGCAGGAAGCAATAGACGTGCACGATGCGGTGCAGCATCAGGATGTACGGGTAGGGGATCGGCGTGTTGCGGATGCGCTCGCAGCCACCCAGCACGTACGACAGGCGGGTCATCTGCTGGTCGATGGCGGCCAGGGTGATGTCGCTGGCGCCGCTGGCGCGGCCACGGTCGGCGAAGCGCTGGCCGAGGCTGGCGAGCAGCACGTTGGTCGGGCTGCGGCTGGTAGCCAGCGCGGCGGCTTCGTCGCCCAGCAGGCGGCGTAGGTCCTCGCTTTGCGGGGTGCCGCGCAACTGGTCGCGCAGGGCGTAGCTGAAGGCGATCAGCTGATTACCCAGTTGGCGACGGCCTTCGCTGTCCAGGTCCGGCAGGAGCGAGCGGGTCTGCCGAGCCAGGTTGCGGGTGACGATCAGCAGTTCGCCCCACAGCGTGCGCGCTTCCCAGAAGCGCTGGTAGGCGACGTTGTTGCGGAAGCCGAGGAAGATCGCCAGCGTCAGGCCCCAGAGGGTGAAGGGCGTGGAGGTGATGATCACCTTGTAGTGATACAGGGTGCCGTGGGTGGCCACTACCAGTGAGCTGAGCAGTACCGTGTAGAGCACCTTGCGCCAGATGGCGGGGATGATCGAACCCTTGAGGGAGAACAGCAGGACCCAGAGTGTCGGGGTTTGCGGGCGGAGGATCATCGGGCGGCATCCGGTGGGGCGGAGCGCGCATGATAGCCGAGATAGAGGCGGGGATGCGGTTCGCTGGCCCCCGTGGGAGCGTGCCATGCACGCGATCGCGTCCATGGCACGCTCCTGCAGGGAATTGCCGAGATCAGCCCTGTTCGTACAGCTTCACGATGGCCGAGAAGTCCAGCTGACCGTTGCCCTGGTTGCTGAAGGTCTGGAACAGCTGCTGGGCCAGGGCGCCGAGCAGCACGGGCTGGCGCACTTGGCGCGCTGCCTCGCTGGCCAGACCGAGGTCCTTGAGCATCAGGTCGGTGCCGAAGCCGCCGCTGTAGCCGCGCGCCGCCGGGGCGCCGGTGAGCGGGTTGTTCACTTCGGAGCTCCAGCAGCGGCCGCTGGAGGTGTTGATGATGCCGGCCAGCACTTCTGCGTCCATGCCCAGCTTCACGCCCAGGGACATGGCTTCCGCCACACCGATCATGGAGATGCCCAGCAGCAGGTTGTTCGCCACCTTGGCCACCTGGCCGTTACCGGCGCCGCCGCAGTGCACGATGTTCTTGCCCATCGCCGCGAGTACCGGGCGGGCGCGATCGAAGTCGGCCTGATCGCCACCGACCATGAAGGTCAGGGTGCCTGCGGCAGCGCCAGCGGTGCCGCCGGAAACCGGCGCATCGAGCATCGGGTTGCCGTGGGTGAGGGCGGCGGCGCTGACGTCACGGGCGTTCAGCGGGTCGATGGTGGACGAATCAATCAGCAGCACGCCGGGTTGCACGTTGGCCAGCAGGCCGTCGTCACCGAGGAAGACCTGCTTCACGTGGGCGGCGGCGGGCAGCATGGTGATGATCACCTCGACATCGTCGCGCGCCACTTCGGCGGGGGATGCCAGGGCGCGGGCGCCGAGGGCGACGGCCGCTTCCACGGCCTTGGCGGAGAGATCGAAGACGCTCAGGTCGAAGCCGGCCTTGAGCAGGTTGGCGGCCATGGGGCCGCCCATGTTGCCGAGTCCGATGAAGCCGATGCGCATGGGATGGTCCTCTTCTTCTTGTTCGGGGCGCCCGGTCGATCAGGCGCGAAAGGAGGTGCCCGCCCGCGTGGTGCCGGGTCCGGAACAGCATCCTTGCTGAAGTCCGGATCGGCTCGGGGCGAGCGGGCGGGCAGGCTGATTTATTTGAGGTTGATGGTGGTGTTCACCGCGCCGCCGACCTCGTTCTCGTCGAACCAGCGTTCGGTGACGGTCTTGGTCTGGGTGTAGAACTGCACCACCTGCTTGCCGTACGGGCCCAGGTCGCCCAGCTTGGAGCCGCGCGAGCCGGTGAAGGAGAACAGCGGCACCGGCACCGGGATCGGCACGTTGATGCCCACCTGGCCGACATCGATCTCTTCCTTGAAGTGCCGCGCGGCAGCGCCGGAGCGAGTGAACAGCGCGGTGCCGTTGCCGTTGGGGTTGGCGTTGATCAGCTCGATGGCCTCGTCGAAGGTCTTTACCGACACCACGCAGAGTACCGGGCCGAAAATCTCCTCGCGGTAGATGGTCATCTGCGGGGTGACGCCGGAGAACACGGTCGGGCCGACGAAATTGCCCTTGGCGTAGCCGGCCACCTGCGGGTTGCGGCCGTCCAGCTCCAGCCTGGCGCCTTCCTGGGTACCGCGTTCGATCAGGCCGCTGACGCGATCCAGCGCCGCACAGGAGACCAGCGGGCCGACGTCGGTATTGGCCTCGGTACCGCCGCTGACCTTGAGGGTCTTGGC
Organism: Pseudomonas sp. PDM22; assembly: GCF_014851965.1. NCBI lineage: Bacteria > Pseudomonadati > Pseudomonadota > Gammaproteobacteria > Pseudomonadales > Pseudomonadaceae > Pseudomonas > Pseudomonas sp. PDM22. The sequence continues at coordinate 225,617 of NZ_JACVAR010000007.1, forward strand.
CTTGGCCACCAGGTCGGGAATCCAGTCGTGGGCTTCACCCACCAGAATCGCCACCGACAGCGCCATGCAGCGTTGCCCGGCGGCGCCGAAGGCCGCACCGGCAATGGCGTTGAGGGTCTGCTCCTTGTTGGCGTCGGGCAGCACGATGGCGTGGTTCTTCGCTCCCATCATGCACTGCACGCGCTTGCCGGCCTGGGATGCGCGGTTGTAGACGTGGGTGCCGACGCGGGTGGAGCCGACGAAGGAGACGGCCTTGATGTCCGGGTGGTCGCAGATGGCGTTCACCACGTCCGGGCCGCCATGGATGACGTTGAGCACGCCCGGCGGAACGCCGGCTTCATGGGCCAGCTCGACCAGGCGCATGGTCACCATCGGGTCCTGCTCGGAGGGCTTGAGGACGAAGGTGTTGCCGGTGGCGATGGCCATCGGGAACATCCACAGCGGAATCATCGCCGGGAAGTTGAAGGGGGTGATACCGGCGCAGACGCCGATGGGCTGCAGGATGGTGAAGGTATCGACGCCGCCGGCCACGTTGTTGGCCAGCTCGCCCAGTTGCAGATTGCCGATCCCTGCGGCGTGCTCGACCACTTCCAGGCCGCGGAACACGTCGCCCTCGGCATCGGGCAGGGTCTTGCCCTGTTCGGCGGTGAGGATCGCCGCTAGTTCCTTCATGTTCTCGCGGATCAGCTGCTGGTACTTGAGGAAGATGCGCGCGCGGGCGCCGATGGGCGTCTTCTTCCAGGTCTTGAACGCGGCCTTGGCGCTGGCTACCGCGCGCTCGACTTCCTCGGGCGTGGCGAAGGGCACGCGGGCGAGGACTTCCTGGGTGGCGGGGTTGATCACGTCGCGCCATTCGGTGGTGGTGGACTCGACGGGCTTGCCGTCGAGGAAGAGTTTGACGGTCGGGACGGCAGTTGCAGTCATCGGGGTTCTCCCAGCCTGAAGGCTTTCTTGTTGTCTGGAACGATCCTAGCAGTGCATTTTTGATGTGCTCAATGAGGCGATGTGCAAGTATGCTCTGCATTTTTGCAGACACGGCCCGTGCTGAGGCAGATATGGACTGGGACAACCTGCGGTTTTTCCTCGAGCTTTCCCGGGCCGGCAAGCTGACCGTGGCCGCGCGACGCCTGGGCGTGGACCACACCACGGTCGCCCGCCGCCTGCAGGCGCTGGAGAAGAGCATCGGCGCCCAACTGCTGGTGCGCGAGCCCGCCGGCTATCGGCTGACCGAGGCCGGTCACGGGCTGCTGCCCCAGGCCGAGGCCATGGAAAGCGCCTGCAAGGTGATCGAGAAGCGCCTGGCCGGCGCCGAAGACAATCTCTCCGGCAAGGTACGCATCGGCGCCACCGAGGGTTACGGCTCGACGCTGCTGACCTCGCAACTGGTGGAGCTGAACCAGCGCCACCCGCACCTGGGTGTGGACCTGCTGGCGGTCCCACGGGCGTTGCAGCTGTCGCGCCACGAGGCGGACATAGTGATCACCCTGGAGCGCCCCGGCCGCGGGCCTTACCTGATTACCCGGCTGACCGACTACGTGCTGCGCCTCTACGCCTCGCAGGACTACCTCGCCGAGCGCGGGCCGATCCGCAACCGCGACGACCTGCGCGAGCACGCCCTGGTCGGCTACGTCGACGACCTGCTCTACAGCAAGGAGCTGCAGTACCTCGACGAGATCGGCCGGCCGTTGCACATGGCGCTGCGCTGCACCAGCATCCTCGCCCAGCAGCGCGCGGTGTCGGAGGGCGCCGGGCTGGCGATCCTGCCGGCGTTCGCGGCAGCCGAAGACCCGTCGCTGCAGCCGGTGCTGGCAGGGGAAATCGAGTTCGTGCGGACCTTCTGGATGCTGATGCCGACCGAACTCAAGGACATCGCGCGGATGCGCACTACCTGGGATTTCCTGCGGGAAAAGGCCGAAGGCAGCCAGGACGTACTGATGGGCCGCGCCGTTTGAGTGTCGGCAGGATGGAAGTTTCAACAGTGACAGGGACCCGCCAGGACAGCGCGGGAACCGTTTGAGGAGAAGGAAGCATGGCTGAAATCATCCCGCTGTCGGCGGAACTGGAACAACAACTGGAAGATCTGCAACAGCAGGGACTGGTGCTGCTTCAGCTGGCGCCCGAGTTGCCACCCCATGAGGTGGTCGCGGCGATTACCCAGTACGTGCGCGAAGCCAAGGCGCAGCAGCGTGAGGTGGACGATGACACGGTGTTCGCGCTCGGTGCCCTGCTGGGACGGCAGTTCGTGCTGGGGCTGGGGTGGCACTGGGGTGATGTCACCTGGGACAACGATCCCGACTCGGCAGCTATCGGTGTGCTCAACCCGGATGATTCGCTGTTCAACAACCCCATCGGCTGGGTCAGCCAGGCGCTGGGCAGCGAGGGCGGCGTGACCTTCATGCTGAGCTACAACATGATCCAGGCCAACGAAACTCCGGTGTTCGAACCGGGGAGCGCGACCGGGCTGTACTGACGGTGGTGCGAGGGAGACGGGTTTGCCCCATCTCCCCTGGGGTGCCTTGCTGTTACGCCAGGCCGACGTAGAGGTTCTGCACGTCGTCGTTGCCGTCGAGGGCATCGAGGAAGGCTTCGACTTCCTCCAGCTCCGCGTCGGACAGGCTCACCGGGTTCTTCGCCTTGTAGCCGAGCTTGGCCGAGGCGACGGTGAAACCGTGCTCGGGCAGGGCGCGGCAGACGGCGTCCAGATCGGTGGAGTCGGTGAGGAACAGGGTGTCGCCTTCTTCCTCGCCCGGCTCGAAGTCCTGGGCGCCGGCTTCGATGGCGGCCAGTTCCGGGTCGGCGTCAGCGCTGGCCGGGGTGGCCTCGACCAGGCCCAGGTAGTCGAAGTCCCAGGAGACCGAACCGGAAGCGCCCAGCTGGCCTTTGCGGAACAGCACGCGGATTTCCGCGATGGTGCGGTTCACGTTGTCGGTCAGGCACTCGACGATCACCGGCACGCGGTGCGGGGCGAAGCCTTCGTAGACCACGCGCTCGAAGGTGGCGGCGCCGTCCAGCAGGCCGGCGCCCTTCTTGATGGCGCGCTCCAGAGTATCGCGCGGCATCGAGGCCTTCTTGGCCTGCTCGACGACCAGGCGCAGTTTCGGGTTCATGTCCGGGTCGGCGCCATTGCGCGCGGCGATCATGATTTCCTTCGACAGTTTGCCGAAGATGCGGCCCTTGGCGTTGGCGGCGACTTCTTTATGTTTGGCTTTCCACTGGGCGCCCATAGTGATCTCTTGCTGGCGGTTGCTGATGGGCGGCAAGTCTAAGGCCTCGCGCGCCCGCTGGCGATATCCGCTGGATCAGTGCGGGACCGCGAACACCGCACTGGCCTGCGCCACCACCTTGTCGCCCACCGACAGCAGCGCATTGGCGAAGGCCATCTGCCGGCCGCGCCGGCAGTGCAGCAGGCGGATGCTCAACCAGTCGCCGACCTGCGCAGTGGAGACGTAGTCCAGGGTCAGACTGGCGGTGACCAGCGGCTGCGGCGGCTGGCTGGAGAAGGCCATGGCGTAGCCCATGCCGATGTCCGCCAGGGTGGCGAGGATGCCACCGTGTACGCCGCCGCGACTGTTGGTGTGGCGCTCGTCCAGCAGCAGGCCGAGCTCCAGGGATTCGCCCTCGCCGCGCACCAGGAACGGACCGAGCAGGTCCAGCAATGGATTGCGTCGCTGCAGTGGCGCGAAGCCCTCGGGGTAGCCCAGGTCGGCGATCGCGTTCATTGCCAGCCTCCGGTGTGCTGCTGCAGCACGGCGCGGACGGTTTCGATGACCCGTTGCGGGACGCGGTAATCCGGGTGGGCGCGGAACACCGCCGCCGCATCCGCCAGGCGGGTGAGGGCGAGCAGCTCGCTCTCGGCCTTGCGGGTGTCGCTGGCGCCCACTGGCAGGGCCAGTGCCTGACGCTCGCAGGAGCAGGCCGCCTGCGCGTTGACCAGCCCGCAGTGCTGCTGCATGAACTCATCCAGGCGCTGACGTGCCCGAGACAGGCGCTTGCGATAGGCCGCCGGCTCGATCTCCAGCACCGCCGCCGCCGTCTCCGAGTCCAGCCCGAAGGCGATGTCGAGCACATAGGCCAGGCGCTGCTCGCGCTCCAGGCACATCAGCATGCCCTGGGTGCAGGCCAGGGCGATGCGCTCGGCGGCGAGCTTGTCGGCGGGCTCCAGCGGGCGTTCATTGGCCTCCGCCAGGCGCAGGCCGAGGTCGAGCTTCTCCGCCAGAGCTTCCAGCGACACGGTGGGCGTCTCTCGGACCTTGGTGCGCGCAGTCAGCAGCGCGTTGCTTGCGATGCGGAAAGCCCAGGTGGAGAACTGGCTGTCGCCGCGGAAGCTGGCGAGGTGCGTGGTGATGCGCAGGAGGATTTCCTGGCTGGCGTCCTGGGCATCTTCTCGGCGGCCGAGCATGCGCAGGGCGAGGTTGTAGACCGGTGATTGCAGGGCCACCAGCAGTGCGTCGAGGGCGGCGGGGTCGCCTTGCTGGGCGCGTTGCAGCTGTTGCGGGTCGATGGCGGGAAATTTCACGGTGTCCTCCTGACTTGCCGGGCGAAAGACCGGCTGTTCTTCCTTGGACTCGGCGCCCGCGATTTTTGTGACCGTCAGCCCGGCACTTCGCTTTGTGCCGATAGAAAAGCGTACAGCCGCTCGTCCAGCGAGTGCGCGACGTTGAAGCGCATCCACGGCACGCTGCGGCCGTCGGGCATGAACAGCTGGCCGGGGAACAGCAGGATCTTCGCTTCCTTGGCGCGGCTGGCGAGCAGGGTGGCGTCATCCACCGCGCGGTGCCGGGCCCAGAGGAACAGGCCGGCGCGCGGTTCATGGAAGATTTCCAGGCCGGCGGCTTCCAGGCGTCGCGCCACGCTGTCGTGGGCTTCGCCGAGCTGGTCGCGCAGCTGGCGCACGTGCTTGCGGTGGCGGCCCTGCAGGAGGATGTCCAGGGCCAGGGTCTCGGTGAGTTCCGAGCTGGTCAGGCCGCTGACCATCTTCAGCGGCACCAGCTCCTCGATCAGCTCGGGGTGCGCGGCGATGAAGCCGGTGCGCAGCGCCGGGGCGATGACCTTGGACAGGCTGCTGATGTAGATCACCCGCGCCAGCTGGTCGAGGTTGGCCAGCAGCAACTGGCCGGCGGGGTCGAGGTCGGCGTAGATGTCGTTCTCGACGATCAGGAAGTCGTACTTCTCCGCCAGTTGCAGCAGCCGGTGAGCGGCAGCCAGCGACAGGCTGCCGCCGGTGGGGCTCTGCAGGCGCGCCTGGGTGAAGTAGACCTTGGGGCGGTGTTCGCGGGCCAGTTGCTCCAGGCGGTCGAGATCCAGCCCGTCGGCGCTGCGTGGCACGCCCAGCAGCTGCGCGCCCTGCAGGCGCAGGTTGAGGAACAGGTTGTGGTAGCCAGGCTCGTCAACGAGCACCGGGTCGCCGCGTTGCACCAGGTAGCGCACGGTCAGGTCCAGCGCCTGGCTGGCGCCGGCGGTCAGCAAAATCTGCTCCGGGCTGGCAGCCACGCCCGCATCACCCAGGCGGTCGGCCAGCTTGCCGCGCAGCTTTGGGTTGCCCTTGCTGTGGCCGTAGTTGCCGAACTGGGTCGGTTCTTCCCGCGCCAGGCTGCGCAAGCCGCGCAGCAGGCCTTCGCCGTCGAGCCAGTGTTCGGGCAGCAGGCCGACGCCGGGCCGCAGCTCCATGCCCAGCGGCTGGAAGACCTTGTGCAGCAGCAGGTGCGCATCGAAGTCGAATTCGGTGGGCGCCTCATCGCTGGCGCTGTCCTCGACTGCCGGGCCGCGCACATAGAAGCCGGCGTTGGGCACGGCGTTCAGGCAGCCGCGTGCCACCAGCCGGTCGTACGCCTCGACCACGGTGAAGTGGCTGACGCCGTTGGCCTGGGCGAACTTGCGGATCGAGGGCAGCTTGGCGCCGGGGCGCAGGCGCTGCTCGTCGATGGCCTGGGCGATGCCGTCGACGATCTGGGTGACCAGGGGAATGTCCGAGGTGGGGTCGAGCAACAGCATCCGAAGGTCCGATTCTGGTGGGGAAGGATCTGTACAGGTCCGCGGACCATAACAGCACTGCAATTTCTGCGTTGTCCCTGTGCATGGTGCGGGCCGGGCACGCCCAGCACACTCGGTCCCAGACGGCGGCAATTAGCCGCACAGCCTGAAATAAGAACCCCCGAACAAGAACAGGGACAGCCCGTCATGCGTGACACAGCTTACAACATCGATCCGTCGAGCATTTCCGCCGAAGAGTGGCAGGCCCGCTGCGAACTCGCCGCGCTGTACCGGCTGATTGCGCACTTCCGCTGGACCGACCACATCGACACCCACATCTCCGCGCGGGTGCCGGGCGAGCCGGGCCACTACCTGATCAATCGCTACGGCGTGATGTTCCATGAAATGCGCGCCTCCGACCTTGTGAAGGTCGACCACGCGGGCGACGTCATCGATCCGCGCTTCGGGCCGAAAAGCGTCAATCGCGCCGGCTTCAACATCCATTCCGCGGTACACGCCGCCCGCGAGGACGTGGCCTGCGTGATCCACACCCACACCGCTGCCGGCATCGCGGTATCCGCCCAGGAAGACGGCCTGCTGCCGATCAGCCAGCACGCGCTGAAGTTCTACAACCGCCTGGGTTACCACGACTACGAAGGCATTGCCCTGGACCCGGCCGAGCGCTCGCGCCTGGTCGGCGATCTGGGCAGCCACATGGTGATGATCCTGCGCAACCATGGCCTGCTGGCTACCGGGCGCTGCATCGCCGAAGCCTTCAACCAGATCTACTTTCTCGAACGTGCCTGCCAGGCGCAGGTCCAGGCCCTGGCTGGTGGCCGCCAGCTGTGTTACCCGTCGCACGTTGTGTGCGAGCGCGTTGCGGTACAGGAAGAGGAAGCGCTGGTCGACGGCCTGCACCTGCTGGCCTGGGAATCGGCGTTGCGCCTGATCGAGGACGGCGAGGCCGCCTATCGCAGTTAAGAAAAACAGGCCTACCTGACCCTGTTACCGTGCCCCGGTCCGCAGAGACCGGGCGCCTGCGTGCTTGAACCATCTGCCAACAACAAAGCCAAGAGGTGGAAATGAAAAACCCGATTCTGGGAGCCCTGCTCATGGGCGTGGCGTCCGGCGCCATGGCTGCTGACCTGACCGTGATCTCCTTCGGTGGCATCAGCAAGGACGTACAGACCGAAGCCTTCTACAAACCCTTCGAGAAGAAGGAAGGAATGAAGGTGATCGCCGGCGAGTACAACGGCGAAATGGGCAAGATCAAGGCCATGGTCGACACCGGCGGCGTCAACTGGGACGTCGTCCAGGTGGAAGGGCCGGAGCTGCTGCGCGGCTGCGAAGAAGGCCTGTTCGAACAACTCGACCCGGCGATCCTCGGCAAGGCCGAAGACTACGTGCCCGGCACCATCTCCGACTGCGGCGCCGGCCTGCTGGTCTGGTCGATGGCCATGGTCTACGACGGCAAACGCCTTGCCAACGGCCCGACCGGCTGGACGGATTTCTGGGACACGAAGAAATTCCCCGGCAAGCGCTCGCTGCGCAAGGGCGCCAAGTACACCCTGGAGATCGCCCTGCTGGCCGATGGCGTGAAGAAGGAAGACCTGTACAAGGTACTGTCCACCAAGGAAGGCGTGGACCGCGCGTTCAGGAAGCTCGATGAGATCAAGCCGTCGATCCAGTGGTGGGAGTCCGGCGCGCAGCCGATGCAGTTCCTCGCCAGCGGCGACGTGGTCATGAGCACTGCCTACAACGGCCGCGCCTTCGCTGCGCAGGAGGAGGGCGTGCCGATGAAGGTGGTGTGGAACGGCAGCCTGTATGCCATCGACTCCTGGGCGATCCCCAAGGGCAGCCCGAACAAGAAGGCCGCCGAGGACTTCATCGCCTTCTCGCTCTCGCCCGAACAGCAGAAGATCCACACCGTGAAGCTGGGCTACGGCTCGGTGAACCTGGGGACCAACAAGCTGATCGATCCCAAACTGATCGAGCGCCTGAACACGGCGCCGGCGAACCTGGAACAGGCCGTGCCGGTGAACTTCGAGTTCTGGGTCGACCACGGCGAGGACCTGGAGCAGCGCTTCAACGCCTGGGCGGCGAAGGGCTGATCGGCGGTTTGACGCGGGTGGCAACACCCGCGTGATCGAATCGCTGGCGCGGTTCGCCCCTGCGAGGAGTCGTGTTCCCCCTCAGGGGCGGGCCCTGCCCGCGACCCGCCGGCAGGGCTGGCGTCAATTCAAACCTTGCGCCACACGCTCGCCAGCCAGGGCTGCTGCTCCCGTGGCAGGCCTGCCGGACGATAGTAGTGCTCGAGCTCGCGGAAGCCGGCGTTCTCCAGCAGGCGCGTCCAGTTCTCCAGGTCGTGGTAGGAGCCGTAGCGCCCGCCATTCCAGCCTTCCTGATTCTCCCCGCGCGGATTGGAGCTGAACAGCACGCCACCCGGCTTCAGCGCCCCATGCAGCTGGCGCAACACACGCGGCAGCTCGCTGCGCGGTACGTGGAACAGGCTGGCATTGGCATAGATGCCGTCGAAGCGCTCGGCAGGCAGCTCAAGAGCGAGGAAGTCCTGCTGCCAGACTTCGCAGCCGCTGGCCTCGCGCGCCATGGCGACGAAGTCGGCGCAGCCGTCCAGACCGACCGGTGCATGCCCCATGCCTTTCAGAGCACACAGGTCGCGGCCTGGACCGCAACCGAAATCGAGCAGCACGAAAGGTGCTTCGCCCTGGATATGTCGCAGCAGCGCGGCAATGTTCTGGGTGACGTCGTGGTCCCAGGTGCCCTCGCGGAAAGACTGGGCACTGTTCTGGTAGTGCTGCAGGGTGACGCGGGAAATGTCGCGCAGGATCGGGTCTTCGGTGCTCATGGCGGTAGTCGGTCCGGGGTGGATGTCCGAGTCTACAACGACGCCTGACGGATGGCCCCATTGGCCGGTCACCGCAGGGCGAATAACCCGGAGCAGGCTGTCCGCCATGGCGGCGGATAACGCCATAGGCGTTATGCGCCCTACAGGGCCGGCCGCTGACCTGATTTCCTGGTACCCGTAGGGCGAATAACCCGGAACGGGTTATCCGCCGATGCCACCGCGGCGGATACCAACACTGTAGGAGCGGGCCATGCCCGCGATCGCGCCCATGGGGCGCTCCTACAGGGAAGTTTGAAAGTCGGCCTTGGGGCGCGGGCGGTAAAGGGGCGGTCCTAGACTGAGGCATTGCCATCACGGATCGCCAAGATGCTCCTCTCCCGAACCCTGTCCGCCCTGGACTGGGCCGCACTCACCCGGCAACTCGACGCCGACGGCCACGCGCTGATCCCCGGCCTGCTGGACAGGGCGCAGTGCGAGACGCTCCGCGCGCTCTACGACCAGGAGGCGCCATTTCGCAGCCGCGTAGTCATGGCCCGGCACAACTTCGGCCTCGGCGAATACCGCTACTTCGCCTATCCCTTGCCGACCCTGCTGCAGGAGCTTCGTCAAACCTTCTATCCGCCGCTGCGGGTCATCGCCAACACCTGGCAGGAGCGCATGGGCACTGGCATCCAGTATCCGCCGGAGCATGCTGGCTTCCTCGACCAATGCCACGCCGCCGGCCAGCGGCGGCCGACCCCCTTGCTGCTGCGCTACCGTGCTGGCGACTACAACTGCCTGCACCAGGACCTCTACGGGGAACGGGCCTTCCCGTTGCAGGTGGCGATCCTGCTGTCGCGGCCGGGCGAAGAGTACACGGGCGGCGAATTCGTCCTCACCGAGCAGCGCCCGCGCATGCAGTCGCGGGCGAGCGTGGTGCCTTTGCAGCAGGGCGATGCGGTGGTGTTCGCCGTGGCCCAGCGCCCGGTTCACGGCGTGCGCGGCTATCACCGGGTCAATCTGCGCCACGGCGTCAGTCGCCTGCATACCGGCGAGCGTTTCACCCTCGGGGTGATCTTCCACGATGCGCTGTGAGGAGTAGCATGGATCGGTCCAGGGAACCGGGAGATCGACATGCACTACGAAGTGATTCAGCGCCACCGCAGCGAGTACCCCGCGCCCATCACCTTCGCCAGGGGCGCACCGCTGTTCGTCGGTGAGCGATATGAAGGCGCCGAGGGCTGGGAAGACTGGTACTTCTGCTCCACGCCCGGCCAGCGCGAGGGCTGGGTGCCGGCGCAGGTCTTCAACATGACTGCGCCGGGCGCGGGGGTGGCGATGGAGGACTACACCGCCCGCGAGCTCGACGTCGAAGTCGGCGAGCGCCTCGAAGGCGGCCGCGAGCTGGGCGGCTGGCTCTGGTGCGTGCGCTCCGGTGGCGAGGCCGGCTGGGTGCCGCTGGATTGCCTGCAGGAAGTCAGCGCCTGACCCGGCAACGCCTGCTACGCAATGGAGTCAGGCCTTGTAGCGGCGTCCGGCGTGCTGCTTGAGCCAGGCCATCAGCCCGCGCTGCTGCACCACCGTGGGTTGCTCGACCAATAGCGCGGCGCTGGCCTTCTGGCGGAAGTCCAGCAGACGGCCCATGGCCTCGGCGATCTCCTGGCGCGCCTCCATGCAGGGAGCGAGGGTTTCCTTGTCGATGTAGTAGGCGGCGCCATCGCTGATCGCGGTGAACTCAGCCTGCCAGGCCGAACCGGTCAGCACGCCGGCCTCGCCGAACACTTCGCCTGGCCCCATGCGGCCGGCCTCGATGGTCTGGCTGTCGTGGGGCAGGGTGACGCTGACCACGCCGGAGTCGATGATCAGCAGGCGGTCGCTGACATCCCCCGGCGCCAGCAGCACTTCGCCGCGCTTGAAGGGGCGGCGCTGCATGCGCTTTGCCAGTTCGTCGCGTTCCTCGTCGCGCAGTGCATCGAACAGCCCCGAACGCACCAGCAGCGCCCGTGCCCGCGAGGCGCTCTCGCGCATCGGCGCATCGGCTTCGGCGAGCAGGTTGATGCCCGCGGCCTGCAGGTGGCGGTAGGCGAGGTCGAACAACTGGTTGCGCACCTCGCGCTTCTCGCCCATGGCGGCGACGAAGCCGCTCATTTCGTATTCCACACCGTCCGGCGCGGACTTGCGCACGCTTACCGCTGGCGCAGGCGTGGCCAGCAGCGCTCGACAGCCGCCGAGCGCGTGCTCCAGCGCCTCCACGACCTTGCGCGGGCGGATGTGCGGGCTGACCGTCAGGCTCACGCTGACGCCATAGAGGTTTGCCGGGCGGCTCAGGTTGAGCACCTTGGCCTTGGCGGCGAGGGAGTTGGGCACCACGGCCAGCGTGCCCTGCGAGGTTTGCAGGTAGGTGGAGCGCCAGTCGATCTCGGTGACCTTGCCCTCGATACCGTCGATGGAGATCCAGTCGTCCAGCTGGTACGGCTTGGTGGTGTTCAGCACGATGCCGGAGAACACGTCGCTCAGGGTGCTCTGCAGCGCCAGGCCGAGGACGATGGCAACCACCCCGGAAGTGGCCAGCAGGCCCTTCACCGGCAGCTCCAGCACGTAGCCGGCGGCGGCGATGATGGCGACCAGGAAGATCAGTGCGCCGACCACGTCCTGCAGCAACCGCCCGCCGTGGCCGATGCGTTGCACCAGCAGGAAGCCCAGCACCACCGTCAGGCAGCGTGCGGCGAACAGCCACCAGAAGATCTGCACGGCCGTGGCGACCATGTGGCTGGGCAGGTCATCCGGCCAGGGCGCGGCGCGCAGCGGGTTCATCCCGGCGTTGAACAGCAGCAGGCTGAACAGCAGGAAGCACAGGATGCGCGTGGCCAGCCGCCAGTGCGGATGAGCCGGACCGACCAGCCGCCAGAGCAGCAGGTCGATCAGCAGCAGGACGGGGGCAGCGAACAGCGGGTGGGAAGTGAGCAGGGCGGGCATCGAGCCTCTCCTTGGAACGATCGCAAGAAGATGGCACAGAAAGCGCTTTCTGGCAGCGGCCTCAGCTCGGGTTGTGCGAGTTCACCAGCTTCAGCCACTCATCGGTCTCGACTTCCCCGGCAATGCGCAGCCTGGGTTCGCTCTCGTCGAACAGCACCAGGGCGCTGCCGTACTCGGGGGTGTCGGTCTCGCGCACCTTGAGGTTCTCGCGCAGGAGGTCGAAGCATTCGCTGTGAGTGACCAGCACGAGGTTGCGGTGCGCGGCCTTGTGCTGGCGGATCTGCTCGGCGAGGTCGCCATCCTTGCAGGTGAGCAGCCAGTCCTGGCGCGCCACGTTGCGGTCGAACATCAGGTCGGCGGTCTGCATGGTGCGGTTGGCCGGGCTGCTGTAGATGTCGGTGGCGGTCAGGCCCAGGCGCGTGATGCTCTCGCCCATGCTCCGGGCCAGGGCGGCGGCGCGGGCGGTGATGCCGTCGGCGGCGCCCAGGCATTCGGCGGTGGAGCGGTCGCAACGCTCCATGTGGCGCACCAGCAGGACGACCCCGCCGCGGGCCCAGTTGTGCGCGAACAGGCTGCTGCTCGGCACGTCTTCCAGTGGCGTGGGCAGCGAACGCCAGGCCACCAGGGCGAGAGTGGTGCAGGTCAGCAGGGAAGCGGCCAGAAGGCGAAGGCGGGGCAAGGGTCATCCTCGTGCGCAGGCGTCCGCGCGGGATGCGGGAAGCTGAAGGCATGCTGCACCGGGCGGGTGACAATCACGCGATGGGTTGATGACGGGGCGGTGATGAAAGTTCCCCGTGCCCATCGGAAGGTAGGGGCCTAGCGAGCGCTTTCGACCACGCTGACGGTGGCGGTGGTGCCGGCGCGCAGGCGGTCGCGGCCCTTGTAGTCGGGGGCGATGGCGATACGCACGGGGATGCGCTGGGCGAGTTTCACCCAGGTATAGCTCGGGTTGATGTTGGCCAGCAGGCGCGCGCCGGGGGCGTTCTCGCGGTCGGTGATGGCGAAGGCGATGCTCTCGATGCGGCCGTCGAAGCGCTCGCCACTCATCAGCTGCACGTCCACCCGGTCCCCCTCGCGGATACGCGGCAGCTTGGTTTCCTCGAAGTAGCCGCCGACGTAGAAGGAGTCGCTGTCCACCAGCGCCACCAGTGAATGGCCGGCCGTGGCGTAATCACCGGCGCGGGTCAGCAGGTTGGTCACGTAGCCGTTCACCGGCGCCATCACCTGGGTGCGCTCCAGGTCCAGGCGTGCCTGCTTCTGCGCGGCTTCGGAGAGCGCCACATTGGCTTGCGCCAGGCCCAGGTTGGCCTGTTCGCGCAGCAGTTGGGCCTCGGCCACGGTGACGTCGGTCTGCGCCTTCTCCCATTCCTCGTTGGAGATCGCCGAGCGCGCCTTCAGCGCCCGGCGGCGGACCTCCTCGTTGTGGCGCTGCTGCAACAGCGCCTGGTTGGCAGTGATGGCCGCCTGGGACTGGCCGAGTGCGGCGCGGGCGACTTCCACCGCGCGGTCGGCGTGCAGCACCGCCAGTTCGTAGCGCGCCGGGTCGATGGTCAGCAGCAGCTCGCCCTTTTTGACGTGCTGGTTGTCCTTCACCCGCAGTTCGACGATACGCCCGGTGACGTCCGCAGAGAGCGTCACCACGTCGGCGCGCACTCGGGCGTCGCGGGTCCAGGGCGCGCGGGTGTAGTAGGTCCAGGCGAAGTAACCGAGGATCAGGGCGAGCGCGACCACGGCCAGGGTGATCAGTGGCGGGACGGCTTTGCGCAGGCTGGCCATTCAGTGCAGGGCTCCCATGAGCAGGATCAGGCCTGCGCAGATGCAGGCATAGAGCGCGCCTTCGAACAGCGCCTCGTGCCAGACCAGACGCAGGACGCCGAGGCGACGCAGGCTCCAGTCCAGCAGCAGGAAGATCGGCAGGGCCAGCAGCAGCGCCTGGGCCAGCGGCGGCAGGTAGACCCCGCCCAGTTCGATATCAACGGGCATGCAGCGCGGCTTCCCCGTGGTCGTCATGGAGGGCGGCGGATTCGCCGTAGAGGTCGCGGAAGCGTTCCAGCAGGTCGGCAGCCACCAGCAGCGCGACGCCGCTGACGAACACCGGGCGCATGGCGTCGCCGCTGGGGTAGTTGCCGTGGCTTTGCAGCTCGTCCAGCTCGCTGCCCAGCTCGCGCATGGCCGGCAGTACCCGGTGCAGCGGCGCGGCGGGTGGCTGGTCGAGGCAGGCGGCGAGTTCATCCAGCAGCAGTGACAGGCGCTCGCGCAGCGCCTGCGGCAGGCCGTTGGGGTTCAGGCTCTCGCGGCGCAGCTGGTGCAGCACCACACCCAGGGTCATGCTCGCCAGGCTGCACTGGAAGCGCTCGCCGGACTGGTTGTCGCGCGCCGCCGGCAACAACCCGAGCATGATCGCCAGGCGATCCACCATGCGGCTCTCGAACAGGAAGCGGCGAGCTTCGCTGGGCTTGGACAGCAGTACCGAGCGCACCTCGGCGCGGGTGCGGCGCGACTGGCGGCGCAGGCGCGCATCGGCGTCAAAGGGGAACACCCAGGCGTAGACCAGCAACGCCAGCACACCGGCACTGACGTAGCCGCCGGCGAACTCGAACCATTGCAGCGAGGTGTTGATCCACGCGCCCTGGTTCTGCGGGCCGACCAGCAGGAAGGTCGATAAGCCCAGACCGATGCCGATCCCCGCTGTCTGCGGGTTGGCCAGCCCGACTGCGATCACGTACAGCAGCGGCGTGAGGAACAGCGCGAGCATCTCGAAGTCGCCAACGCTGGGCAGCAGCAGGAACTGCAGCAGCGCCGCCGCCACCAGCGCCATGGCCAGCCCGCGCATGTAGGCCAGGCTCGCCATCAGCGGACGCGGGAAGGTGGCGAGCAGGGAGCAGAGGATGCCGATCAGGATCATCCCGGCGCGGGCGCCGTCCCAGGCGGTCTCGATCCAGATCCAGCCGGCGCAGCACAGCGCGACGAACGCGCGGGTGGCGTTCATCGCGGCGAGGTGGAAGTCCAGGTGCAGGGCGTGGGCCTGGCTCTGCGGGTAGGAGCTGCTGCCGGGGCGGCCCTCCTGGATCGCCTCACTCAGCTCGATCATCTCGTCGAGTTGCTGCATCAGCCGCGCCTGCTCGAAGCGCAGCGCCCAGGCCAGTGAACGCAGTGACGTGGGCAGGCCGTCGGCCAGTTCCTCCGCCTGCCGGGCGGCGGCGTCGAAGCGCTGGCGCAGCTGAGTGATGCGCTTGCGGGTGGCGCCGGGCAGGTCGCGGCCGAACTCGGCCAGCTCGGCAAGGCAGGCCAGTTCGTCCTCGCGCAGGCGCCGCACGGATTCGGGCAGCGGGCCGCTCAGGCGCGCTTCGATCAACTTGCGCTGGCGCCGCAGGATGGCCAGGCGCGAGGTCATCAGCACCAACTGGTTGGCCAACTGCTGCACCAGTTCATCGGCGCCGCGCAGGCGCGGGGCGTCGAAATACAGGTGGCGGCGCAGCATTTCCAGGGCGGCTATCTCGCCCAGCAGTTGCTTCTGGCGTTGCTGGAAGTCTTCCTCCAGCTCCTCGCCGCGGATCACCGCGGCGGCGTGCACGGCAATCAGGCGGATCAACTGGTCGACCTTGGCGAAATAACCGCGCGCGACACTCTGCGGCCGGGCGAAGAACAGGCTGACCAGGGTCACGCAGGCAACGCCCAGCAGGGTTTCGGTGACGCGGGTGATGGCCAGGGTGTAGGTGGATTCGGGCGCCGGCTGGGCCAGCAGCGCGACTATCACCGCGGTGAATCCGCTGAGGACGAAGGCGTGGGAGTAGGTGAAGCGCATCAGGGTGCCGCCGGCCGTGCAGAGCGCCAGCCACAGCGCCAGGGTAACGATGAAGGGCAGCGGCGCCTGGGGAAACAGCGCCATGATGGCCACGGCGACCATGGCGCCGATGGTGGTGCCGATTACCTGGGCGAAGCTTTTCTGCAGGGTCATGCCGGCCAGCGGGGTGCTGATGATCACCACCGTCATGGTCGCCCACTTGGGCTGGTCGAGGTCGAGCAGGAACGCCAGGTAGAGCGTCAGCAGCCCCGCCAGCACGGTGCGCAGGGCGAACAGCAGGGTATCGCGGCCAGGATGGATGATGGCGCGCAGGTACAGCAGCATGGGTGACATGCCAGGCCCTCGATCACGGCGGGAAGACGCCCCGGCGGCGGAGCGTCGCGAACCCTGTTGAGTGTGGTCGAGGTTTTCCGGCTGTGGGAAATTTCTTGGCTTAGCCGGTGGCGTGCAGCGACTGCGCCAGACGCTCCTGGATGAAGTCGAGGAAGCACTGGATGCGCAGCGCCAGCTGCGAGTTGCGGTAGTACACCGCGTGGATCGGTTGGCGGCGCTCGCTGGTCATCTCCGGCAGCACGCGCACCAGCCGGCCGGCGCGGATGTCGTCACAGGTCATGAAGCTGGCGAGGCAGGCGATGCCCTGGGCGCCGATGGCCAGCTGGCGCAGGGTCTCGCCGCTGGAGGCGGACAGCGACGGGTCGACCGTGAGGGTGTCGCCCCCGGCGTGGCGGATCGGCCAGACGTTCAGCGCCTCGGGCTGGGTAAAGCCCAGCAGCGAGTGGCCGAGCAGCTCTTCCAGGTTGGTCGGGGTGCCGTGGCGCTCAAGGTATTGGGGAGCGGCGAGCAGGTTCAGGCGGCTGCTGCCCAGCGGACGGGCGTGCAGGCTGGAGTCGGCGAGGTGGCCGATGCGGATGGCGATGTCGGTGCTCTGTTCCAGCAGGTCGATGTTGAGGTCGTTGGTGTTGAGCTGCAGCTCGATGTCCGGATAGCGCTCGCGGAAGGCGCCGATATGCGGCACTACCGCGTGGAGCATGAAGGGCGACGCCGCGTTGATCCGCAGACGCCCGGCCGGGGATTGCTGGCGCAGGGCCAGGCGCTCTTCCAGGGCGTCCATCTGTTCGAGGATGTGCCGGGCATTCTCGAGGAAGAACTCGCCTTCCTCGGTCAGCTTCATGCGCCGCGTGGTGCGGTTGAGCAGGGTGGTGCCGAGCTTTTCCTCCAGCTTCGACAGCGCCCGGCTGACGGCCGAGGGCGTCAGCCCCAGTTGTTCGGCGGCGGCGGTGATGGAGCCGCAGTCGATCACCGTGGCGAAGGTCTTGAGTTCGTCGGAGTGGGCTTTCATCGGCAGGCCTGTTCGGGAGCGGCGGGGTGATTGTAGGGGCGGCGTAGCTGGGTTGTCTTGAACATCGGGCGCCATTGCAGGAGCAGGCCATGTCCGCGACCGCGCCCTTAGGGCGACTCTGCAGGGAGATTCGGTGCCAGGTGCCGGTAGGGTTGGAATTCGTCCGATGGCAGACTTCCGCTGCGATGGCCAGCGCCGGCCCTGCCGACGGATCGCGGGCATGGCCCGCTCCTACAGGGATACCGGTGCTGGGACCAGGGTGCGGGACTCAGTAGGTGCCCGGATAGGCGCCGCCATCGAGCAGCAGGTTCTGCCCGGTCAGGTAGCCGGCGTGGGCGCTGCACAGGAAGGCGCAGAAAGCACCGAACTCCTCGGCGCTGCCGAAGCGCCCGGCGGGGATCTCCTGTTTGCCGGCATCCACCAGTTCGCCTTCGTCGCGTCCACTGAGGGTTGCCGCGCGGTGGAAGCCGCTGCGCAGGCGGTCGGTGTCGAAGGAGCCGGGCAGCAGGCCGTTGAGGGTCACGTTGTTGCCCGCTATCTGCGGCTGGCGGGCAACGCCGGCAACGAACCCGGTCAGGCCGCTGCGCGCGCCGTTCGACAGGCCGAGGGTGGCGATCGGCGCTTTAACCGAACCGGAGGTGATGTTGACGATGCGCCCGAAGCCGCGCTCGGCCATGCCGTCGATGGTGGCCTTGATCAGCTCGATGGGCGTGAGCATGTTCAGCTCCAGGGCGCGCAGCCAGTCCTCGCGTTCCCAGTCGCGGAAATCACCAGGCGGGGGACCGCCGGCGTTGTTAACCAGGATGTCCACCTGCGGGCAGGCGGCGACCAGTGCGGCGCGCACGTCCGGCTGGCTGATGTCGCCGGCCACTTCGCGTACTTCCACGCCCAGCAGGCGCAGTTCAGCGGCGGTGGCGGCGAGGGTGTCGACGTCGCGGGCGTTGATCGCCAGGTTCACGCCCTCGCGGGCCAGCGCCAGGGCGCAACCCCTGCCCAGGCCCTTGCTGGCGGCGCAGACCACGGCCCAGCGGCCCTTGATGCCCAGATCCATGATGTTCTCCTGTTCGTTCTGAGGGTTTTGTCCGGGGCGCTCTTGTAGGATGGGTGGAGCGCAGCGATACCCATGCGTCGGGTGCATGGCATCGATGGGTATCGCTGCGCTCCACGCCATCCTACGACGTGTTCATCCTGCCAGATGGGGATTCGGCTTTACCCCGAAGCGGTCCGGTCAGGCGATGACCATCGGCGCCGGCAGGCGACTGATCCATTTACCGCTGCCTGCGCCGGACTTCAAGCGGTGCAGTGCTTCGGGCAGCTCGGCGAAGTCGAAAAATTGCTTCGCCGGCGCCTGCAGCTGGCCATTGGCGACGCCCTGCATCAGTTGTTCTGCGCCTGCGTGCAGTTCTTGCCAGTCGAGGGTTTCGCCATGGGCGTGGATACTGTTGAGCGCCACTTCATGCAGCGAGATGGCGGTACTGAAAGCCGGCAGCGGGGCGCCTTCCTGGCGGTCCTGGATGCACACCAGGTGGCCGTTGTAGCCCAGCAGCGGGGCGAGGCTGGCGGCGTGGTTACCGCTGACGGTGTCGAAGATCCCATGCAGGCGACGCGGGCCGAGGGCTTCGAGCAGGTGCTGGGTCCACTGGCCGTCGCGGTAGTCGAAGACTCCGGCGATACCCAGTTGCAGCAGGTGCTCGCGGCGTTTCGCCGAGGCCGTCACCCACACGCGCAGGCCGCGTTGCAGGGCGAGTTGCGCCAGCAGGTAGCCGACTGCTCCGCCGGCCCCGGTCACCAGCACGTCCCGGTTGTTGCAGGCCGGCAGCTTGTCCAGTGCCTGCCAGGCGGTGAGACCGGGGCAGGGCAGGCTGGCGGCGGTGGCGTCGTCCAGCGAATCGGGCACCGGGTAGACGGCGCGGGCGCGCAGCAGGGTGTATTCGGCGAAGCTGCCGCCGCGGGTCAGCGCCTGGTGGTAGGCGACGCGGGCACCGGCGCGCAGGTTCACCTCGCTGCCCACCGCGATGACGATGCCGACGCCATCCACGCCGGGCACCTGGCCTTGCTGCCAGTCGTCGCGGCCCCAGTCGATCATCTTCCAGTCCACCGGGTTCAGTGCGATGGCGGTGTTGGCCACCAGCACTTCGTCCGGGCCCGGCGTGGGCACCGGCAGGCGGGCGAGGGTCAGCCCGTCGAGGCCGGCGCCGGGCGTCCAGGTCCAGGCGGCGTAGTCGTTTGCGGGGGTGTGCTCGGGTGCTCTCATGAGTATTCCTTGGAAGCGGAAAAGCCGCCCCGAGGGGCGGCTGTCAGGCAGGGACGAATCAATCCCAGGCCGGGGCCAGGCTTTCCGGGCTGGTGATGCGCTCGTTGCGCTCCAGCGCGGCGATGGCGGCCATGTCGGCGTCGGTCAGGCGCAGGTCGACGGCGCGCAGGTTGCCTTCGAGGTTCTCGCGCCTGGTGGACGAGGGGATGACCGAGTAGCCCAGCTGCATGGCCCAGGCCAGGGTGACCTGCGCCGGGGTTGCACCGTGGCGCTTGGCGATCTCGATGATCACCTCGTCGCTGAGCACCTTGCCGTAGCCCAGGGTCATGTAGGAGGTGATGTGGATGCCCTGGCTTTTGGCGAAATCGACGACCTTGCGGTTCTGCAGGTAGGGGTGCAGTTCCACCTGGTTGGTGGCGATCTGGCCCGCACCAACGGCGGCGATGGCTTCCTGCATCAGCGCGATGGTGAAGTTGGAGACGCCGATCTCGCCGGTCAGGCCCTGGGCCTTGGCTTCGGCCAGGGCGCCCATGAATTCGGCGACCGGGACTTCGCCCTTGGGCGAGGGCCAGTGGATCAGGGTCAGTTCGACGCGGTCGGTACGCAGCTTGTGCAGGCTGTCCTTGAGGCTGGGGATCAGCTTGTCGGCAGCGTAGTTCTCGGTCCAGATCTTGGTGGTCAGGTACAGCTCGTCACGCTTGACCCTGGCGCCGGCAATGGCCTCGCCGACGTCGGCTTCGTTGCCGTAGATCTGCGCGGTGTCGATGGCGCGGTAGCCCAGGTCCAGCGCGGTGCGGATGGAGTCGATGACGGTCTGGCCCTTGAGGCGGAAGGTGCCGAGGCCGAATGCGGGAACGCTCATGGGAAGTCTCCTTGGTCGATCAGTGAGTGGGAACCGCGCCAGCGGCGGCCGGTTCCATGGAATTTCTGCGGTCCAGACGGCCACTCAGGGCGGTCAGGCCGAAGGCGGCGAGGGTGACCACGGCGGCGATCCAGGGGGTGTGGCCCAGGCCCAGGTGACTGACGACCAGACCGCCCGCCCAGGAACCGCCAGCCACGCCGAGGTTGAACGCGGCGATGTTGAAGCCGGCGGCCACGTCCACGGCATCCGGCGCCACGCGCTCGGCCTGTTGCACGACATACACCTGCAGGCCTGGCACGTTGCCGAAGGCCACTGCGCCCCAGGCCAGCACCGTCAGCACCACCAGCCACGGGTTGCCGGCGGTGAAGGTCAGCACCAGCAGTACCGAAGCCAGCAGGCCGAAGATGATCTTCAGGGCGCTGACCGGGCCGCGCTTGTCGGCCAGGCGGCCGCCCCAGATATTGCCGATGGCCACCGAGACACCGTAGGCCAGGAGCACGGCGCCGACCATGTTCGGGCTGAAACCGGCCAGGTCCTGGAGGATCGGCGCGAGGAAGGTGAAGGCGATCAGCGAGCCGCCGTAGCCCACGGCGGTCATCGCATAGACCAGCAGCAGGCGCGGTTGCAGCAGCACGCGGGCCTGGCGCAGCAGCGGTGCCGGCGGGGTGTGCTGGATGTTCTTCGGCACGAACAGCAGGCTGCCGAGCAGGGCGACCACGCCAAAGGCGGCGACCACCAGGAAGGTCACGCGCCAGCCCAGGTGCTGGCCGATGAAGGTGCCCATCGGGATGCCGGTGACGAAGGCCACGGTCATGCCGCTGAACATGGTCGCGATGGCGCTGGCGGCCTTGTCCTTGCTCACCAGGTTGGTGGCGATGATCGAGCCGACCGAGAAGAACACACCGTGGGCCAGGCCGGTGAGGATGCGCGCGATGATCAGCGATTCGTAGCTGGGTGCCTTCCAGGCCACCAGGTTGCCGAGGGTGAACAGTGCCATCAGACCGACCAGCAAGGCCTTGCGCGGGATGCGCCCGGTCATGGCGGTGAGCAGCGGTGCACCAATGGCGACGCTCAGGGCGTAGAGGCTGACCAGCAGGCCGGCGGAGGGCAGGGTGACGCCCAGGTCGGTGGCGATGGTCGGGATCAGGCCGACGATGACGAACTCCGTCGTGCCGATGGCGAAGGCGCTGAGCGTCAGCGCCAGGAGTGCGAGGGGCATGGTATGGGGCTCCGGACGAATGGGATGCGATGGGAGGCATTGTCCGGAAGTCAGTCATTGAGAAAAACGTGGTAAACAGCAAAGGATAGTTGAGTCGGAGTCACGAATAGCGGGGTGTCTACGCTGATGTATTCATGAGGATCAGCGATGAAGGGCATCCCCGAGGAGGATTCAGCCATGCATTACACCGGCACCTGCCACTGCGGCGCGGTGGCTTTCGCCTTCGACGCGGAGCTCGATGAACTGGTGCGCTGCGACTGTTCGCTGTGCGGCAAGCGCAACGCCCTGATGGCGACCGTGCCGAAGGACAACTTCCGATTGACCCGCGGTGATCAGGCCCTGCACCTGTATCGCTGGAACAGCGGCGTCGCGCTGCATTACTTCTGCGGGACATGCGGCATCTACGTCTACCACCAGCGCCGCAGCAATCCGGCGCTGCTCAGTGTGAATGCCTGCTGCATCGACGGCTTCGACCCGGAGTCGCTGCCGTTGCGGCGGGTGGACGGCAAGAGCATGACCACCGTGGTTTCCGGGAACGACGGAGCCAACCTGTAGGAGCAACTGTCTTTCCCTGGTAGTTCGGTGTTTGTGCTTTCCCCCTCACCCCCAGCCCTCTCCCTCAGGGAGAGGGAGCAAATCGTGCCGGCTGACGCTGTGATTTCATCCGGCACCGAACGGAGAGGGTTAGGGTGAGGGCCGATCCGAGCACAGATCTATTCCGTAGGAGCGGGCGCTGTGCGTCGGTAATTCCCGCTAGTTGCGGATTCCGCCGCCCGGGACTTCGCGGATAAGTTCGTAGGGCGCATAACGCGCCAGCGTTTTCCGCCCTGCAGGCCCAGACGCACATAAAAAAGCCCCGCATTGCGCGGGGCTCTTTCATTCACTCGTCACTCAGGCGTGCTTGCGCAGCTCGCTGCTGAGGCCGGCCTGGGCGATCGTTGCGATCGCCTGGTCGCGAGCGGCCTCGGAGTCGTACAGCTTGCTGGTCAGCAGTTCTGCACCGGTGTTATCGCGGATCACGAAGAAATTCTTGCCGCCGGGGGACATCTGGCGCTTGTAGCGCTCGACGGCCGCACAGGAGCTGCGGAGGCTGTTGATGGCCTGCTCGGCTGCCTCCTGTGTCGGGTAGGCCAGAGTTTCCAGCAGAGTACCGTGGGCAGTGTTCTTGAGCAGAACGCGACGGTTGCCGCTGCTGAGTTCCTTGATTTCATACCAACCGGGCATGTGTAGCTCCATATAACCGGTGTCAACGTCCTGCGGGTGTTCCCGCAGGGTGACAGGCCAGTTTAGGAGTACGAACGTTCTATTTGTATAGGAAAAGTCCTATGAATCATGGGGTTACTGTATCAATTTGTCTCAGGGGCACGGGTCTCAGAACGTCGCCTTGACCTGCAGGCCGAGCAGCAGGGCGTTGTCGATGTCCTGGCCGGAGAAGGCGCCCGGCTCGATGACGTACTGCACGTCCGGGCGCAGGGTCAGCCAGGGGGTGGCCTGGTAGCCGTAGCTCAGCTCGATCAGTTGTTCGCCGCTGTCCAGGTTCGGATAGTCCTGGCCGTTGGCGAGAGCGTTGTTCTCCTGCACCTCGCGGCTGCGCGGGTTGGGCACGGCGCGGCCATAACCCAGCGCGAGGCTGTCCTTCGGGCGGCCTTCGAAGGGCTTGTAGAGCACGACGCCGGCGCCATACCACCTGGTGAAGGGCGAGGCGGCGCTGCTGGCGGCCGAGGCCTGGCCGAACAGGTGCAGGCTGCGCCCCTTGGTGGCCGGGTCGTTCCACACGGCCTGGTCCACCAGCAGGTAGTGGCCGCTGCGGCCGGACTCCTGCTTGTCGCTGCCGATGCGCTGTACGTCGGAGCTGTCGTAGTACCAGCCCAGCTTGTACTCGCCGGGCAGCTCGCCCTGGGGCTTGTAGATCAGCTCGATGGGCACCACGGTGCCGGTGGTGTGCTTGGGGGTGAGGTGCCAGGCGCGGCTGGAGTTGCCGTTGCTTTCCGGGTCGACGTTGAAGGCGGCGATGCGCAGCTGCCAGTCCGGCGCGAAGCTGTACTTCACCCGCGCTCCCAGGTGCGCGTTGGGGTAGTTGGTCCAGCCGCTGCCGCCGGACATGTTCAGCGGGTGGCCGCAGAAGCCGGCGTTCATGAAGTTGCAGAGGATACCGCTGTCCAGCCCGCCGACGTCGTTGCCCATGGCCATGTAGCCGAGCTTGAGGTTCAGCGCCTGGCTCAGGTCGCGCTCGTAGCTCAGCTCGGTCAGACGGGTGTAGAGGCCGCCGTAGTTTTCCTGGACCGGCAGGCGGTTGCCCACCAGGTCTTCCGAGGCGCTGTTGCCGCGACGGTCGTTGATGGTCAGCTGGACCTTGCCGCCGTTGTCCAGGCCGTAGAGTTTCGACAGGTCGAATTGCACGCCCAGCTTGATGTTCTGCGAATAGCGCGCCGAGCGGTGCAGGCCGCCGTGAGCGTTGTAGGCGGTCTCGCCGCTGTAGTCGCCGGTGAACTTGACGCCGTCCTGTTCCAGCTGGTGGCGCAGGCCGCCCCAGTCGCCGGTCATGATGGGGCGGTCGAGCAGGCCTTCTTCGGCCAGCGCAGGCAGCGAGGCGACGCACAGCAGCAGGCCGGGCGTTAGGCGAAGGGAAGTGCGCATGGGATTTCCTGAACGTGAAGCGAATAAAAAAAGGCGCGGTGGTAGTGCCGCGCCGGAAGGAGACGCCCGCACGAGGCGGGCGCGATGGGATCGTCAGGCCGGGCCGCTCACTGCTTGTCGGGCAGGGCGTAGGCCATTACGTAGTCGCCGCGATCGGTGGACTGGCGTGCGCCGCCGGCAGTGATGACGATGAACTGTTTGCCGGTCTTGGGCGACACATAGGTCATCGGGCCGCCCTGGCTGCCGACGGGTAGGCGGGCTTTCCAGATTTCCTTGCCGTTGCCGCTGTCGTAGGCGCGCAGGTAGAAGTCCTGGGTGCCGGCGATGAACACCAGGCCGCCCTGGGTGGACAGCGTGCCGCCGAGGGTCGGCAGGCCGATGGGGATCGGCAGGTGCATGCGGATGCCCAGCGGGCCGGCGTCTTCCACGGTGCCCACCGGAACCTGCCAGGCCACCTGGCGGGTCTTCATGTCGATGGCGGTGAGGGTACCGAACGGCGGCGCCTGGCACGGGATGCCGGCCACCGAGAGGAAGCGGTTCTTGTTCACCGCGTAGGGCGTGCCCTTGAGCGGCACGGCGCCCATCCCGGTGTTCAGCGCTTCGCCGCCGCCGGCCGCCGCGCCCTTGTTGGCCGAGGGGATCATCTGGATCCACAGGCCCAGGCGCATATCGTTGACGAAGATGAAACCGTGCACCGGGTCGGTGGAAAGGCTGCCCCAGTTCATGCCGCCCAGAGAGCCGGGGAAGCTCAGCGACAGGTCGGTACCCGGCGCGGTGTAGAGGCCGTCGTAGCGCATCTTCTTGAAGTCGATGCGGCACAGTAGTTGGTCATACGGCGTGGCGCCCCACATGTCCGATTCGGTGAGGGTCTGCGCGCCGATCTGCGGCATGCCGACGGATTTCGGCTGGGTCGGCGAGTAGGGCTCGTTGGGGATGTTGCCTGGCTTGACCGGTACATCCTTCACCTCGGTGAGCGGTTTGCCGGTGGCGCGGTCGAGCACATAGATCTGCCCGGCCTTGGTGCCGATCACCACTGCCGGCACGGTCTTGCCGTCGTCCCGGGTGAAGTCGATCAGGCTCGGCTGCATCGGCAGGTCGAAGTCCCAGAGGTCGTTGTGCACGGTCTGGTAGACCCACTTCTCGGCGCCGGTGGTGGCGTCCAGGGCCAGGATCGAGGCGCCGTAGGTGTGGTCGAGCTTGCTGCGCTCCACGCCATAGATGTCGGTGGAGGAACTGCCCATGGGCAGGAAGACGGTATTCATCGCCGGGTCGTAGGACATCGGCGCCCAGCTGTTGGGAGTGCTGCGCACGTAGGTCTTGCCGTCTGCCGGGGCTTCCTTGTCTTCCGGGTTGCCCGGATCGAAGGCCCAGCGCATGGCGCCGGTGATGACGTCGAAGCCACGGATCACGCCACCGGGCATGTCGGTCTGGACGTTGTCCGCGACGCGACCGCCGACCACCACGGTGGTACCGGCCATGAGCGGGGCGGAGGAGAGCTGGTAGTAGGAATCGGGCACGTCACCCAGGCCGGCCTTCAGGTCGACCTGGCCATTGTTGCCGAAGCCCTGGCAGAACTCGCCGGTGTCGGCGTCCACGGCGATCAGGCGCGCATCGATGGTGTTGGTCAGCAGGCGACGCTGGCAGTTGGCGCCGGCCGGCACGCTGGCGGCGATGACCTGCGAGCTGTTGGGCTGGGTCGGCTGGGCGATCTCCTTGGTGGCATCGAAGTAGGCCATGCCACGGCAGCGCTGCCAGACCTTGGACTGGGCGTTGATCTCGTTCTTCCAGAGTTCCTTGCCGGTGTCCGCATCGAGGGCGATCAGGTTGTTGTGCGGGGTGCAGATGAACACCTTGTCGCCGACCTGCAGCGGGGTGAGCTGGTCTTCCGCGCCATTGCCGTCGCTGATCGCCACGTCGCCGGTGTGGTAGGTCCAGGCCATCTTGAGCTGGTCGACGTTGCCACGGTTGATCTGGTCCAGTGCGGCGAAGCGGCTGCCGCCCTCGGTGTTGCCGTAGTGGGCCCAGTCCTTCTGCGCGTGGGCCGGGTCAACCGGTGTCAGACCGGGGCCCTTGCCGGTGGGGGCAACGCTGGGGTGGGCGACGAACATGTTGCCGGCGGCGATCACCACCAGCACTGCCAGCACGCCAGCGATGCCGTATGCACCACGACCTGCGTCGCGGCCGGCGGAGCGGGCCAGCAGCGGGTAGACCAGCGCAACTGCCACGCCGATCGCGCTGAACATGAACAGGCGCGAGAACAGCGGCCAGAACACCAGGCCGGTGTCGGCCACGGCCCAGACCGCGGTTGCCACCAGGAAGGCGGCGAACAGCCAGGCGCCGGCCGGCTTGCGAAGGGCGATCAGCAGACCGGAAACGGCCATGGCCAGACCGCCGATGAGGAAGTACCAGGAACCGCCGAGGCTGACCAGGCGGATGCCGCCGGCGGCCAGGGCGAGGCCGAGGAGGGCGATGACCACACCCAGGCCGAGGAGGATGAAAGTGCTCACGCGGGAGGCGCGCTGTACCGGTTTCATACAGAAGGTTCTCACTGTTGGATTCGCCGATTATACTCTTAGCTAGCTAATTAACTAGATAGTACAAACGTCGAAGATGCGCCTTCTGTCAAAAAAAGCTGGGACGAATGCCATAGCCTCCTCCGGTTCTTGCCCAGAACATCCTGACCCACAATCCCCCTGTGCAGAGGCTGCCGAGACTGGCAGCATCGCTGCTCGGTCCTACAGAAGAATCCTAGCTGCCGTGCCTGTTTCCCGCTCCGTTGTGCCCGCCCGACTCAAACTGCTGCCGCTGCTGATCTGCGGCGTCACCCACGGCCAGCTGGCCCGCGCCGCCGACCCGCAGAGCGCCGAGCAAGCCCTGGCCGAACCCATGGTGGTGACGGGCGCCTACGCGCCGGTGTCGAGCTTCGACCTGCCGTTTTCCATCGACACCGTGCAGCAGCCGCAGCTCAGCGACGGCCAGCTCGGCGTCAATGCCTCCGAAGTGCTGCAGCGGGTGCCCGGCCTGGTGGTGCAGAACCGCCAGAACTACGCCCAGGACTTGCAGATTTCCTCCCGTGGCTACGGCGCGCGCTCGGCCTTCGGCATTCGCGGTCTGAAGCTGCTCAGCGATGGCATCCCCGCCAGCACGCCGGACGGCCAGGGCCAGGCGGCGACGCTGAACCTCGACGTCGCCGACCGCATCGAGGTGCTGCGCGGCCCGGCCTCGACGCTCTACGGCAGCAACAGCGGCGGGGTGATCCAGATGTTCTCCCGCGACGGTTACGGGGCGCCGAAGGTTGGCGCGGAAACCACCTTCGGCAGCGACGGCTTCAACAAGAACCACCTGTATGCCGAAGGCGGCACCGACCAGGCTGGTTTCCTGCTCGATGCCTCGCGCATGGACACCGACGGCTACCGCGACCACAGCGCCGCGCGCCGCGACCAGACCTTCGCCAAGCTCAACTTCAAGCCCGACGAAGACAGCCGGATGGCGCTGATCTACAGCAGCCTGGAGCAGAACAACACGCAGGACCCGCTGGGCCAGACCTGGGACGCCTATGAGCACGACCCGCGCTCCGTCGCTCCGGCTGCCGAGCTGTACAACACGCGCAAGAGCATCGATCACCAGCAGCTGGGCATGAACTATGAGCGCTATTTCGGCGATGCGACCCTGCAGTTCAACCTCTACGCCGGCCAGCGCAGCGTGGTGCAGTACCTGTCGATCCCCAGGACGGTGGCCTCCAACTCCCAGCGTGGCGGCGGTGTGGTGGACTTCGACCGCGAGTTCCACGGTGGCACCCTGCGCTGGATCCAGCCGGTGCACGGCGTGCCGGGCGAGCTGACCGTCACCACCGGGGTGGACTACGACCGCAGCGAGGATGACCGCAAGGGTTTCCAGAACTTCAGCGGCGACCAGTTGGGCGTGAAGGGCGAGATGCGGCGCAACGAGAACGACATCGCCACCAGCCTCGACCCCTACGTGCAGGCGCGCTGGGAACTGGGCAACTGGACCTTCGACGCCGGCCTGCGGCACAGCACCATGAAAATGGAAGTGGACGATCGCTACCTGGCCAACGGCGACTCCAGCGGCTCGAAGAAGTACCAGCAGAACAACCCGTCGCTCTCGGTGATGTACGCCTTCACTCCCGAATTGCACGGCTACATCAGCGCCGGCAAGGGTTTCGAGACCCCGACCCAGGCAGAGATGGCCTACGCGCCGGGTCTGAGCGAGAGTTTCAACTTCGGCCTCGACCCGGCCACCAGTACCCAGTATGAGGTCGGTCTGAAGGCCAGGGTCGCCGGTAATACGCGGGTCAACGCGGCGATCTTCGAGATACGCACCGACGACGAGATCGTCGTCGCCAGCTCCAGCGGCGGCCGCACCAGTTACCAGAACGCCGGCAAGACCCTGCGCAGGGGTTTCGAGCTGGGCGTGCAGAGCGACCTGTCCGAACACTGGCAGGCCAACCTGGCTTACACGCGCCTCGACGCCACCTACGACGAGGACTTCGTCGAGAGCGGCAGTACCATCGAGAAGGGCAATCACCTGCCCGGTGTGCCCGGCAGCAGCCTGTTCGGCGAGCTGGTGTGGAAGCGGCAGGATGGCATCAGCATGGGCTTCGAAGGCCAGTACCGCAGCAAGGTCTATGTCGAGGACAGCAACGAGGACAAGCCGGCCCCCAGCTATGCGGTGTTCAACTGGCGCACCCGCTTCGAGCAGCACGTCGGGCCCTGGACCTTCCACCAGCTGGTGCGCCTGGACAACCTGCTGGATCGCCAGTACGTCGGTTCGGTGATCGTCGGCGACAGCAACGGGCGTTACTACGAGGCGGCGCCGGGGCGCTCGTGGTATGCGGGGGCCGGGCTGGAATACCGGTTCGATTGAGTCGCCGCCGGATCGCCTTCCAATGTTCCGATTGTCGTCTGCGGGGCGCCACAAGGCCCCTGAATCCTCTATCCTCGCGTCCTTTGCATTGCGTGGGACGAGTTGGTAATGGGCAGATGGGCAATGGGCGCACTGTTGATGTGCGTGGCGGGCATGGCGTCGGCGGCTGATCCGCTGTTCGGCAAGTACAACTACGGCGCGGCGCAGAAGGGCTTCGGCAAGCAGCAGGGCTTCGTCGAATGCCTGCAGCCCATGGGCGTCACCGCGCGCTGCAAGGATGGCGTGGACTACGCCGGCACGCGCTTTCGCCTGGCGCTGACCTTCGACAAGCAGAAGCTGGTCGAGGCGGTGCTGTACAGCGAATACAACGATGCCGCTTACCGGCGCGTACTGCAGGAAGTGGCCAAGCGCTTCATGCTGGTGGCCATCGCCGACGACAAGAACGTGGTCGACGTGCTGGCGCACACCCTCAACCCGAACCGCACCGAGGCCGACGCCAAGGCCATCGGCGACTTCGAGACCCATGCGCTGCGCAGCGGGATGATCAGCTACCGCCTCTACGAGCAGCTCGACAAGTACATCAAGCCGGGCCTCGACGCCCGCCAGGTACTGGCCACGGTGCCGTCGAGCATCCGCGTGGCCGAGGTCACGGTGAAGCACGGCAAGTCCGATAACTGGCTGATCGTGAAGTTCTCCAAGCCGGGCCTGGCGCCGAAGAAGCCCAAGGCCTGATATCACCGGCCGCAGCGCCCCGGCTTCATATCTTCGTATGAGGCCTTTCCCCGGATTGCATGGAATGGACGATTGTTCGCCACTGGCCTGACACAGGACAGTGGCGCCACTACCGTTCAACCTGGAATCCGCACATGAAACGTTCCCTGTGGCTGGAGGAAATCGCCTCCGAGCTCACTCCGCTGCCTGCGCTGGAAGGCCCGCTCGACGTCGACGTGGCCATCGTCGGCGGCGGCTTTGTCGGCCTCTGGACTGCGCTGCGCCTGCTCGAGCTCAAGCCTGATTGCCGTATCGCCATCATCGAGCGCGACATCTGTGGCGGCGGCGCCTCTGGGCGCAACGGCGGCTTCGTCATGTCCTGGTGGCCGAAGATCAGTTCGCTGGCCGCGCAGTGCGGCAAGGACGAGGCACTGCGCCTGGCCCGCGCCTCGGCAGCGGCCATCGGTGAGATCGAAGCATTCTGCAAGGCCCACGACATCGATGCGCACTTCCGCCGTGCCGGCTGGTTGTGGACTGCCACCACCGACGCCCAGCGCGGTGCCTGGAAGGGCGTGCAGCAGACCTGCGAGCGCCTCGGCGAGCCGGTGTTCCAGTCACTCTCCAACAGCGAAGTGGCGCGCCGCGCCGGCTCCGCGAAACACCTCGAAGGCGTGCTCGAAGCCAGCAACGCCACGGTACAGCCGGCCCGCCTGGTGCGCGGTCTGCGCCGGGTGGCGCTGGAGAAGGGCGTGCGCATCTTCGAGAACACCCCCATGCTCAGCCTGGAGCGCGGCCGGCCGGCGGTGATCCGCACCCCCGGCGGCGAACTGCGCGCACCGAAGGTGGTAATGGCGACCAACGCCTGGGCGGCGGCAATTCCCGAACTGCGCCGTACCATCCTGCCGGTGACCAGCACCGTGGTCGCCACCGCGCCGATCCCGGAGCGCCTGGAGCAGATCGGCTGGACCGGTGGCGAAGCCATCACCGATTCGCAGCTGATGGTCGACTACTACCGCACCACGCAGGACGGCCGCATCGCCTTCGGCAAGGGCACCGGGATGATCAGCTTCGCCAGTCGCATCGACGAGAGCTACGACCACAACCCGCAGCTCAGCGAAGACACCGAGCAGGACCTGCGCCGCACCTACCCGCAGCTGGACGACGTGCCGGTGACCCACAGCTGGTCCGGCCCCATCGACCGTACCTACGACAGCCTGCCGGTGTTCGGCCACCTGGAGGGCGCGCCGCACATCGTCTACGGCATCGGCTGGAGCGGCAACGGCGTCGGCCCGAGCCGCCTGGGCGGGCGCATCCTCGCCAGCCTGGCGCTGGGCATCGATGACGAGTGGAGCCGTTGCGGCCTGGTCGGCCGGCAGCCCAAGCGCTTCCCGCTCGAACCGGTGCGCTACGTCGGCGGACTGATGGTGCGCGGCGCGGTGCAACGCAAGGAACAGGCCGAGGCGCAGAACCGCAAGGGCGGCTGGCTCGACCGCACCCTGGCCGGCTTCGCCCCGGCAGGGCTCGAAGACAAGGACCTTTAGGAGAAAGAACCATGCCCCAACCGATCCTGCTCACCGGCACCGCCGGACTCGAACTGCCGGCGCCGCAGCCGGTGAAGGAACCCCTGGGCACTCCGGTATCCAGCGCCGCGACCCACGCCGAGGAAGGCGAGGGCGGCCTGCTCACCGGTGTCTGGGAATGCACGCCCGGCCGCTGGCGGCGCCAGGTGCTGTCGCGGGAATTCAGCCACTTCATCAGCGGCCACTGCCTGTTCATCCCGGACGACGGCGAGCCGATCGAACTGCGCGCCGGCGACGCCGTGCTGTTCCCGGCGAACTGTCAGGGCACCTGGGACATCCGCGAGACCGTGCGCAAGAGCTTCGTGATCATTCCCTGATCCCGGCGTCCATGCCGGCAATCTGCGCCGAGCGCAGCGCGATCCAGAGGACGGCCACGTCCTCGGTGCAGTCCAGCGAGCGCTCGGTGATTTCCTCGATGCGGCGGATGCGGTAGACCAGCGTCTGCTTGTGCACGTTGAGCCGTTGTGCGGCCTTCTGCCAGGAACGGTTCTGCTCGAGGAAGACGCGCAGGGTGTGCTGCAACTGGCCACCCTGTTGCGCATCGTAATCCGCCAGCGCACCGAGTACCCGGCGATGCACACGCCGTGCTTCCTCCAGGCTCGCCGGCAGCCAGGACTGCTCGCCCTGGGCATCGGCATAGGCCACCAGCGGGCGCTGGTGGTTGGCATGGGCCAGCGCGAGGCGCGCCTCGCGCAGGGCTTCCACCGCCCGTAATGCATGGCCCAACGGGTTGCTGTGGCCCAGGGTGCAGTCCAGCTCGGCCTGCAGCGTTGCGGCCTGCGCCGGATCGCTTAGCAGCAGGATCAGTTCGTTGCCCTGGTGTCGCACCAGCAGGCCCATTCCCAGTCGCTGAAGTCGCTGCTGCCAGTGTTGCGGCAGCTCGCCGGCGGCGCGCGCCAGCACCAGGCAGGCGGCATCCACCGGGCAATTCAGCTGCGCCAGCCGTTCCTGCGCGGCGCGCTCGGTGAGGCGCTGCTGCAGCAGATCGTCCAGCAGTTCCGAACCCAGCCGCAGCATGCGTTCGTGCTCGACTTGGGCGCGCTCCAGCTCGATCCCCAGTACCGCCACGATGTGATGCAGCAGGCCGTAGTCGAGCAGCTCGCCGCCGGTGGCGAGGATTTCGCAGGTGGTGAGCGACGGCAGCGGCATCACCAGCGCTTCCTGCTCGCCATTGCTGCAGCGGGTCACGGTGTCCGGCACCGAGCGGCGCTGGGCGAGGGTTGCCCGCCAGCTGGCCGGCAGCGGCGGCAGGCCTTCCTGCCAGGGTTGCAGCGTCGCCGAGTCGAACAGGAACAGCTGCGCGCGCACGTCGCTGCACAACCGGCGCAAAAGCCCGGCGAGGCCAAGCCCGCGCAGGCCAATGCGGGCGCTTTCATAGATGCGCGTCACGGCGCTGCGACGCTCGTGCTCTTCCTGCTTGCTGGCGTCGACGATGGCGCGGGTCACGGCGGAGAAGGGCACCGCGTAATCGGTCATCAGCAGCGGGAAACCCAGCTGGCAGGCTTCGTCCTGCAGGGCCTGGATATCCGCCGGGGCCTGCATGTTCTCGCCGATCATCAGCCCCGAGATGCGTGCCGCGGCCAGGCGTTGCAGGTAATCCCGTTGCGCCTGGGCCTGGGCGGGAATGCCGATGCCGGTGGTCATCAGCAGGTCCCCTTCGCCCAGCCACTGGGTCGGGTCCGCCAGCTCGCACACATGCGCCCAGCGCAGGCGCCGGCCGACGCCTTCGCTGCCGCCGAGCAGGCGGGTGCGCAGGGAAGCGTTGTCGAGGATGTCCTGGATATGGAATGGCATGGCGGGTCCGCGGGCAGGAGTGACGATCGATCGGGCCGGCAAGCATGCCACCAAGCGCGAGGCCTTGTCGCGCCTGGCTTGAGCGAGCCTTGCGGGCTTCGTACCGGGATACGAGCAGGGCCCTTCGAATTGTAGTTCCGTCTGATTGTGGAGCCTGGCGGCGGCCCCAAGACTAGCTGGCAGTGCGCCATGCGAGCCCTTGGAGGCCCCGGATGGCGCCGCCTGCCGCGAGGCGGGCCGTCTACTCACCGGAGACCATAACAATGAACAAGATCCTGAGTTCCTCCATCGCCTGCGCCCTGGGTTGCGCGGCGACTTTCCCTGCCTTCGCCGACCTCACCGTGGTCTCCCACGGCGGCGCCAACAAGGCTGCCCAGGTCAAGGCCTTCTACCAGCCCTACATGCAGCAGAGCGGCAGCCGCCTGATCGCCGACGAGTTCAACGGCGAAATGGCCAAGGTCAAGGTGCAGGTCGATACCGGCAGCGTCTCCTGGGATGTGGTGGAGATGGAAATGCCGGAACTGGCGCGGGCCTGCGACGAGGGCCTGCTGCAGGAAATCGGCGAGCAGCCGGGTATCGCCAAGCTCGCCCCGGAGCTGCTGGATGGCGCGGTACAGCCGTGCGGCGTGGGCTTCTTCGTCTGGTCCACGGTGCTGGCCTACAACGCCGACAAGCTCAAGAGCGCGCCCACCGGCTGGGCGGATTTCTGGGACACGCAGAAATTCCCTGGCAAGCGCGGCCTGCGCAAGGGCGCGATGTACACGCTGGAGTTCGCCCTGATGGCCGACGGCGTGGCGCCGAAGGATGTCTACGCCGTGCTCGGGACGAAGGAAGGCCAGGACCGCGCCTTCAGGAAGCTCGACCAGATCAAGCCGAGCATCCAGTGGTGGGAAGCCGGCGCACAGCCACCGCAATACCTGGCTTCCGGCGACGTGGTGATGAGCTCCGCCTACAACGGCCGCATCGCTGCCGTGCAGGACGAAAGCCAGCTGCGCGTGGTGTGGAACGGCGGCATCTATGACATGGACGCCTTCGCCATTCCCAAGGGCGCGAAGAATACCGAGGAAGGCCTGCGCTTCATCCAGTACGTGCTGCAGACCGAACAGCAGAAGAACTACGCGCAGCAGATCGCCTATGGCCCGGTGAACCGCGCCGCGGTCCCGCTGGTGGACGCCGCCCGCCGCACCAACATGCCTACCGATGAGGCCAACCTCGCCGGTCAGGTGGCGATGAATGCGGCCTTCTGGGCCGACCATGGCGAGCAGCTGGAGCAGCGCTTCAACGCCTGGGCCGCCAAGCAGTAAAGCTTCACAGTGTGCGGCGTCGCCGCACTTTCAGGCCGCCCTCGGGCGGCCTTTTTTGTGGGCGCTCCTACAACGACTAGCGCCGTGACTCCCCTGTAGGAGCGGGCCACGCCCGCGACCCGCGGACGAAGTCCGTGCGTCCCGTCGTGCATCGGTACCGTAAGCCCTGCTTACGGATCGCGAGCATGGCTCGCTTCTACACCGGCTAGCACCGTGACTCCCTTGTAGGAGCGGGCCATGCCCGCGAACCGCGGACGAAGTCCGCGCGTCCCTACAGGGAGCGCCGTGCCTGGCCGAATCGCCGGGCACAAAAAAGCCCATCGGCAGCGCCGATGGGCTTCGGGTCAAACGCAGGAGCGGATCAGGTCGCCAGGCTCAGCGATGCCGATTGCTGCAGCGAGCGGCCTTTGGTTTCCGGCGCCCACGCCAGGCAGATGAAGAACGCCAGCAGCGTGATGCCCGCACCGATCAGCAGGGTTGCCTGCAGACCGATGGACTCAATGCCGATGGGCATCAGGTAGGTGCCGGTCGCCGCGCCGATGCGGCTGAAACCGACCGCCACGCCGACGGCGGTGGCGCGCACGGAGGTGGGGAACAGCTCGTTGGGGTAGATCCACTCCAGGATGCTCGGGCCGCCGGAGACGAAGGCGTAGAAGGCGAAGGCACCGACGATGAACCAGGCCGGGGCGTCCGCCCACAGGCCCAGGGCCAGCAGCGGCAACGCCATCAGTGCGAAGGGCACCACCACCATGGGGCGGCGGCCCCAGGTTTCCACCAGCTTCAGCGCCGGGATCACGCCGATGGCGAAGAGGATGGCGATCATCAGCTCGCCCAGGGTCGAGGAGTTCTCGCCTTTGATGCCGGCGGTCAGCAGGATCATGCTGCCGAAGGTGTAGAGCACGTATTGCGGGGTGATCTGCGCGAAGTAGAGCATGCCGCACATGATGGTGCGCTTGAGGTAGCCGCCCGAGGAAATCATCTTCAGGTCGCTTTTCCACGAACGATGACGGCCACCGTCGTTCAGTTCGGCGACGTCGGCGGGGGTGATCACCACGTCCTTGTCGTAGACCAGCTTGATGACCTTCTGCGCTTCCTCGATGCGCCCCTTGCTGGCCAGCCAGCGTGGCGATTCCGGGATACCGCGGCGGATCAGCACGACGATGATGCCCACCACTGCGCCGCTGAACAGCATCCAGCGCCACAGCGAGTGGTCGCCGGTCCAGGAGACCATCAGGTAGCCGACGATGAAGGCGGTCATGGCGCCGCAGGACCAGGCCAGCCCCGACACGCCGATCATGAAGCCACGGCGCTTGGACGGGGTGAACTCCGTGAGCAGCGAGGTGGCGATGGGGTAATCCGCGCCGACCGCGAGGCCGATGACGAAACGCAGCACGATCAGTTGCCAGGCCTCGGTGACGAAGGCCGACAGGCCGCAGGCGATCACCAGCACGGTGAGGTCCAGGGCGTACATGGTTTCCCGGCCGATGCGGTCGGTGATGGCACCGAACACCGTCGCGCCGAAGAAGATGCCCAGCAGCGAGGCCGCGCCGATCAGGCCGGTTTCCACCGAGGTGGCGGCGATGTCCTGGCCGAAGCCGATCAGCGCAATGCCGATCAGGCTGAGGATGTAGCCATCGAGGAAGGGGCCTCCGCAGCAGGCCAGCAGCAATTTCCGGTGAAATTTCGATACCGGGGAATGTTCAATGACATCAAACACGCTCATGGGTACAACCTTTGTTGAATTTATAAGTGGCCGGGCAGGCAGCTTTCTGGAGCCGGCAACGGGCGGCAGGAGCCCTTTTCAGAGGCCGGCAAGGGGAGGGAGAGGGTGCAGGGGGAGGCCCGGGCGGACAATTCACCCAAGGTAAGAAGCGCCGCGGAGGGCCTTGTACGATCGTATGAGCGGCGCCGCTGTGGCGCTCAGCGTGCGCTGGCCTGTTGCAGCAGCAGGTGCACGGTGGCGCAGCAGCCTTGGCCTGGCAGATGGGAAACCTGCAGCTCGCCGCCGAGGCTGTTGATCAGGTGCTGGGCGATATTCAGGCTCAGGCTGTTGCGGGCCGGGTTGCGCGCGGGGTAGTCGCGGGTCAGTTCGGAAAGGGAATAGGCGCGCAGTTCACGGCGCTTGCTGCCCGGAAGGCCTTCGAGGGTGATGCGCACACCCATTTGCTGCTGCTTCGGGCTGGCGGCGATGCGCAACCGGACGCTGCCGTCGTCGGTCAGGTCGATCACGTACAACCCCAGATGGCGCAGGGCCTCGCGCAGGGACTTGGCATCGACCAGCAGGGCTTTGCGCGAGCGACTGTCGGCCTCCAGTTTCAGCGGCAGCTGTTTCTGGTCGGCCGGTGCGTGCAGGACGTCGAGGACCTCGGAGGCGAGCTCGTCCAGCCGCGTCGGCATCAGGGGAACGTCGTCCTGGGCGATGAGCGCCCGCTTGAGCGAGGCGCCGTGGACCTTCAGTTCCTCGAGTATCGCCAGGGCCTGGTCGAGATCCGTGGCGTTGGGCTGCGCAAGGGAGCCGGCAAGCGCCTCGATACGTTCGTTGAGATGGGTCGTCGCGCTGGTGAACAGGTCGGTCAGCTGCTGGTGTGCCAGTTCGCTGGCTTCGGCACGGCTGCGCAGGTCGTTGAGTTGGTCGTAGCGTTCGGTGATGTCGGTGCTGCAGCAGATCATCCCGAGCAGGTTGCCGTCGCCGTCGCGGTAAGGTGTGCCCCAGTGGTGGAGCACGCGGCGTTCGCCGTGGACCGAGAGTTCGATGTCCTTGCTGAAGGGCTGCTCCTCGGCGAGTGCGCGCTGCAGGAAGCGCAGCATGTTGCGGGCATCGGTCGGTTGATACCAGTCCACCTCGGTGGTGCGGGTGCCGAGCACGTCGTCCAGTTCCGCCTGGTACAGCTCCAGGTGCGCCGGGTTGGCGTACACCAGGCGCGCCTCGGTATCGCGGACATAGAAGGCTGCCGGCAGGCTTTCCACCATGGAGCGCCACAGGGGGGCCTCACCACCGTCGGCGCCCGTGTCATGGGTATGGCTTGCCGGTGCCGCGAGATGGTTGCGCCGGGCGAAGTCGATCAGCTCGAGCATGCTGGACAGGTTGAGCTTGCTGCGCATGCGTGCGCGATAGGTGCTGACGGACTTTTCGCTGATGGTCAGCTCGTGGGCGATTTCCTGGTTGCTGTAGCCGCTGGCCAGCAGGCTGAGCACGCTGAGTTCGCGGTTGGACAGCGAAGCGACGCGCTCGGCGTCATTCTCGTGCAGGCTGGCGCGGTGCACGCTGCCGAGCATTTCGGCTGGGAAATAGCTGTGCCCGCGCAGGACCACCGCCAGTGCTTCCTTGAGCCGGTCGATGTCCTGGTGCTTGCTGACGAAGCCCGAGGCGCCGACCTGCAGGAAACGGCCGACGTAGTGCTCCGAATCCTGCGTGCTGTAGCCCAGGATCGGCAGCGTTAGGCCTCGGCTGCGCAGGCGTGAGATGACGTCAAGGCCAGTGAGCTGCGACAGGTCGATGTCGATGATCAGCAGGTCCGGCGCGAGGCGGGTGGTCAGGCTCAGCGCCTCGAGGCCATTGCAGGCCTCGCCGACCACCGTGTGGCGCTCCGCCTGCAGCAGCATGCGCACCGCGTAGCGGGTCATCGGGTGTTCGTCCGCGATCAGTATCCGCGCCATCTGTTCCCCCTGGGTTGCCCTTCACTCTAGGGCATGGTGATCGCACTCGTGTAATCATTTTCCTACAAATCGTGACTGGTTTTCGCATCCTCACTTTGAGCGGGCACGCCAAGAATGGCCTCAACCGCTTCCCCTCAAGGTGACTCGCCATGGAACCCCTCACACGCAGTCCCAACCTTTCCCACACACCGCTTGCACTGCTCATTGCCATGCTCATCGCCTCTCCGGCGCTGGCTGTGGACTTCAACTCCCCGCAGCTCTTCACCGCCACCAGCGCGCTACCCCACGCGCTGGTGCAGTCGCGCGTCGATATCCCCGGCAACGGCCCAGCCGTCAACGTGCAGGGCACTGACTTTTCCCTGCGTGATGTGCTGCTGCGCAACGCCGGCAGCGGCGGCGCGCTGCAAGCTCTCGGCGGCGCGGTTCTGGACGCGACGGCGCTCGATGCGCAGACGCTGGGTGGCCGTAGCCCGTCCATCCGCGTCGACAGCAGCTCCCTGCGGCTGAGCGATTCGAGCCTGGTGACGCGCGGCATCCTCAGCTACGGCATACAGGTGTCGGGGGCCTCGGCCCTGCAGGTGGAGCACTCGCGCATCGAAACCTTCGAGACCAGCAGTACCGGCATCCTCGTGGAAAGTGACGTGCTTCCCGGAATTGTCAGCCACTCGCAGATCCACACGCACAAGGCCGAGAGCGC
Source organism: Pseudomonas sp. PDM22 (assembly GCF_014851965.1). Classification (NCBI taxonomy): domain Bacteria; kingdom Pseudomonadati; phylum Pseudomonadota; class Gammaproteobacteria; order Pseudomonadales; family Pseudomonadaceae; genus Pseudomonas; species Pseudomonas sp. PDM22. The sequence goes on from NZ_JACVAR010000007.1 coordinate 264,151, forward strand.
AGGCGTCGGCCTGAGCGCCAGCGGCCCGCTGGAGCTGGTCGACACGCGGATTCTCACCGAGGGCAGTTCCAGCTACGGCGTTTCCGCGAACAACGGCAGCCAGGTGCTGCTGGGCCAGCGCAGTACGGTGAATACGCAGGGAGACTATGCCGCTGCGCTGAGCGCCCGGGACGGCTCGGCCATCGCCATGAGCGACGGCTCGGTGTTCACCCAGGGGCGCCAGTCCGCCGCCGCCTTGGCCGGCCGGTCCAGCCAGATCGAGCTGCAAAATACCCAGTTGCTGAGCGCAGGCGCCCAGTCCTCCGCGCTGGAAATCAGCGGCGACAGCCGCATCGGCCTGTGGGACAGCCAGGCCGCCAACGTCGATGGCAGCACCGTGCTGTTCTCCGGAGGGCAGGGTATCGGCCAGCTGGAACTGACCGACTCGGCGCTCACCGGCCAGCAGGACCTGATCGAAACCGCCAGCGGCAGCCAGGGCCATGTTGATGCCCGGGGCGCGCAGCTGCATGTCGTCGCCGGCAGTGCCTTCCTGGTTCGTCCGGGCAGCGTGCTGAACGCCGCTCTGGACAGCTCGACAGTCGAAACCCCGACCCTTGCCAGCGTCGAGGACAACGGCCAGTTCGACCTGCTCGCGAACGGCAGCACCCTGCATGGCAACACTCAGTTGCTGGCTCCGTCCCGTGGTCGGCTGGACATGGACCTGGGCACCAGCACCTGGGAGTTTGCCGGTAACGCCTCCCTGGGCAATCTCAAGCTGCGCGATTCCGCGGTGTTCTTCAGCGGCCCCGGCTACCAGGTGCTGACGGTGAATGGCGACCTCAGCGGCAATGGCCGCTTCCAGATGAAAACCGATCTTTCCACCTCCCGGGGTGACCTGCTGCAGGTGCTGGGCCAGGCCCAGGGCAGCCACGAGATACTGGTGGCCGACAGCGGCCGGGACGCCCAGGGCGCCCCGCTGAAACTGGTCGGCACCGGTGGCGGCACCGGGCAGTTCAGCCTGCTCGGCGGTCATGTGGACGCCGGGGCGTTCCGCTACGGACTTCAGCAGCAAGGCAACGACTGGTACCTGGTGCAGACCGGGCAGGTGGCGCCGATGACTGCGCTCACTCCGTCGCTGCGCCCGCAGTTGGTCCCGCAGCCCAATGGCAGCAGCATCCCGATGACGGCGCTCAACCCCTCGATACCACCGCAGAAGGTGCCCCAGCCCAACGGCAGCAGCGTGCCCATGACTTCGTTGAATCCGTCGCTGCGCCCGCAACTCGTGCCGCAGCCCAATGGCTCGAGTATTCCCATGACGGCGCTGAACCCCTCGATGCGCCCTCAGATGGTGCCCCAGCCCAAGGTCGATACGCTGCCGAGGACGGCACTGATGCCGGCGAATCAACCCGCCGTCGCCACGGGTACCCCGTCCATTGCAATGAGCACACTGACCCCGGCATCGCGCCCGGCCAGCCAGGCCCAGCGCCTGTCCAAGGGCGCCAACGCCGCATTGGGCATGCAGAGCGCCGCCGCCAACCTCTGGCAGAGCGAACTGGGCACCCTGACTCGCCGCCTCGGCGAACTGCGCCAGGGGCACGACCAGGGCGGCCTGTGGACCCGCGCCATGGGCGGCAAGCTGAACGTCGATAGCGGCGACAGCCGTGCTTTCGAGCAGAGCCTGAGCGGGGCCGAGATCGGCGCCGACCGCGCCTTCGAACAGGCTGACGGCACCCTCTACGTCGGCGGCATGCTCGGGGCTGGCCATGCCGACCAGGACTTCGGCGAGCACAGCTCCGGCGACCTCGACAGCCGCAGCGTCGGCCTCTACGCCACCTACGTGCGCGAAGACGGCTGGTACCTGGACTCGGTACTCAAGTACGACCACCTGCGCGGCGAAGTGAAGGTGCCGACCAACACCGGTGGCCAGGTCCGCGGCCACTACGACTCCGACGCCTACGGCGCCAGCGTTGAGCTGGGTCGTACCGTGCAACTGGGCCAGGGCTGGTTCGTCGAGCCGCAGGTACAGCTTTCTGGCGCCCACCTGCAAGGGCCGCAGTACACCAGCAGCGACGAACTGGAAGTGGATGGCGACGCCGTGGACTCCGTCCAGGCTCGGGCCGGCGGGCGCGCCGGGCGCAACTGGCAACTGGACTCCGGCGCACAGGTGCAGGGCTACCTCAGCGCCTCGTGGATCGACGAACTGGCCGGCGACAGCACGGTCAAGGTCAACGGCCACGCGCTGGAAAACCAGCTGCCGGGTTCGCGCGCCGAACTGGGCGTCGGCGGTTCGCTGCTGGTCAGCGCCCACCAGAAGCTGATGCTCGAAGCCCACTACGCCAATGGCCACGAAATCGAGCAACCGCTGTCGCTGACCCTCGGCTACCGCTACCTCTGGTAGTCGACCATCCCGCTCGGGCACACGCCGTGTGCCCTCTGGAGACCCATCATGAGTCGCGCTCGCATCGTCAGGACCGGCACCCTCGCCAGCCTGCTGGGTGTCGCTCTGGTACTGACCGGCACCGGCTACCTGGCCTGGCATCTGGTCGTGCAACACACCGCGGAACGCCTGGAAACGCTGGCCCGGCTCGCCTCGCAACGGGCGGACAGTACCTTCGCCCAGGCGGCCGCGACGCTTCGCGAACTGAACCGCTCACCGCTGCCGCCCTGCTCGGCGGAGGGCATCGAACAGATGCGTCTGCTGGCCATCGACACGCTGGCGGTGAAGGCGGTCGGCTACGTCGAGGAAGAGGTGTTCGTCTGCAGTTCCTGGGGCCTGGTCGGTCGTCCGGCAGAGCGTTGGCCGGAAGACTTCCGCACTCGCGAAGGCATGGGCGTGTCGATCAACGTGCAGCCGTTCATGGCGCCAGCCAAACCCATGCTGGCCTTGCGCGATGCGGCGTTCAACCTGCTGATCGACCCCGAGCACTTCCTCGAAACCTCCCTCGCGCCCGGCGTCAGCCTGGCCCTGGGCACACCGGCAGGACACTGGCTGGGCACGCCGGCCGCCGGCTTTGCCCAGGTCCTCACGCGCATCCATAGCGAGCCGCACTCTGCGCTGCGGGGTGGTTACCTCTTTACGCGGGTCAACCATGGCAACTGGCAGACGGTGGCTGCGGTCAGTCGCGAGGCCCTGGTCCGCGACCTGTGGCGTGAGCTGCTCATGCTCACGCCGCTGGCCCTGCTGCTTTCCGGCCTGTGGTGCTGGGTGGTTGCACGTCGCGTGCGTGCCTATCTGTCGCCACTGGCAGTGTTGACACGGGCCGTGGCGAACAATGAGTTCACTGCCTTCTACCAGCCCATCCTCGACCTGCGCGATGGCCGCTGCATCGGCGCCGAAGCGCTCGTGCGCTGGCGTCGCAAGGACGGCTCGGTGACCCTGCCTGAGAGCTTCCTGCCCCTGGCCGAATCCAGTGGCCTGATCGAGTCGATCACCGCGCAGGTGATCTCGACGGTCTGCCGCGACCTGGGCGCCAGCCTCGCTTCGGGGCAGTTGCAGCATGTCTCGATCAACCTCTCGGCACTCGACGTGGCAAGCGGGAACTTCCTGCCGCACCTGGTCGAAGCACGGCAGCAGGCGGGCATCGATCCCGGCAGCATCTGGCTGGAAGTGACCGAAAGCTGCCTGTTGAGTATCGACGCCGCGCACCGGACACTGGCGCAAAGCCGCGAGGCGGGCCACCCGATCGCCCTGGATGATTTCGGCACCGGTTACTCCAGCCTGCAGTACCTGCGGCGCCTGCCACTGGACCTGCTGAAGATCGACCGCTCCTTCGTACAGTCGCTGTCGGCCGGCGCGCCTTGCCCGGTGACCGACCACACCATCGCCATGGCTCGCCAGCTGGCGCTGCGGATGGTGGCCGAAGGCGTCGAGACCGACGAGCAGCTGCAGTACCTGCGTCAGCGCGGCGTGCAGTACGGCCAGGGCTGGCTGTTCGGCAAGGCGATGCCGCTCAACGAATTCCTCGCTTACCTCGCCGGCCAGACCTGGCTGGCGGCCTCATGATTTCCAACCACTGACCACAGGATGATCACCATGAAAACCTCCCTGCTGCTGTTCTGCCTGCTCAGTGCCACCCCGGCACTCGCGCTGGCCGCCGATACCGTCACCACGGTCCCGGTGCACTTCACCAAGGGCGCGAGCAGCACCACCGTCAAAGGCAGCTTCAAGGGCTATGACACGGTCGTCTACACCCTGTCGGCCAAGGCCGGGCAGCACATGAAAGTCGCTGTCAGCGGCAGCAACAACGCCAACTTCAACCTCTACGCACCGGGCAACGAGCCGGGTGAATCCACCGCTCTGGGCAGCGGCGCCGTGGGCCAGGACTGGAGCGGCGCGCTGCCGGCCTCGGGCACCTACAGCGTGCAGGTCTACCAGATGCGCGCCACCGCCCGCCGCGGGACCAAGGTGGACTACAGCATCCGCTTTGGTATCGAGTGAGGCTGCGACCACAGTTGTTGATCGCAGACGCTGCGCTTGTTGTGGCACTAGTATGAGAAGCATGGGGGCTTCGCTAAATTCCGACTCAATGCGAAGAGCCCCATTGCTTATACGTAGAATCACTATTCATGCTGATATAAGTGCTCAAGAATTTAGTCGCCACTCATCCTCAATGGATTTTTATCTTCTCCCCAGAGCATATTTCGAAGGTGGCTCTACTTGCTCTTGAGGAATTCTTTCACGAACCTATCCAGGTTGTTCGATTGGTAAAAATCCATGCACTTTACGAAAACTGTATTGTAGGGGCGCGGCCCTTCCTTCATTGCCATGGATGTATCATTGACATTAAAGTTTTCCGTGTTTTTCTTGACAAAATTTCGGAAGGCAGCAGGGCGGCGGCCGGTCCCGTCTCGATCAAATGTAACCTTTTCGACATAGTAGGAGACATCGTATTGGTACGCAGGGTTATCGCCGGATATGGCTCTATAGTTGTTTAATATGCACTGCTGTAGCGCCAATTGTTTTACTCGCTCCGGCGAGAGGGTTGCTTGCTTTGCGAGGAGAGGGCTGGAGAGCAAAGGAATGCAGATAAATAGAGCTGCCTGTATTGGTCGGATCATTTCATTCTTCCAGTTTTTTAATGAATTCGATTAGTTCGCGAGATTTGTAGAAATGCATGCAGCGCGCAAATATGGCGTTGTAGGGTGGGCTTTTTTCCATTTGTATAGGGAGGTTTTCCGTGTAGAAGTGCCCGGTCTTTTTCGCTATAAAATTTGTGAGCACCAAGCTTTTTTCGGTATCCAAGGTGCTTTCTATTTCTGAGTAGTCTCTTAAGTCTTCTGTCTTATAGACTCCGATCTTTTCGTAATTTATATTTAGGCAGTAACGAAGCGCGGCCTCGCGCTGAGTAATTAAATAGCTTCCACCTAAGGGTTTTTCTGCAGGAATCGCTTCTCTGAGTGTTCTTAATATAATTTTTTCCTGTGGCGTTGAGGCTGGTGAATTTTCGGCTTGAACAGGAATAGGAGCTAGTTGTAGAGCTGTTGCTGCAATTGCGGCCAACGATCGCTGTTTCATTTCAATCCCCCGGGAAATAGGTTTGTACAGCCCGCTTTGGGAGCGCTGGGGAATAGTTGGCATACAAGGTTTTCTACTCTAGTAGCCATAGGTTGCTGGGCTGTCGCGACTCGCATATGCGGTGCTCTGAGCTTCTCGTAGAATGAGCTATTGATGAGTTCATGGGGCCATTCAAGCGACTGCCACCCTGTTAGGCAGGTTGTAATTCATTGCGACGGGAGATTGGGCTGCAAATAATTTAATTTTCGCGCTCCAGATTTTGAATGAACTCGCTTAGCCCTTGAGATTTATAGAAATGTATGCAGCGACCAAATATTGCGTTATAGGGTGGCGGGTGCGACTCTGATTTTATTGGGAGATTTTCAGTGTGAAAGAAGCTCGTGTGAGATTTTGTAAAGTCTATGAGTTTCAATACCTTAGCCGGTGGCATATTTTTACTTAAGCTAGTGTGATCCATCAACTCCTCGGTCTTGTAGGAGTCGAGCTTCTCGTAGTTTGTGTCAAGACAGGTTTTTAATGCGAATTCTTTCGGGGAAATTGTATAGTCCCCCTCGAGCCTCCTTATCGGTGGATATGGGTCTTTTAGCTCGACGCTCGAACTGCTTGAATGTTCCGGTAGGGTTGTCTCCATAGCTTGTGAGGTTGATGGATATATTGCCGCCAATGTTAGTGTGTAGATATATTTTTTTGCGGCCTTCATTTTAACTCCCAAAAAGTAACCTTTACTGTTTGTACTGCGACTTGTTCTTTTTCATTGAATTGTGCGAACCAGAAGTAATAGGCAGTGGTAGTGTCGTCATTGTGATAACCATCGCCCACATAAACTAAATCACTTCCATTCCATAGCGTAAAATGTCCAGTTGCGCCATCCCAGCCTTTAACATCAAAGACAATAATTCCATGCCTTCCTTGAATTTTTCTTATTATATTTTCGCGTGCTTCTTCGGCTCTTTTTGGCATTTCAGATCTATGTGTTATGGGGCTCAGTTCGTACTCCACGTCTCCATCACGAAACCGATCTCTGAGATATTTTTTTAAGTCTCTGACTCTTATCCAGTAGTAGCGACCATCGTCTCCTTTGAGCGTGCCTCCTTTGGGGGAGGTTTCTGATGGTAATTTTATTCCGCTTCGGTTCAATGCGTATGACATTCTGATTGCGCAAGTATTCTCCCAGGCCTTATCATTCTCTTGATAGAGCCGGACAAGTTGCGCGGAAATCATTGGGTATAAGGTTTCCCGAGAAACATCCTCCCCCATGTAGTTCTTGCTCATATCTTTCCAGGATGGTCTATTTGGTTTTATGCCAGCTGAGACGTCGCCGCTTCTTGCAATAATGGATGTCATAATTACTCCCTTATTTGAGGTTCAACGTTCCGTTCTTGAATAGATTCCTGAAAATCACAGCGCCCTGAGCATTCGTGGTTCCCGTTAGGTTCAATTGCCTTGCGCCATTAATCAGCGTGTCTCCGTCGGCGTATTCGATGGTTACACTGATAGATTCACCCGGCTGGTAGTTCTGGGTTTCGGCGTGGAGGTTCAGATCGACGTAGTGACGGGATGGGCCGTTTAGGCGAATGAAGCTGTCGCCGTACGACCAAAAGAGTTGAGTGACCTTTTTTTCGGGTTTTTGATTCGCTCGTTCAGTACCAGCCAACGCTGGTCGCGTTACGCTGCCAGATGTGCTGGTGGACAACAGCCCCAATGGCGCAATGATCCGATTGCTTCCATCCGGACAGTCGCAACTGACGATGCATCGGTCCACGGCAATCGGGATTCCCTCCCAGCTGTAACCTTCAGCGCCTTCGACAATGACGCCGGGTTTCCCGCATTTGGGGCAGTCCGTGGTTTTATCGCCGCGCAGCACGAATCCTCGTCCGTCACAGCTTCCCCAGGGGGTGATGTAGCTGATGAGCAAGGCGCCGGTGGTGGTCCTGTCACCGGCAAGCGCCTGGCCTTTGCCGTCGATATCGGGGCGATACAGCGTCATGCTTCATCCTCCAGGGCGGGGAGGAAGTCGCTAGCCACCGGTGTGTCTCTTCGTATGCAGATACTGCCTGTGTGCTGCCGGGTATTGATGATTTCATCGCCGTTATCCAGCCGGCTGCCAACCAGGGCCAGGTTGCCATTGGCTTTGCCGGCGCCGGTCTTGATGTAGGCAAGCGAGCCATCGGGGTATTGGATTGGGTCGCCGGTTCGGGCAACGGTCAGCTTTTCACCAGACTCGATAAGGATGACGAGGGGGGAAGTGCCTTTCTGGATGACGCCGCCACGCTTGGTCTGGCTGCCTTCGGTTGCGAATAGCCGAATGCCTATTGCCGGGTTCGCGAGTTGCGCTGCCTGGTTTTGCCGAATAATTGCCGCTGCTTCGGGGGCAAAGGTTTGTATTTGCTCTTCGGTGAAATAGGGCGTGTTCAGTTTGTGCAGGCGTTCTGGTGTTATGTCGTTGGTATAGAAGGGCGTGGAGGGTTGATTGGTGGTCATGCTCTTTGCTCCAGAAAGTAGAAGTGCAGCTGATTTGTTCAGCGGCTAACCGGACTCTACTCAGGAGCTGATTGGCAAGTATGTAGGAATAGGCTCTGTGGCGCGGCGCTTATTCAGCGTGGGGCGAGGAAAGTGTGGGGGAGCTGTCCGATTATTTACTCTTTATCTAATTCCTTGAGTCCGGCGAGAACAATATAAAGCTCATCCACGCTCATGACTTGTTGTCGAGGATTACTGGCGGAAAACATCCAGCACATTACGCGGCTTTCAGTTACTGGGTAGCCTTGGGTGTGAGCGGCCGCGACCAAGTCCTGGGTTCTCTTTTTGCTAGTGACGAGCTTGAGTATTTCGTTGGGCGTTATATAGGGACCGATTTCCGTAATGTCGGCTCGACCATCGCACAGTGCGCTGTGTAATACCTCATCTCCTTTGCTGATGCTGGCCAGAGGGCGCTGTGCTCGAAGGTCACCACGCCGTAGCAGGCGACGATAAGTCTCCCACGCGGCGGCTTCGTTTGATGTGGCCGTGATGAGTTCATTGTTCAGCGTTACGCGGTACTGGTCGGGCATTGCTGTGCCTCTAGGGCAGGCTGTGATGCCGCTCTCTGTTAGAGCGGCTCGATAACGGTCGGTGCCATGGTAGCGGCTATCGGATGCAGCGCAACAGCCGCGCCAAGGCATCCCGCTTAGGTTCCAGAAGAGTGAGCGCTACCCTTGTTTAGGCGATCCCAAGCGGAGTGGACGTGCATACGCAGCAGGTGGGCCAGCGTCCATTCCGCAGCCTTCGTCCCGGCCGGGCCACCTATCCCTGCACGGATATCGAGTTGAGTCACGCCGGATTCCAGCTTCGCCAGCTCCACCAGGATGTCGACTTTACCGATGAGGTTTTTGGCGTGATCGAGGTCTTCGGGGGTGGGCGGCTGGCGCGCCGCACGGATGACGAACAAGGTTGTAGCAACGCCGTCGATCAGTTGATCGATAGGATTCTCGGGTCTTCTGGCTTGGATGTATCTTTCATCGTCCGCTGCAATTTGCAGAACGGGGTTGGAGCAGGGCTTCTTTTTCATTTTGTCCTCGTAGATGGAGGAAGTTAAAGGAAAGAGCGCAACCCCGATAAAGTGCCGATTCTAAATACTCAAAACAACGCGGCTGATCGGACAGCCTGCGTGGATTGGTCCTGCAAACCTGTAAGGAAGCTCGTTCAGGTCAGAGCGTTAGTACGGAGGTTTCTATTAACCTCGATTGCCGGCAGGCCTCAGACCCTCTCAGCCCGATACTGGCTGGGCAACCGACCGAGAACCCGCTTGAAGGTCTGCGAGAAGGCGCTCGGGCTCTGGTAGCCGTGCTCCAGCGCCACTTCCAGCACCGAGGCGCCGGCGATCAGGCGTTGCAGGCTGAGGACCATGCGCACGCGGGTGCGCCAGTCGCCGAAGTTCATTCCCAGTTCGCGCTGGAACAGCCGGGCGAGGGTGCGGCTGCTCATGTTCAGTTGCTGCGCCCAGTCTTCCATGCCGGTCTCGTCCGCCGGTGCGCCAATCACCGCGTTGCATAGCCGCAGCAGGCGCGGGTCCTGCGGCATGGCGAGGTGGATGCCGACCGTTTGCGCCGCGTCCATCTCCACCAGCAGCAGTTCATGCAGGCAACGGCGGCGGTGCTCGTTGCCGGCGTCAGCCGGTACGGCACTGGCGGCCACGAGCAGTTCCCGCAGCAGTGGCGTTACCGCGATCAGCTGGCACTGCTGGCCGCCCCAGGGCCAGGTGGAAGCGGGCATGAACAGGGTGCGCATGCGCACGTTGCCGAACATGCGGATCTGGTGCTCGTTGCCCGGCGGCACCCACAGCGCATGGCCGGCCGGTACCACCCAGTTCTTCTGCGCCGCGCCGACCAGCATCACGCCGGAGATCGAGTGGATCAGCTGCGCCTGGGGATGGCAGTGGGGCAGGATTTCTTCGCCATCCTGATGGTCGTAGGCCAGCGCTTCGAGAGAGAGGGCGCAGGTCATGACGGGCTGCCTTCGGTGCGAGTGGAGGTGTCGAGCGGTTTCATGCGGAGCTCCTGGTGGAGCTTGCATTTTAAGTGAAACTTCTGGCGGATAATCGGCGTTAGAGTGCTGAAAAGTGAATTATCAAGCAATTAATGCTCGAATTATCGGCAGATGAAGCAATCGCCTGAAAGGCGGTGGATGGTCAGTGGGACGAGACAAAAGCCGAACCTTCCTGCGCCGGCGGAATCGCGAAGTTCTCCCGCATGCGCTGCGCCTCCGCCAGGGGCGTACGGCCGAACAGGCGCTTGAACTCGCGGTTGAACTGCGAGGCGCTGGCGTAGCCGACGGCCAGGCTCGCCGCCTGAGCCGTCATGCCCTGGCGTACGATCAGCAGCCGCGCCTGGTGCAGCCGCGTGCACTTGAGGTACTGCATGGGGGAGGTGCGGGTAATGACCTTGAAATGGCTGTGGAATGACGGAACGCTCATGCCGGCCTCGCTGGCCAACTGCGGCAGGTCGAGGGGTTGTGCGTAGTCCGTATGGATGCGCTGCAGGGCCCTCGCAATGTTGCCGAAGCGACCACGCATGGCCAGCGCCGCGCGCATGGCATTGCCCTGTGCGCCGGTCAGCACGCGGAAGTACAGCTCGCGCAGCAGGGCCGGCGCGAGGATGGCGGCCTCCAGCGGATCGCCCAGCGCTTCGAGGAAGCGCAGCACGGACTGTGTCAGTGCCGGGTCCATCGGGCTGGAGAATAGGCTGCGCGGGGTGGTTTCTGCGGGTGGCTGGCCCAGCTGGAGGCTGTGCTGGTCGATCTGCAGCATCAGCTCGGCGGCGAGCTGGAAGTCCAGGTGCAGGTAGATGGCCAGCAGCGGACGCTCTGGTGTGGCGTCGGTTTCCATGGTGAAGGGCACCGGCACCGCGACGGCCAGGTAGTGCTGTGCGTCGTAGACGTAGGTTTCATCGCCGAAATAGCCGCGCTTGCAGCCCTGGCAGACGATCACGATGCCGGGATCGTAGAGCACCGGAGTGCGCGCCAGCGGCCGGTTCGAGCGGAGCAGTCGCACGCTTGGCAGTGCGGTGAGGTTGTAGCCCTCCTGCGGAGCCAGTGCTGCGATCAGGGCGACCATGCGCGCCTGGTCACTGCTGGGAGCGTCGATATCGGTATTCATAGAATCAGGCAATAAAGACAGAGCTTGAGGTCTCTGAAAGGGAGGTGAGGCTGCGTATTGTGCACTCATTCCCCCTGCAATGGAGTCACCCCATGTCATCTCCCAAGACCCTGCTGATTACCGGCGCCAATAGCGGCTTCGGCCTGGCCCTGGCCCACGCGGCGCTCGCCGCCGGACATCGCGTGGTGGGTACGGTACGCACCGAGCAGGCCCGCGCCGAACTGGAAGCACTGGCGCCCGGCCAGGCCTTCGGCCGCCTGCTCGATGTGACCGACTTCGACGCCATCCCCGGCGTGGTCGAGGAAGTCGAAGCCAGCGTCGGCCCGCTGGACGTGCTGGTGAACAGCGCCGGCTACGGTCACGAAGGCATTCTCGAGGAGTCGCCACTGGAGGCGATGCGCCGGCAGTTCGAGGTGAACGTCTTCGGCGCCGTGGCGATGCTCCAGGCCGTGCTGCCCTACATGCGCCAGCGCCGGCGCGGGCACATCCTCAACATCACCTCGATGGGCGGCTACATCACGATGCCGGGCATCGCTTACTACTGCGGCAGCAAGTTCGCCCTGGAGGGGATCAGCGACGCGCTGGGCAAGGAAGTCGAGGGCTTCGGCATCGCGGTGACCGCCGTGGCGCCGGGTTCCTTCCGCACCGATTGGGCCGGGCGCTCCATGGTGCGCAGCCCGCGTTCCATCGCCGACTACGACGCGCTGTTCGACCCGGTGCGCCAGGCGCGGCAGGAAAAGAGCGGCAAGCAGCTGGGCGACCCGCAGAAAGCCGCGCAAGCGATGCTGGCGGCGATCGAAGCGCCGCTGCCTCCACGGCATCTGCTGCTGGGGAGCGACGCGCTGGGGCTGGTGCGGCAGAAACTGTCGGCGTTGCAGGAGGAGATCAGCCACTGGGAAGCGCTCAGCCGCTCCACCGACGGCTGAGCGGCGCATCAGTAGCCGGCGTTGCGCTCCTCGGGGCGCAGGGTGAGGACTTCGAAGCCCGTGGCGGTCACCGCCACGGTGTGTTCGAACTGCGCGGAGAGCTTGCCGTCGAGGGTGACCACGGTCCATTCGTCCGCCAGGGTTTTCACCCCGGAATGGCCCTGGTTGAGCATGGGCTCGATGGTGAAGGTCATGCCTTCGCGCAACACCTGCCCGGTGCGCGGGCGGCCGAAGTGCAGTACCTGCGGCGGCTCGTGCATCTCGCGGCCGATGCCGTGGCCGCAGTAGTCCTCGACCACGGTGTAGCCGTGCTGCCGGGCGTGCCGCTCGATGGCGTGGCCGACGTCGCCCAGGCGCGCGCCGGGCTTCACCGCGCGGATGCCTTTCCACATCGCCTCGTAGGTGATCTCCACCAGCCGCCGGGCAGCGGGGGAGACATTGCCGATCAGGTAGGTCTTGCTCGAATCGGCGATGAAGCCGTTTTTCTCCAGGGTGATGTCGAAGTTGACGATGTCGCCGCCCTGCAGGCGGTCCGCCTCGGACGGCACGCCATGGCAGACCACCTGGTTGCGCGAGGAGTTGAGCACGTAGGCAAAGCCGTATTGGCCTTTGCTGGCCGGCCGCGCGTGCAGTTCATCGACGATGTAGCGCTCGACCCGGTCGTTCACTTCCAGGGTGGTCATGCCTTCCAGCGCCAGCGTGTCGACGAAGCCGAAGACCTTCGCCAGCAACCGGCCGGATTCGGCCATCAGTGCCAGTTCCGCGGGAGTCTTGGTCACTTGGCGCCTCCCGCGGCGGAGTATTTGACCCCGGCTTCCTGCAGTTCGCGGGTGATGATCTCGTTGAAGCTCAGGGTCGGTTCCAGCTCGCAGAGCATGCCGATCTTGATCCAGAACGCCGCCTGGGCGTTGATCGACCGGCAGGCCACGGAGCTGGCGCGGCGCAGCTGGTCGTGCAGGTCGTCGTCCAGGTTGATGATGCCCATGATTCTCTCGCCTCTCTCTGACGCAATTCGCTATGAAGCATAACAAAACATATATGCATCATATTGATCGAGGCGAGGGAATGCAAAGCCGGCGGCTCAGCCCACCTGCGAGACGGGCTCGGCCAGTGGTTGAGCTAGGGCGATCGCGCCCTTGCCGGCCAGTTCCGCCAGTTGCTCGGTGGCCAGCCCCAGTTGCTCGGCCAGTACCTGCGCGGTGTCCTGGGCGAACATCGGCGGCGCCAGGCGGTAGGTGGGCGGCGAGGCGGAGAAGCGTGCCGGGTAGCCGAGCAGGGTGACTTCGGTGCCGTCCTGCCGGGTCAAGGTCTGCAACAGACCGCGGGCCTGTACCTGCGGATCGGCGAGGGCCTGCTGCAGGTTGTTGATCGGGCCGCCGGGCACGCCGGCCTTTTCCATGGCGGCCAGCAGGTCGGCGGCATGCCAGCCGGAGATGCTTTTTGCCAGTTCCACTTCCAGTTCGCGGCGGTGCTGGCTGCGGCCAGGGTTGCGGGTGAAGCGTGGGTCGTCGCCAAGGTCGTCACGGCCGAGGAGGCGGCACAGCGCCTGGAACTGCCCGTCGGAGCCGCAGGCGACGAGGATGTAGTCGTCGTTGCAGGCGAAGTCGCGATACGGCACCACGTTGGGGTGGGCGTTGCCCAGGCGCTGCGGCACCTGCCCGCTGACCAGATGGTTCATCGCCTGGTTGGCCATCAGCGACAGCTGGCTGTCGAGCAGCGCGCAATCGATGTGCTGGCCTTCGCCGCTGGCGTGGCGATGGTTCAGCGCAGCGAGGATCGAGATGGTCGCGTACAGGCCACAGAACAGGTCGCTCACCGGCAGGCCGACCTTCAGCGGCCCGGCGCCGGGTTCGTCGTCGCGGCGCCCGGTGATGCTCATCAGCCCGCTCATGCCCTGCACCAGGAAGTCGTAGCCGCCGCGCCCGGCATAGGGGCCTGTCTGGCCGAAGCCGGTGACCGAGCAGTAGATCAGCTTCGGGTTCAGTGCCTTGAGCGCGGCGTAATCCAGGCCATAGCGCGCCAGGGTGCCGACCTTGTAGTTCTCCACCAGTATGTCTGCCGAGGTGGCCAGCCGGCGCAGCAGCGCCGCGCCGTCGGGGTGGCCGAAGTCCACGGCGATGGCGCGCTTGTTGCGGTTGGCGCAGAAGTAGTAGGCGGCGTCCCAGGTGGGGCTGCTGTCTTCCAGGAAGGGCGGGCCCCAGGTGCGGGTGTCGTCGCGCCGGGTGGGGCGCTCGACCTTGATTACGTCCGCCCCCAGGTCACCGAGTATCTGCGTGGCCCAGGGCCCGGCAAGGACCCGCGAGAGGTCGAGGACGCGCAGGCCCGAGAGCGGGCCGTGCTGTTGAGTGTTGCTCATGCTTCTCTCCAGTTCGCTGCGGGGCTTCAGTGCAGGTCTTTGCCGCGGGTTTCGGGCATGCGCACGAAGGCCACCAGGGTGATCACCGCCATGACCGAGACGTAGACCAGGAACCACTGTTCGTGGCCACGGCTCTGCAACCAGGTCATCAGGTAGGGCGTGGTGCCGCCGAAGATCGCCACCACCAGGTTGTACGGCAGGCCGATGCCCAGGGCGCGGATATCGGTGCTGAACAGCTCCGACTTGATCGCCGGGGCGATGGCCGAATACAGCCCGTAGAGCAGCAGGCCGAACAGTTCGACGGCGAGGATCGAGGTGAACGAGGCCTCCATGGAACGCACCACCGGATAGAGCAGGACGGCGTAGCCCAGGGCGAAGACGATCAGCTGCGGGCGGCGGCCGATGCGGTCGGACAGCCAGCCGAACAGCGGCTGGGAAATCATGAACACCACCAGCGCCAGGCTGCTGGCGGCATAGGCAGTGCCCGGCTCCACGCCGAGGGTGCGGATGGCGTGGACCGGCAGGTAGCTGACGAACAGGTAGAAGGCGAAGGCCCCCAGCAGGCTGATGCCGACCAGGCGTTTCACGGCTTCCGGATGCTCTCGCCAGAGGGTGCGCAGCGGCTGCTCGATGCGCTGGCCGCGGCGCTGCTCCTGGCTCCTGCGGAAGGCCGCGGTCTCGTCGACACCATGGCGAATCCAGAAGCCGGCGAGGCTGCCCAGGCCGCCGATGAAGAACGGAATGCGCCAGCCGAAGTCGATCAGCTGTTCACGACTCAGCCACTGGCTCAGCACCCAGGCCAGGCCCGAGGCGAACAGGAGCCCGAGGGCGATGCTGGCGAAGAAGAAACCCGAGTACAGGCCACGCTGGCTGGCCGGCGCCGATTCGGCAAGGAAGGTCGCGGCGGCGCCGTACTCGCCGCCTACCGAGAGCCCCTGGACCATGCGCGCCACTACCATCAGCACGGGCGCGGCGATGCCGATGGTGGAATAGGTCGGCATCAGGCTGATCAGCAGCGAGGGCAGCGCCATCATCAGGATGGTCAGGTTGAGCGCCGCCTTGCGCCCGGCGCGGTCATTGAAGATGCCGATCAGCCAGCCGCCCAGCGGGCGCATGGCGAAGCCGATGGCGAACACCGCGAAGGAGGCGAGCAGGGCGGTGGTCTCATTGTCCGAGGGGAAGAACTGGTGGCTGAAGTAGAGCGCGAAGGCGGTGTAGACCGTCCAGTCGAACCATTCCACGGTGTTGCCGACGCTGCCGGCGATGATGGTGCGCCAGGCGATGGGCCGGGCGCTGGCAGCCGCGCTCGTTGAAGCGGCGCGATGCGGTTGGCTGAGAAGGTGGGCCATCGGTGTTCTCCATTGTCATTGTTTTGAGAAGCACGGTTTTGAGAAGCACGGTTCTGAGGGGTACGGCTCAGGCTGCGGGCAGGTGGCGACGCAGGAAGGCCAGGCTGTCGCCGCTCTCCCGCAGGGCTGCGCGGCCGATCAACGGCTGCCAGTGCGCCTCGCTGCCGAAGTCCGCACGCCAGGCATATAGGCGGCGGGTGTAGAGCTGCAGGTCGCATTCCTCGGTGACGCCGATGGCGCCGAAGACGGCATGGGCGATGGTGCAGATGCGCACCGCCGCGCCGCTGCAGCGGGCCTTGGCCACGGCGGCGGGGATGCCTTGCGGCCATGTCGACCCGCGCAGCGCCAGTTGCGCCGCCATGCGCGCGGCGAAGACTTCCTCGGCGAGCACGCTGATCTGTTGCTGGATGGCCTGGAAGCCGCCGACCGGCTTGCCGAACTGCTGGCGGGTAGTGGCGTAGTCCAGGGTCAGTTGCAGTACCCGCTCGGCGGCGCCGGCGATCAGCGCTGCGCTGAAGGCCGCGCCGAGGGCGCGCCAGTCACGATTTGGCGGCAGGCGCTGGGCGTTCTCCGGCAGGCTCGGCCAATGCAGTTCCTCGGTGCTGCTGGCGTGAACGCCATCCGCACGCCGTTGTGCGCCATCTACCGGCATTAGCCAGGCGTCTTCCGGCAGCGTCGCCAATACCCAGCGGGATTGCGCGGCAAACGGCACCGCATGGCAGCGCAGGCCCTGACCAGCGCGTTCGCCATTGGCCAGGGCGATGGGCCCTTCGGGCAGCGCGAGGCCAGCTTCGGCCAGCGCCAGGCGCGCCCACCAGGTGCTGGCCAACGGCAGCGGCAGGGCCGCGCCGCCAGCGGCGAACAGCAGGTGGCAGGCGGTTTCAGCACTGGCCGCCGCGCCGCCGAGTTCCTCGGGCAGCAGCAGGTCGGCGAAGCCGTGTTCGGCCAGCGAACGCCACAGCCCGTCGGCGGGCTCGCCCAGGTCGATGCGGCGCACGCGCTCGGCGCTGACTTCACCTTCAAGCCACTGGCCGAAGGCGTCGAGAATGAGGTTGTCGAGGCTCATGGGGATTCCTATCGCAAGCCGAGGCCGCGGGCGATCACGCCGCGGAGGATTTCGCGGGTGCCGCCGCGCAGGGAGAACACCGGGGCCATGCGTTCCAGGTAGGCCAGGGTGCGTTGCAGCAGGTGCGGGACGGCGGCGCCCTGCACCGCGCCCAGCAGGTCGCCGAGCAGGGTCGGGATGGATTGTTCGAAGCTGGTGCCCAGGTCCTTTACCAGCGCCGCTTCCACTACCGGGCTGCGGCCGTCCGCCAGTTGTGCGGCGAGGCTGACCGACAGCGCACGCAGCACCATCAGCTCGCCGAGCAGTTGGCCCAATAGACGTTCCTGGCCTGCCTGCGGGTCGGTGCGCAGCCAGTCCAGCCAGGCATCGAGCAGGGCAATACTGGAGTAGATGCGCTCCGGCCCGCTGCGCTCGAAGGCCAGCTCGGCGGTCACCTGCTTCCAGCCGTCGCCTTCCTCGCCGACCAGCGCTCCGGCGGGCAGCTGCACGTTGTCGAAGAACACTTCGCAGAAGTGCTCGGCGCCGGTCAGGTCGCGGATCGGGCGGATGCTCACGCCCGGCAGCGACAGATCGACCAGCACCTGCGACAGCCCGCGATGGCGGTCCTGGGCGCTGCCGGAGGTGCGCACCAGGGCGATCATGTAGTGGCTGTGCTGGGCGTAGGTGGTCCAGATCTTCTGCCCGTTGAGCAGCCAGCCGTAGGCATTGGCTTCGGCGCGGGTGCGCACGCTGGCCAGGTCCGAGCCGGAGTTCGGTTCGCTCATGCCGATGCAGAAGAACTGCTCGCCACGGCAGATCGCCGGCAGGTGCTGGCGCTTCTGCTGTTCGCTGCCAAAGCGCAGCAGCAGCGGGCCGCTCTGGCGGTCGGCGATCCAGTGCGCGGCTACCGGCGCGCCGGCGCAGAGCAGTTCTTCCACCACCACGAAGCGCGCCAGCGGGTCGAGGCCGGCGCCGCCATACTGGCGCGGCAGGGTCAGCCCGACCCAGCCGCGCTCGGCCAGGGCACGGCTGAAGTCAGCGTCGAAACCTTGCCAGCTGCGTGCCCGCAGGTCGGTGGGGTAATCGTGCAGGCGCTCGGCGAGGAAGCTGCGCAGCTCCTCGCGCAAGGCCTCGTGCCGCGCCGGCAGCGCGCGGAAATCGAGGGCTTCGAGCATCAGCCTTCACTCCGTTCGGGGCGGCCGGCGAGCAGGCGCTTGACCTGGTACTCCATCACCGTTTCTTCGCGCTGGTTGAGCACGAAGACGCGGGAGGTGACCACGGCGCGGTTGTTCTTCGAGGTCGGGCGGACGTCCTCGATCTCCACCACGGCTTCCAGGGTGTCACCTACGACCACCGGGCCTTTCACGCTCTTGTGCAGTTCCAGCAGGGCCAGGCCGGTGCCTTGCAGCATGGTCTGCATGAGGATGCCTTCGATCAGGCTGTAGCTCAGCGCCGCCGGCACCGGGCGGCCCTGGATGGCGCCGTTGAAGGTGCTGTCGATGAAGATGACTTCGGTCTGCCCGGTGACGCCGACGAAGCCGATCAGGTCGGCCTCGGTGACGGTCCGGCGGAAGGTGCGGAAACGCTGGCCGGCTTCGATCTGCTGCCAGTAGTAGCCTTGCCCGAGGGCGATTTCGTTGTGCGCCATGCACCACTCTCCTGTTGGGATTGTTGTCGTCGAGTGGGGTCAGGCTATGGGCAGGGCTCGTACTCATCCAATATTATTTGGAGAACGATTGATACATATGGAGTATCAGTATGGAGCTGCGCCAGATTCACCAGTTCCTCGCCCTGGCCGAGACCCTGAACTTCCGCGAGGCCGCCGAGCGCCTGCACATGTCCCAGCCGCCGCTGTCGGTGTCGATCCGCAAGCTGGAGGAGGAGATCGGCCTGCCGCTGTTCGAGCGCACCACGCGCCAGGTGGCCCTCACCGAAGCCGGCGAGGCGGTCCTGCCGGAGCTGCGCAAGGTGTTGCTGCACTTGCAGCAGGCGCGGCGTTACGCGCTTGAGGCAGGGGCCGGGGAACGCGGGCAATTGACGTTGGGTTCGGTCGGCTCGGCGACGCTTTCGCTGATTCCACAGCTGATTCCGGAGTTCCGCCGGCGCTATCCGGGCATTGCCCTGGAGCTGCGCGAGCTGCCTTCCAGCGGCGTGCTGGAACTGGTGGAGAATGGCGGCGCCGATGTCGGTCTGGTGCGTTTCCCACTGCCGCAGCCGACGGCGCTGAAGCTGATCCCGCTGGTGTGGGAGCCGATGATGCTGGTGGTCCCGCAGGACAGCCCGCTGGCCCAGAGTGGGCGTAGCCGCGTGCACCTGGCGGAAGTCGCCGACCAGCCGCTGATCGATTACCCGCACACCGAGGGCCTGCACTACGTGCTGTTGCAGCTTTGCCAGGCGGCGGGGTTCGTGCCGCAACTGGTGCATTCCACCACCCAGGTGCAGGCGGCCATCAGCCTGGTGGCGTGCGGTCTGGGCGTGGCGCTGGTGCCGGCGCTGCATGCGCGCAACTCATCGGCGCCGGTGTGCTTCCTCGAGCTGGAAACCCCGCACCAGGAGCGCACCGTGGCACTCGCCCTGGTCTACAACCCGGATAACGAGAGCCGTGTGGTGAGGCAGTTCCGCGATGTGGCGGTAGAGTTGCTGGCCGCGGAAGGCTAGGGGTTGAGCTTGCGCAACGCAGGCGGACGGGGTTTCCGCTCGCCACGCTGACGGCGCAGTTCTGGCAGCAGTCCACGCAGCACGCGCAGGCCCCGTTCGGCATCGGGTGTACTGCCGTACAGCAGGCGCAGGGTTCGTTGCAGCTCGGTCGAGCGCACCTGCTGCCTCTGCAGCCAGAGATAGAGACCATCCAGCCGCGCAGGCCGCTGCTGCAGTTGCCGGTGCAGCCGACGCCAGGCCCGATGTTCCGAATGCCGGTAGCGTTGGCGCAGCCGGCTGACGAGTCGCTGCAGCCATCGCAGGGCCGCTGCGGCGGGCACGGCCAGCCAGTGCCAGGCCAGCGCCAGGCCGGCAATCAGCAGCAGAGCGGCCAGCGCGTGCCGCTCGATCCACAGCCCCAATCGATCGTGCCACGCCCTGTGGTTCACCGAAGGCGGTGGTGCGGCCACCTCCAACGTCAGGCCCGGCAGTTGCTCCACGTGCAGTTCGCCGTTGCTGGCTTGCCGCCAGCGCAGTTCCAGCGGCGGCAACTCGATGCGTCCCGCGCGCTCGAACTGATAGTCGACGCTGTCGACACGCAGCGCGCCATCACTGTGGCCGCGCCCGTCGTCGAGCTCCTGCAGTCGGACGGGGTTCGGATACTGGCGGGTGCCTCCCACGGCGGCGAATTCGGCGGGAGGCAAAAGCTCCATCGGCGCGCCCCGTACCCGCAGCTCGACGCGGCGCTCCAGGCTGTCACCCACCTGAAATACAGCCGCTGAAGGTCGCAGAACCTGCTGCAGTTGCACCGAGTCGGCGACCAGGCGGGCGCCGTCGTCCGGTGCGGGCGATACCCCGAAGCTCAACGGCCGGCTGTTGGCGTGAAGCGTGGCCGTGGCTTGCCCGACCTGCGCGCTGACCTTGAGCGCGGGAATCTCGAAACGCTGCGCCTGACGGGGCGTGATCCGGTACTGGTAACGCAGGCCAAAGAAGGTCTGCCCGTCACGCTCCACCGTCAGGTGCACGGGGGAGCCGGCTGGCTCGGCCACGCGGGTGCCTGGCAGTTGCAGGGCAGGGAGCTGCGGCGCGGCGGTGAACCAGGTGTCCGTCAGTACGTCCAGCTGCAGCGTCAGCGTCGCGCCGAGACTTACCTTGGAATCGGGGATGAGCTGGGCTTCGACGCGCAATTGTGGTCCGTCTGCATACGCGGCAGTGGCGAGCAGCATCAGCAGCAACTGCAGGACCCGCTTCAAGGCCTGTCCTCCCCGATGTGGCTGCCCTGCGCGCGGAACTTGTTGCGCAGGAAGGCGGCGGGAGAGGTCTGCAGGCTGTCCAGCCAGTGCTCGTCGGCCGGTCGTTGGCCCGAGGGCTGGGCAATGCTGCGGCCCTTGTCCGCCGAGTCGTCGATGACTTCATCGTCGCCGCGTTGCTTGGGTGCGTTTTGCGCGGCGTCTTCGCGGTCCTTTTCCAGCGCTTCCACCAGCGCAAGGTTGGCGCGGGCTTCGGGGAAGTCGGCCTTCAAGGCCAGGGCCCGGCGATAGGCTTTGATGGCCTCGGTGAGGCGGTATTGTCGGGCTTGGCAATTGCCTGCGTAGAACTGCGCCTCGGCCGTGTCGAGACGGGAGAACAGCGCGAGGGCGCCGGCGTAGTCCGCTGCCTGATAGGTCGCCAGTGCCTTCCAGTAGGGATCGTCGAAGCGCTCGGCGGCCAGTGCCGGGCGTCCATGCTGGAGGGCCCAGCGGCCTTGCTGGTCCGGACTGGCGAAGGCGTCCAGCCAACTGGCGGCCATGGCGGGCGGGCTTGGCAGGGCAGCGCCCAGGGCCAGCAGCGCAGCCCCCAGCCAGTGGACCCTACAACCACGGCGCAGGCTGAGCAGCACCACCGGGAGCAGCGCCCAGCACAGCCAGTAGCCGACTTCCCGCGAACCTTGCGCAGCTTCCTGGCGGGCCTGGAAGTGTCGCACGGCTTGCTGGCCGATCCAGCGCACGTCGCTGTCGTCCGGGCTCAGTGCGCGCAGGCCGGCATCCAGGGCGCTGGCCAGTTCGGTCAGGGAGGCGGAGCGGCCTGAGGGCGCCGCGCTGCAATCCACCAGCAGCCATTGCAGCGCATCGCTGGCGTGGCGTTGCAGGTCGTTGAGTTCGCGCGGGTCCGCATTGTCGGCGAACAGCACCAGGCTGGCGGGCGTGCCGGCTTCCTCCGAAAGGCTCGCGGCCAGATGCTGGACGCCACGCAGGTCGCTGCCGGGTGTTTCGATCAGGGCGGTGGACAGCGCCTGGACGTAGCTTTCCAGCAGGCCGGGGTCGTCGGTGGGCGGCAACACCAGGTGTGCGCTGCCGGCATAGGCGATCAGCGCGGTGGGCGCGCCCTGGCGATCCCTGAGCAGATCGCGCAGCTTGCGCTTGGCGGCTTCGAGGCGGGTGGGGCGCAGGTCCGGTGCATCCATGCTGGGCGACAGTTCGACGGCGAGGATCAGCAGGCCGCGATCATCGGCGAAGTCAGTGGCGTGCCCCGGCCAGACTGGGCCGGCAACTGCCACTGCGCCGAGGCAGAGGAACAGCGTCAGCAGGTGTGCGGGGCTGAGCCGGCCCGTGCCGGGCTGATCGAGCAACAGGTGTTGCAGCAGGTGCGGGGCGATACGTTCGGCCAGCCGTTGGCCGAGGTTCTGGCGACGGCGCCAGAGCTGCAGCAGCAGGAGCGCCACGACGATCAGTAGCAGCCAGAGCGGTCGATGGAATGGCATTCAGGCTCTCCGCAGGATGGGCAGGCGCACGGCGCGGGCGGCCAGCAGATGGCCGCAGCAGGTCAGCAGCAGGGCCAGGCCCAGCGGCCAGTAGAAGCCTTCATGGCGCGGGCGGGGGCCCAGCCGTGGCTGTGGGTGCGGAGCGCTGCGGTCCAGTTCGGCGTAGACGTCGGCCAGCGCCCGGCTGTCTTCGGCACGGAAGAAGCGTCCGCCAGTGGTCTCGGCCAGGACTTGCAGGCGCTCGCTGTCGACTTTCTCCGCACCCTGCCCGCGACTGTCGCCGATGGCGATGGCCTGTAGCACTACGCCGCGCTGCACCGCCAGTTCCACCGCGCGCTCCGGAGGAACGGCACTGGCGTTGTCGCTGCCGTCGGTGAGCAGCACGATCTGCTGTGCACGCAACGCCGGCCCGTCCAGCACGCGCAGGCTCAGGCCGATGGCATCGCCGATGGCGGTATCCGGCCCGGCCATGCCGATGGCGCTGTCGTCCAGCAGGCGCAACAGGGTCTTGTGATCGAGAGTCAGCGGGGCCTGCACGTAGGCGCCGCTGCCGAACACCACCAGGGCGAGACGGTCGCCGCTGCGCCGGGCAATGAAGTCGTGCAGCACCTGTTTCACTGCCGTGAGCCGGACCAGCTGGCGCCCCTGGGTGTCGCGATAGTCGCGGGTGGCCATGGATTGCGACAGGTCGATGGCCAGCACCAGGTCGCGCGCCGGCTCGATCAGCATTTGCGGCGGTTCATAAAAGGCGGGGCGGGCGAGGGCGAGCAGCAACAGGCACCAGTTGAGCTGGTTCAGCCAGCCCTGCCAGCGTGCGGGAGCCTTGCCCAAGGGTGCGTGATGCACGCGGCGCAGTTCGCTGAAGAACGGCACGCGCAATGCCGTGCGCGCCACGCGCTGCTCGGGCAGCAGCCAGATCGCCAGCAGGCCCAGCGGCCACAGGGCCAGCACCCAGGGGTAATCAAGCTGCCACACGGTGAGCCTCCAGCCAGAGGCGCACCTGGGCGAAGAGGGCGTCCCAGTCCGCTTGCGGCCAGCGCTGCAGTTGCGCAGAAGGGGCGTAGGCGAGCTGCGCCAGGCGTTCCGCGAGATCGGAAGCCAG
This sequence comes from Pseudomonas sp. PDM22, assembly GCF_014851965.1. Classification (NCBI taxonomy): domain Bacteria; kingdom Pseudomonadati; phylum Pseudomonadota; class Gammaproteobacteria; order Pseudomonadales; family Pseudomonadaceae; genus Pseudomonas; species Pseudomonas sp. PDM22. Next base: position 287,432 of record NZ_JACVAR010000007.1, read on the forward strand.
CGGCCACGGGCAGTGCCGTTGCAGGAAGGCCTGCCAGGCCGGGCCGTTAAGCGTGGTGATTTCCGCGTGGCGATTGCGCAGTTCGGGGATCGACAGCGCGCAGCGCTTGAGCAGCGAGGCCAGCTCGCGCCGCTGTTCCGCAGCTTGCAGCACCAGGAGATCGAGTTGTGCCAGGGCTTCACGCCGGTACTGCTGGCCGCGCCAACGTCGGTAGCGTCGCAGGCCGAGCAATGCCGCCACGACGATCAGGACCATCAGCAGCACCCACCAGCCCCAGGCCGGCGGCCAGTAGGAAGGCAGCGGCGGCAGCGGCAACTCCTGCAATTGCCGCAGGTCCGGGGCCACGCTGCTCATGCCAGGACTCCGAGGCGCAGCAGTTCGCGGCGCAACTGGTCCAGCGGCGCTTCGGCGGTGCTCAGGCGCAGCAGCGGCACCTGGGCCAGGCGCAGGTGTTCCGCCACGCTGTCCAGGCGACCACGGAGGTAGTCCTGCATGGGATGGCGCACGGTCTTGCGGCGCAGGTCGAGGTCCAGCCAGCCAATGCCATCGCTCAGGCTCAGCGGCGTGTCGCCGTGCAGCTGAAGGGCGAGCGGGTCCTGTACCTGCAAAGCGAGAATCCGGTGGCGCCGACGCAGTTGCTGCAGCAGGTCACGGGTGTGCTCATCGCAGCCCGAGAAGTCGCTGATCAGATACAGCTGCCCGCCACGCTCCGGGCCACTGAGCAGCGTTTCCAGCAACGGGTTCAGCCGCGCGCCGTTCGCCGGGGCGCTATCGGCAGACAGTGCATGGTTGTGCCGCAGCATCGCCGCGCAGAAGGCGCGAATGCCGGCCGGGTTGCGGGTGGGGCGCAGGCGCTCTTCATGGCGGTCACCGAACACCAGCCCGCCGACCCGGTCGCCGCCGTGCAGCGCGCTCCAGGCCAGCAGCGCGCCCAGTTCCACGGCCAGGGTGGATTTCAGGTAGCGCCGCGAGCCGAAGAACATGTCCATGCGCTGGTCGACCCAGATCAGCGCGGGGCGCTCGCGCTCCTCGCTGAAGCTGCGTACCAGCGGCGTGCCGTGGCGCAGGCTGGCGCGGCTGTCGAGACGCCGCAGGTCGTCGCCGGGTCGGTAATGGCGCAACTCCTGGAAGTCCAGCCCGCGCCCGCGCAGGGTCGAAGCGTGCTGGCCGATCAGGCTGGCGGCGGCAAGGCGGGTAATGCGTGCGCCCAGGCGCCGCGCGGGCATTTCCAGGGCCAGCAGGCGGCCGAGGTCGGCGTAGGCCCGGCCGTCGGCGCGGCGCTCAGGCGGGAATGGCGACATGGTCGCGCAGCCGGCAGAGCACGGCGTCGGTATCGATGCCTTCGGCCACCGCCTCGTAGCTCAGCAATAGGCGATGGCGCAGGACGGGCAGCAGCACCGCGTGGATATCGTCGGGCAGGACGTGGTCGCGGCCTTCCAGCCAGGCGTGGGCGCGTCCGGCGCGGTCCAGGCTGATGGCGCCGCGCGGGCTGCAGCCAACCTCGATCCAGCGCGCCAGTTGCGCGTCGTAATCGGCGGGGCGGCGACTGGCGCGCATCAGGTCCACCAGGTAACGGTCGATGCTCGGCGCCACTTCGATGGCGGCGACCTGCTCCCGTGCCGCCAATAGAATCTCCGCGTCCAGCGGCTCCACGGCTTCGCGGGCGCGAGCACCGCCGCAACCTTCGGCACGCAGCAGGCGCAGCATGGTTTCCTCGTGCTCGGGCGCCGGGTAGTCGAGCTTGAGTTTCATCAGGAAGCGGTCCAGCTGCGCTTCGGGCAGCGGGTAGGTGCCTTCCTGTTCGATGGGGTTCTGCGTGGCGAGCACCAGGTACAGCTCGGGCAGCGGGTAGCTGCGGCCGGCGCAGGTGATCTGGCGTTCTTCCATGGCTTCGAGCAGCGCCGCCTGGACCTTGGCCGGCGCGCGGTTGATTTCGTCGGCGAGGATCAGGTTGCCGAACAGCGGGCCCGGCTGGAACTGGATTTCGGCATGCCCGCCGTGGGCGTGGAGGGTTTCCGCGCCGGTGATATCAGAGGGCAGCAGGTCGGGGGTGAACTGGATGCGGCTCATCCTGCCGTGCAGGTGTTGCGCCAGGGCCTTGACCGTGCGGGTCTTGGCCAGCCCCGGGAGGCTTTCCAGCAGCAGGTGGCCGTCGGCGAGCAGGGCGATGAGCAGTTGTCGGATCACCGTTTCCTGGCCCAGCACGACGCGGCAGAGGTTGCGCTCCAGGTCCAGGAGCGGAGTGCGAATGTCCAAGAGGGGGCTCCGTGCGGTCACGCCTGGGGTTGTACAGTGCGCGGTGAAGCACCACACCCCTCGTAACGGAGGGGTGTGGTGGTGGCTCAGGGCTTGGCGGCGGCCTGTTGCTGTCTGGCCTTCTCGGCGATCTTCTGGTACACGGCCTGCTGCACCTGGTCGATGGTGAAGCTGGCCGGGCGCTGGCTCGGCGGCCAGTCGACGAAGGTCTGCAGGAATTGCGCGGATTTCATGGTGGCGATGCCCAGCAGGTAGGCGTTCTTCACCAGCCAGTCGCTGTACTGGTCGGAGACGATGTCGGCGGTCTCGTACGGGTCCATGCGCAGGTTGAACAGCTTGGGAATCCGCAGGCAGACGAAGGGCTCGCTCCACACCTCGAAGCCACCAGGCTTGCGCTGTTCGCAGAACACCGCCTTCCAGTCGCCGAAGCGCATGGCCACCAGTTGGCCGTCGTCGTTGAAGTAATAGAACTCGCTGCGCGCGCTCTTCGGGCTCTTGCCGGTCAGGAAGGCGAGCTGGTCGAAGCCGTCCAGGTGGACCTTGTAGCTGGTGCCGCCGGCAACCGGCGCCCAGCCCTTGAGCAGTTTGTCCTTGGCGTCGGGCACACCGACGGCGGAGAGCAGGGTGGGGAACCAGTCCAGCCCGGAGAACATCCCGTTGGAGACCTGTCCCGCCTCGATGTGCCCCGGCCAGCGGACCATCGCCGGCACGCGGAAGGCGCCCTCGTAGTTGGAGTTCTTCTCGTTGCGGAACGGCGAGGTGGCGGCGTCCGGCCAGGTGAAGCGGTTCGGCCCGTTGTCGGTGGTGTAGATGACGATGGTGTTTTCGGTGAGCTTCAGGTCATCCAGGGTCTTGAGCAGTTTGCCGACGTCGCCGTCGTGCTCGAGCATGCCGTCGGCGTACTCGTTGCCGGGCATGCCGCTCTGGCCCTTCATCGAATCGCGCACGTGGGTATAGAGGTGCATGCGCGTGGTGTTCATCCAGACGAAGAACGGCTTGTCGGCCTTGGCCTGCTTGTCGATGAAGTTGATAGCCGCCTGGGTGGTCTCGTCGTCGATGGTCTCCATGCGCTTTTTGGTCAGCGCGCCGGTGTCCTCGATCTTGCCGTCGGCGTAGGAGTGGATCACCCCGCGCGGGGAGAAGTGCTGGACGAAGGGGTTGCTCGGGTCCTTGGGCCAGTACGGGCGCTCGGGCTCTTCCTCGGCGTTGAGGTGGTAGAGGTTGCCGAAGAACTCGTCGAAACCATGCTTTGTCGGCAGGTATTCGTCGCGGTCGCCCAGGTGGTTCTTGCCGAACTGGCCGGTGGCGTAGCCCTGGCCCTTGAGCGCCTGGGCCAGGGTGATGTCGCGGTCCTGCAGGCCGACCGGCGAGCCCGGCACGCCGACCTTGGTCAGCCCGGTGCGCAGCGAGGCCTGGCCGGTGATGAAGGTCGAGCGCCCGGCGGTGCAGCTGTTCTCCGCGTAGTAGTCGGTGAACAGCATGCCTTCCTTGGCGATACGGTCGATGTTCGGCGTGCGGTAGCCGACCACGCCCTGGGAATAGGCACTGATGTTGGTCTGGCCGATGTCGTCGCCGAAGATCACCAGGATGTTCGGTTTGTCGGCCGCCTGGGCGCCGGCTCCAGCCAGCAGGCCGACGGCCAGGGCGAGCCGCGGCAGCCAGCTGCGTTTGCGGGTCATAGCACGGTTCTCCGTGATGCTTGTTGTTGTGGTTTGCAGGCCCTGGCGCAGGTGGCCGGGCACAGGGCGCCATTGAACGCGGCAAGGGGTGGGGTGCAAATCACCCGTTGGGGTGGTTCGCCGGATGGTCGTGAGCGGGCGATGTCCAGGGGTGTTACGGGGGGTATCGCGGGGTCGGCCCGCCCCAGGGGAAAGGCTCGCGGGAACGCTGCCGGGTAGAGCGGAAAAAAGCCGGGATCACCTGCACGGGTGAGGATGAAAATCACCTGATCGGGCGGTTTTGGCGGGCCTTGCGCACTGCCAGCATGCGCACTCCAACACCTGGACCACCTGGAGTACCGCATGCCAACAATAACAATGCGCGGACACTTTCGACCGCAGGCGCTGGCGCTGGCCATCGCCCTGGCGAGCGCACCCTGCGCACACGCCGTGAACTTCAATATCGGGGAAATCGAAGGCCAGTTCGACTCGTCGCTGTCCCTGGGCATGAGTTGGGCGCTGAACAATCCCGACCCGAATTTCGTCTCCAACTACAACGTGGTCGGCGCCAAGGGCAAGGCCGCCTCACGCACCGCCGACGATGGCCGGCTGAATTTCAGCAAGGGCGACGTATTCTCGAAGATCTTCAAGGGCACCCACGACCTCGAACTCAAGTACGGCGACTCCGGTGCCTTCCTGCGCGGCAAGTACTGGTATGACTTCAAGCTCAAGGACGAGGACCTGCGCTACTACAACATCGACGACCATGGCCGCGACCAGTCGGCCCAGGCCTCGGGCGGCGAACTCCTCGACGCCTTCGTCTACCACAACTACCAGCTGGGCGACCGGCCGGGCAACGTGCGCTTCGGCAAGCAGGTGGTGAGCTGGGGCGAGAGCACCTTCATTCCCAACTCGATCAACTCCATCAACCCGGTGGACGTCTCGGCGCTGCGCCGCCCCGGCGCCGAGGTGAAGGAAGCGCTGGTGCCGATCCAGCTGCTGTACTTCTCCCAGGGCCTCTCCGAGAACGTCACCGCCGAGGCCTTCTACCAGATCAAGTGGGACAAGACGATCACCGAGAACTGCGGCACCTTCTTCTCCGTGGACGCCGTGGCCAAGGGCTGCGACGACCGCCTGGTGATCGCCGGCCCGGACTTCGCGCCCAACGACCCGCGCGCCAACGCCGGCACCATCCTGGATGTCGCCGGCAACCGCGCCAACGCCTACATCCCGCGCACCGACGACCACGAGCCGGGCGACTCAGGGCAGTTCGGCCTGGCCATGCGCTGGTTCCTGCCGGACTTCAATGACACCGAGGTGGGTGCGTACGTGATGAACTATCACAGCCGCAACCCCTTCCTGAGCTTCACCCGCACCACCTACGCCGGCGCCTCCAACGCGCTGACCACCGCCAGCCGCGTGCGTGGTGCGAGTTACTTCGTCGACTACCCCGAAGACATCCGCCTGTATGGCCTGAGCTTCCAGACCAACCTCGGCGGCGTGGCGCTCAACGGCGAGGTCAGCTACCGGCCGAACATGCCGATGCAGATCAATACCGCCGACCTGAACCTCGCGGCGGTCAACCAGGTGGGGCTGGTCAACGGCGTGGCCACTGCGGTGTCGCCGGTATTCGTCGACGGCCAGGCGGTGAATGCGCCGGGCGCAGCCATCGAAGGCTACAAGCGCCTGCCGTTCACCCAGGTACAGGTCACCGCCACGCAGTTCTTCGACCAGGTGCTGGGCGCCGAACGGCTGACCCTGGTGGGCGAGGTCGGCTACGACCACATCAGTGGCATCGGCAGCTCGGTCGGCGATCTGCGCTTCGGCCGCAGCCCGACCTTCGGCGCCGGCGAACTGCTCGACCAGTCGGTGTGCGTGGGCACTGCTGCCGGCACCAAGACCGCCAGCAACCCGCAGCAGGAGTGCAACAACAAGGGCTTCTACACCAGCAGTTCGTGGGGCTACCGCGTGCGTGGCGTGCTCGATTACCCGAACGTCATCGCCGGCATCAACTTCAAGCCGAACATGGCCTGGTCACAGGACATCAACGGCACCGGGCCGAGCTTCGAGGAAGGCGCCAAGGCGATCAGCCTGGGCCTGGATGCCGACTACCAGAACACCTACACGGCGAGCCTGAGTTACACCAACTATTTCGGCGGCGATTACAACACCCTGACTGACCGCGACTACATGTCCGTCAGCGTCGGCGTGAACTTCTGACCCTTCGCCCGCAAGAACTGGAGAGCAGCATGCACATGATGAGTTTGATGAAGGGCACCATCCTCGGTCTGAGCCTTCTGGCAAGTTCGGTACACGCCGCAGTGTCGGCTGACGAAGCCGCCAAGCTGGGTGCCAGCCTGACGCCGCTGGGTGGCGAGAAGGCCGGTAATGCCGACGGCAGTATCCCGGCCTGGGATGGCGGTCTGAAGCCGGGCGCTGCCAAGGTGGAGAACGGTTTCCTCGGCGATCCCTTCCCGGACGACAAGCCTCTGTTCGTGATCACCGCCGCCACGGCCCAGCAATACAAGGACAAGCTGAGCAATGGCCAGGTGGCCATGTTCAAGCGCTATCCCGACACCTACCGCATTCCGGTTTACACCACCCGCCGCACGGCGGCCAGCCCGCAGACGGTCTATGAAGCCGCCAAGGTCAGTGCGCTGCATACCGAAGAAGTGGACGGCGGCAATGGCCTGGCCAACTTCCAGGGACGCAACTATGCCTTCCCGATTCCGAAGAACGGCGTGGAAGTCGTCTGGAACCACCTGACCCGTTATCGCGGCCCCAATCAGCGGCGCCTCAGCGCCCAGGCAACACCGCAAACCAACGGCTCGTTCACGGCGGTCGAGTTCGAGGAAGACCTGAGCTACCCGCAGCTCCTCAAGGACGCGGATCCGAAACAGACCGAGAACGTCCTGTTCTTCTACAAGCAGCGCGTCACCGCGCCGGCGCGCCTGGCTGGCAATGTGCTGCTGGTCCACGAGACCATCGACCAGGTCAAGGAACCCCGCCTGGCCTGGGTCTACAACGCCGGTCAGCGGCGCGTCCGCCGTGCTCCCCAGGTTGCCTATGACGGCCCCGGCACCGCCGCCGACGGCATGCGTACCTCCGATGACTCGGACATGTACAACGGCGCGCCGGACCGCTACGACTGGAAACTGGTGGGCAAGAAGGAGATGTACATCCCCTACAACAACTACCGGCTGTGGTCGCCCAAGCTCAAGTACACCGACATACTCCAGGCCGGCCACGTCAACCCCGACCTGACCCGCTATGAACTGCACCGGGTGTGGGAAGTAGTCGCGACCCTGAAGCCGAACCAGCGGCACATCTACGCCACGCGTCGTTTCTACTTCGACGAGGACACCTGGCAGGCCGTGGAGTCCGAGGCCTACGACGGTCGCGGCCAGCTGTGGCGCGTTGGTGAAGGCTTCGCGGTGAACGACTACCAGCAAGGCACGGCACTGTACGCGGTGAACGCACTGAACGACCTGATCGCCGGGCGCTACCTGGCCATGGCGATGATCAACGAAGCGCGGCGTGGCATCGACTACAGCGCGCAGCCGAGCATGAGCGACTTCACCCCCGCGGCCCTGCGCAACGCCGGTATCCGCTGATCCGCGCTGCCTGAAACAGCCCGGCGCCGCGACTCTCGTGGCGGCGCCGGGTCAGGGCTAGTCCTGCGGCTAGTCCGAACGACCGATTGTCCCGCCTCGCCCCGCAATGATCTTCTGACACCCCGACGCAGCACGAACTACAACGATAACGGGTGTCGCCATGTCCAGTTTCCCCGCCATTGCCACCGCCACGCCGGTCGCCCTGCAATTGCCCCGCGAGCCACTGCTGCACGCCCTGCTGGAGTCGCCCCGACGCCTGAACCTGCTGTGCGCCCCGGCTGGCTATGGCAAGAGCGCACTGGCGCGCGCCGTGCTGGAGCGCCTGCCGTCGAGCTGTGCCCGCGTCTGGCTCGACTTCGCCGGGCAGCCCCTGGCGCTGAGCGCTTGCTGCGCCCAGATCGCCCGTCAGCTGGGCCTGATCGACAGTGACCCGGCCAGCGTGCAACTGGCCCTGCAATCGCGCCGGCAACCCCTGTGGCTGGTGCTGGACGACTACCCTCAAGCCGCCGACCCCGAGCTCGACGCCTGGCTACAGCGCCTGCTCGGTCTCGCAGAAGCACCGCTGTATCTGCTGGTGAGCAGCCGCCAGCGCCCGGCCTGGAACCTTTCGCGCCTGCTGCTGGATGAACGCCTCTGTGAGCTGGGCGCCGCGCGTCTCGCGTTCAGCCGTGACGAATGCGACCTGCTGGCGCTGGCGCAGGGCTACGACGCCGACTGCCGCGAGCGCCTGTGGGCTGCGACCCAGGGCTGGTGCGCTGGCGCGCGGCTGGTGCTCAGCGCGCGCGACGGCGTGCACGCGCCGGGGGAGGTGGCGTCCTGGCTGCGTACCTACCTGTCCCAGGAGCTGCTGGGGCGGCTCGATGCCGAGACTGGCGCGATGCTCTGCGGTCTTGCCTACCTGCCGCGCTTCAACCGGGAAATCTGCGCGAGCCTGTGGGAAGAGCAGGGCGGCGTGCTCTTCGACCGCCTGCAACAGGGGCAGGGCTTCTTCCTCGCCCTGGATGCCGAGGCCAGCTGCTTCCGCCTGCCGCCGCTGGTGGCCAAGGCATTGCAGTGCCATCTCCAGGGCCCGGCGCTGACCCGCCTGCGCCTGCGTGCCTGTGGCGTGCTGGGCCAGGCCGGCTGGCTGGACGAAGCCATCGAGATGGCGCTGGAAGCCGGGCAGCCGGAAGTCGCCGCCGGCTACATGGACCGCCTGGACATGGACTGGCTGTTCAGCGGCCGTCACCTCGGCCTGCTGCTGGAGTGGCGCGAGCGGCTGCCGGCGACCCTGCTGGAAAGCACCCCCCGGCTGATCAGCCTGAGCGCCCGTGCGCTGCTGTTCAGCTGGCGCCTGGACGAAGCGCACCAGTGCATCGAGCGCCTGGGCAACTTCCTGCCGCAGCCCCAGGCCCCGCGCAACCGCCGCCTGCTGGCCAACTGGCTGGCTCTGCGCGGTGCGCTGGATGGCATGCACGGCCGCCTCGAACAGGCCCGCGATCACTGCAATGCGGCACTCGAAGACCTGGAGGCGCGCGACTGGCGTTCGACCCTGTTGTGCCTGACCACCCTGGCGCGGCTGGACATGGCCACCGGCTCGCTGCCGCAGGCCCGACGTATCCTCCAGGCTGCGCTGGAGCTGGCGCGACGCCAGGGCTGCCTGGCCAGCGAAGTGCTGATCGACTTCGACCGCGTGCGCCTTTGCCTGCTGGCCGGCGAGCGCGAACAGGCCCGCAGCCTGCTGGACGCTTGCCGCGAGCGGCTGCCGGCCAGCGGCGAGGGGCATGAGCTGCTGCGCGGGCGTCTGGCCTTCCTCGATGGCGAACTGCGGTTGCTGCAGGGCGATGCCATGGCTGCTGCGGCCGCGCTGGAAGGCGGGCTGGGCCTGGCGCGTTCCTGCGCCGACCCTTACATCCTCCACGGCCTGCTGGGCCTTGGCGAAGCGGCCTCGCGCAGCGGCGACGCAGCGTCCGCGCAACGCTACTGCGAGGAAGCCGAACGCCGCATGCACTGCTGGAATGTGCAGCCCGATTGCTACCGGCTGTCGCTGGAAAGCCTCAAGTTGCGCCTGCTGGCGCGTCAGGGCCAATGGCTGCGCCTGCACCACGAGGCGACGGTGCTGGACGGGGAGCTGGAACAGCGCCCGGAGCGGGTCGCACCGCTGCATACGCCATCACTGCCGCAGCGCGTGCGCTACCTGCTGGCGCTGGCGGAAGCCGGCTGTGGCCGGATCGACGCCGCGCGGGCCCGTCTGCTGCAGTTGCGTGAAGAGTGCCAGGCCCTTGGCTATCAGGCATTGGCGGGCGAGGCCGAACATGCCTTGAACAGCCTGCGGGTCGAGATCGCCCCGGAGCGCCTGCCCAGCCTGTTGCCGACGTCCAGCGGCGAGGCCGAGGACAGCGCCCACGGCCTCACCGCGCGGGAAGTGGCCGTGCTGCGTCTGCTCGCCGAGGGCCTGTCGAACCAGGAGATCGGCAACAGCCTGTTCATCTCGCTCAACACCGTGAAAACCCACGCCAAGAAGATCAACGTCAAGCTCGGCGTGCGCCGGCGCACCCAGGCCATCGTCCGCGCCAAGTCACTGGGGCTGCTCGGTTGAGCCGGCCTCCTGCATGCCGCGCAGCAGGTCCACCAGCGCGCGGGCACAAGCCGGCAGGGCCTCGCGGTCGCGCAGCAGCACGCTGCGTTCGCGTACCACCCAGGGCTCGTCCAGCGGCAGAATTCGCAGATTCATGGTGCGGCTGTGGCGGATGGCGGCGGTCTCCGGAATCACGCCGATGCCGACCCCGGCCTCGACCATCCGGCAGATGGCTTCGAAGCTGGCCACCTGGATACGCAGGTTGAGGTCGCCGCCCATGCGCTCGACCCGTTCGCGCAGGAAGCTCTGCAGGGTGCTGCCTTCATGCAGGGCGATGTGCGGGTAGTCCAGGGTGTCGGCGAGGGTCAGGCGGGGCAGGGCACAAAGCGGGTGGTCGGGCGCTACCGCGAGGACCAGCCGGTCAGTGCTGAAGTGGACGATCTGCAGGCCTTCGGCGCGCACCGGGCCGGCGACTATGCCTAAGTCCGCCGAGCCGTCGAGGATGGCGCGGACGATGTCGCGGTTCAGCCGCTCCTGCAGGTCGACGCTGACACCGGGGCGCTCGGCGAGGAAGTCCGCCAGCAGTTCGGGGAGGAATTCGGTGACCGCCGTGGTGTTGGCGAAGATGCGGATGTGCCCGACCTGGTCGCCGGCCTGGCCGCTGAAATCGCTTTTCAGGTGGTCCACCTGGCGCAGGATCAGGCGCGCGTGCTGCAGCAGGCGCTGGCCCGCCGGGGTCAGCTCGACACCACGGTTGTCGCGGTAGAGCAGTCGGCAGTCGAGCTGGCCTTCCAGCGCCTTGATCCGTGCGCTGGCGGCGGCCGCCGAGAGATGGGCGCGACGGGCGCCCTGGGTCAGGCTGGGGGCTTCGGCGATGTGCGCGAAAAGCCGCAGGTCGGCGAGGTCGAAATGCATGGGCGGTTCTCCGCGAAGCGACCAACAGCGGCGCTAGGCTTGAAGTGTAGAAATGGCGTTAGGCATTGCCTAACGCTGGATTATGAAAATGTGGATTCGACGAACGCAAGCCCTGTTGCATGCTCCGTTCATCAAACCTGCCAAGAGGTCCGCAATGAGCGATTCACCCTACGCCGACTGGATCGGCCGCTCCCAGGAGCGCGAGGAAGAACTGAGTACGCTGCTGGTCCGCCGTCTGGCCGTGACCCTGGCCGAAGACGCCCCGGCTGCCGGCGAGGCACTGCCGCCGCTGTGGCACTGGATGTTCTTCCAGGATGAAGTGACCGAGCCGGGCCTGGGCGCCGACGGCCATCCGGCGCGGGGCGGCTTCCTGCCTCCGGCCGATGGGCGCAACCGCATGTGGGCCGGTGGCCGCCTGGAGTTCCACGAGCCGCTGCGTGTCGGCGGCGTGGCGAAGCGCACCACCACAATCCTGAATGTCGAGGAAAAGCACGGCCGCACCGGCTCGCTGCTGTTCGTCACCCTGCGCCACGAATTCGCCCAGGACGGCCGCCTGGCGTTCAGCGAGGAGCAGGACATCGTCTACCGCGAGCCCACTCCGCCCAAGCTCACAAGCGGCGATGCGCTGCCCGCCGGGGACTGGAGTGAAGCAGTAGAGCCGACGCCGATCCTGCTGTTCCGCTACTCCGCGCTGACCTTCAACGGCCACCGCATCCATTACGACTGGCCCTACGTCACCGAGGCCGAGGGCTACCCCGGCCTGGTGGTGCACGGCCCGCTGATCGGCACCCTGAACCTGCGCGCGTTCTGCCGCGCCAACCCCCAGGCACGTCTGCGCCGCTATGCCTACCGTGGCCTGCGCCCGCTGATCAGCCCCGAACCGTTCGACGTCGGCGGCCGCCTGAGCGGCCCTGGCAAGGCCGAAGTCTGGGCCGGCAACGGCGCCGGTATCGCCCAGCGCGGCGAAGTGGAATTCGACTGACCGCACCGCTTCCGGTGCCTCCAACAAGAAAGACATGAGGTGTTTCGATGACGTCCACCCCCGAAGAACTCCAGGCCATCCGTGACGGCGTGCGCGCCCTGTGCGCGGAGTTCCCCGCCGAGTACTGGCGCAAGATCGACGAAGAGAAAGGCTTCCCCGAGGACTTCGTCCGCGCCATGACCGAAGCCGGCTGGCTCTCGGCGATGATCCCGGAAGAATACGGCGGTTCGGGCCTGGGCCTGGCCGAAGCCTCGGTGATCCTCGAGGAGGTGAACCACTGCGGCGGCAACTCCGGCACCATCCACGGGCAGATGTACAACATGTTCACCCTGCTGCGTAACGGCAGCGCCGAGCAGAAGGCCTACTACCTGCCCAAGCTCGCCAGCGGCGAACTGCGCCTGCAGTCCATGGGCGTCACCGAGCCCACCACCGGCACCGACACCACCAAGATCAAGACCACCGCCGTGCGCCAGGGCGACAAGTACATGATCAACGGCCAGAAGGTGTGGATCTCGCGCATCCAGCATTCCGACCTGATGATCCTGCTGGCCCGCACCACGCCGCTGGCCGAGGTGAAGAAGAAGTCCGAAGGCATGTCGATCTTCCTCGTCGACCTGCGCGAAGCCATCGGCAACGGCCTGACCGTGCAGCCGATTGCCAACATGGTCAACCATGAAACCAACGAGCTGTTCTTCGACAACCTGGAGCTGCCGGCCAGCAGCCTGATCGGCGAGGAAGGCAAGGGCTTCAAGTACATCCTCGACGGCCTCAATGCCGAACGCACGCTGATCGCCGCCGAGTGCATCGGCGACGGCCGCTGGTTCACCGAGAAGTCCGCCCAGTACGCCCGTGACCGCGTGGTGTTCGGCCGCCCGATCGGGCAGAACCAGGGCGTGCAGTTCCCCATCGCCGAGGCGCATATCGAGATCGAGGCTGCCGACCTGATGCGCTGGCGCGCCTGCCAGGAGTACGACAGCGGCAAGAACGCCGGCGCCGCCGCCAACATGGCCAAGTACCTGGCTGCCAAGGCCAGCTGGGAAGCGGCCAACGCCTGCCTGCAGACCCACGGCGGCTTCGGCTTCGCCAACGAGTACGACGTCGAGCGCAAATTCCGCGAGACCCGCCTGTACCAGGTGGCGCCGATCTCCACCAACCTGATCCTGTCCTACGTGGCCGAGCACCTGCTCGAACTGCCGCGCTCCTTCTAAGCCGGGACGAGAAGAACAATGAACAATACCCACGCCCTTGCCGAGTTCCTTGCCGGCCTGCGCTACGAAGACCTGCCCACGTCCGTGGTCGAGTACACCGAGGAGCTGTTCGTCGACTGGCTCGGCTCGGCCCTGGCCAGCCAGAACCGCCACCCGATCCCGCTGTTCCAGCGCTACGCCCAGCGCATGGGCCCGGCCAGCGGCAAGAGCCGCGTGCTGGTGGACGGCAGCTCGACCTCCGCGTACTTCGCCGCGCTGGTCAACGGTGCCAGCTCGCACCTGGTAGAGCAGGACGACCTGCACAACAGCTCCGTGCTGCACCCGGCCACCGTGGTCTTCCCGGCGGCCCTGGCGGCCGCGCAGGAACTGGGCAAGTCCGGCCGCGAACTGATCCTCGCCAGCGTTGCCGGCTATGAGGCGGGCATCCGCATCGGCGAGTTCCTCGGCCGCTCGCACTACCGCATCTTCCACACCACCGCCACGGTCGGCACCCTGGCTGCCGCAGTGGCCGTGGGCAAGTTGCTGCGCCTGGACAGCCGGCAGTTCGTCAACTGCCTTGGCAGCGCCGGCACGCAGGCCGCCGGGCTCTGGGAGTTCCTTCGCGACGCCGCTGACTCCAAGCAGCTGCACACTGCGAAAGCCGCCGCTGACGGCCTGCTCGCCGCCTACCTGACGGCCGATGGCCTGACCGGCGCGCAGAACATCCTCGAAGGCGAGCAGGGCATGGCTGCCGGCATGTCCAGCGACGCCGACCCGAGCCGTCTGGTGGACGGCCTGGGTACCCGCTGGGCGCTTTGCGAGACCTCCTACAAGTTCCACGCCTCCTGCCGCCACACCCATCCCGCCGCCGATGCGCTGCTGGGCCTGATGCAGCGTGAAGGGCTCAGCCATGGCGACATCGCCAAGGTCACCACCCGCGTGCACCAGGGTGCCATCGACGTGCTCGGCCGCGTCGTCGTGCCGCAGACGGTGCACCAGGCGAAGTTCTCCATGGGCACCGTACTCGGCCTGATCGCCGTACACGGCAAGGCCGGTCTGGTGGAGTTCGAGGAATTCTCCCTGGACGATGCCCAGGTGGCGGCGTTCCGCGAGAAGGTCAGCATGCAGCTCGATGCGGAAGTGGACGGTGCCTACCCGCGGCGCTGGCTGGGCCGCGTTGACGTGCTCACCACCGACGGCCGCCAGCTGCACGGCGCCATCGACGAGCCCAAGGGCGACCCGGGCAACGGCCTGAGCCGCGCCGAGCTGGAAGACAAGTTCCGCCGCCTGCTGGCCTTCGCCGGCCAGCGCAGCCAGGCCGAAGCGGATCGCCTGGTGCAGGCCAGCTGGGCACTGCACCAGTTGCCGAGCCTCGACGTCTTCCACTGAGTCTTCTGCGGGCGGCCAGTCCGCCCGATTCTTCCGAAGCAAGCGCGTCGGCCAGCCGGCCGGCGTCTGGAGTTGCCCATGAGTTCGCGTCCCCTCGACGGCATCACCGTCGTCAGCCTGGAACACGCCATCGCCGCGCCGTTCTGCACCCGTCAGCTGGCCGACCTCGGCGCCCGCGTGATCAAGGTCGAGCGCCCCGGCGTCGGCGACTTCGCCCGTGGCTATGACGAGCGCGTGCGCGGCCTGGCCTCGCACTTCGTCTGGACCAACCGCTCCAAGGAAAGCCTGTCCCTGGACCTCAAGCAGGAACCGGCGCAGGCCGTGCTGGAGCAACTGCTGGAAACCGCCGACGTGCTGGTGCAGAACCTCGCGCCGGGCGCCGCTGCGCGCCTGGGGCTGTCGTTCGACGCGCTGCACGAGCGCTTCCCGCGCCTGATCGTCTGTGACATTTCCGGCTACGGCGAAGGCGGCCCCTACGAGCAGAAGAAGGCCTATGACCTGCTGATCCAGAGCGAGAGCGGCTTCCTCTCGGTGACCGGCGGGCCCGGCGCCGACGAGATGGCCAAAGCCGGCTGCTCGATTGCCGACATTTCCGCCGGCATGTACGCCTACAGCGGCATCCTCTCCGCGCTGTTGCTGCGTGGCCGTACGGGAGAGGGCAGCCGCGTCGAGGTGTCGATGCTCGAAGGCATGGCCGAGTGGATGGGCTTCCCCATGTACTACGCCTTCGAAGGCCAGTCGCAGCCGCCGCGCGCCGGCGCTGCCCACGCCACCATCTATCCCTACGGGCCGTTCCCCACCGGCGACGGCGGCAGCGTCATGCTCGGCGTACAGAACGAGCGCGAGTGGAAGCTGTTCTGCGAAGTGGTCCTGCAGCGTCCGGAGCTGGCGGTCGATCCGCGTTTCACCGCGACCAGCCTGCGGGTGGCCAACCGCGATGCCCTGCGTGGACTGATCGTCGAAGCCTTTGCCAGCCTTGGCGCCGAACAGGTGGTCGAACGCCTGGAACAGGCGCAAATCGCCAACGCCCACGTCAACGACATGCGTGGCCTGTGGCAACACCCGCAACTCGCCGCCCGCGACCGCTGGCGTGAGATCGACAGCCCGGCCGGCCGCCTGCCGGCGCTTTTGCCGCCGGTGAACAGCAATGCCTACGCCCCGCGCATGGACGCCGTGCCGGCATTAGGTCAGCAGACGGATGACCTGCTGCAGGAACTGGGTTATACCCCCGGTGATATCCAGCGCCTGCACGAGCAGGGCGCGGTATGACCCAGGAGAACCCAATGATTCAGCAAAGCCCGGCGGATTCCATCGTGCGAACCGCGCTGTTCGTTCCCGGCAGCCGCCCGGAGCGTTTCGCCAAGGCCCTGGCCAGCGGCGCCGACGCGGTGATCGTCGACTTCGAGGATGCTGTCGAGGCCTCGCTCAAGGCCCAGGCCCGCGACAATCTGGAAGCCTTCCTCGGCGCCAATCCGGAGGCCCGCGTGCGGGTGCGGGTGAATGCCGCTGGCGATCCGGAACAGGCCGCCGATCTTGAACTCTGCCGGCGCCTGCCGGGCGTCATCGGCATCCTGCTGCCCAAGGCCGAGCGCGCCATGCAGGTGCGTATCGCCGCGTCCTGCGGCAAACCGGTGTGGCCACTGATCGAGAGCGCCCGTGGCCTGCTCGCACTGGGCGAAATCGCTGCCTGCGAGGGTGTGGAGCGCCTGACCTTCGGTGGCCTCGACCTGGCGCTGGATATCGGCATGAGCAGTGGCACCCAGGCTGCCGCGATGGTCTATGACCAGGTGCGCCTGAGCCTGCTACTGCATTCACGGGTGAACGACCTGCAACCGCCGCTGGACACCGTGTTCCCCGCGTTCGACGACGCCGAAGGCTTCGCCGCGACCATCCGCCATGGCCGCGACCTCGGTCTGCTCGGCGCGCTCTGTATTCATCCGAAGCAGGTCGATGTCGCCCATGCGGCGCTGGCCCCGAGCGCGGACGAGCTGGATTGGGCGCAGCGGGTGGTGGCTGCCGCGCAGAGCGGCGCGGCGGCCTTCCAGGTCGACGGGCAGATGGTCGATGCGCCGGTGCTGGGCCGCGCCCGGCGGTTGCTGGCCAGCGCTGGCGACTGATTTCCAGTGTTTCCTGTAGGAGCGGGCCATGCCCGCGATCGCGCGCATGGCCCGCTCCTACAGGTCAGCTCCGCGCTTGCGCTTCCCCCTCACCCCAGCCCTCTCCCTGAGGGAGAGGGAGCAGATCGTGCCGGCTGACACTTGGGTTTCACCCTGTGCCGAACGGTCCCCTCTCCCCTTGGGAGAGGGTTAGGGTGAGGGGTCATCCGAGCGAAGAAGTTTTTGGACAGAACCCTGGCAGTGCGCCATGCATGTTCAATCCAGCAATCCCCGCGCCCGCGCAATCGCCACGGCCTCGGTGCGCCCCTGGGCGCCGAGCTTGGCGTTGATGTTGCGCAGGTGCGACTTCACGGTGAACTCGGAGAGGAACATCTTCTCGGCGATCACCTTGTTCCGGTGCCCGGCTGCCAGCAGGCGGATCACCTGGATCTCGCGGGTGGTCAGGCCTTCGCCGGCAGCGCCGGGTACCTGGCCGTTGCTCGGCGTCTCGCCATGGCCGACGAAGCGCTGCAGCAGGGTGGTGAGGAAGCGCGGCTCGATGCCCAGCGCCCGCGACTGCGCCTGATGCGGAACCGCCCAGCGTTGCAGCAGGCCACCCAGGCGCGGGCCCTCGTCGAGGAAGGTGCGCATGAAGCCTTCATGGCTGGCGAAGCGCAGCGCCTCGCTGAGTGCCTCGAAGGACTCCTCGGTTCGCTCCAGGGCACTGAGCGCGAGGGCATGCAGCAGGCGCAGCTTGAGTTCGCGGCGATGGTGCTGGCGGGTGTTGGCCTCGGCCATGGCTTCGCGCAGCTCGCGCTCGGTGTCCTCGCAGTCGCCCTGGGCGATGCGCAGGCGGAAGCGGGCGATGCTCGGGGTGTCCACGTCGTTGCCATGCAGCAGGATGCCCGGCCGCTCCCAGTCACCATGCAGCTCGGCATAGCGCAGGGATTGGCGGGCCGATTCCAGTCGATTCTCCAGGGTGGCCGCGCGTGCACGCTCCAGCCAGGCCGAGCAGATCACCCGTGCCGAGCCGGACTGCTGTCCGATCTGTTCCAGGTCCGCCAGCAGGCGCAGCCAGGCGTCGCGATCGCCCTTGAGCAGGGCGACGCGGGCCAGCAGGACATGGCAGGAAATCAGTGAATCCGGCGGGCTGCTTTCCTTGGCGTGGGGCAGCACTTCGCCCAGCAGCTGTTCCACCTCATCCAGCGCGTCGGTTTCGTAGAGCGCAATGGACAACGTGATCTCCAGCGACGGCCGCCCGGCGAGAATCTTCTCCGCGCCCCCCGCGGTCTGCGTCGGGAAGGCCGCCTGCAGGCGCGCCACGGCATTGCCCAAACGCCCCTGGATCATGTCCAGCGCGCCCTCCAGGCAACTGGCGACGCTGCCCATGGACTGGGTGCGGCTCTGCGAGCAGCGCAGGATCGCCCGCGACAGCAGGCGCCGCGCCTCTTCGTAGCGTCCAGTGGAGACCAGGCTGTAGCCCAGGCAGTTGGCGATCACGCCGTACTGGAACTGTTCGTCATCGGGGATGCGCTGGATGTGCGCCAGGCCCGCTTCGCAGCAGGCTTCCACCTGGTCGGTGAGGGCGAACAGCAGGCAGCGGATGGTTTCCGCTTCCAGCGCCAGCGGTTGCTCGCCGTCCTCGGTGGCGCCACGGATCAGCGCGATGCTGGCCAACGCGTCGGTGTAGCGGCGGTGCAGGGCGAGGGTCCAGGAATAGCCCAGGCAGAGGTTGGGATAGCGCTGCAGGGTCTGCGGCGGAATCTGGTCCAGCCAGCGCAGCAGCAGGCGCGAACGGCCCACGTCCATGAATTCGCCGACATGCCGGGTCAGGTGCAGCGCGGCCTCGTCGCGGGCGCCGGCCTGCAGCAGGTGGTCGATGGCCGGCACCGGACGCTGCTCGGCCAGGTACCACTGCGCCGCCAGCTGGTGCAGCCGTGCGGCATGGCCGGGGTAGGAGCGCTGCAGGGCGTCGCGCAGGTAGCTGGCGAACAGGCTGTGGTAGCGGAACCACTGGTGTTCGCTGTCCAGGGGGAAGAGGAACAGATTGGCGCGTTCCAGGTAGGCGAGCATTTCCTGGCCGTCCTGCCCGCCGGTGACGGCGTTGCACAGCGGCACGCAGAGCTGGTCAAGCACGCTGGTGAGCAGGAGGAACTGCCGGCAGGCCTCGCTCTGCCGCGCGAGGATGTCCTCGGTCAGGTACTCGGCCAGCTCCAGGTTGCTGCCGGAGAAGCTGGAGACGAAGGCTGCGTGGTCGTTGCGCCCCTGCAGCGACAGGCTGGCGAGGTAGATGGCGGTGATCCAGCCCTCGGTACAGCGGTAGAGGGTGGCGATCTCGGCGTCACGCAGCGGCAGTTCGCGCTTGTCGCGGATGAAGCGCGTCGCCTCGTCGAGGGAGAAGCGCAGCGCGCCGGGGTTGAACTCCAGCAGCTGGCCACGGGCACGGATGCGCCCCAGGCCGATGTCCGGTGTCGAGCGGGAGGCCAGCACCAGTACGCCGCAGGGCGGCAGGGTGTCGATCAGCTGCTGGACGAAGTTGAGCACCGCCGGGTTGTGGATCGCCTCGAATTCGTCCAGCAGCAGGGCGAAGGGGCGAGTGCGGTCGGAGAGTTCTTCCAGCAGCGTCTGCATCTGCTGGGACAGGCCCTGCGGCTCGCCGGTCGGCGTGGCGTCGAGTTGGCGCAGGCCGTTGGCGAGGTGGGCGACGAAGCGTTGCAGGTCGTTGTCCGCGGCATCCAGGTTGAGCCAGAGCACCTGGCGCTCCTGGGCCAGGCAGCGCTCGCGGTACTGCTGCAGGAGGGTCGTCTTGCCGAAGCCGGCGGCGGCGCGGATCAGGATCAGCCGCGCGCTGGACTGCTCCATCTGCTCCAGCAGGTGCTGGCGGGGCAGATGGCTGGCGGAGACGGACGGCGTGGCGAACTTGCTCGACAGGATGCGCAGGGGCGCGGTCCCGGTGGCAGAGGCGGCGGAAAACTGGGCAGACATGGCAACTCCGCTGGCCGGTCGTGTGGCTGCGCTGGGCGCGCCGCCGGCTCAATTGTTTTTCTATGTCGCGGCATCTTGCCATGGCCGGCGGCGGGATCGCAGTCGTCCATTCGAACTACTCGACAGTTTGAGGCACGCCAGAGCCCCGAAATTCGGCCCGAGCGGACTAGTCCGTGATTCGTCCGTTCGATCCATTGTTGCCCGCTGGCCCGTCGCTAGGCTGGGGAGCTGCCGGATATCCCGGCGCTTGCACAGCCAGACAGGAGCGATGCGATGGCGGGCCCGCTGACGGGATTGAAGGTAATCGAGATGGTCGGCCTGGGGCCGGCGCCGTTCTGCGCCATGCTGCTGGCTGACATGGGCGCCGAAGTGATCCGCGTGCAACGCCCCGGCCAGACGCTGGGCGAGCGGGCGCGCTTCGACGTGCTCGGCCGTGGCCGCCGCGCCGTCGCCCTGGACCTGCGCCAGAGCGAAGGGGTGGAAACCCTGCTGCAACTGGTGGAAGGCGCCGACGCGCTGATCGAAGGCTTCCGCCCCGGTGTGATGGAACGCCTGGGCCTGGGGCCGGAGCAATGCCTGCAGCGCAACCCGAAGCTGGTGTTCGGCCGCATGACCGGCTGGGGCCAGAGCGGCCCGCTGGCCCAGGCCGCCGGCCACGACATCAACTACATCGCCCTGGCCGGCGCGCTGCACGCCATCGGCCGACCCGGCGAGAAGCCGGTGGTGCCGCACAACTACATCGGCGACTTCGGTGGCGGCGGCATGCTGCTGGGCTTTGGGGTGCTCTGCGCGCTGCTGGAAGCGCAACGCTCCGGCAAGGGACAGGTCGTCGATGCGGCCATGACCGACGGCACCGCGCTGCTCTCGGCGATGATGTACGGCTTCCGCGCGGGCGGCCGCCTGAGCGACGAGCGCGGCGCCAACCTGCTCGACGGCGGCGCGCATTTCTACGACACCTACGCCTGCGCCGACGGCCGCTTCATCGCCCTGGGCGCCATCGAACCGCAGTTCTACGCCGAGCTGCTGCAGCGCTGCGGCATCGACGACCCGCAGTTCCAGCAGCAGATGGACCCGCGCCAGTGGCCGCAGCTCAAGGCCAAGCTCACCGCGCTGTTCCTGCAGCGCAGCCGTGCCCAGTGGTGCGAGCTGCTCGAAGGCAGCGACGCCTGCTTCGCCCCGGTGCTGGACTGGGCCGAGGCCGCGCAGCACCCGCACAACCGCGAACGCGGCACCTACCTCGAACTCGACGGCGTACTCCAGCCTGCGCCGGCGCCGCGCTTCAGCCGCACACCCGCCGCGACGCCGACGCAGGCTGCGGGCGAACCGCAGAGCGAAGCGGTGCTGCGCGACTGGGGACTGAGTGACGAACGCATCGCCGACCTGCAGCAGGCCGGCGTCATCTGAACCCCGCAGCGACGGGGGCCAACAGCACAACAACAAGAAAGGTGAACCGATGGAACGCTTGTACGAGTACATAGTGGTAGGCGCCGGCTCGGCCGGTTGCGCAGTGGCCGGGCGGCTGGCCGATGCCGGCTGCAAGGTGGCGCTGCTGGAAACCGGCGGTCACGACCACCACGGCAAGGTCACCGTGCCGGTGGGCCTGGTGCTGACCATTCCGCGCAAGGGCGACTACAACTACGCCTACGAAAGCACCGCGCAGCCGAGCCTGGCGGGTCGCGCCAGCTACCTGCCGCGCGGTCGCGGGCTGGGCGGCAGCTCCTCGATCAACGGCATGCTCTACCTGCGCGGTACGCCTTCGGATTATGACGGCTGGGCCGCTGCCGGCTGCGAAGGCTGGAGCTGGAAAGAGGTGCTGCCGTACTTCAAACGCGCCGAGAACAACGAGCGCGCTGCCGGCAAGGACGACGCACTGCACGGCGGCAGCGGCCCGCTGCACGTCACCGACCCGCGTTCGCCGTGCTCCTGGGCGCGCCACTTCATCGAGGCGGCGGCCAGCGCCGGCCACGCCTACAACCACGACTTCAACGGGCCGCAGCAGGAGGGCGTGGGTTACTTCCAGGTCACCCAGTTCAACGGCGAGCGCTGGAACGCCGCGCGGGCCTACCTGCACCGTGGCAATGCCGGCGATGCGACGCACAATGGCGGGCGCTCGAATCTGCAGGTGCTGACCGGCAGCCGCGCGCTGCGCATCCTGTTCCAGGGCAAGCGTGCCACCGGCGTGCTGGTGGAGCGTGACGGCCAGGAAGTGGCGCTGCATGCCTCGCGGGAAGTGATCGTCTGCGCCGGCAGCCTGGTCTCGCCGCAACTGCTGATGGTTTCCGGCATCGGCCCGGCCGCGCACCTGCGGCAGCTGGGCATCGCGCCGCTGCACGACGCGCCCGAGGTCGGGCAGAACCTGCAGGAACACCCGGACCTGATCCTGCACAAGCGCATCTTCAGCACCGACCTGTTCGGTGTGACCGTGCGCGGCGCGCTGAGCTACCTGGGGCAATGGCGCAAGTACAAGCGCGAGCGCGGCGGCCTGTTCACCCGCACCTTCACCGAGGCCGGAGCCTTCCTCAAGACCGATCCGACACTGGCCGACCCGGACATCCAGCTGCACTTCGTGATGTCCTCGGGCGACAACCACGGGCGCACCTTCCACTATGGCAGCGGCTACTCGGTGCACGTCTGCGTGCTGCGCCCGCACAGCCGCGGGCAGATTCGCCTGCACAGCGCCGACATGCGCGACGACCCGCTGATCGAGCTGAACCTGCTGCAGGACGAGCGCGACATGGCGACCATGCTCAAGGGCGTGAAGCTGGTGCATCAGATCCTCGAACAGCCGGTGCTCACGCGCTTCGGCGGCAAGCCGCTGTTCCATGGCCACCTGAAGTTCGACGGGAGCGACGACGAAGCGGTGAAACAGATGATCCGCGAGCACTGCGACAACGTTTACCACCCGGTGGGCAGTTGCCGGATGGGCGGCGACGAGCAGTCGGTGGTCGATCCGCAACTGCGCGTGCGCGGCGTCCAGGGCCTGCGCGTGGCAGACGCCTCGGTGATCCCCCTGCAGGTAGGCGGCAACACCAACGCGCCGACCATCATGGTCGGCGAGAAGTGCGCCGATCTGCTGCTGGCCGAGCGCAATGACGTCCAGCCGGGCCGCGCGGCCTCGCTGGGGGAACTGCAGACCAGTTGATACCGAGTTGTACGGGGGGAAGGGCCGGGCGGCTTCGGGCGCCCGGCCCTTTTTTATTGCCTGCAGATCACCTGTAGGGCGCATAACGCCTACGGCGTTATCCGCCAGCGCGGCGGATAACCCGTTCCGGGTTATGCGCCCTACGGTCCTGCCGGCGATCCCGCTCTAGTCCCTTCGAACCACCCGCCAATCCCCCGCAGCTTCATCCCTTCGACCGACGCCGCGCCCAACGCCCCTCCCTAGTATCGAACTCACAAGAACAACATCGATTGGAGACCTGCCATGTACCTGACCCAAGGCCTGCAACGCATGCTGCAGCAGGACCCGGACCACGTCGCGACCATCTTCCGCGGCCGCACGCGGACCTTCCGCGAGCAGGGCGAGCGCGTCTCGCGCCTGGCCGCGGCCCTGCAATCGCTGGGCATGCGCAACGGCGACCGGGTCGGCATGCTGGCCCTGAACTCGGACCGCTACCTGGAATACATGCTGGCCACCTGGTGGGGCGGCGGCGTGCTCAACCCGGTGAACATCCGCTGGAGCGTGCCGGAGATCGTCTACTCGCTGGACGACTGCCAGACCGAAATCCTGCTGATCGACGACCACTTCCTGCACCTGGCCGAAGGCATCCGCGCCGGCGCCAGGAGCGCCCCGGTGCTGATCCATGTCGGTGACGGCGCCGCGCCCGAAGGCATGCATTCCTTCGAGGGCCTGATCGCCAGCCACGAGCCCATCGAAGACGCCCTGCGCGGCGGCAACGACCTCGCCTCGATCATGTACACCGGCGGCACCACCGGCCTGCCCAAGGGCGTGATGCAGTCGCACCTGAACCTCTGGTCCTCCGCCGTGGCGCGGATGGCCGAGTTCCCCGCCGAGGACGACTCGCGCACCCTGCACGCCGCGCCGATGTTCCACACCGCCGCCATGGCGCGCTGCCTGAGCCAGGTGATCGGTGGCTACGTCAACGTGTTCATCCCGATGTTCGATCCGCTGGAAGTGCTGCAGACCATCGAGCGCGAGCGCATCAACGAGATGCTGCTGGTGCCGACCATGCTGCAGGCGGTGATCAACCACCCGGACTTCGAGCGCCACGACCTGTCCTGCCTCAAGCGCATGGCCTACGGCGCCTCGCCGATTTCCCTGCCGGTGCTGGAGCAGGCCCTGGCGAAGTTTCCCGGCATCGCCTTCATGCAGGCCTACGGCATGACCGAAACCTCGCCGGTGATCTCGGTGAGCCCGGACTGGACCCATCAGGCCGAGGGCATCGCCAGCGGCCTGGTACGCAGCGCCGGGCGCGGCGGCTTCGGCGGCCTGGTGAAGATCGTCGACGAGGAGGGCAACGAAGTCCCCCGTGGCGTGGTGGGCGAGATCATCGTCTGCGGCCCCAACGTCATGCTCGGCTACTGGAACCGCCCGGAAGAGACCGCCAAGACCCTGCGCAACGGCTGGCTGCACACCGGCGACGGCGCCTACATGGACGAGCGCGGCTTCCTGTTCATCGTCGACCGCCTCAAGGACATGATCGTCACCGGCGGCGAGAACGTGTACTCCGCCGAGGTCGAGAACGTGGTGGCCCGCCACCCGTCCGTGCAGAGCTGCGCGGTGATCGGCATTCCCCACGAGCGCTGGGGCGAGGCGGTGCACGCCGTGGTGGTGCTGCACGCCGGCAGCGACGTCTGCTCCGACGACATCCGCGCCCACTGCGCCCAGCACATCGCCGGCTACAAGTGCCCGAAATCCGTCGAGTTCGTTGCCGCGCTGCCGCTCTCGGCGGCCGGCAAGGTGCTCAAGCGCGACCTGCGCGCTCCCTACTGGAAAGACCAGAACCGCGCCGTCAACTGACGGCGCGCGACACGCCCATCCCCAAGGAGAAACACATGAGCAATAAAGTAGTGGTGGCCGGGGTCGGCATGATCCCCTTCACCAAGCCGGGCCAGAGCGACGAGTACCACATCATGGGCGCGAATGCGGCCAAGGCCGCACTGGCCGACGCCGGTATCGACTATGCGCTGGTGCAGCAGGCCTACGTGGGCTACGTCTACGGCGACTCCACCTGCGGCCAGGCCGCGGTCTATGGCGTCGGCCTGACCGGCATCCCGGTGGTCAACGTCAACAACAACTGCGCCACCGGCTCCACCGCGCTGTTCCTGGCGCGCCAGGCCGTGGAAAGCGGCGCCGTGGAATGCGCCATCGCCCTGGGCTTCGAGCAGATGGTCCCCGGCGCGCTGAAGGGCGCCTACACCGACCGTACCGGCCCGATGGACCGCTTCGCCAAGACCATGACCCAGGTGCAGGGCTTCGACGAGGCCGCGCCGCGCGCCGCGCAGTTCTTCGGCGGCGCCGGGCGCGCCTACATGAAGGAATACGGCATCAGCCGCGAAGTCTTCGCCCGCATCCGCGTCAAGGCCAGCCAGCACGCCGCGCGCAACCCGCTGGCGGTGTTCCGCAACGTGGTCAGCGTCGACGAAGTGATGGCCTCGCCGATGATCTTCGACCCGCTGACCCGCCTGCAGTGCTGCCCGCCGACCTGCGGCGCGGCCGCCGCCATCGTCTGCACCGAGGCCTTCGCGAAGAAGCACGGCCTGCGCACCGACGTGGTGATCGCCGCCCAGGCCATGACCACCGACCGCAACAGCACCTTCGACGAAGGCGACATGCGCAAGGTCGTCGGTTACGACATGACCCGCAACGCCGCCAACATCGTGTACGAGAAGGCCGGTGTCGGTCCGCAGGACATCCAGGTGGTCGAGCTGCACGACTGCTTCACCGCCAATGAACTGATCACCTACGAAGGCCTGATGCTGACCCCCGAGGGCACCGCCGAGAAATTCATCCTCGACGGCGACAACACCTACGGTGGCCGCATCGTCACCAACCCCTCCGGCGGCCTGCTCTCCAAGGGCCACCCGCTGGGCGCCACCGGCCTGGCCCAGTGCTTCGAGCTGACCCGCCAGCTGCGCGGCACTGCCGACGCCACCCAGGTCGACGGCGCGCGCTTCGCCCTGCAGCACAACCTGGGCCTGGGCGGCGCCTGCGTCGTCACCCTGTTCCAGCGCCAGTGACCGGGGAGCCGCGAGCATGATCGACAAGAGCCATATCGGCGCGGTGGTCTCCAGCCACACGCAACTGGTCGAGGCGGGGCGCCTGCGCTTCTTCGCCAAGGCCACCGGCCAGGCGGACGCGCGCTACAGCGACGAGACCGCCGCCCGCGACGCCGGCTACCCCGGCCTGCCGGTGCCGCCGACCTTCCTCTTCTGCCTGGACATGGAAGCCGGCGGCTCGGGTTCGGTACTCAAGCGCCTGAACATCGACCTCGGACGCATCCTGCATGCCGAGCAGGGCTTCACCTACCACCGCATGGCCTTCGCCGGCGAGCGCTTGTCCTTCGAGACGAAGATCGTCGACATCTACGACAAGAAGGGCGGCGCCCTGGAATTCGTGGTGCGTGAAACCCGCGTCAGCAACGCCGCCGGCGAGCTGGTGGCGGAACTGCGCAACAGCCTCGTCGTACGCAACGGATAAGGAGCCGAGCGTGAACCTGAATGCAATCGCCGTCGGCGACGAACTGCCGAGCTTCACCACCGACCCGGTGAACCGCACCACCCTGGCGCTCTACTGCGGCGCCTCGGGGGACCACAACCCGATCCACGTCGACATCGACTTCGCGAAGAAGGCCGGCATGCCCGACGTGTTCGCCCACGGGATGCTGTCCATGGCCTACCTCGGCCGGCTGCTGACCAACTGGGTGGCGCAGGAGCGCCTGCGCAGCTACTCGGTGCGCTTCGCCGCGATCACCCAGCTGGGCGACGCCATCACCTGCTCCGGCCGCGTGCTGGAGAAGGACGAGGCCGCCGGCACCCTGCGCCTGGAAATCACCACCCGCAACCAGGCGGGTGAAATCAAACTGTCCGGCGAAGCCGTCGTGGCCCTGGACGCCTGAAACAGGAGAACAACAATGAACAACAAACTCGCAGGCCAGGTCGCCATCGTTTCCGGTTCCGGCCGTGGCATCGGTCGTGAAATCGCCCTCAAGCTGCACCGCGACGGCGCCGCCGTGGTGGTCAACGACCTCGACGCCGCCCCGGCAGAGGAAGTGGTCGCGCAGATCGTCGCCGAAGGCGGCCGCGCCGTTGCCTGCGTCGGCAGCGTGACTGAAAAGGACTTCGGCGAGCGCTTCGTGAAGACCGCCCTGGAGTCCTTCGGCGGCCTCGACATCATCGTCAACAACGCCGGCTACACCTGGGACAACGTGATCCAGAAGATGACCGACCAGCAGTGGGACGACATCATGGAAGTCCACGTCTCCGCGCCGTTCCGCATCCTGCGCGCCGCTTCCGGGCACTTCCGCGAAGCTGCCAAGAAGGAAGCCGAGGAAGGCCGCGAGGTATTCCGCAAGGTGGTCAACATCTCCTCCGTCTCCGGCGTCATGGGCAACCCCGGCCAGGCCAACTACTCGGCCGCCAAGTCCGCGATCAACGGCCTGACCAAGGCCCTGGCCAAGGAATGGGGCCGCTACAAGGTTTGCGTCAACAGCGTCGCCTTCGGCCTGATCGAAACCCGCCTGACCTCCGCCGCAGCGGGCGAGGGCGCCACCATCAACGTTGGCGGCCGCGAGCTGAAGGTCGGCATCAGCGAACAGATGGCGAAGAACGCCGCCGCGCTGATCCCCATGGGCCGCGCCGGCACTCCGGAAGAGGCCGCCGGTGGTGTCTACCTGTTCTGCATCCCGGAGTCGAACTACGTCTCCGGCCAGGTGCTGATTGTCGGCGGCGGTCGTCCCTGACCGTCCCTTTGCCGGCCGCCCCGTGCGGCCGGCCTTCTTACCCGAATCGTTTCCCGAATCGCTTGCCGAGGAGCCGCCATGAGCGCCACTCAATCGCCGTGGATCACCGACGACCTGGTGATCTTCCAGGACTCCATCCGCCGCTTCATCGCCAACGAACTGGTGCCCCATGAAGAGCGCTGGTGGAAGCAGCAGTACATCGACCGCGACATGTGGCGCAAGGCCGGCGAGTTCGGCATGTTGCTGCCGAGCATCCCCGAACAGTACGGCGGCGGTGGCGGCACCTTCGCCCACGACGCCATCGTCACCCTGGAACAGAGCCGGGCGATGTGCTCCAGCCTGGGCACCAACGTGCACAGCGGCATCGTCGCGCACTACCTGCTGCGCTACGCCAGCGAAGAGCAGAAGCTCGACTGGCTGCCGAAGATGGCCCGTGGCGAGATGGTGGGCGCCATCGCCATGTCCGAGCCGGGCGCCGGTTCCGACCTGCAGGCGATCAAGACCCGCGCCGTGCGTGACGGCGACGAGTACGTGATCAACGGCTCGAAGACCTTCATCACCAACGGCTATCACGCCGACCTCATCCTGGTGGTGGCCAAGACCGACCCGGAGAAAGGCGCCAAGGGCACCTCCATCGTGGTGGTCGAAACCAGGGACCTGCCCGGCTTCCGCCGTGGCCGCATCCTCGAGAAGATCGGCCAGAAGGGCCAGGACACCACCGAACTGTTCTTCGACGACGTGCGCGTGCCGGCCAGCAACCTGCTGGGCCCGGAGGAGGGCAAGGGCTTCATCCAGCTGATGCAGCAGCTGCCCCAGGAACGCATGATCATCGCCCTCGGCGCGCTGGCGACCATGGAGCGCGCGGTGGCCGAGACGGTGGAGTACGTGCGCAGCCGCAAGGTGTTCGGCCAGACCCTGCTGGACCTGCAGAACACTCGTTTCAAGCTCGCCGAGTGCCAGAGCACTGCCGTCATTGCCCGCGCCTTCGTCGACGACTGCATGGTCAAGGTGCTCAAGGGCGAGCTGTCCGGCGAGACCGCAGCCATCGCCAAGTGGTGGAGCACCGAGCAGAACTGCAAGGTGATCGACGAGTGCCTGCAGCTGCACGGCGGCTACGGCTACATGCTCGAGTACCCCATCGCGCGGATGTACGCCAACGCCCGGGTGGGCCGCATCTTCGGCGGCTCCAACGAAATCATGAAGGAAATCATCGCCCGCACCCTGTGATGCGGGTGGGCCGGGCCGCCACGTGCGGGCCGGCCATTCCCGCCGGGATGCCCGCCGCGAGGTACGCATGTCGAGCATCGAACTCTCCATCGAAGACGGACTGGCGCGCCTGACGCTGGCCAGTCCGGAACGCCGGAACGCATTGACCACGGCGATGGTCGCCGAGCTGATCGACGCGCTCACCGCCCTGCGCCGCAACCCTGAAGTGCGCGCGCTGCTGTTATCCGGCGCTGGCGGGGGTTTCTGCTCCGGCGGCGACGTCAGCAGCATGGGCGGCACGCCCGAAGCGGGCGCGGTACGCATGCGCATGGCCGAGACCAACCGCCTGCTGGCCGCCCTGGCCGACTTCGATCGCCCGGTCGTTGCGCTGGTGGACGGCGTGGCCTATGGCGCCGGTTTCAGCCTCGCGCTGGCCGCCGACTTCGTCATCGCCAGCGAGCGTGCCCGCTTCTGCATGGCCTTCGCCCGCATCGGCCTGGTGCCGGACCTGGCCGCCTCCTGGCTGCTGCCGCGCCTGGTGGGCATGCAACGCGCCCGCGAGATCATCTATTCCGCCCGCGAGATCGGCGCCGCCGAAGCCGTGCAGCTGGGCATCGCCCTGGAACGGCATGAAGGCGAGCGCGCCATCGAACGCGCCGAGGAACTGGCACGAGCGCTGGCAGAGATGTCGCCCCCGGCCTTCGCCATGAGCAAGCGCCTGCTGGCCCGCAGCTTCGAGAACGACCTGGCCGCCCAGCTCGACGCCGAAGCTGCCGCCCAGGCCGTGGCGCTCACATCCGGCTACGTGAAGGAAGCCTCCGCGCGCTTCCTGCGCAAGGAAGCCCCGCAATACCAGTGGCCGTCGCGCCGCGACGACTGAACGACAACAACAACGAGGCTCAGACCCGCCATGACCCAGACCAGCCCCGGCGCTGCCATCCGCGCCGTGCTCGACCGCCAGCGCGCCGCGCACCTGTCCAGTGAACCGCTGAGCGCCGAGCGGCGCATCGAGCTGATCGACCGCGCCATCGGCCTGCTGGTCGATCACCAGCAGGCAATCGTCGAAGCGGTGCGCGCCGATTTCGGCCAGCGCAGCGACGACTTCTCTCGCGTGGTGGAAGTGCTGTCGCCACTGATGAGCCTGAAGCAGACCAAGGCCCAGCTGCTCGGCTGGATGCAGCGCGAGCCGCGTCACTGCGAGCGCGGCGAAGCCTGGGTGGAGTACCAGCCGCTGGGCGTGGTGGGCATCGTCACGCCGTGGAACTTCCCGGTGAACATGGTCTTCACCGGCCTTGCCGGAGTCCTGGCCGCCGGCAACCGGGCGATCATCAAGCCCTCGGAATTCACCCCGCACAGCTCGGCACTGATTGCCCGGATGATCGCCTCGGTGTTCGCCGAGGACGAAGTTGCGGTGATCACCGGCGGGCCGGAAGTCGGCCAGGCGTTCTGCGCCCAGCCCTTCGACCACCTGCTGTTCACCGGCGCCACCAGCATCGGCCGCCAGGTGATGCGCGCCGCCGCCGAGAACCTGGTGCCGGTGACCCTGGAGCTGGGCGGCAAGTCGCCGACCATCATTTCCCGCTCGGCCGACTTCCAGGCCGCGGTGCAGAAGATCATCGCCGGCAAGCTGCACAACGCCGGGCAGATCTGCCTGGCGCCGGACTACGTGTTCGTTCCCGAGGAGTCGCTGGACGACTTCATCGCCAGCGCCCGTGAAGTGATCGCGCGCATCTACCCGAGCCTGCGCGACAACCCCGACTACACCTCGGTGATCAACGTCCGCCACCAGCAGCGCCTGCAGGGCTACCTGGACGAAGCCCGCGAGGCGGGCGTAGAGCTGATCGAGCTGAACCCGGCCGGCGAGGACTTCGCTGCGCAAACCGGGCACAAGCTGGCGCCGACCCTGCTGCGCAACCCCGGCGACGAGCTGAAGGTGATGCAGGACGAAATCTTCGGCCCGCTGCTGCCGATCAAGCCGTACAAGACCATCGCCGAGGTGATCGACTACATCAACGCCCACCCGCGTCCGCTGGGCCTGTACTACTTCGGCGTCGACGCCGACGAGCAGGCGCTGGTGCTGCGCCGCACCACTTCCGGGGGGGTGACCATCAACGACGTGATCAAGCACGTTGGCGTCGAGAGCCTGCCGTTCGGCGGTGTCGGCCCTTCCGGCATGGGCTCGTACCACGGCCGCGACGGCTTCCGCGCTTTCAGCCACGCCAAGGCGGTGTTCAAGCCGGCGGAAGGCCCGGACCTGATGCGCCCGCCCTACATCGAACCGGTGCGCCAGGCCGTCGCCGCCATGATCAGTCGCTGAGGAATCGCCATGAAAGCCGCTGTACTGCGCCAACCGGGCACGCCGCTGTCCATCGAGGAAGTCGCCATCGGCAAGCCCGGCCCGCGTGAAGTGCTGATCCGCACCCGTGCCGTGGGCCTGTGCCATTCCGACCTGCATTTCATCGAGGGTGCCTACCCCTGGCCGATGCCGGTGATCCTCGGGCACGAGGCCGCCGGTGTCGTCGAGCAGGTGGGCTCGGAAGTTCGTTCGGTGAAGCCGGGCGACCACGTCGTCACCTGCCTCTCGGCCTTCTGCGGGCATTGCCCGCACTGCGTTTCCGGACACCTGTCGCTGTGCGTGTCGCCGGAAACCAAGCGCGGCAAGAACGATGAGCCGCGCCTGAGCGAAGTCACCAGCCTCAAGCCGGTGAACCAGTTCATGAACCTCTCGGCCTTCGCCGAGCAGATGCTGGTGCACGAGAACGCCTGCGTCGCCATCCGCCGCGACATGCCGCTGGACCGTGCCGCCGTGCTCGGTTGCGCGGTAATCACCGGCACCGGCGCGGTGTTCAACACCGCCCAGGTGCGGCCGGGCGAGACCGTGGCGGTGATCGGCTGTGGCGGCATCGGCCTGTCCACCCTCAACGGCGCGGCGCTGGCCGGGGCAGGGCGGATCATCGCCATCGACCGGCTCGACTCGAAGCTGGAACTGGCGAAGACCTTCGGTGCCACCGACGTGATCAATGCCGCCGACGGCGACGCCGTGCAGCAGGTGCTGGAGCTGACCCGCGGCGGCGTGCAGCACGCCTTCGAATGCATCGGCCTGAAACAGACCGCCGAGCAGGCCTTCGCCATGCTCGCGCGTGGTGGCAGCGCCACGGTCATCGGCATGATCAGGCCCGGCGTGAAGCTGGAGCTGAGCGGCCTGGACTTCCTCGCCGAGCGGCGCATCCAGGGCTCGTTCATGGGCTCCAACCGCTTCCCGGTGGACCTGCCGCGGCTGGTGGACTTCTACCTGCAGGGCCGGCTAAAGCTGGACGAGCTGATCTCCCAGCGCATCGGCCTCGAGCAGATCAACCAGGGCTTCGACGAGCTGCGCCGGGGCGAACTGGCGCGCTCGGTCATCGTCTTCGACCAGTGAAACGCGGAGAACCCCCATGAAGACACGCATTACCGAACTGCTCGGCATCCGCTACCCGATCATCCAGGGCGGCATGATGTGGGTCGGTCGCGCCGAGATGGCCGCCGCCGTTTCCAACGCCGGCGGCCTGGGCATCCTCACCGCGCTGACGCAGCCGACCCCCGAGGCGCTGGGTGAGGAAATCGAGCGCTGCCGAACCCTCACCGACAAGCCCTTCGGCGTGAACCTGACGTTGCTGCCGTCGATCAATCCGCCGCCCTATGAGCGCTACCTGGACGTGATCATCGCCAGCGGCGTGAAGGTGCTGGAGACCGCCGGCAACAATCCCGGCGAGTTCATCGCCCGCGCCAAGGCCGCCGGCATGACGGTGATCCACAAGTGCGTGGCCGTGCGCCATGCGCTGAAGGCGCAGAGCCTGGGGGTGGACGCGGTGTCCATCGACGGTTTCGAGTGTGCCGGGCATCCGGGCGAGGACGATGTTTCCGGCCTGGTGCTGATCCCGCTGGCGGCACGCCGCCTGCAGGTGCCAGTGATTGCTTCCGGCGGCATCGCCGATGGTGAAGGTATGGCTGCCGCCCTGGCCCTGGGCGCCGAAGGGGTGAACATGGGCACGCGTTTCTGCGCCACCCAGGAGGCGCCGATCCACGAGAACATCAAGCGCGCGCTGGTGGGCGCCACCGAGCGCGACACCCGGTTGATCTTCCGCACCCTGCACAACACCGCGCGGGTACTGCGCAACCCGATCTCCGAGGAAGTGGTCAGCATCGAGAAGCGCGGCAATGCGCAGTTCGAGGACATCCGCCACCTGGTGGCCGGTGCCCGTGGCCGCGCGGCGCTGGAGAGCGGCGAGGCGGACGACGGCATCGTCACCGCCGGGCAGTGCGTCGGCCTGATCGACGACATCCCCAGCTGCGCCGAGCTGCTGCAGCGCATGGTCCACGACTGCCGGGCCAGCCTCCAGCGAGCCCAGCGTTACGCGGGGAGCGAAGCATGAGCGCCAGTGATTTCATCGAAGAGGAGGGCGCTGTGCCCGCCGGCTTCCAGCCCATGTCGCGGCCGGGCTTCGTCAACAACTGCGGTGGCGTGTACGTGAACCTCGAACGCCGCGTGGTGGCGGCGCGAGTCCTCGAGGAGCACCTGAACCCGCTGGGGATTGCTCACGGCGGTTTCCTCGCGACCCTGGTCGATACCGGCTTCGGCACGGCAATCAAGCTCACGGCCGGCAGCGAACTGCCCCCGGCCACCATCAACCTCGACATGGACTACCTGAGCCCGGCGCTGCCGGGGCGCTGGATCGAAGTCCATGTGCAGATCCACAAGCTCGGCCGCAGCATCTGCGTGGCCAGTTGCGACCTGCTTGACGGCGACAAACTGCTGGCGCGCGGCAAGGGCACTTTCATCAACAACACGCGCAGCCTGCACGGCCGGGCGCAATGAACCAGGAGCCAGCCATGGCCGAGAATCCCCCAGCCGCCGCGCCCGTCGGACCGGAAGCGCAGTACCAGCGGTTCCTCCAGCAGGGCCGTTTCATGATCCAGCGCAGCGCTTCCACTGGCCGCCATGTGTTCTACCCGCGGGTGGCCGTCCCCGGCAGCGGCGAGACCGACCTGGAATGGGTCGAGGCTGCCGGCACCGGGCGCATCTACGCCATCACCGTTAACCGCTCGCGCAATGCCAGCCACAACGTGGCGCTGATCGATCTCGACGAAGGCGTGCGCCTGATGTCGCGCATCGAAGGCCGGGAAACCGCGCCCATCGGCAGCCGCGTCAAGGCGCGGGTGATCGAGGAAGACGGGCAGGCGCTCGTGGTGTTCGACGTGATCGAAGAGGTGCAGGCATGAATTCGTCCCTTCGCGGCAAGACCGCCATCGTCGGCATCGGCAGCGCCGGAATCGGAGAAGCCCACGGCTTCAGCGCCATGGAACTGCTCGGCCAGGCTTCGCTGAAAGCCATCGCCGATGCCGGGCTGAAACTCTCCGACGTCGATGCGGTGTTCTCCGCCACCAGCTCCCATGCGTTCCCGACGCTGTCGGTATGCGAGTATCTGGGCATCAAGCCCAGGTTCGTTGACGGCACCAACGTCGGCGGTTCCAGCTTCGAATGGCACCTGCTGCAGGCCACCCTGGCGCTGCAGGCCGGGCTGTGCGACGTGGCGTTGATCTGCTATGGCTCCAACCAGCGCACCGCCGGCGGCAAGCTGGTGTCGATGAGCGAGCCGCAGTGGCACGAGACGGCCTACAAGCCGCGCCACCCGATCACCTCCTATGCGCTGGCGGCCAGCCGGCACATGCACCAGTACGGCACCACCCGCGAGCAACTGGCGGAAGTGGCGCTGGCGGCGCGCGGCTGGGCCAACCTCAACCCGGAGGCCTTTGCCCGCGGCCCGCTGAGCATGGACGACGTGCTGGGCGCACGGATGGTCAGCGACCCGCTGAGCGCCGCCGACTGCTGCCTGGTGACCGATGGCGCCGGCGCCTGCGTGATGGTCCGTGCGGACCGTGCCCGCGACCTGCCGAACAAGCCCGCGTACTTCCTCGGCGCCGGCGGCGCGCAATGGCACCGCTCGGTAGTGTGCATGCCGAACCTGACTGTCACCGCCGCCTCGGAAAGCGGCCCGCGCGCCATGCAGATGGCCGGCGTGAGCCACGCTGACGTCGACCTGGTGATGCTCTACGACGCCTTCACCATCAACACCATCCTGTTCCTCGAAGACCTCGGCTTCTGCCCGAAGGGCGAGGGCGGCCGCTTCGTCCAGGGCGGGCGTATCGCTCCCGGCGGCGAGCTGGCGGTGAACACCAATGGTGGCGGGCTGTCGTGCGTGCATCCGGGGATGTACGGGATGTTCCTGATCCTTGAAGCGGTGACGCAGATTCGCGGCCAGGCCGGCGCGCGGCAATTGAAGAAGGCCGATATCGCGCTGCTGCATGGCAACGGCGGGACGCTGTCGAGCCAGGTCACGGCGTTCCTGGGGAGTGAGGCGGTGCTCTGATCGGGCATCGAGCAAGAGCCCCTCACCCTAACCCTCTCCCAAGGGGAGAGGGGACCGTTCGGTGCAGGTTGAAACCAATGCGTCAGCCGGCACGATCTGCCCCCTCTCCCTGAGGGAGAGGGCTGGGGTGAGGGGGAAGCCCAGGCACGCAATCACCAGGCAAGCACCGAAAGCCCGCCCGGCCCATGCCGCGCGGGCTTTCTGCTTTCCCGGCGCCCGAAATAAATCCCGCCCGAAATTGGTCCGAACGAACTACAGCCAGCCCCGCGCCACGTCCCGATACTCGACGGCGAAACCCCTGCCGTGAAAGCGGCCCACAAGAACAACAGGTCTGAGGAACACCTCGATGGATATCCACTACACGCCCGAAGAGCTGGCCTTCCGCGAGGAAGTGCGGGCCTTCCTGCGCGACAAGCTGCCGGCCGAGCTGGCCGCCAAGGTCAAGCTCGGCAAGCGCCTCTCCAAGGAAGACAACGTCTTCTGGATGCGCACCCTGAACGATCGCGGCTGGCACGCCTCCCTCTGGCCGGTGGAGCACGGCGGCACCGGCTGGAGCGTGGTGCAGAAGTACATCTTCGAGGAAGAGTGCGCGATCTTCGGCGCGCCGCGCGTACTGCCGTTCGGCGCGGTCATGGTCGGCCCGGTGATCATCAATTTCGGCACCGAGGAGCAGAAGGCCTACTTCCTGCCGCGCATCCTCGACATGACCGACTGGTGGGCCCAGGGTTATTCCGAGCCGGGCTCCGGCTCCGACCTGGCCAGCCTGAAGACACGCGCCGTGCGCGAAGGCGAGCACTACATCGTCAACGGCCAGAAGACCTGGACCACCATGGGCCAGCACGCCGACTGGATCTTCTGCCTGGTGCGCACCGACCCGCAGGCCAAGGCCCAGCGCGGCATCAGCTTCCTGCTGATCGACATGAAGTCCCCCGGCATCACCGTGCGCCCGATCATCACCCTGGACGGCGAGCACGAGGTCAACGAGGTCTTCTTCGACAACGTGAAGGTGCCGGTGGCCAACCTGGTGGGCCAGGAGAACGACGGCTGGACCTGCGCCAAGTACCTGCTCACCCACGAGCGTACCGGGCTTGCCGGCATCGGCTTCTCCAAGCAGTTGCTGCGCCAGCTCAAGGGCATCGCGGCGCGCGAGCGCAAAGGCGGGAAACCGCTGATCGACGATCCGCTGTTCCGGGCGCAGATTGCCGATCTGGAAATGCAGCTGATGGCGGCAGAAATGAGCAACCTGCGCATCCTCGCCGCCGCCCGCGAAGGCGGCGGCAGCGGCGCGGAAAGCTCGATCCTCAAGGTGCGCGGCACCGAGATCCGCCAGGCGATCACCCATCTGCTGCGCAAGGCCGTCGGCCCCTACGCGCTGCCGTTCCTCGAAGATGAAATGGAAGCCTGCTCGGGCGACCTGCTGCACACCGACTACAGCGCCACCGCCGCCAGCCAGTACTTCATCATGCGCAAGCTCTCGATCTACGGCGGCTCCAACGAAATCCAGAAGAACATCGTTTCCAAAGTGAACCTCGGACTCTGAGAGGCAGCCGACCATGGACTTCAAACTCAATGAAGAGCAGCAGATGCTGCAAGACACGGCGGCGCGTCTGGTACGTGACGCCTACGGATTCGAACAGCGCGAGGCTTATCGCCGTAGCGAGCTGGGCTACAGCGCCGACTTCTGGCGCCAGCTCGGCGAGCTGGGCCTGACCGGCGTGTCCCTGCCCGAAGCCTACGGCGGTTTCGGCGGCGGCGTGGACAGCATGCTGGTGCACACCGAGCTGGGCCGCGGCCTGTGCCTGGAGCCTTACCTGCAATCGGTGGTATTCGCCGGCGGCCTGCTGGCCCAACTGGGCAGCGACGCGCAGAAGGACCAGCTGCTGACCCGCGTCGCCAGTGGCGAGCTGCAACTGGCGGTGGCCTTCGAGGAACCGCAAAGCCATTACGAACTGAACAGCGTGGCCACCCGCGCCGAGCCGGTGAACGGCGGCTGGCGTCTGAGCGGGCGCAAGGTCGCGGTGATCGGCGGGCACAGCGCCGGGCTGATCCTGGTCTCGGCTCGCGTGGCCGGCGGCGAGCAGGACGAGCAGGGCATCGGCCTGTTCTTCCTCGACCCGAACGAGGCGGGCGTGAAGCGCCGCGTCTACCCGACCGCCAACGGCCTCAAGGCCTGCGAGCTGTACCTGGACGGTGCCTTTGTCGCCAGCGAGCACGTGCTGGGCGAACCCGGCGAAGCCTTCGATGCGCTGCGCTACCAGCAGGGTCGCGCCATCGCCGCGCAGTGCGCCGAGGCGGTCGGCGCCATGGAAGCCACCTGCGAGCTGACCCTGGAGTACCTGAAGACCCGCAAGCAGTTCGGCGTCGCCATCGGCTCCTTCCAGGTGCTGCAGCACCGCATGGTGGACATGCGCGCCGAACTGGACCAGGCCAGCAGCATGGCGATCCTCGCCGCCTGCGTCGCCGACCAGCCCGACAGCGCCGAGCGCAGCCGCGCCCTGGCTGCCGCCAAGTACATCACGGTCCGCGCCGGCCGCCTGATCTCCGAGCAGTGCATCCAGCTGCACGGCGGCATCGGCCTCACCGACGAATACCTGGGCTCGCACTACGCCAAGCACCTGGTGATGATCAGCCACCAGTTTGGCGACGACGACCATCACCTGCAGGCGTTCAGCCAGATGATGGACGTGGCCTAGTACGTAGGGCGAATAACGCGCCAGCGTTATCCGCCGCTGCCCCGAATGACGGCGGATAACCGCAAGCGGTTATGCGCCCTACGTTCTGCTTTCCTACAGGCCCCTGGCGTCTCGCAGGTGTAGCCCAGTCCCAGAGTCACCCCTTGTTCCGGGCCGCAAGGCCCGGTTTTTTTCCAGGAGTCCCCGATGAAAGTCCTCGTAGCCGTCAAGCGCGTGGTCGATTACAACGTCAAGGTCCGCGTCAAGGCGGACCACTCCGGCGTCGATCTGGCCAACGTCAAGATGTCCATGAACCCCTTCTGCGAAATCGCCGTGGAAGAGGCCGTACGCCTGAAAGAGAAAGGCGTCGCCAGCGAGATCGTGGTGGTCTCGGTCGGCCCCAGTGGCGCGCAGGAGCAACTGCGTACCGCATTGGCGCTGGGCGCCGACCGTGCAGTGCTGGTCGAGAGCAATGACGAACTGAACTCGCTGGCTGTCGCCAAGGCCCTGAATGCCCTTGTCGACAAGGAGCAGCCGCAGCTGGTCATCCTCGGCAAGCAGGCCATCGACAGCGACAACAACCAGACCGGCCAGATGCTGGCTGCGCTGACCGGCTACGCCCAGGGCACCTTCGCCTCCAAGGTCGAAGTTGCTGGCGACAAGGTCAACGTCACCCGTGAAATCGACGGCGGCCTGCAGACCGTTGCCCTGAACCTGCCGGCCATCGTCACCACCGACCTGCGCCTGAACGAGCCGCGCTACGCGTCGCTGCCGAACATCATGAAGGCGAAGAAGAAGCCGCTGGAAACCCTCACTCCTGATGCGCTGGGCGTCTCCACGGCCTCCACCGTGAAAACCCTCAAGGTCGAAGCGCCCGCCGCGCGCAGTGCCGGCATCAAGGTGAAATCGGTGGCCGAACTGGTCGAGAAACTGAAGAACGAGGCGAAAGTAATCTGATGGCTATCCTGGTAATCGCTGAGCACAACAACGGCGCACTGGGCGCTGCCACTCTGAACACTGTCGCTGCCGCGCAGAAGAT
>NZ_JACVAR010000008.1:0-303384 GCF_014851965.1 Pseudomonas sp. PDM22
TGTACGTGGCCGTCGGTATCTCCGGCGCCATCCAGCACCTGGCGGGCATGAAGGACTCGAAAGTGATCGTTGCGATCAACAAGGACGAAGAGGCGCCGATCTTCCAGGTTGCCGACTACGGCCTGGTCGCCGACCTGTTCGAAGCCGTACCGGAGCTGGAAAAGGCCATCTGAGCCCGATCCGCTTGTTGAAGGAACCCGCCCTCCGTGGCGGGTTCTTTCATTTCAGGTCCCTGATTTTTCTCGGGAAATGAGCGTTCTGCTGCGCCGATGACCCATTGGTCACGAATCTTTGCCGAGAAGTCCACCGGCGAAGGTGTCTCATCTACAATGCGCGACGTCTCCAGTTCCTGAATGTGTTCAATCGACACCTGGCTACCGAGGTTTTCATGATCATCAAACCGCGCGTGCGTGGCTTCATCTGCGTCACTACCCACCCGACCGGCTGTGAAGCCAACGTCAAGGAACAGATCGAGTACGTCGAGGCGCACGGCCCCATCGCCAACGGTCCGAAGAAGGTCCTGGTCATCGGTTCCTCCACCGGCTACGGCCTGGCCGCGCGCATCAGCGCCGCCTTTGGCGCCGGCGCCGACACCCTGGGCGTGTTCTTCGAGCGTCCCGGCAGCGAGACCAAGGCGGGCACTGCCGGCTGGTACAACTCCGCTGCCTTCGAGAAGTTCGCCAAGGCCAAGGGCCAGTATGCGCGCAGCATCAACGGCGACGCCTTCTCCGATGAAGTGAAGAAAGTCACCATCGACACCATCAAGCAGGACCTGGGCAAGGTCGACCTGGTCGTCTACAGCCTGGCCGCTCCGCGCCGTACCCACCCGAAGACCGGCGAGGTCTTCAACTCCGTGCTCAAGCCGGTGGGCAAGGCGGTCAACTTCCGTGGTCTGGACACCGACAAGGAAGTGATCAAGGAAAGCGTGATGGAGCCGGCGACGCCTGAGGAAATCGCCAACACCGTCGCGGTCATGGGCGGTGAAGACTGGCAGATGTGGATCGACGCCCTGCAGGAAGCCGGTGTGCTGGCCGATGGCGCCAAGACCACCGCCTTCACCTACCTGGGCGAAGAAATCACCCACGACCTGTACTGGAACGGCTCCATCGGCGCCGCCAAGAAGGACCTGGACCAGAAGGTCCTGGGGATTCGCGAGAAACTCGCCGCCACCGGTGGTGACGCTCGTGTTTCCGTGCTGAAGGCCGTGGTCACCCAGGCCAGCTCGGCCATCCCGATGATGCCGCTGTACCTGTCGCTGCTGTTCAAGGTGATGAAGGAGAAGGGCACCCACGAAGGTTGCATCGAGCAGGTCGACGGCCTGTTCCGTGAAAGCCTGTACGGAGCCCAGCCGCACCTGGACGCCGATGGTCGTCTGCGCGCCGACTACAAGGAACTGCAGCCGGATGTGCAGGACACCGTGAAGGACCTGTGGAACAAGGTGACCAACGAGAACCTGTACCAGCTGACCGACTTCACCGGCTACAAGTCCGAGTTCCTGCGACTCTTCGGCTTCGAGATCGCTGGCGTGGACTACGAGCAGGACGTCAATCCGGACGTGCAGATTCCGAATCTGATCCAGCTCTGAGTTTGCCCCAGTAGAAACGGCGCCTTCGGGCGCCGTTTCTGTTTTCCAGCCTGCTTCAGTTCGATGCGGTCACGGGCGTGTGATTGCGCTGGAGGAAGTCCAGGTAGAGGCGGGCGGTTTCCTCCGGGCGCTCGGTCATCGGCACGTGGCCGCAATCGCGCAGGATGGCCACGCTGGGTTTCTTCAGCAGCGGCTTCATCACATCGATGCTGGAAACGTCCAGCACGCGGTCGCGGTCGCCCCACAGCAGCAGGGTCGGCGCAGTGATCTTCGGCAACTCGGGTTCCAGCGGGATATAGCGCTCACGTAGCTGCTGGAAGACCATGCCGTTGAACGCGCTGCGCTCCAGCGAGCGTTCCGCCAGATAGTCCTGCAGCCGCGACGGCAGC
Organism: Pseudomonas sp. PDM22; assembly: GCF_014851965.1. Classification (NCBI taxonomy): domain Bacteria; kingdom Pseudomonadati; phylum Pseudomonadota; class Gammaproteobacteria; order Pseudomonadales; family Pseudomonadaceae; genus Pseudomonas; species Pseudomonas sp. PDM22. Next base: position 1,975 of record NZ_JACVAR010000008.1, read on the forward strand.
GGCGGCTTCTGCACGAAGACGAAGTCGAGCAGGGCGGGGAAGTCGTCCACCGAGCGCAGCACCAGCGGGTTTTCGCCGTTCTTGAGGCGCTCGAACAGCTCGCTCGGGTGCGGTGCGATGACGCCGGCATTGTCGAACAGGCCGACCGACAGCACTTCCTGCGGATGCCGCGCGGCCAGCAGTGCGGCGATATGCCCGCCCATGGAGTTGCCGACCACGTGGAAGCGGCCGATGCCCTGTTCGCGCATGAAATCCGCCAGGCGCTCGGCCTGGGTGCCGACGTCGTAGCTGATGTTCGCAGGTTTGCTGCTGTCGCCGAAGCCCGGCAGGTCGACCGCGATGACGTGATAGTCCTTGGTGAGGAAGCGAGCGAAACGCGGCCAGTTGCTCTTGTCGGCGCCGAAGCCGTGGATCAGCAGGATGGTCTGGGCCTTATCCGGGCCGCCCTCGTAGTAGGTGATGTCGAGGTCGTCGACCTGCAGGCTGTTGGTGGACAGCCGGGCGCGGGCGCTTTCGACGTACTGCGCGGTCGCCAGCAGGGTGGAGGGGAAGGCGTAGAGCACGCCAGCGGTGACGGCTATCGCCAGGAGAAGGGCCAGAAGGGCTTTCTTCATGAGAAGTCCTTATTACCAAATCGGGTCGGTGTGCTTTACGCTAGCATTTTGCGGCTCTAAGCATGACCGTTCTTTCTTCTGGCGAGCGAGACTACCGATGCCTGATTGCTCCACGCTGATCCGTGCGGCGCTGTTGCTGGTGACTTTCTCCATTCCCCTGGCCGGTTCCGCGGCTGGCAAGTGCGAACGCCTGGTGGCCACCGGCAATCCGGAATACCCGCCTTACCTGTGGCGCGACCCGGCGCAGCCGGAGCGCCTGATCGGCGCCAACGCCGACCTGCTGGAGCAGATCGGCAAGGCGGTCGGGGTGAATATCCGGGTGATCTACACCGGTTCCTGGGCGCGTGCTCAGGAAGAAGCGCGGCTGGGTCGGGTCGACCTGATTGCCGGTGCCTTCCTCACGCCGCCGCGCCTGGAGACCATGGACTACATCCATCCGGCCTTCCTCACCACCGACAACGTGGTGTGGATGCGCAAGGACGCCACCACGCCCTATACCGGTCGTGATGACCTGCGCGGCCTGAAGGGCGGCACCCTGGTGAACAACAGCTTCGGCCCGGACTTCGACAGCTTCGCCAAGCAGGAGCTGACCCTGGAAGAGGTGCCCAGCCTGACCCAGGCCTTCCAGAAACTGCTGCTCAAGCGCTCGGATTATGTGATCTACGAGCACTACCCCGGCCTGGCAGTCGCCGATACCCTCGGCATGGCCGACGACCTGCAGCCGCTGGAACCGCCGATCTCCAGCGAAGGTCTGTACCTGACCGTAGCGCACAACTCGGCCTGCAATGAGCCGTGGCTGCGCGGACAACTGGCAAAAAAAATGACAGAATTGACGGCCGCCGGAGTCCCGCAGCGCCTGCTGCAGGACAACCTGGCCCGCTGGAAGGCCCAGCAGCTTCAGCCTGCCAGCACTCCCACCGAGTAGGACAATAGATTTCGTGATCAATCGACGGATGATGGTCGCCGGCCTGGCTTTGTTTGCATTGGCCGGCTGTGCGACGAACGACCCGGCACCCAACGAACAGATGCGCCTCACCGAGCAGGCGCTGGAACAGGCCAAGGCCGTGGGTGCGACCGATGCCGTGGCCGAGCTCAAGCTCGCCGAGGACAAGTACCAGGCCGCCAAGGGCGCCCTGGCAGTCGGCTCGAACAAGAAGGCCCGGCAGCTCGCCGAACAGGCCGAGCTCGACGCCCGCCTGGCCGAGGCCAAGGAGCTGACGCGCAAGAGCGCCGAGCAACTGGCCGAGCAGAGCAAGAGCATCAACCGCCTGCGCAAACAGTTGGGAGAAGTGCAATGACTTCCGCACAACTGTTGCGCCGTAGCTCCTCGTGGCTGGGGGCTCTTTCCGCCGTCGCGCTGCTGGCCGGCTGCGCCAACAGCCAGCTCAGCGAGAAGTCCCTGGAGCAGGCCCGCCTGCAGTTCCAGGCCGTGAAGGAAGACTCCTCGGTGTTGCGCAGTGCGCCCAAGGATGTGATCCGCGCCGGCGAGTCGCTGGCCCGTGCCGAGCGTCTGTCCAACTACTGGGGCAGCAGTGACGACGTACTGCAGTACTCCTACCTCAGCCAGCGCTACAGCGAGATCGCTCGCGAGCACAGCAACCTGGCGCTGAACCAGGAGCGCCTGGGCAAGCAGCAGATGGAGCGCGAGCGCCTGCAGCTGGCGATGCGCGAAGCACGCCTGCTCAACGTGCAGGAACAGAGCAAGTGGCTGGAGCAGCAGATGGTCAGCCTCGCCACCAACGAAACCGAGCGAGGCCTGGTGCTGACCCTCGGCGACGTGCTGTTCGACAGCGGCGAAGCGGACCTCAAGCCCGCCGCCAATCGCACCGTGCTCAAGCTGGTGCAGTTCCTCCAGCTCAACCCGCGCCGGGTGATCCGCATCGAGGGCTACACCGACGGCGAAGGCGACCGAGAGCAGAATCTGCAGCTGTCCAAGGATCGCGCGCAGGCCGTGGCTGACGCGCTGACCGACCTGGGTGTGGACGAGAAACGCGTGCAGGTGCAGGGCTATGGCGAGGCCTATCCGATCTCGGACAACGCCTCGTCGCTGGGGCGCGCGCAGAATCGCCGGGTGGAGATCGTCTTCTCCGATGAGAAGGGCCAGCTCGGCGCCGAACGCTGATCCCTTCGCAATATCCCGTCACAGGAAAACCCCGGAAGCCTCGGCTCCGGGGTTTTTTGTCAGGGGGATCTCGAAATCTTTCGAGTGGCAGCTTGGCGAAAATAGCCAAGTGCGACTAATCCCCTCAGGGGAGCTGTAGACGAGAGAACGAGATGTCATCGGAAAAGAAGCTTTTCAATGTAATCGTGGCGGACCCGCAACCGATGATCGGTTGGGGTCTGGAACGCTATCTGCTGGAGCGCGAACTGGCGCAGGTGAAAGCCTTCGTCAGCGACACCGACAGCCTGCTGGATGTGCTCACTGCCCATCCCGAGGTCGACCTGGCCATTGTCGAGCTGGCGCTGCCCGGCGCCCGCGGGCGTGACGGCGTGCACCTGATCGAATGGCTGCAGCGCCACCATCCGGAAGTACCTGTACTGGTCTACTCAGTCATGGGCGCGCCACTGTTGGCGACCGCAGCGGTCAAGTGCGGCGCCGTGGGCTATGTCTGCAAGCGCAACCCGCTGAGCCTGCTGGACGACGCCATCGCCCGCATCCGCAAGGGCGAGACCTACATCGATCCGATGCTGCGACCGCCGCGCCATACCGGCAAGCCGCTGAGCCCGACCGAGATCGATATCATCCGCCGCCTGGCCCATGGCGCCACGGTGGGGGAAATCGCCGAGCGGACCAACCGCAGTGTCTCCACCATCAGCACCCACAAGCGCAACGCCATGCAGAAGCTCGGCCTGACCACCGACGCGCAACTGGTGGTGGCGGGGCTGCTGGACTGGCTCGGGGAGATCTGAGCGGGCAGGGCGGCGTAACTGTATCGGACGGAATGCCTGAGACTGTTCTGGAACAGTTTGCACTTTTTGGCTACTGTTTCGGTTCAATGACCGAGGGATGGCCGTCATGTCCAATCTGCTGCTGTACCAGCGCATCGCCCAGCAACTGGCGGAAGACATCCGTCGTGGTGTCTACCAGCCGGGCGAGCGCGTGCCGTCCGTGCGCAAGCTGAGCACCCAGCTCAACGTCAGCCATGCCACGGTGCTCCAGGCCTACGCCACCCTCGAAGACCAGGGGCTGATCCGCGCGCGCCCGCAGTCCGGTTTCTACGTACACCGCACGCCGGCGCTGACAGCTTCGACCCCGGACATCGCCCGAGTCGAGCGGCCCGGCCTGGTCACGCGCAGCAGCATCATCAACCAGGTGCTCGCCGAAGCGCGCCGCGAAGGCGTGTTTCCGCTGGGGGCTGCCGTGCCGCATGTGGATTACCTCCCGGTTCGCGCGCTGCACCAGCAATTGGCCAAGGTCACGCGATTCTCCAGCCCGCGCGCCTTCAGCTACATGTTCAGCCCCGGCTACGAACCGCTGCGTCGCCAGGTGGCGATCCGCATGCGTGATGCCGGCGTGGTGGTCGATCCGACCCAGGTGACCATCACCCATGGCTGCGTGGACGCCATCCATATGGCCTTGCGCGTGATGACCCGTCCGGGCGACCTGATCGCCACCGAGTCGCCGAGTTACTACGGCTTGCTGCAGTTGGCCGACATCCTCGGCCTCAAGGTCATCGAGATCCCCAGCGACCCGCTGACCGGCATCAGCCTGGAGGCCCTGCAACTGGCCGCCAACCAGTGGCCCATCAAGGCGCTGGTGCTGACCGCGCGCCTGAGCAACCCGCTGGGCGGCACCATTCCTGAGGACCGCCAGAAAGCGCTGCTCAAGCTCACCGCCGAGCACAACATCGGGGTGATCGAGGACGATATCTACGGCGAACTGATGTTCGACCAGGGCCAGACCAAGGCGCTCAAGGCCCACGACCGTGACGGCCGTGTGGTGTATTGCTCGAGTTTCTCCAAGACCATTTCCCCCGGCGTGCGCATCGGCTGGATCATCACCGAGCGCTACCAGGAGGAAATCCGCCGCCTGCAGACCTTCACCACGCATTCGGCGTGCACCGTCACCCAGATGGGCGTGGCGGCGTACCTGGAGAATGGCGGCTACGACCGGCACCTGCGCTACATCCGCCAGGAGTACCGCAAGAACATGACCGCCTACCAGCTGGCAGTGCAGCAGTACTTCCCCGAAGGCACGCAGATGACCCGGCCCAAGGGCGGCTTCATCCTCTGGGTCAGCCTGCCGGCCAAGGTGAACACCAAGGAGCTGCACGTACGCGCGCTGGAGCAGGGCATCAGCATCGCGCCGGGGCTGATCTTCAGTAATACCGAGCAGTTCAACAACTGCCTGCGCCTGACCTGTGGCATCCCCTGGGACCGCGAGGCGGAGCGGGCGATCATGACCCTTGGCATGCTGGCCTGCCAGCTCTGCCAGGAGGAGCTGATCGCCGCGTAAGTGTCCGGCTTGCGCAGTGGCGGGTTCTGTCCGGGACAGGTCCGCAGCGCGCCGGATACCATCGCGGTCGGAGCCCTCTCCTGGGTCAATGCTTGTCGACGGTTAACCCGACTACCGGCGCCGTCTCGTCCAAGGAAGATGATCCTTCGACGAGGCCGCCACCGTGCCGCTTGCCACGCCAATCCTTCTGCCTGATAGCCACGGCGCTATCCCGGCGCCCGCGCCATCGGCACTACTCGGCCGCTGGCGAGAAGCCAGTCGAAACCTGCCCCGTTACGGATCGAGAGAGTTGAAGATATCCCCCAAGGACGACAGCGACGCGGCATTGCTGCGACGCTACCGACAAGGCGATGCCGAGGCCTTCGCTGAGCTCTATGCTCGCCATCGCCTCGGCCTGTTCCGCTTCCTCTGTGGCCTGTGTGGCGACCACGCCCAGGCCGAGGAAGTGTTCCAGGAAACCTGGATGAGCCTGATCCGCAGCGACAGCCAGCCGATGGGGGCGGCCAGCTTCAAGACCTGGCTGTACCAGATCGGCCGCAACCGCCTGATCGACCACTGGCGCAAACTGGGCCGACACCAGAGCCGTCAGGAGAGCTTCGACGAGCAGTTGCATGGCGAGGCCCTGGTTGGCGAAAGCGTCGACCCAGAGCGCGAGCTGAGCCTGAGTCGCGACCAGCAGCGCCTGCAGGGCGCGCTGGAGTCACTGCCGGAAGAGCAGCGCGAAGTGTTCCTGCTGCGCACCCACGGCGACCTGGAGCTGAACGAAATTGCCGAACTGACGAAGACTCCGGCCGAAACGGTGAAGAGCCGGCTTCGCTATGCCATGCAAAAACTGCGTCGGTTGTTGTCCGACCCGTCGGTGACCGAGGAGGTGAATCCATGAATCGCGATCCGCACGAGCAGGACATGCTCGAGCACTACCGCCGGCACAGCGATGAGCAGCCGTCGGCGCAGCTGGACGCACGCATCCTGGCCGCCGCCCGTGCTGCCGTGCAGGAGAAGAAGCCCGGCCTCGCCCAGCGCCTGCACCACTGGCTGCTGGGTTCTGGCAGCCGGCAGCGTTGGGGTGTCGCCGTGGCGGGCCTGGCGACGCTGGGCGTCGGCCTGAGCCTGACCCTGCGCACCTACGAAGAGGCGCCGGATCGCTTCGATGCACCAGTGGCTCCGGCGATGATGCGCGCGCCGGCTCCGGCTCCGGCCATGGCGCCGCCAGCGGCTCCGGCTGCCGCGCCCTATGCGGCGGAGCCAAGCATGGCCGCACCGCAGAGGGATAGCGCGGCTGCCGGCGTCTCTATGGAAGAGCTCGCCAAGCCTGCGCCGATGAGCAAGAAAATGGCCATGGAGAGTGCGAAGGCCAAGGCTCAGGCAGAGACTCGCGAGCTTTCTGATGCCCAGGCGCAGCCAGACAGGCAGGCACAGGGAAAGGTGCAGGCGTTCGCGGCGGAGGCCGACGAGCCGCGCACCAGCCTGTTGCATCTGCGCGACTTGCAGAACAAGGGGCAGAAGGAGGACGCTGAACGGGTGCGCGAGAGCTTGCGGCAGCGCTTCCCGGACCTGGATATCGATCAGGCCCTGAGGGATTTGCCTGACAACCCTTGATCAATGACAGGCCGGGTTCAGTGCGCGCCTGTCAGACTGATCGCCGTAATGGTTTGTCATGGCAAGGCTCTTGCTCTGCCTCGCATCTCGCGCCAGCATTGCGCGGTTTTTCTGACGGTTCGCTCCATGACGAAGTCCCGAATTCTCATTGTCGCCAGTTTGTCCCTGCTGCTCGCCGCCTGTGGTGATGAGCACAAGGACAAGGCTGCCGCTCCGGCTCCAGCGCCCGCTGCAGTGCCGGCGCCAGCGGCCAGCGCGCCCGCGCCCGAGCCGGCCGCCGAACAATCGCGCGAATCGGAAGCCAAGCCCGCTGCGGCCAAGGCCGTGGCCTCGCCAAAGGCGCCGGCGGTCGAAGCGGCCATCAAGCCCGAGGCCAAGGCGCCGTCGAAGACCCCGGCACAGGTGAAGAAGGCGGTCGATCCCGTGGTCAAGCAGCCGCTGCCGCCGGTGAAGCTCGACTTGCGTCTGCCCAAGGACATGCTCCACCAGCTCGACCCTGACAAGCCGCTGGCCGAGCTGGAAGACAAGCCGCTGCTGCCGCAGATGTTCGGTGAAAAGACCGGGCAAAGCCCGTTCCAGGTGGGCGGTCGGTTGATCTCGCGCGAGCCGAATGAGCGCGAAACCAACGACGACAGCTGGCACTCGGATATCCGCGGCGCCGAGCTGCAGTTCCAGTTCCGCAACTGACCTCTTGGTCCTGCGAAGATTCGCTCAGAAGCGATGCACACCGCCGCGAATCGCCTCGAACAGTTCCCCGTCCAGCGCCCGGTAGTCCGCCTCGCCGGGCAGTCGCACGAACAGCGCCTCGGTCACGGCTGAAGGGTCGTAGGCGTTGCGCTTGAGGTCGGTCTTCTTGTACTTGAAGGTCCCGGTGGTCTCTACCTGGACCAGCAGGCGCAGGAACAACGGCACCGCATAAGCCGGCAACTCACGGTCCAGGTGCGCCGCCAGCTGCGCAGCGTCCAGGCTGGCGCCGTCGGCCAGGCGCAGCGCGGCCATGCCGCAGCGGCCGTTGGTGCCGGGAATCTCCACGCCGTAGACCACCGCATCCTCCACGCCGGGGAAGGCGCCCAGGGCGTTTTCCACTTCGGTGGTGGAGACGTTCTCGCCCTTCCAGCGGAAGGTGTCGCCCAGGCGGTCGACGAACTGCGTGTGCTTGAAGCCGATGTCGCGCATCAGGTCGCCGGTGTTGAACCAGGTATCGCCTTCCTTGAACACGTTGCGGTAGATCACCGCCTCGCTCTTGGCCGGGTCGGTGTAGCCGTCGAATGGCCACTTGTCGCTGATCTCGCTGATCAGCAGGCCGGCTTCGCCCTTGTCGACCTTTTCCATGAAGCCCCTGGTGCCGCGCACTGGCTGGTCGTTCTCCAGGTCATAGCGCACGATCGCGTAGGTTGCCGGCGAGAAACCTACCGTATTGTCGAAGTTGAAAACGTTGGTGAAGCCGATGTTGCCTTCGCTGGAGGCGTAGAACTCGGTGATGCGCTCGATGCCGAAGCGTTCCTTGAACTCGTTCCAGATCGACGGACGCAGGCCGTTGCCGATCATGCAGGTCAGGGTGTTGCCGCGCTCTTCTTCGCATTGCGGCTGGTTGAGCAGATACCGGCAGAGCTCGCCGATGTAGCCGAAGCAGGTCGCCTGGTAGGCCTGCACGTCCTTCCAGAACGCGCTGGCGGAGAACTTGCGGCGCAGGGCGATGGCCGCGCCACCGGCGAGCACGGCGCTCCAGCAGACGGTCACGGCGTTGTTGTGGTAGCAGGGCAGGGTCAGGTAGAGCACGTCGCTGTTGGTCAGCCCGAGCCCTGAGTGGCCGAAGCCGCCGTAGGCCTTGATCCACTTGCCGTGGCTCATGATCGAGGCCTTCGGCAGGCCGGTGGTGCCGGAGGTGTAGATGTAGAAGCAGGCGTCCTTCAGACGTACCCGCGCTGTCTCGGCGAGGTTGTTCGAATCCTGTTCCTGCGCCAGGCGCATCAGGCTCTGCCAGCCGGCCGGGGCCTGTGCCGAGTCTTCACCGTCGGCGATCCAGTAGCAGCGCCCGCCGCTGTTTTCCAGGGCCGGGCGGACGTCCTCGAAAGCCTCGCGCAGCTCCTCGCCGACCACGAAGTGGCTGGGCTTGACCAGGTTCAGGCTATGGCTGAGCACCTGGCCGCGCTGGGTGGTGTTGACCAGCGCGCCGATGGCGCCGAGCTTGGCCAGGGCGGCAAGCACCACCATGAGTTCGGCGCGGTTCTCCAGCATCACCGCAACCACGCTGGCGTGGCCTACGCCTTCGGCCTGGAAGGCCCGTGCCAGGCGGTTGGCCCAGCCGTTGAAGAGCGCGTAGGACAGGCGTCGCCGTTCGTCGATCAACGCCGGGCTGTCCGGGTAGAGGCGCGCGGCGCGCTCCAGCGCCCAGCCCAGGGAGAGATTCTTCTCGCGGTTGCGGATGCCGGTGTAGTACAGCCCGCGCAGCATGCGTGGCACGCGACCGAGGGTGGCCGGCAGGTGGGCGAGGAAGCGGGTCGGGGTGATGATATCGGCGTGGCTCATTGACGCGTGCCCTTATTGTCATTGTTGTCCGTGGCGTGCAGACAGGTCTGCGCGACTCTAGGTCGCTCCCTGACGCTCGGCTATGGCCCTGATGCGCCTGGCGCAAGTCAGATCGGCAAACCGGCCGATGAGCATTCATCGCAGTCTAGGAGCGGATGGCCGGGCGGCCAGGGCGGGATTGTGTCGATTGGTTAATGCTGCGGGGCGGGGCATTGGCGGCCTTTCGGCGGATAACGCGTGCCGCGTTATGCGCCCTACGGGGAGCTGGTGCCTGGAAGGGACCTAGGGCGAATAACCGCTCGCGGTTATTCGCCGTTGGCCGTGGTGCGATGGGTGGCAGCGGTCAGTCGAGGAACAGGTCGGGTACCAGGCTGCCGCCGTTCGGGTCGAAGCGGTACTGCTCGAAGTCGTTCTGGCCCTGTTCGCGGAGGATGTCCTCGTCGATCAGCAGGCGGCCGCTGATGGCGCGTTCGCTGCTGGAGAGGATGGCGTAGGCGGCGTCGGCCATGATTGCCGGTGTGCGGGCGCGCTTGAAGGCGTCGCGGCTGCCCAGTTCGAACTCGATGGCGGCAGTGGCGATCATGGTCTTCGGCCACAGGGCGTTGACGCTGATGCCGTACTTCTTGAACTCCTCGTGCATCCCCAGGGTGAGCATGCTCATGCCGTATTTGGTGACGGTGTAGGGGCCGTGCTGGGCGAACCACTTGCCGGCCAGGTTGATCGGCGGCGACAGGCTGAGGATGTGGCCCTTGCTCTGCTTCAGGTAGGGCAGCGCGGCCTGGCTGCAGACCATCACGGCGCGGGTGTTGATCTGGTACATCAGGTCGAAGCGCTTGGGCTCCAGGCGCTCCACGCCGACCAGCTTGATGGCGCCGGCGTTGTTGACCACCGCGTCGATCCCGCCGAAGTGTTCGGCAGCCTTGGCCATGGCATCGCGCACGGCGTTTTCGTCGCGCACGTCCAGTTGCAGGGCCAGCGCCTTGCCACCGGCGGCCTCGACTTCCTCGGCGACGCTGAAGATGGTGCCTTCCAGTTTCGGGTGGGGCTCGGCGCTCTTGGCGGCGATGACGATGTTGGCGCCGTCGCGGGCGGCGCGCAGCGCGATCTCGCGGCCGATGCCACGGCTGGCGCCGGTGATGAAGAGAGTCTTGCCTTTGAGGGACATGGTTGGGGCTCCGTGTTCTTGTGGTCTTGTTCTGACGGAATGGTTTCGGTGTCATTTCTGTAGGAGCGGGCCATGTCCGCGATCGCGCGCATGGCGTGCTCCTACAGGGAGTGCGGGATCAGGCTTCCTCGGCCTCGACCTCCACCAGCAGCTGCCGGGATTTCACCTGCTCGCCCTTGCTCACCTGCACGCGGCGGATCACGCCGTCGACGCCGGCCTTGAGCGGGTGCTCCATCTTCATCGCTTCCAGCACCAGCAGCAGCTGGCCCTTGCTGACCCGCGTGCCCTCGGCCACCAGCACGTCGACGATGGCGCCATCCATCGGCGCCTTTACCGTGCCGGAGCCCGCGCCTGCTGCAGCACCGGCCGGTTCATGGGTGACGTCCTGCAGTTCCAGGTTGCCGTCCGCGCCATACAGCCACAGGCGCGCGCCTTCGCGATGGAAGGGCAGTCTGCGGCGGATGCCGTCGGCTTCGAGGACGGCGTCGCCGTTCTCTTCTCCGAGCAGGCGCAGGTTGATCTCGCTGTCACCGATGTGCGCCAGCAGCGTCGGCTGGGGGCCGTGCTCGCGGACTTGCAGTTCGACGACGAATTTCTCCTCGCCATGCTTGAGCGAGAAGCGCCACGGTGCGCTGCCGGCGCTGCGCCAGCCGGAAAGGCCGGGCTGGTGCGCGCGGTCGCTGGCCGAGGCCTGGTAGAGCAGGGCGGCGGCACAGGCCAGTTCCAGCGCCTGCGGCTGGCGCGGGGCCAGGCTCGGGTCGCCGGCGAACTGCTCACCGATGAACGCGGTGGTGGCCTTGCCGGCGGCGAATTCCGGGTGCTTGAGCAGGTTGGCGAGGAAGCGCTGGTTGCCGGTCACGCCCAGCAGCACGCAGTCCTCGACGGCGCGTATCAGCTTGCGCCGCGCCTCGTCGCGGGTGGCGCCATAGGCGATGACCTTGGCCAGCATCGGGTCGTAGAATGGCGTCACCGGCTGGCCCTCGCGCAGGCCGTGGTCGATGCGGATGCCGTCCAGCTGCGGCGGTGTCCAGCGCAATACCTGGCCGGTCTGCGGGAGGAAGCCGCCACCTGCGTCCTCGGCGTACAGGCGCACTTCGATGGCGTGGCCCTTGAGCTGGATCTGTTCCTGGGTGAGCGGCAGCGGGTGGCCTTCGGCGACGCGGATCTGCCAGGCCACCAGGTCCTGGCCGGTCACCAGCTCGGTGACCGGGTGCTCCACCTGCAGGCGGGTGTTCATTTCCAGGAAGTAGAAGGCGCCGCTGGCGTCCAGCAGGAACTCCACGGTGCCGGCGCCCACATAGTTCACCGAAGCGGCGGCCTTTACCGCGGCCTCGCCCATGGCCGCGCGCAGTTCCTCGCTGAGTACGGGGCAGGGCGCTTCCTCGATGACTTTCTGGTGGCGGCGCTGCACCGAGCAGTCGCGCTCGCCCAGATAAACGATGTGGCCGTGGCTGTCGCCGAACACCTGGATTTCCACGTGGCGCGGCTGCACCACGGCTTTTTCCAGGATCAGCTCGCCGCTGCCGAAGGCGTTCTGCGCTTCCGAGCGTGCGGTGCGCAACTGTTCGGCGAGGTCTTCGCTGCGGGTCACCAGGCGCATGCCGCGTCCGCCACCGCCGGCGCTGGCCTTGATCATCAGCGGGTAGCCGATGCGCTGCGCTTCGCGGGTGAGGGTGGCGTCGTCCTGCTCCGCGCCTTCGTAACCGGGGATGCAGGGCACGCCGGCTTCGAGCATGGCGATCTTCGACAGGCGCTTGCTGCCCATCAGGTGGATGGCTTCCACGCCAGGGCCGATGAAGACGATGCCGGCGGCCTCGCAGGCGCGGGCGAAGTCGGCGTTCTCCGAGAGGAAGCCGTAGCCGGGGTGGACGGCGCCTGCTCCCGTGCGTTTCGCCGCATCGAGGATGGCCTCGGGTTTCAGGTAGGACTGGCCCACCGGTGCCGGGCCGATGCACACCGCCTCGTCGGCCAGTTGTACATGGCGGGCATTGGCGTCGGCCTCGCTGTACACGGCCACGGTGCGGTAGCCCAGGTCGTGGGCGGTGCGGATCACCCGGCAGGCGATCTCGCCACGGTTGGCGATGAGGATCTTGTCGAAACTGGGCATGACGGTTTCCTCGGGGCTACTGCGCCCAGTTCGGTTTGCGTTTCTGCACGAAGGCCAGGGTGCCTTCGGCGCCTTCCGCGCCGGTCACTGCGGCGGCGAACTGACGGGCAGCGTCGTCCAGCAGCGGGCCGAGGGCTTCGCTCTCGGTGGCCAGCAGCAGCGCTTTGGTGGCGGCGTTGGCACCGGGGGCGCAGCGGCGGATCTGCTCGAGCGTCTGGACAAGCTGTTCGCCGAGGTTTTCGGCGCTGTCCGCGCAGGCATGCACCAGGCCCAGGCGCAGCGCCTCGCGGCCGTCGAAACGGGCGGCGGTGAGCGCCAGGCGGCGCGCCTGGGTCAGGCCGATGCGCTTCACCACGAAGGGCGCGATCTGCGCTGGCAGGATGCCGAGGCTGGTTTCCGGCAGGCCGAACTGCGCGTCCACCGCCGCCAGGGCGATGTCCGAGACGCAGGCAAGGCCGAAGCCGCCGCCGAGCACCGCGCCTTCCAGCACGGCGACCAGCACTTGGGGTTGCGCCTGTGCTTCTTCCAGCAGGCCACCGAAAGCACGGTTCAGCGCGGCATAGGCATCGGGACCGGCGGCGCGGGCGCCGGCCATGTCCTTGATGTCGCCACCGGCGCAGAAGTGCCCGCCGGCGCCGCGCAGGACGATGGCGCGCACGCCGCGGTCGTCGCGCACGGCGGCGAGCACCGCGCGCAGTTCACCGACCATCGCCAGGCTCATGGCGTTGCGGCTGTCCGGGCGGTTCAGGGTGACGTGCAGCACGCCGCCGTCACGCTCCAGCAGCAGGGTTTCGCAGTTCGGCAGGGTCATGGCATCAGCCCTTCTTCTTGCCCGGCAGGGTGCCCATCATCTTGCAGATGATGCCCAGCATGATTTCGTCGGCGCCGCCGCCGATGGAAACCAGGCGGGTGTCGCGGTAGGCGCGCGAGACCGGGTTCTCCCACATGAAGCCCTGGCCACCCCAGTACTGCAGGCAGGCGTCGGTGACTTCGCGGGCCAGGCGGCCGACCTTGAGCTTGGCCATGGAGGCCAGGCGGGTCACGTCCTTGCCGCGGATGTACTGCTCGGTGGCCTGGTAGGTGAGGGCGCGCAGGCACTCGATCTCGGTCATCAGCTCGGCCATGCGGAAGTGGATGACCTGGTTGTCGATCAGCGACTGGCCAAAGGTCTTGCGCTCCTTGCAGTACTCGATCGTGGCGTTGACGCAGTATTCCAGCCCCTTGATCCCGCTGGCGGCGCCGAACAGGCGTTCCTCCTGGAACTGCAGCATCTGCATCATGAAGCCCGCGCCCTCGGCGCCGATGCGGTTGCGCTGCGGGACGCGCACGTCGTCGAAGAACACCTGGGCGGTCTCCGAGCTGCGCATGCCGAGCTTGTCCAGGTGCGGGCTGACGCTGATGCCCTTGGACTTCATCGGCACCATGATCAGCGACTTGTTGACGTGGGGCTTGTCGTCGGAGGTGTTGGCCAGCAGGCAGATGAAGTCGGCCGACGGCGAGTTGGTGATCCACATCTTGCTGCCGTTGATGACGTAGTCGTCGCCATCCTTGCGCGCGGTGGTCTTCAGGCCTGCCACATCGGAACCGGCTCCGACTTCCGAGACGCCGATGCAGCCGACCATCTCGCCGGCGATCGCCGGGCGCAGGAACTCCTCGCGCAGCTCGTCGGAGCCGAAGCGCGCCAGGGCCGGGGTGCACATGTCGGTCTGCACGCCCAGGGCCATCGGCACGCCGCCGCAATGGATGGTGCCGAACTCCTCGGCGGCGACCACCGAGTAGCTGTAGTCCAGGCCCATGCCGCCGAATTTCTCCGGCTTGGAGATACCCAGCAGGCCCAGGTCGCCGGCCTTCTTGAAGACTTCATGGATCGGGAAGCGTCCGGCCTTTTCCCACTCGTCGACGTAGGGGTTGATCTCGCGCTCGACGAAGTTGCGGACGGTGCGGCGGAGTTCTTCGTGTTCCTGGGTGAAGATCATTTCTTGTTCTCCGTGGGATCTTTCAAGTCAGGTAGGGCGAATAAAGCGGAACGCTTTATCCGCCGGCTTGGCGGATGACGCCGGCGGCGTCATGCGCCCTACGGTCAAAATCGTGCGACGCCGAAACGGTTGTTCTTCAGCGGCCGTACTGCCGCCTCCGCGCAGATGTCCAGCAGGTAGCCGAGCAGCGCGCGGGTGTCGCGCGGGTCGATCAGCCCGTCGTCCCACAGGCTCGCCGTGCCGTAGAGCGCGGTGGACTGGGCGTCGAGCTTCTGTGCGGTCATCTGTTCGAGCATGTCGAGCATCTTCGGGTCGGGCTCCTTGCCCTCCTTGGCGTGCTTCTCCTCGGTGACGATGCGCAGCACCTTGCCGGCCTGGGCGCCGCCCATCACGGCGGTGCGGCTGTTGGGCCAGGCGAAGATGAAGCGCGGGTCCAGCCCGCGGCCGCACATGGCGTAGTTGCCTGCCCCGTACGAGCCGCCGACGACCAGGGTGAGCTTGGGCACCGTGGCGTTGGCCACCGCCTGGATCATCTTCGAGCCGTGCTTGATCACGCCCAGGCGTTCGGACTCGGTGCCGACCATGAAGCCGGTGGTGTTGTGCAGGAACAGGATCGGCGTGTTGCTCTGCTCGCACAGCTGGATGAACTGCGCCGCCTTGGCCGCGCCCTGCGGGGTGATCGGGCCGTTGTTGCCGATCAGTCCGCAGGCGTGGCCTTCGATGTGCAGGTGGCCGCAGACGGTCTGGCTGTCGAACTCGTTCTTGAAGTCGAGGAAGCGCGAGCCGTCGGCGATGCGCGCAATGATCTCGCGCACGTCATAGGGCTTCTTGGCGTCCGCCGGCACCACGCCGAGCAGTTCCTCGGCGGGGTGCAGCGGGGCATCCCATTCCTGCTGCGGGCGCGCCGGCAGCTGCGCATTCCACGGCAGCGCAGCGAGGATTTCGCGGGCCAGGCGTACGCCGTCGGCGTCGTTCTCTGCCAGGTACTCGGCGGTGCCGGCGACCTGGGCGTGCAGTTCGGCGCCGCCGAGGTCTTCGTCGGTGGCGATTTCACCGGTGGCGGCCTTGAGCAGCGGCGGGCCGGCGAGGAACATCTTGGCCTTGCCGCGCACCACTACCACGTAGTCCGACAGCCCCGGCTGGTAGGCGCCGCCGGCGGTGGACGAGCCGTGCACCACGGTGACCTGCGGAATACCCGCAGCCGACATGCGCGCCTGGTTGGCAAAGCCGCGCGCGCCCTCGACGAAGATGTCCGCCGCGTAGTTCAGGTTGGCGCCGCCGCTCTCGGTCAGTGCCACCACCGGCAGCTTGTTCTCGAAGGCGATCTGCTGCAGGCGCAGGGTCTTCTTCAGCCCGGTGGGGGAGATGGTGCCGCCCTTGATCGCGCTGTTGCTGGCAGTCACCAGACAGCGCACCCCGGCGATGTAGCCGATGCCGGAGATGATGCCGCCGCCGGCCTGGGTGCCGTCCTTGTCGTCATGCAGCTTGTAGCCGGCCAGCGAGGAAATCTCGAGGAACGGCGCGCCGGCGTCCAGCAGCAGGTTCAGGCGTTCGCGCGGCAGCAGCTGGCCACGCTTGTCGAACTTGGGCTTGGCCTCGGCGGCCTTGTCCAGCACCTTCTGCTCGACCTCGCGGAAGCTCGCCACGGCGGCCAGCATGGCCTCGCGGTTGCGGGCGAATTCTTCGCCCTGGGGATCGACTTCGGATTGGATGACGGGCATCGCTTACTCCTGATCCTTGAGGACGTCCGGCAGGTAGGCACGGTGGAAGCCGTTGTAGGAACGGCTCTGCCCCGGCTTGCCCTTCACCAGCGGGAAGGCGCGGCTGCCCTGGCTGGCGGCGCCGTCGATACGGATGGTGTTGCCGCTGATGAAGGCGGCGCCGGGGGAGAGCAGGAAGACGATGGCGGCGGAGACTTCCGACTCGGTGCCGATGCGCTTGAGCGGTACGTGCTCGCGCAGGGTCGGGATCACGGCCTTGAACGCGCCTTCGTAGGTGTCCATGCCGCTGGAAGCGACCCAGCCGGGCGCCACGGCGTTGACCCGCACCCCGGCGTGGCCCCACTCGATGGCGGCGGTCTTGGTGAAGTTCTCCATGCCGGCGCGGGCGGCGCCGGAATGGCCCATGCCGGGCATGCCGCCCCACATGTCGGCGAGCATGTTGACGATGCTGCCGCCAGTCTTGCTCAGGCTCTGGTTGAACACTTCGCGGGCCATCAGGAAGCCGCCCACCAGGTTGGTGCGCACCACCGCCTCGAAGCCTTTCAGGTTGATCGAGGCCAGCGGCGCGGGGTACTGGCCGCCGGCGTTGTTGACCAGGTGATGGATCGGCCCGCGCTCGGCGATGACCTGCGCCACCAGCGCCTTCACCGCTTCTTCGTCGCGGATGTCGCAGCTGTGCCAGCTGGCGCTGCCGCCGTCCTCGATGATTTCGCCGGCGGTCTTCTCCAGTTTTTCCGCCTTGCGCCCGACCAGCACCACGTGGGCGCCGAGGGCCGCCAGCTCGTGGGCGGTGCAGCGGCCGATGCCGCTGCCGCCGCCGGTGACGATGATGGTCTGGCCGTCGAACAGGCCGGCTTTGAAGATCGAGTCGTAGCTCATTGTTGTTTTCGTCCTGCTCAATCGTTCGTCGTGCGTTTTGAGGAATTCCGGTGCCAGCGATTTCCCCTCACCCCAGCCCTCTCCCCTAGGAGAGGGGGCTGTCCGTGCCGGCTAGCGCCACGGTTTCATCCTGCACCGATCAGTCCCCTCTCCCTTTGGGAGAGGGTTAGGGTGAGGGTTTGCTCTTACATCACTTCATCGGCGATGTGTTGCGGCACCGCCACCGGGAATTCCAGCAACTGCTGGGCGAAGGCCTTGCCCTGCGGGTCGATGCGCAGGCTGGCGACGCCGCCGCCGCCCAGGGCGTTTTCCAGCAGAAAGTTCAGGCTATGGCTGCCCGGCAGGTGCCAGCGGCTGACGCGACCCAGCTGCGGGTCGAGCACGTGCTGCATCCATTCGGCCACGGCGCCTTCGCTCAGCGCCTCGGCGATCCACGGCAGGTATTCGGCCTTGCGGGCCATGACGCCGATGTTGCTGTGGTTGCCCTTGTCGCCGGAGCGCGCCACGGCCAGCTTCACCAGCGGCACGCTGGCCTGGGCCGGGCCCTTGGCGGCCGGTACCGGAATGTCGTCGGCCAGCGCGGTCGGGTCGAAGGTGTCGAGGGCGGGCAGGGCGGCACCGTGGCGCTCACCGTCGATGTCCACGGCCAGCTCGCAGCTGTCCTTGTCGATCAGGAAGGAGAACAGGCGGATCACCGGGTACACGGTCGGGCGGCCGCCGACGATGCCGGTCAGGCCCGGCGCCATGCCGGTGGCGGCCTGGGCGATCTCGCGGGAGAACAGCACCAGGGCTTCCTTGCGGCTGTGGCGCACGGCGAGCTTCACCACGATCTCGCGGTTGTCGCTGCGGCGCCCGTGCGGGCCGTAGGTGGCCTCGCTGCCGAGCAACTCCACGCTGACCTCACGGTACGGACCCCAGCCGCGTTCCATGAGGATTTCCTCGGTCTTGGCGATGATCGCCTGGCTGACCCGTTCGGCCTTCTTCACCGCGTCGATGCCAGCGATCAGGCAACTGGCGGTGCAGCGGAAACCGTCCGGATAGGTGGCGCTGACCTTGTATTGCCCGGTCGGCGGCAGGCCGCGTGCGCCGATGACGGCCACGCGGTTGTCGCCCACCTGGGCGAGTTCGACCTGGGTGAAATCGCAGACCACATCAGGCAGCAGGTAGGCGCGCGGGTCGCCGATCTCGTAGAGCATCTGCTCGCCCACCGACAGCGGCGTCACCAGCCCGCCGGTGCCCTGCGGCTTGGTCACCACGAAGTCGCCGCTGGCCTGCACTTCGACGAGCGGGAAGCCGATGTGCTCGTAGTCCGGCACGCTTTCCCAGTCGGTGAAGTTGCCACCGGTGCACTGCGCGCCGCACTCGATGATGTGCCCGGCCAGCGCGGCCTGGGCCAGTTTGTCGTAGTCGCTCCAGGCCCAGCCGAATTCGTGCACCAGGGCGGCGCTGACCACCGCGCTGTCCACCACGCGGCCGGTGATGACGATATCGGCGCCGGCCTTCAGCGCTTCGACGATGCCGGGGGCGCCGAGGTAGGCGTTGACCGAGACGCACATCGGCGGCATCGGCGCGCCCGAGAACATCTCGCGGATGCCGGCCTTGGCCAGCTCGCCCAGGCGCGGCTGCAGGTTGTCGCCGTGCACCACGGCGATCTTCAGCGCCACGCCAGCCTTCTCGCAGGCGGTGGCGAGGGCGCTGGCGCAGGCCGAGGGATTCACCCCGCCAGCGTTGCTGATCACGCGCACCTGCTTCGCCGCGATGTCACCCAGCAGGGGTGTCATCACTTCGACGAAGTCGGTGGCGTAGCCTGCCTCGGGATTCTTCAGGCGGGCGCCGGCCATGATCGACATGGTGATTTCGGCGAGGTAGTCGAATACCAGGTAATCCATTTCCGCGCCGCGCACCAATTGTGCAGCGGCGGTGGAGGTGTCGCCCCAGAAGGCGGAGGCGCAGCCGATACGTACGGTTCTAGTCATTGTTCTGCCCGTGACGCTGAGTGATGGATCGACATTACCAAGCAAGCGCTTGGTTGAAAAGCCCCGAAAGTACGACAACCCCAACCAATGGATGGCCAAGCGCTTGCTTGGTTGGGCTTCGGGGGCTTACATTTCGTCAGACAACACAAGCACTTGCAGGGCGTTTCGATGAATCGCCCTGAGCAGATCGGCCGATGGGCCTCATGGGGAGAGAACAGCGTGGATGACCGCAAAGCCCGCGAAGTCATGCTGGAGCTGGTCAAGACCGGGCAGATCACCGACCCGGAGAGCGCCCGCGGCAAGCTGTTGCACACCGCCGCGCACCTGTTCCGCAGCAAGGGCTACGAACGCACCACGGTGCGCGACCTGGCCGGCGCCGTGGGCATCCAGTCCGGCAGCATCTTCCATCACTTCAAGAGCAAGGACGAAATCCTCCGCTCGGTGATGGAGGAAACCATCCTCTACAACACCGCCCTGATGCGTGCCGCGCTGGCCGATGCGACGACCTTGCGCGAGCGCCTGCTGGCGCTGATCCGCTGCGAGCTGCAGTCGATCACCGGCGGCACCGGCGAGGCGATGGCGGTGCTGGTCTATGAATGGCGCTCGCTATCGGAAGAGGGCCAGGCCTACATCCTCAGCCTGCGCGACATCTACGAGCAGATGTGGCTGGAGGTGCTGGAAGAGGCCCGCGCGGCTGGCTTCAGCCAGGGCGACCCGTTCATCCTGCGGCGCTTCCTGACCGGGGCGCTGTCCTGGTCCATCACCTGGTTCCGCCCCGAAGGCAGCCTGACCCTCGACGAGCTGGCCGAGCAGGCGTTGTTGCTGGTGATTCGGGATTAGCTACAAGCGGCAGGCTACAGGCTGCAGGCAAGAGCGCATTGACGCCGCCTGTGGCCTAAAGCCTGAAGCCTGCCGCTGCCCCTCTCAGATAATCCGCAACGGATAGCTGAACAGCAGCAGATGCAGGCAGTTCACCGCCGCATGCAGCAGCACCGGCACCGCCAGGCGGCCGCTGAAGTGGAAGGCCAGGCCGTAGCCCAGGCCGGCGACGCCGGCGACCACCGCGAACAGCGGGTTGATCGGCCAGTGCACCATGCCGAACAGCACGCTGGCGACTGCCACCCCGGCGAAGGCGCCGAAGCGGCGCACCAGCTCAGTCTGCAGCAGGCCGCGGAAGAAGGCTTCCTCGGTCAGCGAGATCACGCAGACGTTGACCAGCATCCACAGCCAGAAGCCGGGCGGCCATTTCGGATTCCACACCACCAGGCCACCGGCGACGGCCACCAGCGGCACGGCGAACAGCGTGGTGACGATGACGATGGCGGCGAAGTCCGGCGAGCGCTTTTCCGTCGGCACCGGGTCGCGGCGCAGCCACCAGGCGAGCAGGGTGGCGCCCACCAGCGCCTTGTCCCAGGACAGGTGCAGGGCGTAGACGGGAGCGTCCGGGCTGAGCTGGCGCACTGGCCAGAGGGTCCAGGAGGTAGTGCCCGGCAGCAGGTGCGCGGCCAGGGCGATACTGAGCACGAGGCACACCAGCCACCAGAGCAGGCGCGGCAGGCGATGCTCGCCGTAGAGGGTCCAGGCGACGTAAACGGCGCCGATCAGCAACCCCACCGGCTGGACGAAACCCAGCGCGAATCCGCAGAGCAACAACACGATTGGCAGCAGCGGCAGGAGTTTCCTGAGCATTCTTTCCTCCAACAAGGAGGCGCAGTCTAGGCAAATTCGACTGCCGCTGGCCATGGCTATGGCCAGTTTTTGACTGAAGCGTCAGTCAGTTAGGCGATTTTCATCGCTTGTCGTCGGCTTCCTTGGCATCCATCTCGGCGTTGCGCTCGTGGATGCGCTTGAGCTGTTCCTCGGTGAGCGGGAGCTTCTTCGCGGTGTCGCGCAGCATCATCAGCGCGCCGACGATGGAGCCCAGGGCTAGGGCGATGATCAACCAGGCATACCAGGGCATGGTCCCGTCTCCGACAGTGGCAGTAGAGCGTCACGATACGCTGTGATTCAGACCTTGTCAGGCGCGGGCCGGTTCCGATCGATTGCTTCGGGCAGGTCGCTGTCGTCCTTGAGCCGCACGCCAGTCACCCGCAGGCGCAGCGCCTGTTGCAGCAGGTGGGCGATCTTGTGCGCCGCCAGCTCATAGGGCAGACCCTGTGGGCGCACGTTGGAGATGCAGTTGCGCTCGCTGTCCATGCGTCCCATGCGCGGCTGCCAGGTGAGGTAGAGGCCGAGGCTGTCCGGCGAGCTGAGACCGGGGCGTTCGCCGATCAGCACCAGCGCGAGCCTCGCTCCCAGCGCCTCGCCAATGCCGTCGCCGATGGCCACGCGACCCTGTTCGGCGAGCACCACCGGGGTGTGCTGCCAATCGGTGGCGAAGCGCTCGCGCAGCGCGCTCAGCAGCGGCAGTGCGTGCTGCTGGACAGCGAAGGAGGAGAGGCCGTCGGCAATCACGATGACCAGCTCCGCCGCGAGCTTCTCGCCCTTGAGCTGCCACTGACTGTCCGGGTGCAGCGCGCGGCCCAGGTCCGGGCGCAGCAGGTAGGTCTGGCGGTCCGGCGCCTCGCTGCGTGCGCGCAGGACGCGGAAGCCCTCGTGGGCCAGCGCCTGCTGCAGTGCCTCGAAGTCCAGCGGGTGGTGCACCGCATCGCGGGCCTGGGCGTGGGCCAGGCCGAACTTCAGCACCTCGCGGGTCGGCAGGCTGGAGCCGACGCGGCCCAGCGCGATGCGCGCGCAAGTGTGCGCACGCAGTTCATCCCACGGGTCGTTCTGGATCAGGTCCATATTCCCAGCTCCTCAGAAGGCCCGCAGCAGATCGTGGCCACGGCCGATCGGCCGTAACTGCCCCGAGGCTTCGGTGATCGCCATCTTCGCCAGCCAGGCGTCGAACTCCGGCGCGCGCTTCAGGCCCAGGGTGCTGCGCAGGTAGAGGGCGTCGTGGAAGGAGGTGCTCTGGTAATTGAGCATGATGTCGTCGGCGCCGGGGATGCCCATGATGAAGGTGATACCCGCCGCGCCCAGCAGGGTCAGCAGGTTGTCCATGTCGTCCTGGTCGGCCTCGGCGTGGTTGGTGTAGCAGACGTCGCAGCCCATGGGCACGCCCAGCAGCTTGGCGCAGAAGTGATCCTCCAGCCCGGCGCGAATGATCTGCTTGCCGTCGTAGAGATACTCCGGGCCGATGAAGCCGACCACGGTGTTGGTCAGCAGCGGGCGGAACTCGCGGGCCACGGCGTAGGCGCGGGCTTCGCAGGTCTGCTGGTCGACACCGTGGTGGCCGCCCGCGGAGAGGGCGCTGCCCTGGCCCGTCTCGAAGTACATGACGTTGTCGCCCAGCGTGCCGCGGCCCAGCGACAGCGCCGCGGCGTGGGCCTCGCGCAGCAGGGCGAGGTCGATGCCGAAGCTCTCGTTGGTCTTCTGCGTACCGGCGATGGACTGGAACACCAGGTCGATCGGCGCGCCGGCCTCGATGGCCTGGATCTGCGAGGTGACGTGGGTGAGCACGCAGCTCTGCATGGGAATCTCGAAGCGCTGGCGCAGCTCGTCCAGCATCCGCCACAGCTGCATCAGCGTGGCTGGCGAATCGCTCGCCGGGTTGATGCCCACCACTGCATCGCCGGAGCCGTAGAGCAGGCCATCGAGCATGCTGGCGGCGATGCCGCGCAGATCGTCCGTGGGGTGGTTGGGTTGCAGGCGCACCGAGAGATGCCCGGGCAGGCCGATGGTGTTGCGGAAACGGGTGACCACGCGGCACTTCTTCGCCGCCAGGATCAGGTCCTGGTTGCGCATCAGCTTGCTCACCGCGGCGGCCATCTCCGGGGTGATGCCCCTGGCGGCGGCAGACAGCGTCGCGCTGTCGGTGCTGTCCAGCAGCAGCCAGTCGCGGAAGTCGCCGACGCTGAGATGGCTGATCGGCGCGAAGGCGCTGGCGTCATGGCTGTCGATGATCAGCCGGGTGACTTCATCCTCTTCATAGGGAATCAGTGCCTCGTGGAGGAAACGCTTGAGCGGCACGTCGGCGAGGGCGATCTTCGCCGCCATGCGCTCTTCGTAGCTGTCGGCGGCCAGACCCGCCAGGGCATCGCCGGAGCGCGCCGGGCTGGCCTTGGCGAGCAGTGTCTTGAGGTCGGGGAAGCGGTAGGTGAGGCTACCGACGGTGGTCTGGTAGGTCATGCGGACGTCCCGGTTATCCCGCGCCCCGCTGCGAGGGCAGGGCGCGGATGGCGATCAGGCTCCTGTCAGCATAGCGTCCGCCGGCGCGCTGGCGCGATGGCTGGCGGTGAGCTGGAAGTAGAGAAAGCCGGCCGCCATGAAGGCCAGGAAGATCCCGGCGATCTGCAGGTTGAACCAGACCATCGCCGCCAGGCACAGCACGGCGAGCGCCAGGGCGATGCCCGGCACCACCGGGAAACCCGGCGCGCGGAAGCTACGTTCCAGGTCCGGCTCGCTGCGGCGCAGCTTGAACAGGCTGAGCATGCTCATGATGTACATGACGATGGCGCCGAACACGCTCATGGTGATCATCGCGGCGGTCAGGCTCATGCCCTGCAGGGCGATCAGGCCGTCGCTGTAGATCGCCGCGATGCCCACCAGGCCGCCGGCGATGATCGCCCGGTGCGGCGTCTGGAAGCGCGACAGCCTGGCCAGGCCGCGCGGCAGGTAGCCCGCGCGGGCCAGGGCGAAGAACTGCCGCGAATAGCCCAGGATGATGCCGTGGAAGCTGGCGACCAGGCCGAACAGGCCGATCCACACCAGCATGTGCAGCCAGCCGGAGTTCTCGCCGACCACCATCTTCATGGCTTGCGGCAGCGGGTCGTTGATCCCCGACAGTGCCTTCCAGTCGCCCGCGCCGCCGGCGAACAGCATCACGCCGATGGCCAGTACCACCAGGGTCAGGATGCCGCTGACGTAGGCCTTGGGAATGGTGCGTTTCGGGTCCTTGGCTTCCTCGGCGGCCATGGCCGCGCCCTCGATGGCGAGGAAGAACCAGATGGCGAAGGGGATCGCCGCGAAGATTCCGCCGATGGCCGCGCCGCCGAAGCTGTCGGAGCCCGCCCAGCCATTGAGCACGAAGTTGCTGAAGCTGAAGCCCGGCGCCACCACGCCCATGAACACCAGCAGCTCGGCTACCGCGAGGACGGTGACGATCAGCTCGAAGGTGGCGGCGATGCTGACGCCGAGGATGTTCAGGGTCATGAAGATCAGGTACGCGCCGACCGCCGCGTGCTTCGGATCGAGGGACGGGAACTGCACGTTGAGGTAGGCGCCGATGGCCATGGCGATGGCCGGCGGGGCAAAGACGAACTCGATCAGCGTGGCGAGCCCGGCCACCAGCCCGCCTTTCTCGCCGAAGGCGCGGCGGCTGTAGGCGAAGGGCCCGCCGGCATGGGGGATGGCGGTGGTCAGCTCGGTGAAACTGAAGATGAAGCAGGTGTACATGGTCGCCACCAGCAGGGTGGTGACCAGGAAGCCGAGGGTGCCGGCCACGCCCCAGCCGTAGCTCCAGCCGAAATACTCACCGGAAATCACCAGGCCCACGGCGATGCCCCACAGGTGCAGGGTGCCGAGGGTGGGTTTGAGTTGCGTGCTCATGCGAGGTCTCCAGGACAGAGGATGAAAGACACGACCGGTGCAGTCGTGCAGTGGCCGTGCCATTCCCCGGAACCCGGTCGCAAAGTGCCTGATCGCGTCGTTTCGTGAACATTCGCCACCGGTTCGCCTGCTTCGAAGCGGTGCGACGGTGTTTCGCGCGTCCCGTTCGAGTGCGCCGCGGCGGCGCTTGTTGCAGCGCGATGACCGCGCCGTGAAGCTTCCCGAGCACGCGACGGCTGTCACAGGATGGCAATCTGCCGCTGGTCTACTGGCGCCCATTCCAGCGACCGGAGATTCGCCGATGACCACCCGCGCCCTGCACGAGCTGTTGCGCCAGGTAGCGCCCTTGGCCCCGGAACTGAGCATCAGCGACGTGGCTGAACGCTTCCTCGACGCCGAGCACCGTTCCTTCCTCTCGCTGCCGGTGGTGGATGCCACCGGAATGCCGCTGGGGCTGGTCAGCCGCAACGGCCTGCAGGACATCTTCATGCAGCGCTTCGGCCGCGACCTCTGGGGGCGCCGTCCGGCCAGCGACGTGATGAACGCGCAGCCGCTGAAGGTGCGCGCCGACCTGAGCCTCGAAGAGGCCTCGCAGCAGGTCACCGCGCAACTGAGCTACCCGATCACCGAGGACTTCGTGCTGATCGACGAGCAGGGCCGCTACCTCGGCCTCGGCACGGTGCTTGACCTGCTCAAGGCCATGGAGCAGCGCGTCGCCCAGCGCAATCGTGTGCTCAACAAGACCCTGCAGGACCTGCGCGAATCCCAGGCGCAACTGGTGCAGTCGGAGAAGATGGCCTCCCTCGGGCAGATGGTCGCCGGCGTCGCCCATGAGCTGAACACCCCGCTGGGCTACGTGAAGAACAACGTCGCGCTGCTGCGCGAGCTGCTGATCCCGCTGCTCAGCCTGACCGAGGCGCAAACCCTGCTCAACGAGTGCCTGGACGATACGGCCTGCGCTCCCGAGCAACTGGCCCGCGCCCGTGCCGCCTTCGAGCAGGCCCGTGACGACGCGGCGCTGGAACAGTTGGTGGGTGATCTCGACCAGCTGTTCGGCGACACCGATTTCGGCCTTGCGCAGATCGGCGAGCTGGTCGGCGGCCTGAAGGATTTCGCTCGCCTGGACCGCGCCCGCAGCGAGGAAGTCGACCTCAACGACTGCGTGCGCAGCGCGCTGCTGATCGCGCGCAACAGCATCAAGGAAAAGGCCGAGGTCGCCACCCAGCTGGGCGCGCTGCCCAAGGTCGCCTGCGCCGCCAGCCAGATCAACCAGGTGTTGCTCAACCTGCTGACCAACGCCGCCCAGGCCATGGAGAAATTCGGCCTGATCCAGGTGAAATCCTGGGCGGACGAAACCCAGGTGCACCTCTCCGTGCAGGACAACGGCAAGGGCATGAACGAGGAGGTGCGCGCGCGCATCTTCGATCCCTTCTTCACCACCAAGCCGGTGGGGCAGGGCACGGGCCTGGGCCTGTCGATCAGCTACAAGATCGTCCAGGACCACGGCGGCCGTATCCGCGTGGCGTCCGAACCCGGACGCGGCACGCGATTCCTCATCAGCCTGCCGATCCAGCAGGCCAGCGAACTGAAACGGAGCGCCTGAACATGAGCCAGCAGCCTGTCCGCATCCTCTTCGTCGACGACGAGGAACGCATCCTGCGCAGCCTCGCGATGCAGTTTCGCCGTCACTACGACGTGCGGGTGGAGACCGATCCGCACAAAGCCCTGCAGCGCCTGCGCGAGGAGCGCATCGACATTCTCGTCAGCGACCAGCGGATGCCGCAGATGACCGGCGCCGAGCTGCTGGCCCAGGCCCAGGAGATCGCCCCGGATACCCTGCGCATCCTGCTGACCGGTTACTCCGACCTCGACGCGGCGGTGGATGCACTCAACAGCGGCGGCATCTTCCGCTACCTGACCAAGCCCTGGGACCCGCAGGAAATGGCCTTCACCCTGCGCCAGGCGGCCGAGATCGCCTTGCGCCAGGCGCCGGCCGAGCCCATCGATACCAAGGCCATCAGCCGTGTGGTCGCGCCGCTCAACGTGCTGCTGCTGGACGAGGACCCCGAGACCCTGGCCAGCGTCGGCGAGTTCTGCAGCGCCGGCACCCACCAGCTGCACCGCGCGCGCAACCTGGCCGAGGCCATCGTGCGGCTGAACAGCGAGCCCATCGACATCCTCGTCAGCGACCTGAAGCTCGCCGGCGAAGACACCGCGCCGCTGCTCAAGTCCCTGGCCCAGGCCCATCCGCGCCTGCTGAGCATCGTCGTCACGCCGTTCCGCGACACCCAGGACCTGCTGGCGCTGATCAACCAGGCGCAGATCTTCCGCTACCTGCCCAAGCCTATCCGCCGCGGGCTGTTCGAGAAGGGCCTGAAGGCCGCCGCCGAGCAGGCGCTGCTGTGGCGCGCGCAGCCCGAGCAGAAGGTCGCACGCATTGCCGAGGTGCCGCGCGAGGAGCGCGAGCGGGAGAAGGTCGGCAGCCTGCTGGGCATGCTCGGCCGCCTGCGCGAGCGGCTGAGTGCCTGATCGCCGTCGGCGACGCAGCATTCCTGCCGGGCGGGCTACGGAAGTCGGCGCGTTTCTGCGACAATGCGCGCCGATTTTTTCGATACCCGCGAGAGAGCCCATGTCCGCCTGCCAGACCCCGATCATCGTCGCCCTGGATTTCCCCACCCGCGAAGCCGCGCTGGCGCTGGCCGACCAGCTGGACCCGAAGCTGTGCCGGGTGAAGGTGGGCAAGGAACTGTTCACCAGCTGCGCCGCCGGTATCGTCGAGACCCTGAACAGCCGCGGTTTCGAAGTCTTCCTCGACCTGAAATTCCACGATATCCCCAACACCACCGCGATGGCCGTGCGCGCCGCCGCCGAGATGGGCGTATGGATGGTCAACGTGCACTGCTCCGGCGGCCTGCGCATGATGAGCGCCTGCCGCGAGACCCTGGACGCCTTCAATGGCCCGTCGCCGCTGCTGATCGGTGTGACCGTGCTGACCAGCATGGAGCGCGAGGACCTGGCCGGCATCGGCCTGGACGTCGAGCCCCAGGAGCAGGTGCTGCGTCTGGCTGCGTTGGCGCAGAAGGCCGGCATGGACGGCCTGGTGTGCTCCGCTCAGGAAGCACCCGCGCTGAAGGCCGCGCACCCGGCGCTGCAACTGGTCACCCCCGGCATCCGCCCGGCCGGCAGCGCCCAGGACGACCAGCGTCGCATCCTCACCCCGCGCCAGGCGCTGGACAACGGCTCCGACTACCTGGTGATCGGCCGCCCCATCAGCCAGGCCGCCGACCCGGCCAAGGCCCTGGCCGAGATCGCTGCCAGCCTGGCCTGAAGCTTTCTTCGGACATGAAAAAGCCCGCAGTGATGCGGGCTTTTCTGTTTCGGCTTTTCGTTCAGCCGTGGGCCTGGGCGGTTGACTGCTCCCGGCCGACCCAGCGCTCGCGCAGTACGTCGTACACCCAGTTGAACACCAGCGCGTAGGGCAGGAAGAACAGCACCAGGCCGATGTCGAGGATGAACGCCTGCAGCAGGCTCACCGACAGCCACCAGGCAGCCAGGGGCACCAGCAGGATGATCAGGCCCAGTTCGAACAGCGAGGCATGCAGAATGCGCACCGACAGGGTACGGCTGAAGCCCATGCGGTTCTGCGCGCGGTCGAAGGCGGCGTTGAACAGCATGTTCCACACGGTGGCGATGGCCGAGAACATCAGGGTCATGGCGCCCATGTGGCCCAGCGGTTTGTCCATCAGCCAGGCCAGGGTCGGCGCGCAGATGACGACCGCCAGCAATTCGAAAAGGCCGGCGTGGAACATCCGCTCTTTCAGGGTTTTAGTGGGAGTCATGGGGTATCTCCAGGCATCAAGCTCTCAATTCACGAGAAGGCCGACTCCGTCGGTCCGGCGCCATTATCATCGGTCGACCGGCTGGATCTAAGTTGGATACCATCGGCTTAACCGATGGAAGAGGCTGCCACCATGCAATATTCCCCCGAATCCCTGCAGGCCTTCGCCGAGGCCGCCTGCCTGGGCTCGTTCAGCGCCGCCGCGCGCAAGCTGGGCAAGAGCCAGTCCACCGTCAGCGAGGCCATCGCCCGCCTGGAGATCGACCTCGGCCTGACCCTGTTCGACCGCAGCAGTCGCCAGCCGCAGCTGACCGAGGCCGGCCACGCGCTGCTCGGGCGGGTGGAGGAGGTGCTGATGGCCAACGACCGCCTCGGGCAGCTCGCCCATCAGCTCGTCGGAGGACTGGAGTCGCGGGTGACCCTGGCGATGTCGGACACCTACCAGTCGGCCGAATTCGAAGCCCGGCTGGGGGAGATCGATGCGCGTTATCCGGACCTGGAGTTCGAATGGCTGATCGCCGAGGACAGCGACGTGCTCGACCTGGTCGTCCAGGGCCGCGCCAGCCTTGGTTTGCTGGCGGCACAGAAGGATTACCCACCGGACGTCAGCTCGGCGACGCTGAGCGAACAGGCCGAGTTCGGCCTCTTCGTCAGCCGCGACCATCCGCTGGCCGGCCGCGCCCAGGTAGAGCGCGAGGACCTGCTGGCGTACCGGGCGCTGCGCCTGAACACCTACCTGGATGACGCCGCACCGATGCTCGGCGGCCGCTGCTGGAGCGCGCCAAACTACCTGCTGTTGCTGGACATGGCGGTATTGGGCTTTGGCTGGATCGAATTGCCCAGCTGGATGGTAGGACGCTTCGCCAGCGGGCGTATGAAGGAGTTGAAGGTCGCCGGCTGGCCGCGCCGGGTGGCGGTGGACGTGATCTGGTCGCGGCAGCGTCGGCTGGGCCCCGCCGCGAGTTGGCTGGCGGAGCGCCTGCTGGGGCGCTAGGCGCTCTGGATCACAGCTCTGCATCACAGATTGCGGACTAAATGTGTCGAAACCTTTGATGCTCCGTTCCGGACCAGTAGGATCGGAGTTTTCCGGAGAAGAGAGGGTCAGGATGCACGCCAAGCTGGAGAATTGTCTGAAGGCAGTCGATCAGGTACTGCTCGGCAAGGAAGTGCAAGTGAGGTTGGCACTGACCTGCCTGCTGGCCCGCGGTCACCTGCTCATCGAAGACCTGCCCGGCATGGGCAAGACCACCCTGAGCCATGCGCTGGCGCGGGTGCTGGGGCTGAGCTTCCAGCGCATCCAGTTCACCTCCGACCTGTTGCCCGGCGACGTGCTGGGCACCTCGGTGTTCGACAAGGACACCGGGCAGTTCGTCTTCCACGCCGGGCCGATCTTCTCCGAGCTGGTGCTGGCCGACGAGATCAACCGTGCCACGCCCAAGAGCCAGAGCGCGCTGCTCGAGGCCATGGAGGAGGGCCAGGTGACCATCGAGGGCGCGACCCGTCCGCTGCCCGAACCCTTCTTCGTCATCGCCACGCAGAACCCGGTGACCCAGGGCGGTACCTTCGCGCTGCCCGAGTCCCAGCTTGACCGTTTCCTCATGCGCCTGTCCCTGGGCTACCCCGGCCGCGCCGCCGAGAAGGCGCTGCTGCTGGGCGAGGCGCGCCGCGACCTGCTGCCGCGCCTGGAGCCGATGCTCGACCCACAGGAACTGCAGGCGCTGCAGGGTGAAGTGCTGGAGGTGCGTGCCAGCGATGCCCTGGTGGATTACGTGCTGCGCCTGGTGGAAGCCACGCGTACCCAGCCGGCCTTCGCCCTCGGCCTGTCGCCGCGCGGCAGCCTCGCGTTGCTGGCGGCCGCTCGTGCCTGGGCACTGCTGGCCGGGCGCGACTACGTGATTCCCGAGGATGTGCAGGCCGTGCTGCCTTCGGTGGCCGGGCACCGCCTGCGTGACCAGGCCGACCCGGCCGGCCATGGCGGCGGCGCGCTGGTGCAGTGGTTGCTGCGCGAAGTTCCGGCTCTCTGAGGGGCATGCCATGCTCGTCAGGGTCAGGCCGCTGTGGCAGAGCTGGATAGCCCGGCGCATACCGCCATCGCCATCGCTGCAGCTCAACCAGCGGCGTATCTTCATTATCCCGACCCGGCAGGGGATGGCGTTCGGCGTCGCGCTGCTGCTGATGCTGCTCACCGCCATCAACTACCAGAACAGCCTGGCCTACGGCCTGACCTTCCTGCTGCTGTCGCTGTTCATCGTCGCCATCCTGCACACCTATCGGAACCTGGGCGGCCTGCGCCTGACGGCGCTCGGCGCGCAGCCGGTATTCGTCGGCGAACAGGCAGCTTTTCGCGTGCGCCTGGAAGGCGAAGGGCGCGCCCGACAGGCCATCGGCCTGGGCTGGGAAACCGAGCGCATGCAGTTTGCCGATGTCACGGCAGAGCATGCCGAAGAAGTGCTGCTGACGACGACGGCGCAGCGACGCGGCTGGCTGCGCCCCGGTCGCCTGCGCGTGGAAAGCCGTTTCCCGCTGGGGCTGCTGGTGGCCTGGAGCTGGGTGGACCTGGACCAGTCGGTGCTGGTCTACCCGCATCCGCAGCCCGGCGACCTGCCGCTCGAAGGCGGGCCAGCAGAGAATGACGAAGAGGGTGTGCGTCCCAGCGGCCGCGGAGTCGACGATTACCAGGGGCTGCGGCCCTACCAGCCGGGCGACTCGCGCCGGCGTCTGCACTGGAAGGCCTATTCGCGCGGCCAGGGCCTGCTGGTGAAGGACTTCTCGGCGCTGGCGGGGCGCAACGTCTGGCTGGAGTTCAACAGCCTGGGCGGCGACACCGAGGGGCGCCTTTCACGCCTGTGTTTCTGGGTTCTGCAGCTGTCGCTGCGCCAGCAACCCTTCGGTCTGCGCTTGCCGGATGCGCAACTGGCGGTCGGCCTGGACGATACCCATCGCGATGCCTGCCTTCGCGCCCTGGCGCTGCACGGGACGAAGCGATGAGCAGCGCTGCCGCCGCTTCCACCCAACCGATTCCACGGGTCGCGCTCACCTGGCTGCTGGTAGCCCAGGCGGTGGTGATCATCCCGCACCTGGAGCACCTGCCACTGTGGATCGTCGCGCTTTGGCTGGGCTGTGCGGCCTGGCGCATCCAGGTGTTCCGCATGCGCACCAACTACCCCAGCGGCGTCGCCAAGCTGGCGCTGGTGGCGGCGGCCGGGGTAGGAGTGTGGTTCTCCCGTGGCTCGGTGATCGGGCTGGATGCTGGCGTGGTGCTGCTGATCGCCGCCTTCGTGGTCAAGCTGGTGGAGCTCAAGACCCGCCGCGACGCCTGGGTGCTGATCCTGCTGGGATTCTTCGCCGTGACCACCAGCTACCTGTTCCAGGACGACATCATCGCTGCCGCATTCAGCCTGCTGCCGGTGCTGGCCCTGTTGGCGGCGGCCATCGGCCTGCAGCAGAGCAGCTTCGCCGCGCGCCCGATGCCGACCCTGCGTCTGGCCGGCGGCCTGCTGTTGCAGGCGCTGCCGCTGATGCTGCTGATGTTCCTGCTGTTCCCGCGGATGGGGCCGCTGTGGTCGCTGCCGATGCCGGGCGACAAGGCCATGACCGGGCTGAGCGACAGCATGGCGCCAGGGGACATGGTCGAGTTGAGCCAGTCACCCGCGTTGGCTTTCCGGGTGAGTTTTGACGGTCAGCCGCCGCCGCGTTCGCAGCTGTACTGGCGGGCGCTGACCCTGGAGCGCTTCGACGGTGTGCGCTGGAGTACCGCGTTCCAGCGTGGCGATCGTCCGCCGCAATGGCAGCAGCGGGGCCAGCCGTTGCAGTACCAGGTGATCATGGAGCCCAACGGCCGGCCCTGGCTGTTCGGCCTCGACGTGGCGCAGACCAGCCTGGGCGATGCGCGAATGATGAGCGACTTCCACCTGGAACGACGCCTGCCGGTGCGCCAGGGGCTGATGTACCGTGCCACCTCCTGGCCGGACGCACAGTTGGAGCCGGATGACGCCGCCCGCGCGCAACGGATCAACCTTGCCTTGCCACAGGGCGGCAACCCACGGGCCCGCGCCTGGGCGCAGCAACTGCGCGAACGCTACCCGCAGCCGGCAGCGCTGGTGCAGGCGATGCTCCAGCATCTGCGCGAGCAGCCGTTCCGCTACACACTCCGGCCGCCGGATGCCGGCCCGGAACGCATCGACGGCTTTCTCTTCGACACCCGCGCCGGCTTCTGCGAGCACTACGCCGGCGCCATGACCTTCGTCCTGCGCGCTGCCGGTATTCCGGCTCGCGTGGTCACCGGCTACCAGGGCGGCGAGGCGAGTACCTCGGGCAACTACCTGGCGATCCGCCAGTTCGACGCCCATGCCTGGGTCGAGTACTGGCAGGCGGGGCGGGGCTGGACGCGGGTCGACCCGACGGGCGCCGTGGCGCCCGAACGCATCGAGCAGGGGCTGGAGGCGGCGCTGAGCCAGGAAGGCAGCTTCCTGGAGTCCGATCCGTTTTCGCCCCTGCGCTACCGCCATTTCGCGCTGCTCAACCAGCTGCGCATGGCGTGGGACGACGCCAACTACGGCTGGCAGCGCTGGGTGCTGGGCTATCAGGCCGAGCAGCAGGGCGACATGCTGAAAAACTGGTTCGGCGGGCTCGACCGGCAATGGGGCGGCGCCCTGCTGGTTGGCGGCGGCGCTCTGTTGCTGGGCTTGCTGGCACTGGTGTTGTTCAAGCCCTGGCGACGCAGCGCCGATGTCCAGTTGCGCAGCTTCCAGCGCTTCGAGCGGATGCTCGCGCCGCTGGGCGTACGCCGGGAGCCGGGGGAGGGCGGCAGGGACTTCTGCCGGCGTGCCATTAAAGTGTTGCCGGCCCATGCACAGGCGATCCGCAGCTACCTGGATGCCTTCGAAAAGCAGCGTTACGGCGGCGCGGCTGCGTCGCCAGCCGAGCTGCGCGGGCACCTGGCACGCCTGCGCCGCGAGCTGCCCTGGCGCCTGCGGCTATCGCGCGGAAAAGGAACGTGACATTGCGCCCCTTGTTGCTGCGTCGGCAGGGGCTAACCTGATATTTCATTCTCTGAGTGGAGCCTGCCGTGACCTCCTTCTGCGATTACCTGGTAAGCCATCTGATCGAGCAGGAGGTTGCGCTGTTCTCCGCGTCTTCCCGCCTGAAGGCCGCGTCCGACCCGGAAGCGCTGCATGACCTGCGCATCGCCGTGCGCCGGTTGCGCAGCCTGCTGCACCCGGTGCGCGGCATGCCCGGTATCGACGAACTGGAACAGGCGCTGGGCGACATGGGCCGGCTCAGCGGCCCGCTGCGCGACCTCGAAGTGCTGCTGCCGGTGCTGGAGGCCGAAGGCTACGAACGCGCCGCCGCGCTGCGCCGGCCGGCGTTGATCTCCGGCTACGCCACGCTGCTTGCCAGCCCGCAGTGGGAGCGCCTGATGATGCGCCTGGACGGCTGGCCGCAGCTGTGGCGCACGTCCGAGCGCCACGGCGTGCTCAAGGGCCTGCACCGCAAGGTGGAAAAGCGCCTGGCCCGGGAGTGGCAGAAGCTGCGCGACGCCCTGAAAGACCCGGCCCACGACCGTCATCGCCTGCGCCTGCTGATCAAGCGGGTGCGCTATTCGCTGGAGGCCTATCCCGAGGAGTCCGCCGTGCCGCAACGCCTGCTGGCGCCGTTGAAGGACGCGCAATCGGCCCTGGGCGACTGGCATGACTATGAACAGTGGCTGATCCGCAGCGAGCGCGAGCTGGACCTTATGCCGCTGCAACCGCACTGGAATGCCCGCCACGACCTCGCCGAGCGCCTCGCTGACGAGAGCCTGGAGGCCCTTGAGAAGGCCTTGCATAGAGGCCATTGATGACCGGGCATTTCCTGCAAGGGACAAGGCTTTGGATGGTTTGCCGGGGCTGCCGCTGGCCCTAAGATCGCAGCCAGTTGCCATTCTCCAGAAGCCTCAGGGAAGTCCGATCATGTCCTTCAGCGAAATGCTCCGGGCGGTGCGTACTGCGCCGTTGTCCATCGTCATTCCCGCCGCCTGGGCCCAGGGCCGCGCCAGTTTTGGCGGCCTGGTGGCGGCGCTGGCCTACGAGGCCATGGCGTCGGTGGCCGAGGCGGGGCGGCCGGTGCGCTCGCTGGCGATCACCTTCGTCGGCCCCATCGAGGTGGAAGTGCCGGTGAGTTTCGAGGCCGAAGTCCTGCGCGAGGGCAAGTCGGTCAGTCAGGTGTTCTGCCGCGCCGTGCAGAACGGCCAGGTGGTCCTGCTGGCCCAGGGCAGCTTCGGCGTGGCGCGCGAATCCAGCGTGCAGATGGAGGGCCTGCCGCCGCCGGCGTTCAAGGCTATCGAGGACTGCCAGGAGCTGCCCTACATCCGCAAGATCATGCCGGCCTTCACCCAGAATATCGCCATGCGCTGGGCCGTCGGACACATGCCGTTCTCGGCCAGTCGCGAGCGCGAGATGGGTGGCTGGATGCGTTTTCGTGGTGATGACGTGGGCGACGAACCGATGGAGATCAGCCACCTGCTGGCGCTGATCGATGCCTGGCCGCCGGCCAACCTGCCGCACCTGAAATCGCCGGCGCCCTCCAGTTCGCTGACCTGGACCGTGGAGTTCGTCCAGCCGCTGCCGTCGATGCCGGCCAATGGCTGGTGCCAGTACCTGGCAACCATCGAACATGCCCGCGATGGCTACGGCCACATCGCCGCGCAGACCTGGTCGGCGGACGGCCAGCTCCTGGCAATCGGCCGGCAGACGGTGACCATCTTCGGCTAGAAGCCTTCCAGCTAGAGACCGGGCGCGGTCTCCGTACGATTGCGCCCGCCGGCCTTGGCTCGGTACAGGGCGCGGTCGGCGCGGGCCAGCAGGTCTTCCAGGCGCAGTTCACCTTCGCGTCGCTCGGCCACGCCGATGCTCAGGGTCAGGCGCACGCGGTTGCCGTCCGCGCTGGTGAAGGACAGCGCCTGCACGCTGTTGCGTACCCGTTCGGCGACTTGCAGCGCCTGCTGCAGGTCGGTTTCCGGGAGGATCGCGGCGAACTCCTCGCCACCCAGGCGGCCGAGCAGGTCGACTTCGCGCAACCCTTGCGTCAGCTCCTTGGCTACGGCCTGCAGCACCGCATCACCGAAGGCGTGGCCGTGGCTGTCGTTGATCGGCTTGAAGAAGTCGATGTCCAGCATCAGCGCCGCGCACTGGCGGTCATAGCGCTGCGCGCTCTTGAGCAGGGCGACGCCGCGTTTGACGAAGGCGTGGCGGTTCTGCAGGCCGGTCAGCGGGTCGGTGGTGGCCAGCAGGCGCAGCTCCTGTTCCATGGCCTTGCGCTGGTTGATGTCGAAGCTCCACACCAGCGAGGCGGGGCGGCCCTCTACTTCCATCTTGCGCGCCCAGACGATCGCCCAGTAAGCGGGGTTGCCCGCCAGCCGGGTTTCCCAGCTGTCCAACTGGCCATTGTCGGCCAGCGACTGGCGGAAGCGCGCTTCCTCGTCCGGGTCATCGAACAGGCGGTGCAGGGTGAAGGGCTCGTGCGGGCGGATGCCGGTGCGCTGCAACAGGCGCGGGCTGACGTAATGGGCACGGGAGTCTTCGTCACTGAGCAGCGCCACGTCGCTGGGGCTGGTGTCGAGGATGTAGCGCAGCAGTGCCTTGCGTTCGCTCAGCTCCTGGGTGCGCTGTTCGACGCGTTGCTCGAGCGACTGGTTGAGGTCGTGCAGGCGCTGGGTGAGCTGCAGCTTGCGCCGCGAGTTGGCGATCACTCGCAGAGCCAGCAGCACGCTGCACAGGCCGAGGCCGAAGAGCACCCAGGCCAGCAGGTTGAAGGCGCGCTGCAGATCAAGGCGTTCGGCGTCCATGTAGTTGGTCAGGGCGATGTTGGTGACCACCACCAGTTCATGGGTGGGTTCGAGCAGCGGGGGCAGTTCGCGCAGCATCTCGCCGGCCAGCACCTTCGCCGCCGCCGGCTGGCCCCAGGGGGCACGCTGGAGCCAGGCGTCGCTCAGCTGCTGGATCGTCTCCAGCGTCGCCTGCACTTCCGGACGCGGCTCCACCAGGTAGCGGTAGACAGGCGTGGTGCGCAGGGGCGGCAGGAGGCTGGCGAGCACCTCGATGCGGGTTGCCAGGGCATCGCTGTCGCTCTTGCCAGCGAGCACCTGGCGGGCAGTGTTCAGCGAGCGTTCCAGCTCGGCGCGCAACTGGTAGGCCTGCCACAGCTCGCTGTGGGCGTCGGGATGGGCCAGCTGGCGGACGTGCTGGTGCACCATCAGCAGCGCCGCACCGGCGCCGGCGGTCAGCGCAGCGATCAGGCCGCTGAGGATGATGACGGTCAGGCGGCGATAGCGCCGCCTGGGAGGCTGCGGGGGCACGGCGATCACTCCAGGGTAATGCGGCTTACCTGCCAGACGGTGCGGTTGAAGTAGACCTGGGTCCGCAACTCCGGGTGATCGAGCATCGGGTAGATGACGAACAGCGGGCCGCGCTCGGCGATGCCGATGGCCTGGCCATCGCGGCGGTAGGCGAGGATGGGGTCGAAGGCGTCGAGGTCGCTTAGCGGAATCAGCGCGGAATAGTCGTTCAGCGCCTCGACCCGCAGGCGCTGGGAATCGGTACGGTCGAAACCGGCGAGCAGGGTGCTCAGGCGCACGCCCTGCCAGCCATAGACCTGGGATTCATCAGGGAGCATGGAGCGCCGCTCGGTCTGCGGCAGCGCTTCGAGGTCGCGCAGGCTGTAATGGCGCAGGAGCTGCGGCTGGTCCTTCACTGCGATGGTCAGCACGGTGCGCTCGGCCGCCGGATCCGGGGCTGAGTGCGCGGGCATGACAATAAACAGGCAGAGCAGAATGCCAATAAAATGACGAAAAGCCGACATCTCAACAGCTCGTGACGAAATCTCGACGATTATATCGGCGAACCTGCCAGGGACTTGAATGGCCGAAATGCCGCGCCCTGCCGTGATGGCCGGCTCAGCTGTTGCGATTTCGCCAGGCGCGCCACCATTTGCCGCTCAGGACGAAGCGCGGGAAGGTGACGAATTGCTCGACCAGCAGCCGACCGACGGCGTCCTTGCGGTCGCTGAAGGGCTCGGGCGCCTGCTCCTCGAGCTTGTGACCTCGGCCTTGGATGGCCAGGGAGGCGACCATGCCGATCACGCCCAGCAGGATCGCCGACAGGCTCAGGCTGAACAGCCCGCTGAGCAGCGTCAGGGCGCCGAGGATGAACAGCGGCACGGCGATGATGTGCAGCGCCAGATTGGTCGGGTTGCGGTGGTTGGCGGCGTAGCCCTGCCACTGCCAGGCGAGGAGGTTGGGGTGACGTTTGCCCATGGTGCTGCTCCCGAGACTGAAAAGCCCGCCTGAGTGCAGGTGGGCGGAATGTCAGCAGTCTAGGTGTTGCCCCGGAGCCCGCGCCAATGGGCGCAGGCTATGTGGGCGATAGGGATTACAGGCGCAGCTGGCGGATGGCACGGCTGAGCTCGCCGGCGAGGTCCGCCAGCTGGTGGCTGGTGCCGGCCGAATCGACGGTCTGCTGCACGGTGTGTTCGGTGACGTCGCGGATGCCCACGACCGAACGGGTCATTTCCTCGGCCACCTGGCTCTGTTGCTCGGCGGCCACGGCGATCTGCGTGTTGCTCTCGCGCATCAGCGCCACGGCCGAGGCGATGGCCGCCAGCGCTTCGCCGGCCTCACGGGCCTCCTCGACGCAGCCGTCGGCCTTGATCGAGCTTTCCTGCATGAACTCCACGGCGTCGCGGGTGCCGGACTGCAGCGCGTTGATCATCTGGGTGATCTCGTCGGTGGAGTCCTGTACGCGCTTGGCGAGGTTGCGCACCTCATCGGCGACCACGGCGAAGCCACGGCCCATCTCGCCGGCGCGGGCGGCCTCGATGGCGGCGTTGAGGGCGAGCAGGTTGGTCTGTTCGGCGATGCCGTGGATGACGCTGACCACGCTGCTGATCTTGTGGCTGTCCTGGGCCAGTTGCTGGATCATCTCGGCGGTCTGCTGCACGCCCTGGGACAAACCGGCAATGGACTGGCCGACCCGGCCGACAACCTGCTGGCCGTTGCCGGCGAGGCGGTCGGCTTCCTGCGACTGGTCGCGGGTGTCGGCGGCGTGCTGGGCGATATGGTGGACGGTGGTGGACATCTCGTTGATGGCGGTGGCGGCCTGGTCGGTCTCGCTCTGCTGGCCGAGCATGCCCTGGCGCACCTGGCCCATGCTGCTGGCGAGGCTGCGCGCGCCTTCGTCGAGGCGTCCGGCGGCCTGGGCGACGGTGCCGACCACGCGCTGGTAGCCGGCCTGCATGGCGTTGAAGGCGGTTGCCATCTGGCCGACTTCGTCGCGGCTTTCCAGCGGCACACGGGCGGCCAGGTCGCCGCTCTTCTCCACGTGGAGCATCACGTCGCGCAGGGTCAGCAGGTGGGTGAGGATGAAGCGGATCAGCAACTGCGAGGCGGCCAGCAGGGCCAGCATCAGCACCAGCACGGCGCCGGCGAAGGGCAGGGCGCGGTCCTCGAAGACGCTCCAGAAATCGGCGCCGGGGGCGAGTACGGCGACGCGCTGGCCGTTGCCGATGTCCTGCACGTAGGCGCCTGCCAGGGCGCCATTGCGGGTCTGTGCACCCTTCAGGTCAACCCAGCCGCTGGTGCGGGCGAGGGCGGAACCGTCGACACCGCTGATCTGCGGCGCGCTGCCGCTGGCAAAGGTGACGAGGTTCGGCGAGGTTGGCAGTGCCGAGCCTGCCGGCCAGTTCTTCAGTAACTGGGCCTGGGCTTCGGCACCCTGGCGTGCCTGCTGGTTGCGCCCGTCGAGTTCCTGGTGCATGGCGAACACGACCAGCAGCAAGGTGGTGACGAAGGCGACCGCGTTGACGGCCCAGAATTTGTACTTGAGGGAAATATCGCGGATCCAGGCGGCCATAAATCTCTTCTTGTCGGTCAAATAATGGCAAGGCGCCATTATTGTCGTGAAAAGGGGGAAGGTTGGCCATTGATACCGATCAAGCCACCTTCTGCCCCCGACTTATCGGCCGACGAGCCGCGATCTTGAGAGTTGGTTCAAATTTTCGGCAGGTTGAAAAACGCTCGCGCGCAGGCCGTGGTGTGGGCCGCGACTGCTTCGGTGCTTTCGCCGCGATGTTCGGCGACGCAAGCCAGAACTTCTGGCAGATAAGCTGGCTGGTTGCGGCCATTCCTGGGTTTCGGCCGCAAGGTTCGCGGCAATAGATAAGGTGCGTCGCTTTCCAGCATCAGCCGGCCCTCGGGAATTTCCCGCACCAGTTCCTGCAGGTGGGTGCCCCGGCGTTCGTCGCAGATCCAGCCGGTGATTCCGATGTGCAGGTCGAGGTCGAGGTACGAATAAAGCGTGCGGCGCTCGCCGGTGAAGCAATGCACCACGGCGGCCGGCAGCTTGTCGCGGAAGTCCTTGAGGATCGCCAGCAGGCGCTCGCCCGCATCGCGCTCGTGGATGAACACCGGCAACTGCAGTTCCACGGCGAGGCCCAGTTGTTCTTCGAAAGCCTTCTCCTGCTGCGGGCGCGGCGAAAAGTCGCGGTTGAAGTCCAGGCCGCATTCGCCGACCGCCTTCACCCGGTCCTCGGCCAGCAGGCCGCGAAGAACCTTGGCGCTGCCGCTGTCCCAGTGGCTGGCTTCGTGCGGATGGACGCCGGCAGTGCAGTAAAGACGCTGGTCTTCGTCCAGTTGCCGGCACAGCTGCAGGGCCTGTTCACTGTCGTCCAGGCTGGTCCCGGTCAGCACCATCTGCACGACGCCGGCCTCGATGGCGCGAGCGAGGACCGCTTCACGTTCCGGGACGAAGCTGGGGTGGGTGAGGTTGACGCCGATGTCGATCAGTTGCATTTTTGTTCCCTTTGTTCGGAAGCGGAGCATAGCAAAAGCCGCTTTTTTGACGAAAATTCTTCAAAAACAACAGGTTGAGGAATATTCCGAAGATCTATCGGAAGTTTCGGGTTGGTGTTTATCCCCTCCTGTGAGAGTCTTGCGCGCCCTTGGCGGCCGGGAACTACCGGTCGAAACCGCACTCTAATCGGCCCACCGCCGAGTGCGAGCCCCCGGAGAGCTGGATGACCCGACTGTTGCTGCTACTGCTGTGCCTCGTGGCCCTGACGCCACTGCCGGCGGCCGCGCGCCTGACGGCCCAGCCGGAAAACTGGGAGCAGGAAAGCAGCGACGCCCGCGACCTGGCCACCATTCGTTCCGGCGGCACCCTGCGGGTTCTGGTCAACCAGAGCCGCAACAGCTCCGGCGAAATCAAGGGCGAGCCGATTGGTATCGAGTACCGCCGCCTGCGTGCCTTCGAGCAGTACCTCAACGACAGCGCCCCGGGGCGCAAGCCGCTCACCATCAAGTTCATTCCCAAGGCCAAGGATCAATTGCTCGGCGCGCTGCAACGCGGCGAAGGCGATCTGGTTGCGCCCGGGGAGGTCCTGTTGGCCCGCGACGGCCAGAACGTCAGCCCCAGCCTGCCGTGGAAGGCCGACGTGCCGTTGGTGCTGGTGACCAAGCAGGGCAACCGCAAGTTCGTGCGCCTGGAGCAGCTCGCCGGCCGCACCATCACCCTGCCGGCCGGCAGCGCCGCTGGCGAGGCCGTGCGCAAGGTCAACGAGCGTCTGGCGCAGAAGCGCATGGCACCGCTGGTGCTGGAGTGGACCGATTCCTCCCTGGCCGTGGAAGATGTGCTGGAGATGGTCCAGGCCGGCATCTTCAACTACACCGTGGTCGAGCAACCCATCGCCGAGCGCTGGAGCAAGGTCTTCACCAAGCTGCGCGTGGACCGTCATCTGGTGCTGGACAACAGCGAGCCGATGGCCTGGTACGTGCGCCGCGACGCGCCGATGCTGCGTGCCAGCGTCAACCGCTTCCTCAAGGACTACCGCGCGCCGGCGGACCAGGACGTGGCCTTCCAGCGCCTTTATCGCCGCGCGTACCAGGTGCGCAATCCGCTGGTCGTGCCTGACCGCAAGCGCCTGGAAGCCGTGCGCCCGACCCTGCAACGCTACGCCGAGCAGAACAAGGTCGACTGGCTGGCGCTGGCCGCCGTGGCCTTCAAGGAATCCAATCTCAATGCCAGCGCGCGCGGCGCTGGCGGCGCTACCGGGCTGATGCAGATCACCCCGGCGGCGGCCCGCGCCGTGGGCGTGGATACCGTGCACCAGAAGGACAGCAATGTGCAGGCCGCCAGCCGTTACATGGCGATGCTGCGCAAGCGCTTCTTCTCCAGCCCGCGCATCAATGAACGTGACCGCATGGCCTTCGTTCTTGCTGCCTACAACGCCGGTCCCGAGCGGGTGCAAAGCCTGCGCGCGGAGGCCAAGCGCCAGGGCCTTAACCCCAACCAGTGGTTCTTCCAGGTCGAGCGCGTGGCGGCCGAGCAACTGGGCATGGGCGTGGTGAACTACGTCAGCAGCGTCAACAAGTACTATCTTGCATATCAGCGCGAACGTGATGGCCTCGAGCCACGTGAAAGCGTGGCGGCAATCAAGAAGTAATCGGTTTATTCGATAGTTATTAGCGCTATTTTGCGCTTTTGATATCGGAAAAACTGGATATAGTGATCGCCAAGCAACCACGGTTGTCACCCACTTCCTACGCAACCCTTCGCTCCCACTCGAGCTTCCATAAGGACGCACCATGAACTCGCTGATCAAATCCATCCTGACCACCAACGCCGGCGCCGGCATCGCTGTACTGCGTATCACCACCGGCCTGACCTTCATGGCACACGGCTCGCAGAAACTCTTCGGCGCCTTCGGTGGCCCGGGTCTGCAAGGCATGGCGGGCTGGCTGGAATCCCTCGGCGTGACCCCTGGCTACCTGATGGCCGCTCTGGCCGGCAGCGCCGAATTCTTCGGCGGCCTGGCCCTGGTCCTTGGCCTGCTGGTCCGCCTGGCGAGCATCCCGCTGATCGTCGCCATGCTGGTTGCCGTGTTCAGCGTGCACCTGGCCAACGGCTTCTTCATCACCGCCAACGGCTTCGAATACGCCTTCACCCTGATCATGATCAGCGTCGCGCTGCTGATCAGCGGCGCCGGCCCGTTCTCCCTGGACCGCAAGCTGTCCAGCTGATCGCCAAGGCAGTAGCAGAAAGCCGGTAACGAAAAAGGGCGGACACCCAAGGTGTCCGCCCTTTTTGTTTGTCTCTGAATCGGTGGAACGCGATTCAGTGGAAGAGATACTGCACGCCGCCATTGATCAGGCCGCCGCCCACCAGCAGGAAGACGAACAGTCCAGCACCCAGCAGCAGCGGCTTGGGGCCTTCCTTGCGCAGGTCGCCCAGGCGGGTGGCCAGGCCCAGGGCGGCCATCGCCATGCCGAGCATCACATCGTCCAACTGCTGCAGCGGCGCCAACCAGCTTTCCGGCACCCAGCCCAGCGAGCGCAGGCCGGTCACCAGCAGGAAGAACACGGCGAAGCCCGGAATGTGCAGCTTGCGGCGCGCACCCGGCTCGGCAGCTTCGGCGCAACCCACACGGCCGAGGATCAGCAGGGCCGGGGCCAGCAGCAGGACGCGCAGCATCTTGCTGATCAGCGCAGCGTCGGCAGCGGCGGGGTCCATGGCGCGGCCAGCGGCAACTACCTGGGCGACTTCGTGGATGGTCGAGCCGGTGAACACGCCGAAGGCCTGCTCACTGCCGAACAGGTTGGGCAGCGCAGCGTAGATCAATGGGTGCAGCAGCATTGCCAGGGTGCCGAACAGGACAACGGTAGCCACCGCGACGGCCGTGTGTTCGGCGCGCGCCTTGAGCACCGGGCTGCTCGCCATCACCGCTGCGGCGCCGCAGATGGCGCTGCCGGCGCCGATCAGCAGGGCGCTTTCACGCGGCAGCTTGAGCCAGCGCTCGCCGATCCACCAGGCGACGGTCAGGGTGCTGGCGACCATCAGCACGTCGATGATCAGCGCGGCTGGGCCTAGGGCAGCGATGTCCTGGAAGGTCAGGCGCAGGCCGTAGAGCACCACACCCAGGCGCAGCAGTTGCTGGCGCGACAGGTCGATGCCAGGGCGGATGCTGCCGAAGCGGGCGAGGCCGAGGTTGCCGGCCAGCAGGCCGATGAGGATCGCCAGGGTCAGGCTGCCGAGTCCCAGGTGCTGCAGCGCGGGGATTTCCATGAGCTGGCGGGAGCCGAAGGCGATGCCCAGGCAGAGCAGGGCGCCAGGGACGTAGTAGGGCAGGCGGCGAAGGGCGTTCATTACAGGCTCCTTGTGTAAGGTGAAGCCATGGTGCCGCTGCGTTGCTTAGTGTAAAAACGGATTGTTCTTATTAGGTTGACCGGTTTTATCGATATGGGCCCGCGCATTACTCTTCGCCAACTGGCGACCTTCACCGCCATCGCCGAGCTGGGCAACGTGACCCAGGCGGCAGCGCG
Source organism: Pseudomonas sp. PDM22 (assembly GCF_014851965.1). Lineage (NCBI taxonomy): Bacteria > Pseudomonadati > Pseudomonadota > Gammaproteobacteria > Pseudomonadales > Pseudomonadaceae > Pseudomonas > Pseudomonas sp. PDM22. The sequence goes on from NZ_JACVAR010000008.1 coordinate 45,773, forward strand.
CATTGCGCTGTCGCAGTCCGCCGCCAGCCAGGCGTTGCAGGAGCTCGAGCGCGCGCTCGGTACGCGCCTGTTCGACCGCAGCGGCAAGCGCCTGGCGCTGAACGACAACGGCCGCGCCTTTTACCCCAAGGCCAGTGCTTTGCTGGCGCAGAGCGCGGAGCTGGAGAGCCTGTTCGAATCGGCTCCGGTACAGCTGAGCCTCGGTGCCAGCCGCAGCATTGGCGGCTACCTGCTGCCGCAGGTAATGGCCGGTTTTCTCGGCGAGCTGCCCGCAAGCCGTCTGGAGTTGCAGGTCGCCAACAGCGGCGGGGTGATCGAGGCGCTGGCCGAGTTCAGGTTGGACGTGGCCTTCATCGAGGCGCCGATCCAGCATCCGCAGATCCAGCTCACGCCCTGGATGGCCGATGAACTCTTGCTGGTAGTGGCGCCGGAACATCCCCTGGCGCTGGCCGAGCGCATCAGCCTGAAGGATCTGGCGGCGGCGCGCTGGGTGCTGCGCGAAGCCGGTTCCGGTACCCGCGTGACATTCGAGCAGCAGGTATTGCCACGCCTGGGCAGCGTCAACGCGCCTCTGGAGGTGAGTAACGCCGAGGCGATCAAGCATCTGGTGGGCAGCGGTTTCGGCATCGGCTGTCTGTCGCAACGCGTCGTGCAGGCGGAGCTTGCGCGCGGCGAACTGGTGCGTCTGGATAACCCGCTGGGGCCGCTGCGGCGGACCTTCTTCCGTGCGCTGCATATCGACAAGTACCCCACGGCGGGCCTGCGTCGTTTCCTCGATTACGCCCAGGACTGGGCGGCGCGCTCAGACGCTGTCTAGCGGCCACTCGCCGATGGCGCGGTAGCGCACCCCGGTGGGGCTGTTCTCCGAGCTGAACAGCGTCACCGCCTGGGCTGGCAGCAGGAAGGCGGCTTGGGCCGTCGGCGTATGGTGGGCATGGCGAGCGAGCGTGATATGCGGATGGAACGGGCGATGCTCGACTTCGAATCCACCGGCATGCAGCTCTTCGCGCAGGGCGTGCACCAGTTCGTGCAGGGCGGCCGGCGCGTTGCTGGGCGCCAGGTGCAGGATGCCGTTGTTCCAGCGCGCAATGTGGTCCAGTTCAAGGTTGAAGCCCTGGCGTGGCAGGCGTTCGCCGATGGCGCGCAATTCGGCCTTGCGCCCGCGCGGCACGGAGCCGAGAAAGGCCAGGGTCAGGTGCAGGTTGGCCTGGGATACGGGCTGGCCGTCGTGGTGCAGGCTGTCGCGCCAGGTGCAGATGCGCGCCGCCAGTTCAGCCGGGCAGGGCAGGGCGAAGAACAGCCGCATGGGGGGTGTGGTCATCGACTGAAGTCTCCTTGACAGCTTTGCCGGGGCTTCTCTAGGATGCCGCACAGCGCCGATTTAAGTAGCAACTTGCGGGGCGCGGATGCAAGCGACAGCTGACATCGAAATACCGCTAAAGCGCTGGTTCGGTGTGCCTCTCGCCGCGTCCAGCAGGACCCCTGAGGCGGAGACGTGACACCATGACCTGTCCCAACCCGCATGTGCGCCTGGCCCCGATCACCACTGGCCTGGTGCGCCGCAATCCGAAGATTCTCCTGGGCGGCAATCACCAGCCCACCCTTGTCCGTTACCTCGATGGCTGGCCCAAGCGCTGGAACGGCTCGCGCACCTTCCTGATCCAGTTCGCCGAAACCTTTGCCGATCTCGCGCGCTTTCCGTCCGACAGTTTCGACTTCGCCGTCGTCCAGTCGCCGGTGGCCGAGCAGTTGGAGTCAGCCGTTCACGAACTCACCCGTGTCGCCCGGCAAGGGCTGATTACCCGGCGTCCGCCGTCGTTCTGAACGCCTGAGCCCCCTGCAGGAGCGCCCCTGCATTTCTAGTAAGCGGCCCGCTCCTGCAGGGAGTTTGATCCGCGATCCTTGGCGCGGCCTCAGGGATAGTCGATTTCCACCACGAACCACATCTTCTCGCCGGACGGGCTGCGCACCATCACCTCGGCGTCCAGCTCCTTGCCCACCAGGGCGCGGGCCAGTGGCGAGTCGATGCTGATGTGGTTGTTGCGCAGGTCCAGCTCATCCGGGCCGACGATACGGTAGCGGGCCTGTTCGCCGTCCTCGTCTTCCAGGGTGACCCAGGCGCCGAAGTAGACCTTGTTCGGATCCGCCGGGCGCTCGCTGACCACCTTGCAGTTCTCCAGGCGCTTGCGCAGGAAGCGCACGCGGCTGTCGATCTCGCGCAGCATCTTCTTGCCGTAGGTGTACTCGGCGTTCTCCGAGCGGTCGCCTTGCGCGGCGGCCTCGCTGACCGACTGGGTCACCTGTGGCCGACGCACGTTCCACAGTTCATGCAGTTCTGCGCGCAGGCGCGCTTCGCCTTCGGGAGTGATCAGCGGGGTACCGGCAGGGCGGGGCGGACGATAGCGGCTCATGGCATCCAGTGCGGCGAGAGTGATCGGGGCAGTCTACCCGATCAGCTCTCGCGCAGCAGGCGCAATGGGCTCACGTTGAGCGCGCGTCGAGTGCCGAGCAGGCCGGCGCCGCCCACCAGCAGCGCACCCAGCACCGGCAGCCCCAGCAGCCAGGGATGCGGGCTCCACGGCAGGTCGAACACCAGCCGGTAGAGCAGGTAGCTGATCAGCTCGCAGCCCAGCGCCGCCAGCAGGCCGCTGACCGCGCCGAGCAGGGCGAACTCGCTGCGCCGCGTGCGCATCAGCAGGCCGCGCTCGGCGCCCAGCGCGCGCAGCAGTGCGCCCTGGCGCAGGCGCTCGTCGAGGGTCGCCTGCAGGCCGGCGAACAACACCACGAAGCCGGCGGCGAGGACGAACACCAGCACGTACTCCACCGCCAGCGTCACCTGGTCGAGGATGCTGCGCAGCTGCGCCAGCAGCGCGTCCACTGGCAGCAGGGTGACGGTGGGGTAGGCGCGGGCGAGTTCGATCAGTTGGCGCTCCTGGCTCACCGGCAGGTAGAAGCTGGTCAGGTAGGTCACCGGCAGGTCGGTCAGGGTGCCGGGCTCGAAGACCATGAAGAAATTGGGCTGGAAGTTGTCCCATTTCACCGAGCGCAGGCTGCGGATCTGCGCTTCGCGAGTCTGCCCGGCGACGGTGAAGCTCAGGTGATCGCCGACTTTCAGGCCGAGGTTGCCGGCGAGCTTCTCTTCCACCGAGACGCCCGGCAGTTCGCTGTTCTTGCCGGCCTGCCACCAATCACCGGCGACTATCTGATTGCCCGCAGGCAGGCGTTCCGACCAGGTCAGGCCGAGGTCCCGGTGCAGGGCGCGCTCGCTGCGCACGTCTTCCTTCAATGTCTGGACGGGCTTGCCGTTCACCGCCACCAGCCGGCCAGGCACCATCGGATAGAGGTCTTCGGCGTTGGGCGACAGTGCCTTCACCCGTTGCTCGAAACCGTCTTTCTCGGCCGGCAGGATGTTCAGCGCGAAGTGGTTCGGCGCATTGGGCGGCAACTGGGAATGCCAGGTGTCCAGCAATTCACCGCGCAGCAGGGCGATCAGCGCCATGGCCAGCAGGATCAGGCCGAAGGCGAGGCTCTGTCCGGCGGCGGCCAGCGGGTAACGCAGCAGTTGGCCCAGGCCCAGGCGCCACGGCAGGCTGGCACCCTGGAGGGCGCGGCGCAGGCCACGCAGGGCCAGCAGCAGGATGAAACCGAGGATCACCGCGGCGATGGCGCCGCCGCCGAGGAGAGCGAGGGTGAGTTTCAGGTCCAGGCTCAGGCGCCACATGATCAGGCCGAGGGCGAGCAGCGCACAGCCATAGGCGGCCCAGGTGCGCATCGGCACCGGCAGCAGGTCGCTGCGCAGCACGCGCAGCGGCGGTACGCGGCCCAGCGCGGCGAGCGGTGGCAAGGCAAAGCCGGCCAGCGCGACCAGCCCGGTCGCCATGCCGGCGAGCGCGGGGACTATGCCGGCTTCGGGAATTTCCGGCGGCAGCAGGTTGCCCAGCAGGTGCATCAGGCCCAGCTGCGCGAGCCAGCCGAGGAAGGCGCCGCAGACGCTGGCAACCAGTCCCAGCGCGAACAGTTGGCTGCCATACAGCAGAAGGGCTTCGCGGCGCGACAGACCCAGGCAGCGCAGCAGTGCGCTGGCGTCGAAGCGGCGGGTGGCGAAGCGGTTGGCCGACAGCGCCACGGCCACGCCAGCGAGCAGCACAGCGGCAAGGCTTGCGAGGTTCAGGTAGCGTTCGGCGCGGCCCAGGGCGTCGCCGATCTGACGGTTGCCGTGGTGCGCGTCCTGCAGTTCCTGGTTGGCGGCCAGGTTGCCTTGGGTAGCTTGCCGGTAAGTTTGCAGCGCATCGTGCGCGCCGCCCCAGAGGTCGCGATAGCGCACCCGGCTGCCGGGCTGCACCACGCCGGTGGCGTCCAGGTCGTGCAGGCTCATCATTACGCGCGGGGTGAGGCTGTAGAAGTCGCCAGCGCGATCCGGTTCGTAGGTCAGCACACGAGCGATGCGCAGGGACTTGCGGCCGATGTCGACGCTGTCGCCGATCTTCAGATCGAGGCTGGCGAGCAGGCGCGATTCGACCCAGATGTCGCCCGGCGCCGGGCGGCCGCCTTCGACTTCCGGCTGCAAGGGGGCTGGCGCGCTCTTCAGTTCGCCACGCAGGGGATAACTGTCGCCGACGGCCTTCACGCTGCTCAGTTGAATGCCGTTGTCGGTGGCCACCACGCTGGAAAACTCCACGCTCTGCGCGTGCTGCAGGCCGAGCTTGAGGCCGCGGTCGATCTGTTCCGGCTGCGCCGGCTGGGTGCCGGTGAGTACCAGGTCCGCGCCGAGGAATTCGGCGGCGCGCACCAGCATGGCGCCGTTCAGACGCGCGCTGAAATAACCGATGGCGGAGCTCGCCGCCACCGCCACCAGCAGGGCGAAGAACAGCACGCGCAGTTCGCCGCTGCGCCCCTCGCGCCACAGCTGGCGGAGGGACAGGCGGAACAGGTTGGGCAGCGACAGTGGCTTCATCGGCTCTCGTCCGTCAGGGTTCGACGTGGTCGATCAGGTGGCCGCTTTCCAGGCGGATATGGCGCTGGCAGCGGTGGGCGAGGCGTTCGTCGTGGGTCACCAGGACAAGGGTGGTGCCGCGCTCGCGGTTCAGTTCGAAGAGCAGGTCGCTGATGCGCTCGCCGGTGTGGCTGTCGAGGTTGCCGGTCGGTTCGTCGGCGAACAGCACGTCCGGTTCGGCGGCGAAGGCGCGGGCGATGGCGACCCGCTGTTGTTCGCCACCGGAGAGCTGGCGCGGGTAGTGGGTCAGGCGCTGGCCGAGGCCGACGCGTTCCAGCAATTCGCGGGCGCGCTGCTCGGCGTCCTTCCGGCCGTCCAGTTCCAGCGGCAGCATGACGTTCTCCAGCGCATTGAGGCTGTCGAGCAACTGGAAGGACTGGAAGACGAAGCCGACGTGGGCGGCGCGTACTCGCGCGCGCTGGTCTTCATCGAGGCTGCCCAGGGTGTGGCCGAGCAGGACGATCTCGCCGCCGCTGGGCAGGTCCAGGCCGGCGAGCAGGCCGAGGAGGGTGGATTTGCCCGAGCCGGAGCTGCCGACGATGGCGAGGCTGTCACCGCGGGCGAGGTCGAGGGAGAGGTCGTGGAGGATGGTCAGCTTGCCTTCCGCGCTGGAAACAACCTTGCTAAGGTTCCGCGCAGTGAGAATGCTTTCGCTCATGGAGAATCCGATGCGTGCATGGCTAATGGGCGGCTGCCTGGCGTTGCTTCTGATCACGCAGCAGGCCGCGGCGCAGACGCTGTTGGTCGTCGGCGATAGTATCAGCGCCGGTTTGGGGCTGGATACCAGCCTGGGGTGGGTCAACCTGCTGGACAAGCGTCTTCAGGAGCAGGGTTTTGACTACAAGGTGGTGAACGCGTCGATCTCCGGCGACACCACTGCAGGAGGCCTCGCGCGGCTGCCGGCGCTGCTTTCGGAGCAGAAGCCGAAGCTGGTGGTGATCGAGCTGGGCGGCAACGACGGCCTGCGCGGAATGGCGCCAGCGCAATTGCAACAGAATCTTAGCGGCATGGTTGAGCAGTCGCAGAAGTCGGGCGCCAAGGTGATCCTGCTCGGCATGCGCCTGCCGCCCAATTACGGACAGCGCTACACCGACGCGTTCGCCAAGGTCTTCGACAGCGTGGCCAGCGAACAGAAGATTCCACTGGTGCCGTTCTTCCTTGAAGGGGTAGGGGGCGTGCAGGACATGATGCAGGCTGACGGCATCCATCCGGCGGTGGCGGCTCAGCCTAAACTGCTCGACAACGTGTGGCCGACGCTCAAGCCCCTGCTGTAATGAATGGCGGCACGGATAAACCACGGAATCGAGGCTTCCCCGCGCCCGGCCTTTCGGCTATGTTTGCGCACCCTTCTGGAACCCCCTATGTCGCGCCCCGCCTGGACCCTCTTCGCCTACCAGCTGATCGAACCCGATGAACAGCTGGACCTGTTCGCCTGCCGCGAGGTCCGGGTGCATCTGGTCGCGCGCCAGCTGGAGCTGGGAACCCCGGCTGACCGCACGTTGTGTGGCAGCCTGCTGCCAGCGCAGCCGATGTGGCGCGGTGCCGAGAAACCGCTGCTGCGCGATCGGCGCATCTGCGCGGCCTGCCTGAAACAACTCGAAGAGGAAAAGCGCGGCGCGCGCAGTTCCTGGCTCATCTGATATCTCCCGTTGACGGGGCTTGCGGTGGTAAACTGATCACCCTTTGCTCATTGCCCACGTCAAGGATCCTCGGATGTTGTCGCGCGTCATTGCCGCCTGCTCGCTGTCCCTCGCCGCGCTGCTCTCGGCCGGCCCCGTTTCCGCCATTGAATTGCCGCTGCCGGCGCCGGGCGACGATATCGTCGGCCAGGTCCAGGTCATCAAGGCCAAGTACGAAGACACCTTCGCCGACCTGGGCGAGAAGTACGGCCTCGGCTACTCCGAGATGATCGCTGCCAACCCGGGCGTCGATGCCTGGCTGCCGGGCGTGGGCACCGAGGTCATCATTCCGACCCGTTTCGTCCTGCCGGCAGGTCCGCGCGAAGGCGTGGTGATCAACCTCGCCGAATACCGCCTGTACTACTTCCCCAAGGACAAGAACGTCGTCTACACCTACGCCCTGGGGATCGGTCGTGAGGGCTGGGGTTCGCCGGTGGGCAGCACCAGCGTGATCGCCAAGACCAAGGATCCGGCCTGGTACCCGCCGGCCTCGATTCGCGCCGAGCACGCCGCCGACGGCGATCCGCTGCCGACCGTAGTGCCGCCGGGTCCGGACAACCCGCTGGGTCCGTACAAGATGAGCCTGGGCTTCCATGGCTACCTGATCCACGGTTCGAACAAGAAGTTCGGCATCGGCACCCGTACCAGCCACGGTTGCTTCCGCATGTACAACTGGGACGTGACCCAGCTCTTCTCGATGATTCCGGTGGGCACCAAGGTGCGCATCATCAACGAGCCGTACAAGTTCGGTCGCAGCGAAGGCAAGATCTACCTCGAAGCCCACGCGCCCATCGATGACAACGGCGACCCGTCCGTGGTCGACAAGCACACTGCGGTGATCAACGCCCTGCTCAAGCGCGAAGACATCGCCAGCCAGATGCAGATGGACTGGAACGTGGTGCGTGAGGTGGTTGCCGCCGAAGACGGCCTGCCGGTAGCCATTGCCCAGCCGCAGCAAGTGCAGCAGGGTGGTTCGGTTGCCGCTACTGTTGACCAGGACGCGGTGCCGCTGCAGTAACTCGCAGCGCGCACTAAGAAGCCCGCCGACCGTTACCGGTCGAGCGGGCTTTTTGTTGCCTGCCTGTTTGTCGAGGGGACAAAACAGGCAGGCATAAAAAAACCGACCCCGAGGGGTCGGTTTTTTCGAACAGATCCGAAGATCTATTACTTGCGGCTGGCTTTGTCCAGCATACGCAGGGCGCGCTCGTTAGCCTCGTCAGCGGTCTGCTGGGCTTTCTGAGCGGCGGCCAGAGCTTCGTCAGCCTTGCGATAGGCTTCATCGGCACGGGCTTGAGCGCGAGCAGCGGCGTCTTCAGTAGCGGTCAGACGTGCTTCGGTTTCTTTCGAGTGGCTGCTGCAACCGGTGGCCAGAACAGCAGCCAGAGCCAGAGCAGAGAATTTCAGAACGTTGTTCATCGTGTTCCCCTTAAGGTGGACATTTCCATTAAAAGCAATCTCCCATGACTGGGAAATTAGCCGGACTACATAGTACCCATTACTTGTAGTAAGTAAACTGACCAAGCGCAAGTACGGCACTTTTTTTTCATGTTACGGGTGCTGTTAGCAGTTGTGCGAGGCCGATTTGGGCAAAAACTGTCCAATCTGGCAAAGGAGTGTTGCCAACAGGTGTCAGGCGGGGTCTGAGGCGGGTTTCCGGCCTGTGGAACCAAGCTGTCAGATGACTGTCGACAATGGTCGAACAACTGTTTAATCGCCGTTGTGCATTTGTCCAACTGACAACTTGCAACTAGGCCGCAACAGGTGAAGAAAGTGTGAAGGGGAAAACGAAAAAGCCCGGCTAATTGCTTAGCCGGGCTTTTTCTTGAATCTGGCGGTGAGGGAGGGATTCGAACCCTCGATACGATTTCTCGTATACACACTTTCCAGGCGTGCTCCTTCAACCGCTCGGACACCTCACCAGATTTCTCGACAGCGCTGTGTCTGTCGAGGCGCGCACTTTACTCAAAGGTTTCCTCCTTGGCAAATCTTTTTTGAAAATTTTTTCCAAGGGATTCATCGGCTTAAGAAGCATGGCCGGGATCGCGGGTACACTGGAGCCTTCTGAGACACGCTCTGGTACGTAGGAATGCGCATGGCCAGCTGGGACATCTTCTGCAGCGTAGTCGACAACTATGGCGATATTGGCGTCACCTGGCGGCTGGCCCGCCAGCTGGCCGGGGAGCATCGGCAACAGGTGCGGCTATGGGTCGATGACCTGGCGGCCTTCGCGCGCATCTGCCCGGCGGCCAACGGTTCGGTCGCGGTGCAGCAGCAATCGGGCGTGGAAGTGCGGCTGTGGCCCAAGCCCTGGCAGGACACTCCTGCGGCGGACGTGGTGATCGAAGCCTTCGCCTGCGAAATGCCGGCTGCCTATATAGAGGCGATGCGCGAGCGGAAGACGCCTTCGCTGTGGCTGAACCTGGAATACCTCAGCGCCGAATCCTGGGTGGAGTCCTGCCACGGTTTACCATCGATGCAGGCCAGCGGGCTGCCGAAGTACTTCTATTTCCCCGGCTTCACTGCCGCTACCGGCGGGCTGCTGCGCGAGGGCGATCTGATTGCCCGGCGTGATGCCTTCCAGGGCGATCCGTCGGCCAGCCTTGGTTTTCTGGAAAGCCTTGGGGTGCGCCCGCAGGCCCATGAGCGGCGTATTTCCCTGTTCGCTTATGAGAATGCCGCGCTGGGCGGCTGGCTGGATGCATTGGCTGGAAGCAGCACTGCCACCTTGCTGCTGGTGCCAGAGGGCAGGGTGCTTGCCGATGTCGAGCGCTGGGCGGGGCAGGCACTGGGAGTCGGGGAGCAGTACCAGAAGCAGGCCCTGCGTGTGCAGGTGCTGCCTTTCGTGCGCCAGGAAGACTACGACCCGCTCTTGTGGAGTTGCGATTTCAACGCGGTACGCGGCGAGGATTCGTTCGTGCGGGCGCAATGGGCGGGAAGGCCCTTCGTCTGGCACATCTACCAGCAGGATGAGGACATCCACCTGGAGAAGCTGGAAGCTTTCCTGGCGCTGTTCTGCGAAGGAATGGACGACTCGCTGCGGGCGGAGTTGCAGTCGTTCTGGATGGCCTGGAATGGCCTGGGTGACGTCGGCGATGCCTGGCAAAAGCTGGAAATCCGGCTGCCGGAGTGGGCTGCGTGGATTGGCAATTGGCAGCGGCGCCTGAGCGAACAAACCGATCTTGCCGCGGGGCTGGTGCGTTTTTATACAAATTGGCTATGATATGGCCCCTGATTTTTGTCTCCAATCCAATCGGATAATCGTATGAAAACCGCACAAGAGTTCCGCGCTGGCCAGGTTGCCAACATCAATGGCGCCCCCTGGGTCATCCAGAAGGCCGAGTTCAACAAGTCCGGCCGTAACTCCGCGGTCGTCAAGATGAAGCTGAAGAACCTGCTGACCGGTGCTGGCACCGAGACCGTGTTCAAGGCCGACGACAAGCTGGAGCCGATCATCCTCGATCGCAAGGAAGTAACCTACTCCTACTTCGCGGACCCGCTGTATGTCTTCATGGACACCGAGTTCAACCAGTACGAGATCGAGAAAGGCGACCTGGAAGGCGTGCTGACCTTCATCGAAGACGGCATGACCGACGTCTGCGAAGCCGTCTTCTACAACGAGAAAGTCATCTCCGTTGAACTGCCGACCACCATCGTCCGCGAAATCGTCTACACCGAGCCGGCTGTCCGTGGCGACACCTCCGGTAAAGTGATGAAGACCGCTCGCCTGAAGAACGGTGCTGAAGTCCAGGTTTCCGCCTTCTGCGAAATCGGCGACTCGATCGAAATCGATACCCGCACTGGCGAGTACAAGTCCCGCGTCAAGGCCTGAGCCTGATCCGAGACAGAAAAAAGCCCGGCTGATGCCGGGCTTTTTCGTTTCTGCCGTTCGTGGAATCACACGCTGACGTTCAGGCGCACGTCGATGTTGCCGCGGGTGGCGTTGGAGTAGGGGCAGACCTGGTGGGCCTTGGCGACCAGCTCTTCGGCCTCGGCCTGGTCCAGGCCCGGCAGGTTGATGTTCAGTTCCACTTCCAGGCCGAAACCGCCGGGGATCTGGCCGATGCCGACCTTGCCGGTGATCGAGGCGTCTGCCGGGATCTGCTTCTTGCTCTGGCTGGCGACGAACTTGATGGCGCCGATGAAGCAGGCCGAGTAGCCGGCAGCGAACAGCTGTTCCGGGTTGGTGGCTTCGCCGCCCGCGCCGCCCAGTTCACGCGGAGTGGACAGTTTCACGTCGAGGATGCCATCCGAGGAGATGGCGCGGCCATCACGTCCTCCGGTGGCGGTAGCGGTGGCGGTGTAGAGGGCTTTGATGGTTTGCATGATGGTCTCCGATTGGCTGTCAGGTAGGTCGGGTTGAGAGTGTCTTGCTGCTTGATATCTTGTGCGCTAAGCAGTTCGTGAGATGAAAGTTAGTTCGATTTAATTTAGTGCGCAAGATAATTGTTGGAAGATTTCTGACTAAAGAACCTGCAGCTTTGGCATAAGCCCCGGATTACGGGACTTGCAAGTGTCCGCGCAGGTCCACGAGCTCCTCCTGGAGGCGCTTCAGACTGTCCAACGTTAGACCGCTGCTGGCCAGGATGCAGGCCGGAATGCTCTCCGCCTGTCGGCGCAGCTCACGGCCCTTGTCGGTCAGGCGCAGCTGTACCACGCGTTCGTCCGCCTGACTGCGGGTACGGGTGATCAGGCCCTCGGCCTCGAGGCGCTTGAGCAGGGGCGTGAGGGAGCCAGGGTCGGTGAGCATGCGCGAGCTGATCTCGCCCACGGTGATGCCGTCTTCTTCCCACAGCACCAGCATGGCGATGTACTGCGGGTAGGTGAGGCCCAGCTCCTGCAGCAGAGGCTTGTAGACCTTGGTCATCTGCAGGGAGGTGGAGTAGAGGGCGAAGCACAGCTGGTTATCCAGCTTGAGGGCTTCGCAGGTCGGGTCTTGCTGGGTCATGGCGTGCTCCTGGCCGGGGCGCTCGAAGCGAAGAGGTGATTGCGCATTAATTTAGCGCGATGGTTAATTCTTGAACAGCGCTTCTGCAAGTGCCGCATCCCAGGGCGGGGGGAAGCCGAAACGCTCCAGCAGGAAGCCCAGCAGGCGCTCACTGCGTGGGTGGGTGCCGCGCTCCAGGCGCAATGCGTGGATAACGCCGGGCTCTGGTTCGGGAAGGCCGTTCTCGCAGAACAGCGGCAGCAACTGGCCGCTGATCAGGTACTCGCTGCACAGCCAGGTGGGCAGGTGAGCGAGGCCGATGCCTTGCAGTGCACCTTCCACCAGCGTCTCGGCATTGTTCGCGGTCATGCGCAGCCGGCGCGGGCGAAGGTGCTGCAGCTTGCCGTCGATGAGGAAGCGCCAGGCCAGCGGCGGCGCCAGGCCTTCCCAGTCGAGGCCGATGTGCTCCGGCAACTCCAGTGGCGAGGCAGGTGTGCCGTGCTGCTGCAGGTAGGCGGGGCTCGCGCAGACGATCCGCCGCATGGGCGCGAGACGGGTGGCGACCAGGCGGCTATCGGGCAGGGTGCCAATGCGCAGCACCAAGTCGACCTGGCCGAGGTTTTCCCCGCGGGTGTCGGTGAAGCTGTCGATCAGCCGCAGCTGCACGTCCAGGCCGGGGTTGGCGGTGAGGAAGTCCGCCAGCGCTGGTGCCAGGTGACGGCGACCGAAGGGGACGGGGGCGTCAATGCGGATCAGTCCTTCCGGCGCGGTGCTCAGGGACACCGCTTCCGCTCGCGCCTGGCGCAACTCGATGACTATCCGTCGCGCCCGCTCGGCGAACGCCAGGCCTGCCGGTGTGGCGCGCACGTTGTGCGTGCTGCGCACCAGCAGGGTCGATCCCAATCCCTGCTCCAGCGCGTCCATGCGTCGTGCCACGGCGGAAGGGGTGAGCTGGCGCAGGCGGGCGGCGGCGGAGAAGCTGCCGTTGTCGAGCACGTCCAGGTAGAGGTCGAGCTGGTCTTCGAGGCTGGAAGGATTCATGGCGTGTGGCGGCTTTGCAGGATGGGCAAAGCCATTGTGCTGCGCTTTGCGTTTCCCATCCAGCCGGGGTTTTCTAGCATGGACGCCTTGTTGTGGAGGTGCGTCATGTGGGACCTGGTCTTGGACTTTCTGCTCGGCGTCGTGCTGGGCAGCCTGGGTGGGCTGTTCGGTATTGGCGGCGGGCTGCTGGCGATTCCGGCACTGGGCGTGCTGTTCGGGCTGGATCAGCAATTGGCGCAGGGCACCGCGCTGGTGATGGTGGTGCCGAATGTGCTGCTGGCGATCTGGCGTTACCACCAGCGCAACCGTATCGATTTCGCCCAGGCCGGCGTCCTGGCGCTGACCGGGCTGGTCTGCGCGTTCTTCGCTTCCAGCATCGCGGTGAACCTGGATGCCCGCAGCATGCGCACCGCCTTCGTGGTCTTCCTGGTGCTGTTGGCCCTGTATCTGCTGGTGCGCCTGTTCCAGCGCGTGCCCCAGGGCAGCAGCACGCCGCGCTACGGCCTGCCGTGGATGGGCGTGCTGGGACTGGGTGCCGGTTCTCTTGGTGGGCTGTTCGGGGTGGGCGGCGGTGTGCTGGCGACGCCGGTTCTGACGTCCGTCTTCGGCCTGACCCAGGTGATCGCCCAGGGGCTTGCGCTGGCTCTGGCGGCGCCCAGCACGGGCGTGGCGCTGGCGACCTATGCTGCGCATGGCCACGTGGACTGGCGCATGGGCAGCGCGCTGGCGCTGGGTGGGCTGGTCAGCATTTCCTGGGGCGTGCGCCTGGCCCATGCGCTGCCCGAGCGTCAGCTGCGTCTGGCCTTCAGCGCTTTCCTGATCGTATGCGCAGTGCTGCTGGCGCTGCGTTGAGCCGCATTACGAACGGAAGCCTTCGACGATGTACTCGGCCAGCTTGTCGGTCACCGGGGTCATCTTCTGCCCGCGTAGCAGCACGATGCTGGCGTTGGGGAGCATTGGCAGGCCCTCGTCCTCGCCGATGATGCGCAGATTGCCAGTGAGCAAGCTCTGCAGTTGCGCTGTGACCGCCAGCCCCGCACTGGCCACGGCGAACAGCGCCGACAGGCTCGGGCTGCTGTAGGCGATGCGGTAGTCCACTTCCATCGCCTCCAGCGCATTGCAGGCCCAGGCGCGGCAGAAGCAGGCGGTGTTGAACATCGCCAGCGGCAGTGGGCGCTGTTCCTGCGGGCAGAAGCTCTCGGCGGCCATCCAGACGAAGGACTCCTGGCGCAGCAACTGGCCGATCTCGGTACCCGGCTCGCGGGTGACGATGGAAAGGTCCAGGTCGTTGCGCATCAGCAACTGCGCGGACGAGTCACAGTGCACTTCCACCTGCACCAGCGGATAGGCCTCGGCGAAGCGCGAAAGGATGCTGGGCAGGAAGCGCATCACATAGTCATCCGGCGTGCCGATCTTCACCGAGCCGACCATGTGCGGCTGGCGGAAGGTGTTGAACACCTCACCCTGCAACCGCAGGATGCGCCGCGCGTAGCCCAGCAGGATCTGCCCCTCGGGCGTCAGGCGCACCTGGCGGCCGTCGCGCTCGAACAGGCTGCGCTCCAGCACGTCCTCCTCCAGGCGTTTCATCTGCATGCTCACTGCCGACTGGGTGCGGTTGACCATCTCGGCCGCGCGGGTGAACCCGCCGTGGTCGGCGATGGCGACGAAGGTGCGCAGCAGTTCGCTGTCGATGCTGGGGAAGCTGCTCATTCATCAATCTCCGAGATGGGTTGCATAAGAATGATTCGTTGGATTGATCTTAGCGTGAGCCTGAAACTGCATCCAACCCCACAGGGAGGGAAGCATGATGAAAGGTCAACTCGGTTTCGTAGCAGCGTCCTACCATGTCCACAAAGTCTCCCCCGTTCCGCTTTGGAAACGCGCCATGCAACGTGTCCTGCACTGGCACGAACTGGCCCGCCAGCGTCGTGAGCTGGCGACCATGAGCGATGAGGCGCTCAAGGATATCGGCCTGAGCCGTGCCGACATCCAGCAGGAAGTCGAGCGCCCGTTCTGGATGGATTATGTCCGTCGTTGAAATTGCCGGGCGGCACGGACCCTCGTCGTGCCGCTCGCTCCCAAAAGCCTGATCAGCCTCATGACCCGCTGGATGACAAGCAAGCCCATGTCCACCCGTTACCACCTTGCCCAGGTCAACATCGCCAGGGCCCGCGCACCGCTGGATCACCCCCTGATGAAGGGCTTCGTCGACCAGCTCGATCACATCAATGCCCTCGCCGAGCGCAGCCCCGGTTTCGTCTGGCGCCTGCAGACTGAGGAGGGCGATGCCACCTCGATTCGCGTCTTCGACGACCCGCTGATCATCGTCAACCTGTCGCTGTGGGAGTCGGTCGAGGCGCTCAAGGATTACGTCTACGCCGGCGAGCATCTGCAGGTGCTGCGCAGCAAGCGCGACTGGATGGAGCGCCTGCCTTCGCCGAGCCTCGCGCTGTGGTGGCTGCCCGAAGGCGAGCTGCCGGATGTGGCGATGGCCCGCGACCGCCTGGAGCGTCTGCGGCTGGAGGGCCCCTCGGCGGAGGTCTTCACCTTCGCACGTCCCTTCCCGGTACCCACGTCGCTCGGGGAACCCGCCTGATGCAGCCAGGCGCTGCGATTGGCGTTAGGCTCTAGGGCTCGCCCAGCTCCGGAGTCCACGATGCCGACCGTCGAATCCCTGTCCCTCAAGCAGGCCCGCCGCCTGGCCCTGGCCGCCCAGGGCTTCACCCTGCGCAAGCCCGGCGGCGAGGTGCAGCGCCGACATGTGCGCAGCCTGCTGGAACGACTGGGCGTGCTGCAGATCGACTCGGTGAACGCGTTGGTGCGCTCGCACTACCTGCCGCTGTTTTCACGGCTGGGCAACTATTCGCCGACGCTGCTGGAAGAGGCCGCCTGGAGCGGCGGGCGGCATCGTCGGCTGTTCGAATACTGGGGGCATGAAGCTTCATTGCTGCCGCTGGAGCTCTATCCGCTGATGCGCTGGCGCATGCGCCGCGCGGCCGAGGGACGTGGCATCTACCAGCAACTGGCGCGCTTTGGGCGCGAGCAGCAACCGGTGATCCAGCGGGTGCTCGGCGCTGTGCGCGAGCAAGGGGCGCTGGGTGCCGGCAGCCTGACCACCCGCGAAGAACGCGCCGGCCCCTGGTGGGACTGGAGTGACGAGAAACATGCGCTGGAGTGGCTGTTCGCTGCGGGCGAGGTGACGGTCGCCGGGCGTCGCGGTTTCGAGCGGCTGTACGACTTGCCGGAGCGCGTCCTGCCCGCCGATCTGCTGCAGCGGCCCGACGTGGACGAAGACGAGGCGCAGCGCCAGTTGCTGCTGCATTCGGCACAGGCGTTGGGTGTGGCTACCGAGAAGGACCTGCGCGATTACTTCCGCCTCGACCCTGCCGACAGCAAGGCGCGGCTGGCCGAGTTGCTGGAGGCCGGTCAGCTGTTGCCGGTGCAGGTCCAGGGTTGGCAGGCGCCGGCCTACTGCCTGGCTGACCCGGTGATCCCGCGCAAGGTGCGCGCCAGTGCCTTGCTCTCGCCGTTCGATTCGCTGGTCTGGGAACGCGCCCGTACCGAGCGGCTGTTCGACTTCCGCTACCGCCTGGAGATCTACACGCCGCAGCACAAGCGGGTTTACGGCTACTACGTGTTGCCGTTCCTGTTCGACGAGCGCCTGGCCGCGCGGGTCGATCTGCGCTCCGATCGCGCTGCCGCCAGGCTGGTGGTGCATGCCGTCCACGAAGAGGAAAAGGGGCTGGGCGAAGAGGGGCACGCCGCGCTGGCGCAGCAACTGGGCGAGATGGCGAACTGGCTCGGGCTGGAGCGGGTGGCGGTGAACTGCCGGCGTTCGTCCGGCGAGCGCCTGCAAGGGCTGCTGGCGAGGGCCTGAAAACAAACGGGCCTCCGCAGAGGCCCGTCCGGGATCACTTGCCGCTGGCGATGCGCTGGCGGATGTGGTCCGCGCGCTGCTGCGAGCCGGGGTGCGAGTCGAACATGCTGCTCTCCTGGCCGCCGCTCAGCTTGGCCAGCTTGTCGAAGGCGGTGGCCAGGCCTTCCAGCTGGATGCCGCGCTTCTTCAGCAGGTCGAAGGAGTAGTCGTCGGCGGCCGACTCCTGGGACTGGGAGAACTGTGCGTTGACCAGCGCTTCGCCGATCTCGCCCAGCTGCGACTGCGACAGTGCGGCCACGGTGGCATTGCCCGAGGCGGCCGCGGCGTTGCGTGCGGCGGCGGCTGCGTAGGCGGTCTGGGTGGCCTTCTTGATATGGCCCAGGGCGACGTGGCCGATCTCGTGGCCGAGCACGCCTTCCACTTCGTTGTCGTTCATCAGGTCCATCAGGCCGGAGTAAACGCGCACGCAGCCGTTGGCCATGGCGAAGGCGTTAACGTCGTCGGTGAGGTAGACCTTGTAGTTGACCGCGGTGCCGTCGAGCGGGTTGCCCAGGGCGGCGGCGATCTTGTCCAGACGCTTGGTGTAGGAGCTGGAGGCCGGCGCGATCTGCGCTTCAGCGTCCTGCTTGGCGCAGGCTTCGTCGGCGACCTGCTTGATCTCGGCGTCGCTCAGGGTGGCGGCCTTCATGGCCATCATGCCGGACTGCACGAGGCTGTCGGTGTTCATGTTCTGGCAGCCGGAGAGGGCGGCGCTGGCGCCGATCAGCAGGGCGAGCAGGGAGCGGTGCAGTTGCATCGGAATCTTCCTTGGTTGACGGTTTCCATGGCGCGGCGGCTGCCGCGCGGGGCGCCACTCTAGGTAGGCGCCCCCGGCCGCGTCAATTGCGGGCAGTGGTTTTAGGACTGCACTGAGACCCGTGTCGGATTCAGCGGCGAACCTGTTTCAGGGTTTCCGCAATGAGGAAGGCCAGCTCCAGCGACTGGTCCGCGTTCAGGCGCGGATCACAGTGGGTGTGGTAGCGGTCGCTCAGGCCATCCTCGGTGATCGGCCGCGCGCCACCGATGCACTCGGTGACGTTCTGCCCGGTCATCTCGATGTGGATGCCGCCGGCATAGCTGCCCTCGGCCTGGTGCACTTCGAAGAATTGTCGGACCTCGGTGAGGATGCGCGCGAAGTCGCGGGTCTTGTAGCCGCTGGAGGCCTTGATGGTGTTTCCGTGCATGGGGTCGGAACTCCACAGCACCTGCTTGCCCTCGCGCTGCACGGTCTGGATCAGCCGCGGCAGGCCGTCGCCGACCTTGTCCGCGCCCATGCGCACGATGAGGTTGAGGCGGCCGGGGTCGTTGTCCGGATTGAGGATGTCGATCAGGCGGATCAGTTCCTCGCTGTCCATGCTCGGGCCGACCTTCACGCCGATGGGGTTGCCGACGCCGCGCAGCATCTCCACGTGGGCGCCGTCGAGCTGGCGGGTGCGGTCGCCGATCCACAGCATGTGCGCCGAGCAGTCGTACCAGCCGCCGGTGAGGCTGTCGCGGCGGATGAAGGCTTCTTCGTAGTTCAGCAGCAGCGCTTCGTGGGCGGTGAAGAAACTGGTCTCGCGCAGCTGGGGGGCTGTATCCAGGCCGCAAGCGCGCATGAAGGCGAGGGTCTCGTCGATGCGGTCGGCCAGTTGCTGGTAGCGCTCGGACAGCGCCGAGTTGGCGATGAAGTCCAGGTTCCACTGGTGCACCTGGTGCAGGTCGGCGAACCCGCCGCCGGCGAAGGCGCGCAACAGGTTCAGCGAGGCAGTGGACTGGTGGTAGGCCTGCAGCAGGCGCTCTGGATCCGGTACGCGGCTCTTCTCGTCGAAGCCGATGCCGTTGACGATGTCGCCGCGGTAGGCGGGCAGGGTCACGCCGCCGATGGTTTCATCGCCGGAGGAGCGCGGCTTGGCGAACTGCCCGGCCATGCGCCCGACCTTCACCACCGGGCAGCCGGCAGCGAAGGTCATCACCACGGCCATCTGCAGCAGCACCTTGAAGGTGTCGCGGATTTTCGCCGCGGAGAACTCGGCGAAGCTTTCGGCACAGTCACCGCCTTGCAGCAGGAAGGCGCGGCCGGCGGTGACCTCGGCGAACTGCCGGCGCAGCTCGCGCGCCTCGCCAGCGAACACCAGTGGCGGGAAGCTGGCCAGGGTGCGCTCGACTTCGCTCACGCGGTTGGCGTCGGGGTAGGCGGGCTGTTGCTGGATCGGCTTGCTTCTCCAGCTATCGGGGCTCCAGGGCAGGCTCATCGGCGGTGTCTTCGCGGCTGTGGACAGTATCCGCCCATGGTATCAGCTCGGCTTTTGCCCCGCGCGTGGTCGCTGGCGTGTGAAGAGGGGGGGACATCCTTGTCCAGGGGAGCACGGGTCTTCGGGACTCGCTGGCGCGATCAGCCGTCTGCACGGTGCGCGCGAGCGTGCCGTGTCTGGAGTCCGGGCGGGGAAAGGTGGTGTGCGAAGGGAGCGTTGATGGTGTTGCGCTGGCGCATGACCGGTTGTGCCTCTTGGGCTGTTATTCTTGCGGCCTTGCTGACGTGTCGGTCGTGGTTGGCCGTCTTGATTCGAAGGATTATTGCGTGCGCGAGCCCCTGTATTTCAATGGCAATCCGTGCCGTTCGCCGTTCCCGGCGGATCGCATTGTCACGACCGTTTCTGCCCGGAGCCGGTCATGAGCGAGGAGCTGCTGAGCGAAGAATTGCTGATCGTCGAGGAGCGCGATGACTTCGGCGTGATCCGCGTCGTGGAGAGCGGCGCCTTCCGCTACCTGGAGTTCGGCGACGAGGTCGAGCAGAGCTGCGTGCTGATGGGCGACCCGAGCTGGCTGGAGTACGACTACTCGCGCGCCATGCTGGTCGGCGCGCTGTGCCATCCGCGCCCGCGCCGCGCACTGTTCCTCGGCTTCGGCGCGGGCAGCCTGACCCAGGCCTGTCTGAAGTACCTGCCGCTGGAAGAGGTGGAAGCCATCGAGCTGCGCCCGTCCATCCCGCGCCTGGCTCGCGAGCACCTCGGGCTGATGGACGACCAGCGCTTGAACCTGCGCATCGGCGACGCCGTGCAGGAGCTGGCCGAGTGCGAGCCGGCGGACCTGATCTTCCTCGATCTCTACACAGATACCGGGCCGGCGCCGGCGCACATTGGCTGGGACTTTCTCGGTGCCTGCCGCGAGCGCCTGAAGCCGGGCGGCTGGCTGGTGATCAACCAGTGGAGCACCGACGATGGTCGGCCGCTGGGCGCCGCGCTGCTGCGTGGACGCTTCAACCGGCATTACTGGGAGTGCCCGGTGCCCGAGGGCAATGTAATCGTCTTCGTTCCTGCCGAACTCGACCAGGAGCTGAACCTACGCGGCCTGAAGAAGCGCGTCGGCCAGCTCGAACCCAAACTGGGCTATTCGCTGCGCACCTACATCGAGTCACTGCGCCCGGCGCAGTGACTCTCCGCATCCCTCAGGGGATCTGGTAGCTGAAGGCGAAGTTCAGCCGCGGGCTGCGCTCGTTGTTGTCCAGTGCGCGGTCGCCGAACGGCTTGGCGACTTCCATCGACACCAGGTAGTGCTTGCGGTTGGAGAAACGCACGCCCAGTGCTGCCGAGCCGAGCTTGCCTTCGTTCAGGCCGTCCTGGTTGTAGCGGGTGCGTGCGGTGTCGACGACGAAGTAGGGCTGGATCTGGTTGAGCACCACGCTCTGCCGCAGGAAGGAATAGTTCACCTCGTAGGAGGCGCCCCAGCCCTTGTCGCCGCTGGCCTGGTCGTCCGGATAGCCGCGGCCGAAGTTGCCGCCGCCATAGGTGACCTGCTCGGAGTCGGGCAGTACGTCGTCGCTCCATTGGAAGGCAGCACTCACCACGCCCTGCCAGTTGGAGCCGAACTGGTCCTGCTGCGCGCCAAAGCCGAGCAGGCGGGTGAAGTTCTTCTTGATCGGCTCCGGCGCTTCCGCGCCCATGCCGTTCAGCCCCTGGTAAACCGCCACGCTGCCGGCGCGTACACGCTTCTCGGCGAACTGCTGGACGACGGTTTCGATACCCACCACGCGCAGCTTGCTCTTCTGTTCGATGCGGAAGGGGATGGCCGGGTAGACCAGGTCGTAGGTGCTGGTGTCGTTGACTGTGTAGCCACGCAGGTTGAGGTCCCAGGTCAGGTCGCGGCGCAGCACCAGCGGGATGCCCAGGCCGGCGCTGACCCGCTCGTTCTGCCGCTTGCGTTCGAACTCCAGGCCGCTGGCCAGGCGCAGGTTCTCGCCGGGGCGCGAGTTGTACTTGCTGTAGCCGGCCAGCAGCTGCACGCCGTTGTCGCCCAGCAGTTGGCTGTAGTTCCAGGCGCGGTAGTACTCGTGGTCGTCGCCCGGCGGGTAGAGGTAGCTGAACTGCAACTGCTCGCCCCAGCCAAGCATCGACATCACTTCGGCGTTGAACAGCCCGCGTTGCTCGCCGCGCCGCGAGTCGAGGTTCATCCCGGTATCGAAGCGCTTTTGCTTGCCAGCCAGTTCCAGCACCGCGCCACCGTCGCTGGTGGTGGGTGGGTTGAGCGCCATGGCCATCTGCATGCCGGGCACCCGGCTCATCAGCACGCTGAAGCGCTCGAAGCTCTCGCGGGTCAGGGGTTTTTCCGCCTTGAGCTTCTCGATCCAGCGGTCCACGCGCTGCTGGTGGACGCCCAGGTCGCCCGCGGCGCGGACCTGGCTGATATGGCCCTCGACCAGCACGATGCGCGCGACGCCGCTGCGGAAGTCCTGGTTGGGCACGTAGGCGAAGGAGATGAAGTAGCCATCGTCCTGATAGCGCTGGGTGATGGCCTTGGCCGCCGCCACCAGTTCGCTGACCTGGATGGTGCGTTGGGTCAGGGGCTCCAGCAGGGGTTTCCAAGTGGTGACGGGATAGTGCTTGCCGCCGGCCAGCTCGATGCGCTTGATGCGGATGCGCTGCTGGAGGATCTGCGCGGGCTGGGTGGCCGAAGGTTCCGGCGCGGTGACCTTGGGGGCCTTGGGGCGGATGTCGCCACCAGGGAGGTTGGGGCGGGGCAGGGTCTGTTCGATATCGGAGCCGGGAAGCTGGATGGGGCGCTCGGCCCAGGCGAAAGGTGCAGCCAACAACAGGGGCAGGACAGCAAGTTTGCGCATCTGGCTCCTCCATGAGACCGACTTCGATAAAGGACCAGGAGCCGTGGGCGGCTCCTGGTAACCACAGTATGGGTGTAATTCGGATTATTGCTTGGGCGTACCGATCGCCAATCCACCACCCAGTCCGCCGGTCACACCACCCAGCGCGCCACCCACGGCGCCCAGCGTATTGCCCAGCAGGCCTCCCTGACCGCTGGTACCGCCAGTCGTACCGGCGCCTGCGCCGACTGCCACGCCCGAACCCTGGGTGTTGCTGCCGATGCCCACGCCTGCCCCGGCGACCAGGCCGCCACCGCCGGTGAGACTGCTGGTCACGCCGCCGACGGTGCCGGCCACGCCGTTGACCAGGCCGCCTACCGGGTTGCTGCCGCCGGTGGCGCCGCCCAGAGAGCCGGTGAGGCCGCCTACTGCGCCGGTCACACCGCTGACCAGGCCACCCACCGGATTACTGCCGCCGGTGGCGCCGCCCAGGGATCCGGTGAGGCCGCCTACTGCGCCGGTCACACCGCTGACCAGGCCGCCTACCGGGTTGCTGCCGCCGGTGGCACCACCCAGAGAACCGGTGATACCGCCCACTGCACCGGTCACGCCGCTGACCACGCCGCCCACCGGATTACTGCCGCCGGTGGCGCCAGCCAGTGCGCCGGTGACGTTGCCGAGCAGACCACCGCCCGGATTGCTGCCATTGACCAAGCCGCCGGCCGCGCTGACTGCCTGACCCGCATCGCTGACGATTCCGCCGACCGGTGCCAGCGCCGGATTCGCACTGGCTACCTGGTTGCCTGTCTGGGTCACAACACCGCCGACGGTGGTCAACAGGTTGTTCACCGGCGTTCCCAGTCCGGTGGCGGCGCCGACGCCGCGAGTGGTTCCTTCGACCTTGCCGACCAGTCCGGCGGTGGTGCCGCTGAGCTGGGTGGTCAGTTGGCTCAGCGGGCCGGTGGTGACTGCGCCGCTGAGAGAGTCGCCGAGCATGGTGATCTTGCCGCCGACGCCGTCCACCAGGCCGCCGACCTGGCCGGTCAGGCCATTGAGCGGGGTGTTGGCCAGCACCGGGGCATCACCGATGGCCGCCACGGTGTCGCCCAGGCTGCTGACTGCGCCACCGGTGTGGCTGACCAGGCCGGTGGCGCCGGCGACGGTGGTGCCAATGGCGTTGGGGTTGTTGCCCAGTTGGCCGAGACCGTTGGTGACGCCGGTGCCGACGCTGTCCACACCGGCGCCGACTTCCTGGACCAGGGTGCCGGCATTCTGCGTGACGCCATTGCCCAGCACCGGCAGGTCGACTGTCTTCACCACGGCGCCGACGGTGCTCACGGTGTCGCCGACATTGGAGACCGCTTCGCCGGTATTGGTCAGGATATTGCCGGTGGTACTGGCTGGCGGAGTGGTGGTGCCGCCGCCTGTGCCGTCGCCGCCGCCCGTTCCTCCGGTACCGCCCGTTCCTCCGGTACCGCCGGTGCCACCGGTTCCGTCGGTGCCGCCCGTCCCGCCAGTGCCGCCGGTCCCGCCAGTTCCATCGGTCCCGCCGGTGCCGCCGGTTCCATCAGTCCCACCGGTACCGCCAGTACCGCCGCTGCCATCGCCGCCGGAGCCGGAGCCATCGTCGGTGCTGCTGCTATCGGAAGCGCGGTGGTGACTGCTGCCGCCGTGGCTGCTGCAACCTTGCAGCGAGAGGGCAGCGACGAGAAGGGAAAGTGCGAAAACACGAATCGGACCTGACATAGCGAATTCCTCCATGAGAACGTCAGTCAGCTGGCTGCCCGGTTCGGTATCCCGGCGAGTCGCTGCGCTGCTCTGGAGTCAGTTCTAGAGGTTTGTTTTCAGGCGCGAAATTGGAACTTGTATATAGCCGTTTTGTGTTTGGCAGGTCTTTGAATTTAAAGGAAAAACTAAAGGATTATGGCGACTTGCCAGGCGTTTTTAATACCTTGGATATAGCGCTTTTCGCACGATGGTTCCGTTTGGCGTTTTCCCTGTGCGTTCATTTGCCCTGGAAGCGGCCTTCGCGGCGCTCGAGCATGGCGTTCAAACCTTCCTGCGCATCCTCGGTCGACAGCAGTTCGCTGGCCATCGCCGGCAACAGTCGCGCCGCCGCTTCCTCACCTTCATCGAGGCTGCGGCGCGCGGAAGCCAGGGTGGCGCGAATGCCCAGCGGCGCCTGGGCGGCAACCCGCTGGGCGAGCCAGAGCGCACGCGGCATCAGTTCTTCCGGCGCGGTGACTTCCTGCACCAGGCCGATGCGATACGCCTCGTGGGCATCGAAGGGATCACCGGTGAGCAGCCAGCGCATCGCATTGCCCCAGCCGGCCACCTGGTGCATGCGCAGGGTGGCGCCGCCGAAGGGGAAGATGCCGCGCTGCACTTCGAGCTGGGCGAAGCGCGCATTGCTGGCGCACAGGTTGATGTCGGCGGCGAGCATCAGTTCGATGCCCAGGGTGAAGCAGTAGCCCTGCGCGGCCACCAGCAGCGGCTTGGTCAGGCGCCGGCCGCCGAAGGTGCCCCATGGATCGGCGGAGCCTTCGGGCATGGTCCAGCCGGTGCGGAAGGTCTCGCCGATGTTGGCCAGGTCCAGGCCGGCGGTGAAGTGATCACCGTGGGCAAACACCAGGGCGCAGCGCAGCTCGTCGTCGCGCTCGTACTCGCCGAAGGCCAGCACCAGCTGGGTGAGCATCTCCAGGTCGAAGGCGTTACGCTTGTCGACCCGGTTCAGGCCGAGGAGCAGGACGTGGTCATGACGTTCGACGGTGATGCGCGGTTCGCTGCTGGCGGTCATTGGCGGGCTCCGGTCGGGTGGCTTGCACGGTATAGCCGGCAGGGACGGGGTTGTCCACGGAATGACCGTTCGCCGGGCATGTTCCGAAAAGAAACACATTGGTCAGGTTTTTCCGGTATGATACGCGCCGGCCAAACGCTGGCCTCGTTTCGGATCCCGCATTCTCCCGCAGTTTCACACTCGGGCTATGTGTCCGCAGTGCGGACTTCCTTGACGCATTCTTCCAATCTTCATTTCGCAAATCCCCGCTTCCAGCTGCCTGGGTGACTTCACTGTCGTACAGGGCATGCGCAGCTCGGCTATTGGGTCTTTGCGGATGTACTTAGAGGCAAAACCCATGACCCAGGAAACCGCCGGCTTCGCCGCGCTCGGTCTTCACCCCAATGTTCTCGCTGCCATTGCCGCTGTCGGTTATGAAGAGCCGTCGCCGATCCAGGCCCAGTCGATCCCGGTGATCCTCGAAGGCCACGACATGATCGGCCAGGCCCAGACCGGTACCGGCAAGACCGCTGCCTTTGCGCTGCCAATGCTGTCGCAGATCGAGCCGAGCCGTCGCGTTCCGCAGGTGCTGGTACTGGTACCGACCCGCGAGCTGGCCCTGCAGGTTGCTACTGCTTTCGAAACCTATTCCAAGCAGATGCCGGGCGTCGGCGTGATTGCCGTCTACGGCGGCGCGCCCATGGGTCCGCAGCTGAAGGCCCTGCGCCAGGGCGCCCAGGTCGTGGTCGCCACTCCGGGTCGTCTGTGCGACCACCTGCGTCGCGACGAAAACCTGCTGTCCACCGTCAAGAGCCTGGTGCTCGACGAAGCGGACGAGATGCTCAAGCTCGGCTTCATGGACGACCTCGAAGTGATCTTCGAAGCCATGCCGTCCAGCCGCCAGAGCGTGCTGTTCTCCGCGACCCTGCCGGCCTCGATCCGCAGCATCGCCGAACGCCACCTGAAAGAACCCAAGCACGTCCGCATCGCTGCCAAGACCCAGACTGTCGCCCGCATCGAGCAGGCGCACCTGATGGTTCACGCCGACCAGAAGCCGGCCTCGATCCTGCGTCTGCTGGAAGTCGAGCAGTTCGACGCGCTGATCGGTTTTGTCCGCACCAAGCAGGCCACCCTGGACATCGCCGAGCTGCTCGAGCGCCAGGGCTACCGTGCCGCCGCGCTGAACGGCGACATGCCGCAGGCCCAGCGTGAGCGCGTGATCGAGTCCCTGAAGGATGGCTCGCTGGACATCGTCATCGCCACCGACGTCGCCGCCCGCGGCCTCGACGTAGCGCGTATCACCCACGTACTGAACGTGGACATGCCCTACGATCCGGAATCCTACGTACACCGTATCGGCCGTACCGGCCGCGCCGGTCGTGAAGGCCGCGCCCTGCTGCTGGTGACTCCGCGTGAGCGCCGCATGCTGCAGGTGATCGAGCGCGTGACCGGACAGAAGGTTGGCGAAGTTCGCCTGCCGGACGCTGAAACCGTCCTCGAAGCCCGTCTGAACCGCCTGGCCACCGGCCTGCAACCGTTGCTGGCCAACGCCGTTGCCAGCCGTGGCGCCGTGCGTGACGAGCTGTGCCGTCGCCTGGGTACCGACATGGACACCCTGGCCGCCGTACTGCTGGCCAAGCTGACCGAAGGCAAGGCGCTGGACCTGGAATCGGTCCGCCGCGAACAGCCGCTGACCCCGGCCGCCCCGCGTGAGCGCAGCGACCGTTACGAGCGCAGCGAGCGTGGCGATCGCCCCGAGCGCGGCGACCGTCCGGAGCGCAGTGGCGCACCCCGTACCATGGCTCCGCCGTCGGAAGGCAAGGCCCGTTGCCGTACCGCCCTGGGCGCCCGTGATGGCGTGCAGGCGAAGAACCTGCTGGGCGCCATCCTCAACGAGGGCGGCCTGTCCCGCGAGGCCATCGGCCGCATCCAGATCCGCGAGACCTTCAGCCTGATCGAGCTGCCGGAAGAGAACCTCGACCGTCTGCTGACCAAGCTCAAGGACACCCGCGTCGCTGGCAAGGCCCTGCGTCTGCGTCGTTATCGCGAAGACTGATTCGTCAGTCCCCGCGCATGAAAAAGCCCCGCCATTGGCGGGGCTTTTTCGTTTCCGGTCCTGGATGGCTTTCCCGGCAGGGGTGGCAGCTTCAGCCGAAGCGATAGATATCCATTCCCAGCGCGCCGAGGGTGAAGCCGGCGTGCTCCACCGTCATCGCCGAGCCGCCGGCGCCACGGGCGAAGTACAGCGGCAACAGGTGCTCGTCGCGCGGGTGGTTGCGCGCTGCGTGCGGTGCCTGCTGGCGGTAGTCGAACAGGGCGGCTTCGTCATCGGCTTCCAGGTGCTGCACCATCCAGTCGCGGAAGGCCTTGGCCCAGGGCGTGATGACTTCCGGGCCGGCGTGCCAGTCCAGTTCTCCCAGATTGTGGGTGATGCTGCCCGAACCGATCAGCAGGATGCCTTCCTCGCGCAGCGCACGCAGGGCTGCGCCGATGCGGTGCTGCATGGTTGCGCCGAGACGGCTGGGCAGGGAAAGCTGGACGACGGGGATATCGGCGGCCGGGTACATCAGGCTCAGCGGCACCCAGGCGCCGTGGTCCAGCGGGCGCTCGGCATCGAGGGTGGCCGGCAGGCCGTCCTCGGCCAGCAACTCGACGATGCGCTGGGCCAACTCCGGCGAGCCGGCGGCCGGGTACTGCACGGCATAGAGCTCGGGCGGGAAGCCGTAGAAGTCGTGCCAGGTATCCGGCCTGGCGGATGCGGTCACGCGCAGGTCGGGGGTTTCCCAGTGAGCGGAGACCACCAGGATGGCTTTCGGGCGTGGCAACTCGCGGGCCAGACGCTTCAGAGGCGCATCGCTGGCGCCGGGGTCCAGGGCCAGCATGGGGGAGCCGTGGGAGATGAACAGGGCAGGGAGCATGGCGAACCTCGCTACTTGAATGGCTCTATGTTCACGCGGGTAAAGATCGAAATCCAGTATAGGTTTTTGACAGTAATGATCGGTATGTCCGATTGTTCTGCTCGTGCTCATTCCCTTGAAATGCATCGCTGTGGAAGTGCCAACTCGGTTGCAGAGTCAGGGGGGGAATCGCCACAGAGCGCTTTGGCAGGATGTCAGTCGGACGATGCGTTAGAGTTTGCGGAAATTTCCGAAGCGAATGGCGAATTCGGCTATGCAGCAAGTTGAGCAAGTCCTGGAGCTCGAGATCGGCGACTGCCTCCGCCTGGAGGACGGCACCGAGATCTGTGTGCAGCGGGTCCGTGGTGGCCAGGTGCGGCTGAAGATCCTCGAAGCCGGGGAGAGACAGCGCGAGCGGCGCGGCGCCTGGTGGCGCTGGCTGCTGCCGCGCTCGATGCGCAGTGTTTGAACAGGTGACCTATGCAGCATGAATTCTGGCAGTCGCGCTGGGCGCGCAATGAAATCGGCTTCCACCAGCAATCGGTGAACCCCGGTCTGCAACGGCACTGGCCGAACCTGGAGTTGCCCGAGGAGTCGCAGGTACTGGTGCCGCTGTGTGGCAAGAGCCTGGACATGCTCTGGCTGGCGCAATGGGGTTACCGCGTGCTGGGTGTCGAGTTGGCTGAGCGGGCTGCCGTCGACTTCTTCGCCGAGTTGGGCGTCACGCCGCAGATCACCGGGGAAGGCGCGCTACGCCGTTACAGCTACGAGCGACTGGAGATTCTCCAGGGTGACTTCTTCGACGTCACGGCCGAGCAGGTGGCCGGCTGCAGCGCCCTTTACGACCGCGCGGCGTTGATCGCTCTGCCGCCGGATCTGCGTGCCGATTATGCGGCGCACCTGCAGCGCATCCTGCCGCAACAGGCGCGCGGGCTGGTGGTCAGCCTGGAGTACCCCCAGACCGAGATGGATGGTCCGCCGTTCGCCGTGCTGGCAGATGAAGTGCGCGGGCTCTTCGATGAGGGCTGGGAAGTGGAGGAGGTGGAACGCCTGGACGTGCTGGCGGAAAACCCGAAGTTCCTCAAGCGCGGCGTCAGCCACCTGGACGAAGTGGTGTTCGCGCTGCGTCGTGGCTGAATCGACGACATGAAAAAGGCGACCCTAGGGTCGCCTTTTTTATCGCTCCGAAACTCAGCGGCCAGCGGCGCGCAGGGCTTCGATGCGGTCTTCCAGCGGCGGGTGGCTCATGAACAGGCCGGCGAGGCCGTGCTTGAGGTTGCCGTTGATGCCGAAGGCCTGCAGCGTGTCGGGCATCTGCACCGGCACACCCTGTTCGGCGCGCAGGCGTTGCAGGGCGGCGATCATCGCGCCGGTGCTGGCCAGGCGGGCGCCGGCCTCGTCCGCGCGGTATTCGCGTTTGCGCGAGAACCACATGACGATGATGCTGGCGAGGATGCCCAGGACCAGCTCGGCGAAGATGGTCGCGACGAAGTAGCCGATGCCCGGGCCGTCTTCGTTCTTCAGGATCGCCTTGTCGACGAAGTTGCCGAAGATGCGTGCGAAGAACATCACGAAGGTGTTCACCACGCCCTGGATCAACGCCAGGGTGACCATGTCGCCGTTGGCCACGTGGCCGATCTCGTGGGCCAGCACGGCTTTCACTTCTTCGGGGGAGAAGCGCTCGAGCAGGCCCTGGCTGACTGCGACCAGTGCGTCGTTACGGTTCCAGCCGGTGGCGAAGGCGTTGGCCTCGTAGGCGGGGAAGATGCCGACTTCCGGCATCTTGATGCCGGCCTCGCGGGACAGTTCTTCCACGGTCTGCAGCAGCCACTGTTCGTGGCGGGTGCGCGGCTGGCTGATGATCTCGGTGCCGGTGCTCATCTTCGCCATCCACTTGGAGATGAACAGCGAAACCAGGGAGCCGGCGAAGCCGAAGACGGCGCAGAAAATCAGAAGGCTACCGTAATTCTGGCCGGTGAAACGGTCCACGCCGAGCAGTTTCAGGGTGATGCTGGCGATCACCAGAACAGCCAGGTTGGTGGCCAGGAACAACAGGATGCGCATCATGGCGTAAAGCTTCTCCTCACGGTGACATTGGCGAAAACCGCAGTGGGGCGCGGCTTTCCGGATCGCCGGGCACAGGCAGGCACGGGATCGCTGAATAGTATGCGGGGTATATACGGTTGGCCCCCAGGCGATTCAACTCGGGGACTATTTCAACTTGTGTCGCCTGCCCGTATTACGGGCGCCCCGGGTCGCTCTCGAAGAGTAGTCGGGTCAGCCGCGCGATGCGTTCTCCGTGCCGGGCGGCCAGTGCCTCGCGCAACTGGTTGGCCAGCGTGGCCTGGTCGCGGCGCACGCTGGGCGGCAGTTCCTCGCCGTCGCGCACGGCGTGGGGGACGATGCGGGTCAGGCGCATGAAGGCCTTTTCGCTGAGCACTGCCTGGTCCAGAGCCTCGTAACGGATGGTGGCTTCGAAGCGCAGATAGCCTTCATCGGCCAGCCACAGCAGCGCACCCAGGCAACTCTGGTGGCGGGTGCTGGGCAGGCCGAACTCGTCGGGCTCTTCCCGGCCGATCAGGTCCTCGACATAGAGGGCGATCTTGCGCGGGAAGGCCTGGTAGAGGGTCAGCAGGCCGGAAGCGGCATCCTTGTAGAAGTCGTCGATCTGCAGGTCCATTTATGCGCTGGGCTTCACTGGCGATGAGTTATTGGCGATAGGTTTTCAGGAAGTTGCCGATGCGTCCGATGGCCTGTTCCAGGTCATCGACACGCGGCAGGGTAACCACCCTGAAGTGATCCGGCCAGGGCCAGTTGAAAGCGGTGCCTTGAACGATGAGCAACTTCTCGGAAAGCAGCAGGTCGAGGACGAATTTCTCGTCGTTGTGGATCGGGCAGACCTTCGGGTCGATGCGCGGGAAGGCATAGAGCGCGCCCATGGGCTTCACGCAGCTGACGCCGGGAATGTCGTTGAGCAGTTCCCAGGCGCGGTTGCGCTGTTCCAGCAGGCGCCCACCCGGCAGCACCAGGTCGTTGATGCTCTGGTAGCCGCCCAGGGCGGTCTGGATGGCGTGCTGGCTCGGCACGTTGGCGCACAGGCGCATGTTGGCGAGGATGTCCAGGCCTTCGATGTAGCTCTGCGCCTTGTGTTTCGGGCCGGAAATGGCGATCCAGCCGGAGCGGAAGCCGGCCACGCGGTAGGACTTGGACAGGCCGTTGAAGGTCAGGCAGAGCACGTCCGGTGCCAGGGAGGCGGTGGAGATGTGCTGGGCCTCGTCGTAGAGGATCTTGTCGTAGATCTCGTCGGAGAAGATCACCAGGTTGTGCTGGCGCGCCAGTTCGACGATGTCCAGCAGCACTTCCCTGGAGTAGACCGCGCCGGTGGGGTTGTTCGGGTTGATCAGCACCAGGGCCTTGGTGTTGCTGGTGATCTTCGCCTTCATGTCGGCGACGTCGGGGAACCAGCCGGCCTGCTCGTCGCACAGGTAGTGCACCGGCTTGCCGCCGGAGAGGGCGACGGAGGCGGTCCACAGCGGGTAGTCGGGCGCCGGGATCAGCACCTCGTCACCGTTGTTGAGCAGCGCCTGCAGGGCCATGACGATCAGCTCGGACACACCGTTGCCCAGGTAGATGTCCTCGATGCCGACGCCTTCCACCTGCTTCTGCTGGTAGTACTGCATCACCGCCTTGCGCGCGCTGAACAGGCCCTTGGAGTCGCTGTAGCCCTGGGCGGTGGGCAGGTTGCGGATGACGTCCTGGAGGATTTCGTCCGGCGCCTCGAAACCGAACGGCGCCGGGTTGCCGATGTTCAGCTTGAGGATGCGGTGGCCTTCCTCTTCCAGGCGTTTGGCGTGCTTGAGCACGGGCCCGCGAATGTCGTAGCAGACGTTGGCGAGCTTGTTCGATTTGGTGACCTGCATGATCTGGGATTCCGAAATAGTCCGCGGCCGGCGACTTGGCAGGCTGTAACGCGGGTGACAGACTGGCGTCAAATGATCGGTTCGGAAGTGCTTTTCCCTGGTGTCGACCCTGAAAATCGACAGGAAAACAGTGGAATTCTCGAAAAATTAGAGTTTTTAAGGCTTTTATATCGCGAGAATGTCTCTGTGCGGCAGATTCTGAACCTGACGTTAACCACGCGCATCATACGTGCGGCCCGATTCCCGGAAAAGGAGGCATCGGGCATTTTTTCCATTAATGGAGGCAGATCGATGGAAAAGCTGGAAAAGCCCCTGGATTCCTGGCGTGACGAACTCACCGACGAGCAGTTCCATGTCTGCCGCCTGGGCGGCACCGAACGCGCCTTCACCGGTGAGTACCACGACACCAAGACGCCCGGTATCTACCACTGCGTGTGCTGCGGCACCGCGCTGTTCGACTCCGACGCCAAATATGATTCGGGCAGCGGCTGGCCGAGCTACTTCCAGCCGGTGAACGGCGAGGTGGTCAAGGAACTGGAAGACTTCAGCCACGGCATGCACCGCATCGAAGTGCGCTGCGGCAAGTGCGATGCGCACCTGGGCCATGTCTTCCCTGATGGACCGCGGCCGACCGGGCTGCGCTACTGCATCAACTCGGCATCCTTGAAGCTGGTGCCCAAGGAATGACCCCAAGGCCCGCCACCGAGCGGGCCTTTTCTTTTGGGCGTTCACCTGTAGGAATCATGATTCCTCGCTACTTCATCGGGTGATTCGTGATCAATTGAATTGCGCGCAATTTAATTGATCACTATTCTTGGAGTTCCCACTTCCTCCGGAGCCAGGCCCGATGAGCGATGCATTGCTGAACATTCCCGTGACCACCATCAAGGGCGAACAGAAGACCCTCGCCGACTTCGGCGGCAAGGCTCTGCTGGTGGTGAACACCGCCAGCCAGTGCGGCTTCACCCCGCAGTACAAGGGGCTGGAAAAGCTCTGGAAGCAGTACAAGGACAAGGGCCTGGTAGTGCTCGGCTTCCCCTGCAACCAGTTCGGCAAGCAGGAGCCGGGCAACGAAGGGGAGATCACCCAGTTCTGCGAGCTGAACTTCGGCGTGAGCTTTCCGCTGTTCAAGAAGATCGACGTCAACGGCGCCGAGGCCCACCCGCTCTATGTACAACTGAAGAAGCGCGCTCCCGGCCTGCTGGGTAGCCAGGGCATCAAGTGGAACTTCACCAAGTTCCTGATCGGCCAGGACGGCCAGTTGGTCAAGCGTTTCGCCCCGACCACCAAGCCCGAGCAACTGTCCGCCGAGATCGAAGCGCTGCTGTGATGAAAGAGGCTGTATCCCTGCCGGCCGAACTGCAGCTGGACAACCAGCTGTGCTTCCGCCTGTACGCCGTGTCCCGCGCGGTGATCCGTGGCTACCGGCCGATGCTCGAGGCGCTCGGCCTGACCTATCCGCAGTACCTGGCCATGCTGGTGCTCTGGGAGTGGCAGGCCGAACCCCCGCAGCAGCCGTCGGTAAAGGCGCTCGGCGAGCGCCTGACGCTCGACTCCGGCACCCTCACGCCGCTGCTGAAGCGCCTTGAGCAGCTGGGCCTGGTGCTGCGCCGCCGTGCGCAGCATGACGAGCGCGAAGTGCACCTGGGGCTGACCGCGGAAGGGGTGGCATTACGCGAGAAGGTGCTGCCGCTGCGAGAGGAGTTGCTCTGCCGCAGCGGCATCGACCTGAGCGTCACCGACGGCCTGCGCGAGCAGCTGGACAGCCTGCTGCTGCAGTTGTCGAAGCTGGACGCCTGACTCAGCCGCGCGGCTGTGGCCCGGCCCAGCGTTCGAGAATGGCCGCCAGCTCGTCGCGGTGGAAGGGCTTGGCCAGGTAGTCGTCCATGCCGGCAGCGCGGCAGCGTTCGCGCTCCTCCGGCAGGGCGTTGGCGGTCAGGGCAACTACCGGCAAGTCCGGCCAGCGGCCACTCTCGCGGATTTCGCGGGTGGCCTGGTAGCCGTCCATCACCGGCATGTTGCAATCCATCAGCACCAGGTCGAACTCGGCACCCTCGAGCTGCTTCAGCGCCTCCTCGCCGTTGATCGCGATGCCCACCTGGCAGCCCAGCTTCTGCAGCAGGCCGCGTGCGACCAACTGGTTGACGGGGTTGTCTTCCACCAGCAGCACGCGGGCGGAGAACTGCTCCTGTGAGGTGGCGCCAGTCGCCTTGGATGAGGGTGGCGGCTGGTGCTCGAAGGCCTGTTTCAGCGCCTGGTAGAGCACCGCGCGGGACATTGGTCGCGCCAACTGCCGCAGCGGGGCGAGGCGCTGTGCCAGTTCGGGTTCGAGGAAGTTGCCGTAGGCCGTGACCAACAGCACCGGCTTGGTGACGTTCTGGCGCAGCACGACGAGGCAGTCCGGACAGTCCGAGAGCAGTGCGTCCAGCTCCACGCCGGCGAGGCTTTCGTCGATGTCCAGGCGCTGGTAGTCCACGCCCCATTCTGCCAGCCAGTTCTGCAGCAGCGCGGCGAGCCCGCTGCTGGCGGCACATTGCACGATGAGCTTGCCGCTAAGCTTCGCCAGCGGTTGCGCCGGCTCCAAAGTCTGCAGGGGCAGGGTGACGATGAATTCGCTGCCCAGGCCCGGCTCGGAAGTGACGCTAAGCTCGCCCTTCATTGCCTCGCAGAGCTTGCGCGTCAGCGCCAGGCCCAGCCCGGTGCCGCCGTACTGGCGAGCGATGCCGGCGTCAGCCTGGGTGAAGGGCTGGAAGATCTTCTGCAAGGCCTCGGGCGCCACGCCGATGCCGGTGTCGCGCACGCTGATGCGGACGCCTTGCTGCAGGGATTCGGCTCCCAGCGGCTCGACGCGCACGTCGACGCGGCCGAAGCGGGTGAACTTGAGGGCGTTGGACAGCAGGTTGCTGACCACCTGGCGCACCCGCGTCGGGTCGCCGGAGTGCTGTGCCGGCAGTTGCGGGCTGATCAGGCAGGTGAGCTCCACGGCAGGGCCGGCGTTCTGCGACAGCAGGCTGGCGGTGTCTTCCACCAGGGTGCCGAGGTCGAAGGGAATCTGTTCCAGCTGCAGTTGGCCGGCCTCGAACTTGGAGAGGTCGAGCACGTCGTTGAGCAGTTCCACCAGTACCTTGCCCGAGTCATGGGCGATGGACAGCTGCTGGTGCTGTTCGGCGGTCAGCGGGCCATCCAGCGCCAGGCCGAGCATGCCCAGCAGGCCGTTGAGCGGGGTGCGGATCTCGTGGCTCATGTTGGCCAGGAAGTTGCCGCGCGCCTGGGCCATGGCCAGGGCGGTCTGCCGCGCCTGTTCCAGTTCCTGGTTGGACAGCGTCAGGCGTGCGTTGGCCGCCTTCAGTTCAGCGGTACGCGCGGCGACGATGCTTTCCAGTTCTTCCAGGTACTGGGTCAGGCGGTCTTCGGCTTCGCGGCGCTGTTCCATCTCCACCGAGATGCGATTGAGCTGGCGGTTGGTGACCTCCACCAGCACGCCGATCTCGTCGCGCTCGTGCCCGCGCGGGCAAGGCAGACGCAGGCGCGAGGGTGAGCGCGGGTCGTGGCGGGAGAGGGCGTCGATCAGGCTCACCAGCGGCTTGGTCAGCAGCGCATAGAAGAGCACCAGCAGGATCAGCGAGAGCATCAGGCTGCGCACGAAGCCGGAGAGGAAGGTCATCCCGGCGCGGCGCAGGAAGTCGTTGCCGAAGACGAAGGTGTCGATCTCCAGGCGCAGCACGCCGAGGGATTCTGCCGGTGCGTGCTCGACGAACAGCGGTTCCTCGTAGGAGCGCTGCTCGCCGAAGAGGAAGTCGCTGAGGCCGCGCAGGTGGCTTTGGGCTGGCGGCCGGTCGGCGCTGGCCAGGGGCACGTTGGCGTTGTCGATGATCTCGGCGCGGATCACCGCGGGCGAACGCAGCAGGCCCACGACCAGTTCCTGGGCCAGCTCGGCGTCGATGTTGTAGGCAATGCGCGCGGCGGGGTTGTGGCTGACGTCCAGCAGGGCGCGCACTTCGCGGTTGATGGAGGCGTCCTGGCTGGCATAATCGACGCCTACCTGGATGAGGCTGAGCAAGGTGCCCAGGATGAACGCCACCAGCACCGTCAGGCTGGCCTGTTTGAACGAGAGGCGATGTGTGAGCGCAATATCCATGGTTGCGGAGCGTCGCCTCGCAGAAGCTTTCCTGCGGCGTAGCATAGCCCATCGGAACCGTCTGTCGGGATAGCCCGAAGGCGAAGAAATTCCCGAGCATGCGCCCGGAGATTTTCCCCTGTAGAGCCTGGAGACTCACGTGGATTCCCGTCTGAACGATTTTCTCGCCCGCGCCGAAACGCTGATGGCGCGCCTGGAACCGTTGCTGCCCGCGGTCCGCGAAACAGTGGATTGGCAGCACAGCCTGGCGGCGCGCTGGCACCGTGACGGCCGCAGCGGCTACCTGCAGCCGCTGAAGGTCAGTCTCGACCTGCGCCTGGCCGACCTGCTGGGTGTCGACCGGCAGCGCGAGCAACTGGCGCGCAACACGCGGCAATTCGTGGCCGGCCAGCCGGCCAACCACGCGTTGCTGTGGGGCGCCCGCGGCACCGGCAAATCCTCACTGGTGCGCGCGCTGCTGGCGGAACTGGCCGGCGAGGGGCTGCGCCTGATCGAGATCGAGCGTGACCACCTGGCCGACCTGCCGCGCGTGGTCGAGCTGATCCAGGGGCTGCCGCAGCGCTTCGTGCTGTTCTGCGACGACCTGTCGTTCGATGCGGGCGAGGGCGATTTCCGTGTCCTCAAGAGCGTACTCGACGGCTCGCTGGAGCAGGCCCCGGACAACGTGCTGCTCTACGCCACTTCGAACAGGCGCCATCTGGTTTCGGAAAAACAGAGCGACAACGAGAACTGGAAGATGGTCGACGGCGAGTTGCACCCCAACGAAGCCGTCGAAGACAAGATCGCCCTGTCCGACCGCTTCGGCCTGTGGTTGTCCTTCTATCCCTTCACCCAGGAGCACTTCCTCAGTGTGGTGCGCCACTGGATCGAGGTGCTCGCGCAGAAGTCCGGGCTCGCCGCCTGGGCCTGGGACGAGGAACTGGAGAAGGAAGCCATCCGCTGGGCGCTCGGACGCGGCAACCGTAATGGCCGCTGTGCCTATCAATTCGCCCGCTACTGGGTGGGCCGACAATTGCTGGAAGGAGACACCCCATGATCGATCTGCAACAGGCCGGCGCCGGCCTTGGCGGCTACGCGCTGCTGGCCGCCCAGGCGGAGTCGCTGTTCGCCGATGAGCGCGACTTCATTGCCAACGCCTCGCAGTTTTCCGCGTTCCTGTTCAATGAGTTGCCGGACCTGAACTGGGCCGGCTTCTACCTGAACCGCAACGAAGAGCTGGTGCTTGGCCCGTTCCAGGGCAAGGTCGCCTGCGTGCGCATTCCGTTCAGCAAGGGCGTGTGCGGCGCTGCGGCACGTACCCGTGAAACCCAGCGTGTGGAAGACGTGCATGCCTTCCCCGGCCACATCGCCTGCGACAGCGCCTCCAACAGCGAGCTCGTGGTGCCGCTGGTGAAGGACGGTCGCCTGATCGGCGTGCTGGACCTGGACAGCCCGTCGGTCGGCCGTTTCAGTGCGGAAGATCAGGCCGGTATCGAACGCGTGGTGGAGATTTTCCTGCGCCTTTCCGACTGCTGATGGTTCGCCGATAACAAAAAGCCCCGCCTAGGCGGGGCTTTTTCATGGCCGGCGCCGCTTCAGCGCTTGGCCATGATCTTGGCGATGATCTGCAGCTCGCCCTGGACGATCTCGGCCAGGGCAGGGCGGGCCAGGGTGCGCTCGAAGTGCGCGGCCAGCTTCGGCCAGCGCTGGGCGTCCAGCTCTTCCTCGCCGTGACGCAGGTTCACCAGCTGGCAGGCGATGGCGATGTCGGCGAGGCTGAAGCGGTCATCGACGAACCACTGCTGTTCGCCCAGGCACTTCTCCAGGTAATCGAAGTGCTCCGGGAGCTTCTCCTGCATGGCGCCTTTTACCGCCACTTCATCGCAGACCTTGCCCATCAGTGGCTTGAGCAGACGGTTGCGGAACACGGTGAAGGTAGTCAGCGGGGCCAGCTCGTAGTCGGCGTATTTTTCCAGCCAGTTGATCCGCGCGCGGGATGCGGCGCTTGTGCCGCACAGCGGGGTGCGCTGCGGGTCGCGGTCTTCCAGGTAGTGGCAGATGACGCTGGAGTCGGCGAGGGTGAAGTCACCGTCGCGGATCGCCGGCACGCGGCGCAGCGGGTTCAGTTCGCGGTACCAGTCCGGCTGGTTGAACGGGTTGACGTTCTCCAGCTGGTAGTCGAAGCCTTTTTCGGCGGCGAACAGGCGGACTTTGCGGACGAAGGGGGACAGCGGAGCGCCGAAGACGACGAGGCTCATGCAAGGCTCCTGGGGCGAAGGTGGCCGGGGTTCTGATTCGACGATGGATCAGTCGTAAAGGTTCTTCTTCTTCCAGATATCGTCTTCGTCCAGCGCCTTGAGGCCGTCGCCCAGCTCGCTCGGTTCATCCGGGGCGGGCTGGGAGGTTTCCAGCACCAGGGCGTTGGCGTGGGCCAGCTGGGCTTCCATCTGCTTGAGCTGCGCCTGGTAGCGGCCGATCTCCGGCTGCTTCTGCAGGTACTGCGTGCCGCGCTCGAAGGCCAGGCGTGCCTGGCGCGGTTGGCCCTGCTGCAGCGCCTGCTGGCCGAGGTTACCGAAGAACTCTATATGGAGGAGGGTGAGCAGGTGGCGGATTTCCTTCACCCACTTCTGTGCCTCGGCGCGCGGCAGCATGTTGTCCTGGGCGCAACGGGTGAGCTGGGCATGCAGTGCTTCGAAGAGGAAGCGCACGTCCTTGGCCTTGGCCTCGGTGAGGATCGGCTGCGGCGCGTTCTTCACCGGGATGGCTTCGCCCTTGGCGACCAGGCCGCGCAGCTCGTCCATGCGCTGTTTCAGCGCGGCGTTCTGTTTATCCACGGCCAGCAGGCGTTCGCTGAGGTTCAGCTCGAAGCCGCTGAGCAGCAGCTTCAATGCCGGCGACATGAACTGGCCGGGCAGGGACTCGGAAACATCGGCGCAGCGCCGGCAGCGGTCGGACAGATCAGCCTTCAGGCGCGCCTGCTCCAGCTTGCGGTTTTCCACCAGGTGATTGATGTAGCCGATGGCGACCAGCAGGGCGATACCGACGAGAACCAGGACCGTAATGACGATTGGCGACACCGTGGAGTGCTCCGGATGTTTTTCCGCGAGTGTAATGTCTTAGTGATACTGCTGATAGCGGCAGCTCAGTTTTTACTCAGAAGTCTTTGATTTAAAAAATATTTCTCTGGAGGGTTGACGACCTAACAAAGCGTCCCTAGAATGCGCGCCACTTCGACGCGAAACGCAGAACTGCCAGAACGGCGAAGTCGGAAAGATGTTAAGTTCCGGGCCGCGTCCCCTTCGTCTAGTGGCCTAGGACACCGCCCTTTCACGGCGGTAACAGGGGTTCGAGTCCCCTAGGGGACGCCATTGCGGGAATAGCTCAGTTGGTAGAGCACGACCTTGCCAAGGTCGGGGTCGCGAGTTCGAGTCTCGTTTCCCGCTCCAGATTCTCGATCATCGCCACGGCGGTGACCGAAAGATGAAATGGCGTTACCCTTCGGCGAAAGCTGAAGGTTGCAACAAGTTGCTGCGGGAATAGCTCAGTTGGTAGAGCACGACCTTGCCAAGGTCGGGGTCGCGAGTTCGAGTCTCGTTTCCCGCTCCAAAATCGAAACGCCGTCCATCAGGACGGCGTTTTCGTTAACCTCCGGCGAAAGCTGAAGGTTACAGCAGGTTGATGCGGGAATAGCTCAGTTGGTAGAGCACGACCTTGCCAAGGTCGGGGTCGCGAGTTCGAGTCTCGTTTCCCGCTCCAGAATCGAAACGCCGCCCATCAGGGCGGCGTTTTCGTTTGTGCGCTGAAAAAGCGTCCCGCCGCCATGATCGGGACGCTCCAGCTCGTACTCCCCGGCGTCCGTCCGGCACGCTCCCTTCGCGATACTCGCCGTTGAGCCTCGAACCGGCTGCGCCTTATCCGCGCGAAACCCATCGCGCGCCTGTATTAAAGAAGATTCCGACGCACCCCTGAGGGAAATCCCGTTTGTCGGCCCGGATGGGCGCCCGAGAATGCCTGCGCTCGATCGCCCCGCGATGGAGCGGGCCCCGTTCGTGCCGCCTGGCGGCGATATGAGCGGGAATTCCTGGTCGCCCTGGTGAGGTTGCTGAGCGAATGGTGGAGTTGCTGAATCGCCTGGAATCAGGCCGCCGCGAGTGTCCGCCGAGCGCGGGCAGTGTCCTGTCGGTTTTCGATTTCGACGGCACGCTGACCCGCCATGACAGCTTTCTGCCGTTCCTCTGGTTCGCTTTCGGCACGCTCGGATGCCTGCGGCGCCTGCCCGCCCTGTTGCTGCCAAGCCTGGCATTCCTTGTTCGGCGAGTCAGTCGCGATGAACTCAAGGCCCGCCTGATTGCGGTGTTCCTGCGGGGCATCGAGGCGAAATGGCTGTCGGATCGCGCGCAAGCGTACTGCCGCTTCATCTGGGGCTATCTGCTGCGTCCGGAAGGGTTGCGCGGTGTGGCCACCGAGCTTGAGTCAGGGGCGCAAGTGACCCTTTGCTCGGCGTCACCGGCACTGGTGCTGCGGCCCTTCGCCGAGCGCCTGGGCGTCCGGCTGATCGGCACTGAGCTGGAGGTCGTCGATGGCCGCCTCACCGGCCGCATCGTTGGCGGCAACTGCCGGGCCGAGAACAAGGTGCTGCGCCTGCAGGCGAAGTACGGCCCCCTCACGGATTACCGGCTACGCGCCTGGGGCGATACCCAGGGTGACCACGCCCTGCTGCGAGCCGCCCAGGACCCGCATTGGCGGGCCTTCCATCCCCGCTGGCGACGTACATCCGGCCCGACGAGCCCGGCCGCCTGATCCGATCGACATTCCTTTTTCGAGAGCTGCAATCTTGGAACAGACACATATAGGTTTTCCCCCACTGACAATGGCGGTTTTCATCGGGCTGGCCCTGGTTGCCCTCCTGCTGGACATGGCGACCCACCGGGACAACAAGCCCATCTCCCTGGCGGGAGCCGTGGGCTGGTCGATCTTCTGGGTCGCGATTTCCCTGGGCTTCGCCGGCTTCCTCTATATCCAGCACGGGGCCCAGGTGGCCAGCCTGTTCCTCACCGGTTACGCGCTGGAGAAGGTGCTGAGCGTCGACAACCTGTTCGTGTTCATCGCCATCTTCGCCTGGTTCAAGATGCCGGACGGTCTGCGCCACCGGGTGCTGTACTGGGGCATCATCGGCGCCATCGTGTTCCGCGCCATCTTCGTGGCCATCGGCACCGGTCTGCTGGCCTTCGGCCCCTGGGTGGAAATCCTGTTCGCCGTCATCGTCGCCTGGACCGGCGTGATGATGCTCAAGGGCGGCAACGATGAGGACGAGGAGGAGGACTATTCCCAGCACCTGGCCTACCGCTTCGCCAGCAAGTTGTTCCCGGTCTGGCCGAAGCTGCTGGGTGGCCGCTTCTTCGTGGGGCGCAAGCAGCTCGAAAGCGAAGTGCTAAAGCCGGAGAACAAGGGCATCAGCCTGGCCGCCAAGGGCGCGCTGTTCGCCACGCCGATGTTCCTCTGCCTGGTGGTAGTCGAGGTGTCGGACGTGCTGTTCGCCTTCGATTCGGTACCGGCGGTGATCGCCGTCAGCCGCGAGCCGCTGATCGTCTACTCGGCCATGCTGTTCGCCATCCTCGGCCTGCGCACGCTGTACTTCGTGCTGGAAGCGCTCAAGCGCTACCTGGTGCACCTGGAGAAGGCCGTGGTGGTTCTGCTGTTCTTCATCGCTGCCAAGCTGGGCCTGAACGCCACTGACCATCTGTTCCACCACGGCATCAGCATCGATGCCAATACCAGCCTGATCGTGGTGCTGGTGGTCCTGGCGCTGGGCATACTCGCCAGCCTGCTGTTCCCGGGCAAGGAGGACGCTCAGGCCGAGGCCTCCGAGCGCTGATCCGGACAAAATACCGCTACGTAGAAAGCCCGCCTCACCGCGGGCTTTTTTTGTTTGCTCAAGCCGGTGATCGGATTTTTCAGGGTTTCGGCGGAACCAGTCTCATTTGGTGCCAGGGGCCGCCGTAGAGCGGTTCGAATGAGCTGCCACGTATCGCTCGAACGCGCTGGGTGCGCAGATTTTTCACGAGTTTTTCACGGACTTCGCTCCGTGCCGCAGGTGGCATGGCCATTGGCCGCACAGCGGCAATTGGCCTGATCTAAGCTCCACTCAGGTTGGCCTCTCGAGCAGAGGTTTCCATGCGAAGTACTCCTGAAGAAAGCCTTCGAAGCGCGCTGCAGGCCTGCCGCGAGAGTTTCCTGTTCGTGGGATTCTTCAGCCTGTTCATCAACGCGCTGATGCTCGTGCCGACCTTCTACATGCTGCAGGTCTACGGACGGGTGATCACCAGTGGCAGCCTGACCACGCTGACCATGCTGACGCTGATCATGACCCTGCTGGTGATCACCCTCGGCTCCCTGGAATGGGTCCGTTCGCGCATTCTGGTGCGGGTCAGCACCAGGCTCGATGTGCTGCTCAGCCGCCAGGTCTACAAGGCCAGCTTCAAGCGTGCGCTGCATAGCGGCGGGATGGACACCTCAGCGCAGCCACTCAACGACCTGACCGGCCTGCGCCAGTTCCTCGCCGGCAGTGGTCTGTTCGCCTTCTTCGATGCCCCCTGGCTGCCCATCTACATCGCCGTGATGTTTCTCTTCCACCCCTGGCTGGGCTGGGTGGCGGTGGGCAGCGCGGTGTTGCTGCTGGTGCTCGCCATCATCAATGAGAAGCTCACCGCGCCAGCCCTGGCGCAGGCCAACAAGGAGCACATCGCGGCGACGCTGCACACCACCAAGAACCTGCGCAATGCCGAAGTCATCGAGTCCATGGGCATGCTGGAAACCCTGATGGACCGCTGGGGCGCGCGGCAGCGCGGCGTGCTGTTGCTGCAGTCCCTGGCCAGCGACAAGGGCGCGATCATCAGCACCATTTCCCGCACCTTCCGCCTGCTGGTGCAGTCGCTGGTGCTGGGGCTGGGCGCCTACCTGGCCGTGGATCACCAGGTGGGACCGGGCATGGTGTTCGCCGGTGCCGTTCTGCTCGGCCGGGCGCTGGCGCCGCTGGACCTGATCATCGGCAGCTGGAAGGGCTTCATCTCGGCCCGCTCGCAGTACAACCGGCTCAACGACATCCTCGAAAAACTGCAGGCGCAACCCGAGCGCATGCCGCTGCCGGCACCGCAAGGACATATCCAGGTGGAGAATCTGGTCGTCGCGGCGCCCGGCTCGATGACGCCGATCATCAAGAACATCAGCTTCAGCGTGCCCGCCGGTTGCGTGGTGGGCATCATCGGCCCGAGTGCGGCGGGGAAGTCGACCCTGGTGCGGGCGCTGATGGGCGTCTGGCCGCCGCTGCATGGCGTCGTCCGCCTGGACGGCGCGGACATCAGTACCTGGAACAAGCACGACCTCGGCCCGCACATCGGCTACCTGCCCCAGGACATCGAGCTGTTCGAGGGTACCGTGGGCGAGAACATCGCCCGCTTCACCGAGCTGGATTCGGAGAAGGTCATCCAGGCGGCGAAGATCGCCGGCGTCCACGAGATGATCCTGCTGCTGCCCGATGGCTACGACACCGTCATCGGCAGCGAAGGGCTGATGCTCTCGGGCGGACAGCGCCAGCGCATCGGCCTGGCCCGCGCGCTGTATGGCAGCCCGCGGCTGATCGTGCTCGACGAACCCAACTCCAACCTCGACGACGTCGGTGATCGCGCCCTGGCGGCCGCCATCCACCAGCTCAAACTGAGCGGCGCGACCGTGTTCGTCATCACCCATCGCACCAACCTCGTTTCCCAGCTGGACCGGTTGATGCTGATGAACGACGGCACCGTCACGCTCTACGGCCCCCGCGACCAGGTGCTGGCTGAACT
The DNA here is from genome assembly GCF_014851965.1 of Pseudomonas sp. PDM22. Lineage (NCBI taxonomy): Bacteria > Pseudomonadati > Pseudomonadota > Gammaproteobacteria > Pseudomonadales > Pseudomonadaceae > Pseudomonas > Pseudomonas sp. PDM22. The sequence goes on from NZ_JACVAR010000008.1 coordinate 88,951, forward strand.
CACCGCCAGGCAGCAGCCACAGGTGCAGCAACGGCCCATGCCGGCGGGCGCGAGCATCGCTCCGGTGGATACCCACAAGGATGACGCCGATGCCCAGTCACCCCATTGAGAGCTTTGCCGACCTGCCTGTGTCGGACCTCAAGGTCCGCCGCGTGGGGCTGGCCATCGTCGCGGTGACATTCGGGCTGTTCGGCACCTGGGCAGCATTCGCACCGCTGGACGGCGCGGTCTACGCGCCGGGGGTGGTGACCGTGCAGGCTTACCGCAAGACGGTGCAGCACCCTGAAGGCGGCATCGTCAAGGAGGTGCTGGTGCACGACGGTGACATCGTCAAACGCGATGCCCCGCTGATCGTGCTCGACGACGCGCAGCTGCGTTTCGAGTTCGACATGACGCGCAGCCAGCTGATCGCCGCCGAGGCCATGGAGGCGCGGCTGAAGGCCGAACGCGATGCGCAGACCGCAATCGATTTCGACGGTGTTGGCGATCTGGCCAGCCCCCGCGGTGTAGAGGCGCGGCAGAGCGAGACGCAGGTATTCAACGCTCGCCAGGGCTCGCGGCAGGGCCAGATTTCCGTGCTGCGCGAGCGCATCGGCCAACTGAACCAGCAGATCGACGGGCTGCAATCGATGATCGGCGCCAAGGTCCAGCTGGCGAATTCCTACAGCGGCGAGATCGGCGAGCTGTCCGATCTGCTCAAGCAGGGTTACGTCGACAAGCAGCGCCTGCTCGAGCAGCAGCGCAAGCTGGAGATGATCCGTGCGGAAGTCGCCGATCACCGCTCCACCATCAACCGCACGCGCCTGCAGATCAACGAAACGCAGCTGCAGATCCTGCAGATCGACAAGGACTTCAGCGCCGAGGTCGCCAAGCAACTGGCCGAGGTGCAGACGCGCATCTACGACTTGCAGGAGAAGAGCTCGTCCCTGCAGGACCGCCTGGGCCGCATCGTCATTCGCGCGCCCGACGCGGGCATGGTGATCGGCATGACGGTGCACACCGTGGGCGGCGTGGTGCGGCCGGCGACGCCGCTGCTGGACATCGTGCCCTCGGTGTCCGAGCTGGTGATCGAGGCCCAGGTGCCGCCGGTGGACATCGACCGCGTGGCCATCGGCAAGCGCGCGGACATTCGCTTCAGCGCCTTCAACAGCGCGACCACTCCGGTCATCGAGGGCGAGGTGATCAACGTCTCGGCGGATCGTCTGGTCAGTGAAAGGACCAACGCCGCCTACTACCTGACGCGGGTGCGGGTCACCGAGAAAGGTGCCCGTGCGCTGGGCGAACGCAAGTTGCTGCCGGGCATGCCGGCGGACGTGCTGATCATCACCGGGCAACGCACCCTGTTGCAGTACCTGATGCAGCCGGCGCGCAACGCCCTTTCCCAATCGATGATCGAGGAATGACCATGGCTGCATCTTCCTTTGTGCTGGCGGGGGCGTTGATGCTGGCGGCGGGAGCCGCTCTGGCGCAGACCTCTACGGTGGCGCCCGCTGGAGTCAGTGTCGCCGATGACGCCACCGACCTGCTGCACCTGTACCACGAGGCGCGGCTGGAGGACCCGCAGATACTGGCTTCCTACGCCCATGCGCAGGCGGGCAAGGAGTACCAGCGCGAGGCCATGGGCGTGCTGCTGCCGCAGCTGTCGGTCAACGCCGGGACCAACCAGATCCACCAGCGCAATGACCTGATCGACGAGAGCTACGACAGCGAGAACTACAGCCTGGTGCTGCGCCAGTACCTCTACAACAAGGCGGCCTGGGAGAACTACCAGAAGTTCAAGAGCATGGCCCTGCAGTCCGAATCCGAGGCGCTGGATGCCCAGGCCGAGGCCACAGTGGAACTGGCGCGGCGCTACTTCACTGCACTGGCCGCCGAGGACGAGCTGGAGCTGGTGATTGCCGAGCGCCGCACCACCCAGGAAAGCCTTGACCGGGTCAATGCGCTGTACGCCAAGCAACTGGCCCTGGTGACCGACCAGCTCGACCTGCAGGCGCGGGTGGACCTGCTCGCGGCGCAGGAACTGGAGGCGCGCAACCAGGCGATCATCAGTCGCGAAGCACTCACCGAGATCGTCGGCCGGCCGGTGAAGGAGCGGCTCAGCCGGGTCCGTGATGACGTGCGCCTGCAGGCCTCGGAGCAGAGTCTGGAGAACTGGGTGCGCGACGGCATTGCCCTCAACCCGGCGCTCAAGGCACGGGAGAGTGGCGTCGCGGCAGCGGAGGCGGCACTGCGCAGCGGCAAGGGCGGGCACTACCCGACCCTGAGCCTGAACCTCAGCGCGCAGCAGACCAACGAGGGCTACAACAACTCCCTGGCGCCGCGCACCGACAGCTATGTCGCCGGCGTCGGCCTGCAGGTGCCGATCTACAGCGGCGGCTCCACTTCGGCGCGGGTGCGCGGGCTGTACCAGGACCAGCTGGTGGCCGAGGAGCAACTGGAGGAAATCCGCCGGCGGGTGGTCAAGGAGATCACCAGCGCCTACCTCACGGCCAATTCCAACGGCGAGAAGATCCAGGCCAATCGCCTGGCCCTGGTCTCGGCGCACAAGTCGCGGGAGTCGGCGGAGAAGGCGCTCGGCTACGGCATGGTCAATGCGGTGGATGTACTGGCCGCGGTGCGCAACGAATTCCGCGCCCGGCGCGACCTGCTCAAGACCCAGTACGAGTTCCTCAGCAATGTCTTCACCCTCAACCGCTGGGCGGGCAAGCCGCCGATCGAGAGTGTGCAGAGTGTGAATAGCTGGCTCAGTGCCGGCGGCAGCAGCCAGGATTTCCCGCGTCCCTGATCTCCTCTTGGAGGGTGCGCGAGCGCCCTCGCAACTCCGGCGTCCGCCCGTGCGCGGCCAGCAGAATCCCCGCTGCCGGTCGTCGTCTTTGCGTGTGTGTGGCTCCCGCAAAAGTGCCGGATTGACGAGATTTTGACGAGATTGTGCTTATCGTGATTTCTCCCAAGCCACTCGTCGTTTAATTGACGAGCCGGGCCGTGATCGGCAGCTGCTTGGCGAGTGTCGCGGGCGTTTCCAAGCTTTTGATTTTCCGGGTGTGGAGCGTGTCGCCAGGGACGAGCGGCACGACCGTTCGCCGCGAAATCGAACCGCTGGTCGACGGGTGGCAAGACGGGTAGCGAAGCGGCCTGACCTAGACTCAGGTGACCGGACGAGGGAGCACAGCATCATGTGCAGCTGGTTGGTAGATATTCGTATTCATGCTGCCGCGAAGGCATTTCCCGGCCCGGGAAAGCCGCCTTTGGCCGGGTGCGCGGAGGTAATGCCCGCGCCAAAGAAGTCCCTGTCCGCCAGCTCCGGGGCTGGCACCGCGAGAACCTTTCGCCGCTTGCGTCTTGCTTCTAATCGCTGTGGCCCGGTGAGAACAACACCGATGGGCTGGAGCGCGCGAATCCTTATGCAGAGGGGGTCAGCCAGCCATGTCTGACCACAGAAAGCCGATACGGGTGATGCTGATCGATTGCCGCCCGCTTGTTCTGATCGGTCTTCACGACCTGATCAATGCCAGGAAGCCACGCATGGAGGTCAGCGGCCAGGCCACGACCTACACCTATGCCCTGGACCTGGCCGACCAGCAACGCCCCGACGTGATCTTCTTCAGCTTCTTTCCCGATGCCCTGAACCCGCTGGAGGTGGTCGGCGAACTGACCCGCAGCGCGCAGATGAAAGTGCTGGTGCTCAAGGGGCTGTACGAGGCAGTCCCGGTCGCCCAGGCGATAGAGGCGGGGGCGCGGGGCATCGTGCTGGCGGAAGACCCGACCGAGTCGATCATCCAGGCGATCGTCAATGTCCACCATCGCGATATCGGCCTGGACCGCGCCTGGGCGGGTGGGCTTTCCGGCTACGCCGCCAGTGGGCATGTACCGCTCAAGTGCAACCACGAGCAGGCCAAGCAGGCGCGGCTGACGCTGCGCGAGCGCGAGCTGATCAGCGCCATCGTCGAGGACCCGTCAGCCAAGTACATGAGCATCGCCGAGCGCCTGGGCATCAGCGAACACACGGTGCATAACCACCTGAGCAACATCTACCAGAAGCTCAATCTGATCAACCGCATGGACCTGCTGATGTACGCGTTGAAGCACGGACTGGCGGGCAGCGAGGAGCCGCCGGAGTCCGCCTGGGTGGAGCTGGACCGGACGCAGCCGCCGGGCAATGGCTCTTCGCTCAGAGGCACTTGAAGCGACACCTGCCGGCACGAATGCCTGCTCTGTTCTCCCTGTCCTGAAAAAACGATGCGGGGGTGGTTTCCACACCACCCCCGCACCTTTCCCGCGTGCGAACTACGTGGCGCTGCCGTGCACGATATCGGTGTTGAGGATATCGACCCCGACCAGGGTGATGGTCGTCAGCTGCCCGCCGGTCTCGTGGATCGTCACGATACTGTTGGCGCCACTGTTGTCGATGCTCTGCACGGTCGACGTGGCGTCGCCATTGAGGACCAGCTTGTCACGCTGGCCCGTGGTGTCGAAGCCGGTGACCTGGTACTTGTTCTCGGTGCGCGCGAGGTCGATGTTGAAGGCCTCTTTCGTGCCGGTCACGCCTGTCAGCATGTAGTCGAAGGTTCCACCGGCGGTCTTGTTGGCGAACAGGTTGGCGCTGAAGGAGCTGGTCGCCGCGTCGCCGTCCTTGTCGGTCACCGTGGCGTTGAACGACAGCTTGACGTCACTGGCCAGGTTCTCGACCTGCTTGATGAACTGGATGGTCGGGACCTTGATCATGCCCTCGGCCATGGTCAGCTGGATGGCGTCGATCAGCTTGCCGGCGACGGTCTGCACGGTGAAGGATTTCTGCCCGCCGGACTCGTTCTGCAGGTTCGCCGCCAGCACCTTGATCGGTGCGCCGGAGGTCGTGCCGTCGTCGTAGTAGGCGACGTAGTACAGCGACTCCGACGTCGGGTCGTAGCCGCCCACCGAGTTGTCGATGAAGACCTTCACCGAGGTCAGCAGCGTCTGCGGGTTGGCGACGAAGCTGTCGTCACCGGCGGTAATGCCGGCACCACTGCCCTGCAGGACGTTGTTCTTCACACCGATGCCGGAGGTACTGACGTTGAGGGCCTTCTGGTCGTCGATGTAGGACGGCAGCGGATTGGTCTGCAACTGCGCCTCGGTGGGGTCGGTCAAGCCCAGGCCGATACCGGTGAGGATGCTGTTCGAGCCGGTCTGTGGTGCCAGCGCCTTGGCCGCGAAGAACACCACGGCGTCGGTGCCGATGGTCAGGGTCTGCACCGGGTCCGGGCCGCCGGCGCCGAGCTGGCCATTGGCGGTGCTCAATACCAGTGTCGAACTGAAGCCCTGCACCAGGTCCAGGGTGTAGGTACCGTCGGCCAGGGCCGTCAGCGTGTAGTCGACGCTGGTGTTGGCGGTGCTGGCGTTGTTGTCGAAGTCACCGGTGAGGGTGCCGGCGAAGTGGAAGGCGCCATTGGCATCCGGCGACGGTGACGTTTCGGTGAGTGTGCCGGTCCCGGTGGTGGTGGTGCCGTTGGGTCGAACCAGGGTGAACTGCCCGTTCGCCAGGACGATATCCAGGCCTGCCGCGCTGCTGCCGTCGGCACCGAAGGCATGGTCCCAGTAGCCGGTCTGGGCGATGGTGCTGCCGGTGCCGACGATGTTGCCGAAGGCCAGGGCTGGCCCGTCGTCGCGGAAGATCAGGTTCTGCCCGATGTTCAGGGTGGCCTGGGCGCTGTCGCCGTCCTTGTCGGTGATGGTCGCGGTGAGTTTCACCAGGCTGTCCGAGGTGAGCGTCCTGGTGTCATCCGGATCGCTGGCATTGGCGTGGACCACGGCGCGCATCTGGTCGAGGGTGACGTCGCCGTTGGTAGCTGCGCTGACGGTGAAGACCAGCACATTGCTGACGGCGGTGCGGCCCTCCACCACGCCGTTGTTGACCGACAGGTTGACTGCCTGCCCGGTGGCGGTGTCGACCAGCCCTGACGCTCCGGCGACCACGCTCAGGGCGTAAGTGAGGGTGCCGGCTCCGTCGGCGCCGAAGCCCGAACTGAAGTTGGCGGCAAAGTTCGCCGTGGCGTTGGTGGCCAGCACGGTTTCGTCCACCGTCAGGGTCGGCTCGCTGCCAGTGGTGCTGATGGTCGGCCCGTCGTCCTTGAAGATCAGGTTCTGGCCGATGTTGATCGTGGTCTGGGCGCTGTCGCCGTCGCCGTCAGTCTTGGTCGCGGTCAGGGTCACCAGGTTGTCCGAGGTAAGAGTCCGCGAGTCATCCGGGTCGCTGGTGTTGGCGTGGACGATGGCGCGTTGCTGGTCGAGGGTGACATCACCGTTGGCATTGACGCTGACGGTGAACACCAGGTCATTGCTGATGGCGCAGCGGCCTTCCACCACGGTGCCATTGAGCGAGAGCACCACCGACTGCCCGGTAGCGGTATCGGTGAGCCCGGAAGCTCCCGAGACGCAACCCAGGGTGTAGGTCAGGGTGCCGGCCCCGTCGGCGCCGAACGACGAGAGGAAGTTGGCGGAGAAGGCCTGCAGGGCGTTGGTGGTCAGGTCCGAGTCATCCACTGTCAGTACCGGTTCGGTGCCGGTGGGGCTGATGCTCGGGCCGGCATCCTTGAACACCAGGTTCTGGCCGATGTTGAGGGTGGCCTGGACGCTGTCGCCATCCTTGTCGGTCTTGGTTGCGGTGAGTTTCACCAGGTCGTCCGAGGTGAGGGTTCTGGAGTCGTCCGGATTGCTGGTGTCGGCGTGGACGATGGCGCGCTGCTGGTCGAGGGTGACGTCACCATTGGCGGCAACGCTCACCTTGAACACCAGCAGGTTGGTGGTGACCGTGCGGCCCTCCACCACGGCGCCGTTCATGGACAGGTTCACTGCCTCACCGGTGGCCGTGTCGGTCAGCCCGGAGCCTCCAGCGATCACGCTCAGCGCATAGGCCAGGGTGCCGGCTCCATCGGCGCCGAAGCCCGAGCTGAAGTTGCCGGCGAAGCTCTGGGTCGCGTCGACGGTCAGGTCGGACTCGTCCACCGTCAGGGTCGGCTCGGTGCCGGTGGTGCTGATGTTCGGGCCGTCGTCCTTGAACACCAGGTTCTGCCCGATGTTCAGCGTGGCCTGGACACTGTCACCGTCGCCGTCGGTCTTGGTCGCGGTGAGTTTCACCAGGTCGTCGGAGGTCAGGGTCCTGGAGTCATCCGGGTCGCTGGTGTTGGCGTGGACGATGGCCCGTTGCTGGTCGAGGGTGACGTCGCCATTGGCGGCCACGCTGAGGGTGAACACCAGCTGGTTGGTGGTAGCGGTGCGGCCTTCGACCACGGCGCCGTTCATCGACAGATTCACCGCTTCGCCGGTAGCCGTGTCGGTCAGCCCCGAAGCACCGGCGATCACGCTCAGTGCATAGGTCAGGGTACCGGCCCCGTCGGCTCCGAAGCCCGAGGTGAAGTTGGCGGCGAAGTTCTGCGTGGAGTTGGTCGCCAGCACCGATTCGTCCACCGTCATCACCGGCTCGACGCCGGTGGTGCTGATGTTCGGTCCGTCGTCCTTGAACACCAGGTTCTGCCCGATGTTCAGCGTGGCCTGGGTGCTGTCGCCGTCGCCGTCGGTCTTGGTCGCGGTCAGTTTCACCAGGTTGTCGGAGGTCAGGGTCCTGGAATCATCCGGATCGCTGGTGTTGGCGTGGACGATGGCGCGCTGCTGGTCGAGGGTAACGTCTCCATTGGCGGCGACGCTGACGGTAAACACCAGGTCGTTGCTGATGGCCGTGCGGCCTTCCACCACGGCGCCATTCATGGCCAGGTTCACGGCTTGTCCGGTGGCCGTATCGGTCAGCCCGGAGGCACCGGCAATCACGCTCAGCGCATAAGTCAGCGTGCCCGCGCCGTCGGCGCCGAAGCCCGAGGTGAAGTTGCCGGCGAAGTTAGCCGTGGCGTTGGTGGCCAGCACGGTTTCGTCCACCGTCATCACTGGCTCGACGCCGGTGGTGCTGATGTTCGGTCCGTCGTCCTTGAACACCAGGTTCTGCCCGATGTTCAGCGTGGCCTGGGCGCTGTCGCCGTCGCCGTCGGTCTTGGTCGCGGTAAGTTTCACCAGGTCGTCCGAGGTGAGGCTTCTGGAGTCGTCCGGGTTGCTGGTGTCGGCGTGGACGATGGCGCGCTGCTGGTCGAGGGTAACATCACCATTGGCGGCGACGCTGACGGTGAACACCAACTGGTTGGTGGTGGCGGTGCGTCCTTCGACCACGGCGCCATTCATCGACAGGTTCACCGCTTCGCCGGTAGCCGTGTCGGTCAGCCCCGACGCCCCTGCGATCACGCTCAGCGCGTAGGTGAGGGTACCGGCCCCGTCGGCACCGAAGGCCGAGGTGAAGTTGGCGGCGAAGTTCTGCGTGGAGTCGGTCGCCAGCACCGACTCGTCCACCGTCATCACCGGCTCGACGCCAGTGGTGCTGATGTTCGGGCCGTCGTCCTTGAACACCAGGTTCTGGCCGATGTTCAGCGTGGCCTGGGCGCTATCGCCGTCACCGTCGGTCTTGGTCGCGGTCAGTTTCACCAGGTCGTCGGAGGTCAGGGTCTTCGAGTCATCCGGATTGCTGGTGTTGGCGTGCACGATGGCGCGCTGCTGGTCCAGCGTCACGGTGCCGTTGGCGGCCACGCTGACGGTGAACACCAGGTCGTTGCTGATGGCCGTGCGGCCTTCCACCACGGCGCCGTTCATGGCCAGGTTCACGGCTTGTCCGGTGGCCGTGTCGACCAGCCCGGAGGCGCCGGCGATCACACTCAGCGCATAGGTCAGGGTGCCCGCGCCGTCGGCGCCGAAGGCCGAGGTGAAGTTCGCGGCGAAGCTCTGCGAGGCATCGGTGGTGAGGACGGACTCGTCCACCGTCAGCGTGGGTTCGGTGCCGGTGGTGCTGATGCTCGGGCCGTCGTCCTCGAAGATCATCTTCGAGCCGATTTCCGCCGTGGCGGTGGACACCTGCAGCAGCTTGAAGCCGCCGATGTCGAAGGCGGCGTGGTCATTTCCCTTGGCGCCGACCGCAGAGCCGTTCTCGACCAGCACGCGGTTGTGATCGGCTGTGGTGGTGTACTCGATCTTGTAGCCGGCCAGCACACCGGTGATGGTCGCCACGCCACCGGTGATGGTGATGGTGATGCCCGGATCGTTCACCGAGCCGTTGGAGTTCTCCAGCACCGCACCGGTGGTGCTGTTGAGAACGCGGACGTTGGTGATGGCGACCGTCGCGTCGCCGGCATAGCCGTCGATGAAGGCGTTACCCGCTTCGACCGCGGTGCTGAAGGCGCTGAGTTTGACGATGGCGCTCTTGCCGCTCTGCAGCTGCACGACGTCGAAGCTGGCGGTCTTGGCATTGAACATCTGGGTGAAGTCGATGTTGACTTCAACGTCCGCTTCGTTCTGGTCCAGGTTGGGGATGGTCACGTTCTGCCGGGCGCCGGTGACGAAGGTGAACCTTATGCCTTCCTGCTCGGTGATCATCTGGTTGTTGGTGCCGAAGGTGGTCGGGCCGCCGGCCTGGCTGGTGTTGATGGTGTCGCCGGTGGTGATGTTGGCGCCGGTGGACTGGTTGGCCGGGTCCCTGCCGGTGGCGATGATGGTCGGGTCGGTGATGCGGATCACCCCGTTGTCATTGACCGTCGTGGGCGTTTCCGTGGTGAACATCAGGAACAGGTTCTGCCCGGACGGCGCGTCGGCCAGGCTGAAGGTCAGGTCCTGGCTGGTGCCGATGAAGACCTTGTTCAGCAGGTCGAGAGCGTCGTCAGGATTGCTGGTGACCGGGTGTTTGAGCGGCTGGTACTCCACGGTCCAGATCTTGCCACCGCTGACCGGCGAGCCGGTTTCCTCGATGTAGGCGGCGAACACGATGGCGCCCGCGGGACCGCCGGCACGCCCGACCAGCACGTTGTTGTTGGTGACGTCGGTGTAGAGAAGGATGTCCTGCCCGGCGAGGGTATCCAGGCCGCTGTCCAGGCCGTTGAGCGGCGCGCCGTTGCTGCCGGTGAAGAGAATGTCGGTGATGGCTCCGCCGGGGGCGACGCTGATGGTGAAGGCGTTGCTGCCGGTGTTGCCGGCCGCGCCGGTATAGCCGCTCAGGGCGGCGCCCGAGGCAGTGCCGGCGCCCAGGGCCGTCAGGCGGGCGGTGAACGCGGCAGGCAGGGACGCGAGGAGGATATCGTTGTCATTGGCGTCGCCCGCCGGGCTCGGGGTGGCCGTGGCGTTCTGCAGGCCGGCGGTTTCGTCCAGCGAGACGGTCACGCCGGTTGCCGACACGACGGGGCCGGCGTCGGTAAAGGTGGCGGTCGCCGTGGCGCCGTCACTGGAAGCGGAGAGCAGGAATCTTGCCCCTGCCGAGTCGTCCGGGTCGACATACCAGGAAGTGGTGATGCTGCCGTTGACCTGGCCGTCCAGGTCGCCGGCGCCGCCGTCGGTCACGTACCAGGGATCGTGTCCGGCACCGGCACTGGTGTTGAGTACGTCATCCGGGGTACCCCAAGCGCCGTCGGCGCCGGGGCTGGTGGCGTGGTCCACCTCGATCTTCACGGTGCTGCCGGCGGTGAAGCCGCTGGCGGTGATGATGGCGGTGCTGCCGGGGGCATAGTCGTTCTGGTCGGTGGTAACGGAAGGGCTGTTGGTGTCATCTGCGGTGGGGCGCGTTGGCGACGCAATCTTCTTATGGAGGGTCATGATGTTCTCCCGGGCATTTCCATGCGTGGCGGCCAGACCTCGACTGCTGGCCTTTTACTGCTACATGCCACGACTATGGGGACGCCCCGGGGAATGCGCATCGGCCGATACTCCCAGGCGGGCTGGGAGTTTCGGACTAGGCGGGCAGGGCAGCGCAGGTGCTGCGCGGGTTGCAGGGCAGCGCTTGCCGACGAGAGGTAGAAGCGTCGGATTGATGCGGGAGACAGCGGCGAACAGCTGGTGATCGCCCATGAAAAAGCCCGCATCATGCGGGCTTCTCTGGTTCTGTTCGGTGCTTAGTGCTTGGGCGTGTCTTCCGGCAGCGCGAGCAGCTGCTTCTCGCGGTTCCAGTCGAAGGGTTCGCCGTTTTCTTCGGCTTCGAAGCGACGCTCGTCGAGCTGCTGGTACATCTGCAGTTCCTCGTCGGGCATGTAGTGCAGGCAGTCGCCACCGAAGAACCACAGCAGGTCACGCGGGATCAGGTGGGCGATCTGCGGGTAGCGGTGGAAGATCTGGCTGATCAGGTCCTGGCCCAGGTACTGGGCGCCTTCCGGATCGCGCGGCAGTTCCACCAGCAGTTCGTCGAAGCGCTCGAGGAACAGGCCGTGGTTGTCCTCGGGAACCTGCTCGGCTTCGCCCAGGGCGCCAAGGATCATGCGCAGGTGGTTGAGCAGGGCGATGTGGTGGTCGAGATAGGCGCTGGCCATGGGATTCCTCTGGAGCTGTGTGCAAACGGCCGGGGAGTATATCGGGTTTCGCCGCCGCTGCCGCCGGGGCGATCAGCGGAGCGGGCGCATCTGGATCTGCCGGCGCTGGTTGTCGATCTGCTGGCGCTGCTGGTCGAGCATGCGCTGTTGCTGGCGCAGCTGGTCCTGCTGCAATTCGTTCTTCTGCCGCTGGATCATCTGGTCGCTCTGCCGGCGCTGTTCGTTCCAGCGCTGCTGGTTGTCCTGCTGGCGCTGCAAATCCTGCTGCTGGCGCTGCAGGCGTTGGTCCTCGTAGTTCAGGCGCTGGCTGTCGAGCTGGTTCTGCCGCAGTTGCTGCTGGCGGCGCAGGCTGTCCTGCTGTTGCTGGATCGGGTCGATGACCGGGCTGGGCGCGGGCGCCGGACGCGGGCGGCTGGGGTAGAGCCAAGGGTCAGCGTAAGCGCTGCCGGCCAGCAGTATGAGCAGCAGGAAGATGGATCGACGCATGTGCGGTTCTCCATGGGTTGATGCCTTCAGTGTGCACCCGATAGCACGGGCCGGCATTGCTGTGCGTCGGAGAAAAAAGAGGCGCCCGAAGGCGCCCCGTGCGTGAAAGTCGCAACTCAGTCGGCCTTGCCGGCCAGTTCTTCTTTAGAGAAATCATCCACGTCGATCACGGCGCGACGGGCGCGTTCGGCGGCGTGCAGGGTCTCCGCTTCCGCGGCTTCCAGCACCCCGGCGTCGCGTGCGGCATCGATCGGCGACTGCCCCGGTTTGGGACTGACGCCGTGCTCCTTGAGCGCCTTGTGCAGCTTCTTCTGCAGGGGCGCCGCGGCAGCGAGCTGGTCGTAGGCGAAGGTGAGCTTGGCTACCGGATCATCTTCGCCAGTGGGCAGGTGCGCGCCGGCGAGGATCGCCTGTAGCGCCGGGTCGCTCAGCGGGCGGCCGAGGATGTGGGCGATCTCGGCATCCAGCGCGTCGCTCGGGCCACGGTGGCGACGGCCCAGCGGCAGCACCAGCACGCGCAGCAGGCAGGCGAAGGCGCGGTTGGGGAAGTTGTCGATCAGGTCGGCCAGCGCGGCTTCGGCCTTCTCCAGGTTTTCCTCCATGGCCCAGTGCAGCAGCGGGTGCAGGTAGTCCGGGTTGTCCAGGTCGTGGTAGCGCTTGAGCGCGGCAGAGCCCAGGTAGAGGTGGCTCAGCGCATCGCCCAGCCGCGCGGACAGGCGCTCGCGGCGCTTCAGCTCGCCGCCGAGCATCATCATGCTGAAGTCTGCGAGCAGGGCGAAGGACGCGGCCAGACGGTTCAGCGCGCGGTAGTACGGGCGGCTGATACGGTCGCCCGGTACCTGGTCGAAGCTGCCGAAGCCCAGGCCCAGCAGCAGGCTGCTGGCGGCGTTGCTGACGGCGAAGCCGATGTGGTTGAGCAGCAGTTCGTCGAACTCGCGCTCGGCCTGGTCCTGGTCCTCGCGGCGGGCCAGTTCCATTTCCTTGAGCACGTACGGATGGCACCGGATAGCGCCCTGGCCGAAGATCATCAGGTTGCGCGAGAGGATGTTGGCGCCCTCGACGGTGATGAAGATCGGCGCGGCTTGCCAGGAACGGCCCAGGTAGTTGTTCGGACCCATGATGATGCCCTTGCCGCCGTGGATGTCCATGGCGTGGGCGATGCACTCGCGACCGCGTTCGGTGAGGTGGTACTTGAGGATGGCGGAGAGCACCGAGGGTTTCTCGCCCAGGTCCACCGCGTTGGCGGTGAGGATGCGTGCGCTGTCCATCATCCAGGCGTTGCCGCCGATGCGGGCGAGGGCTTCCTGGATGCCTTCGAAGGCCGACAGTGGCACGTTGAACTGCTCGCGCACCTGGGCATAGCGGCCGCTGACGTAGCTGCCGGCCTTGGCGGCGCTGGTGCCCACCGCCGGCAGGGAGATCGAGCGGCCCACCGACAGGCAGTTCATCAGCATCATCCAGCCTTTGCCGATCATTTCCTGGCCGCCGATGATGTACTCCAGCGGCACGAACACGTCCTTGCCGGAGTTGGGGCCGTTCATGAAAGCGGCGCCCAGCGGTACGTGGCGGCGGCCGATCTGCACGCCGTCGGTGTCGGTGGGGATCAGCGCCAGGGTGATGCCCAGGTCTTCTTCCTCGCCCAGCAGGTGGTCCGGGTCATGGCACTTGAAGGCCAGGCCGAGGAGGGTGGCCACCGGGCCAAGGGTGATGTAGCGCTTCTCCCAGGTCAGGCGCAGGCCGATAACTTCCTCGCCTTCCCACTGGCCCTTGCAGACCACGCCGACGTCGGTCATGCCGCCGGCATCGGAGCCGGCCTGCGGGCTGGTCAGGGCGAAGCAGGGAATCTCGTCGCCAGTCGCCAGGCGCGGCAGGTAGCGCTGGCGCTGGGCGTCGGTGCCATAGTGCAGCAGCAGTTCGGCCGGGCCGAGGGAGTTGGGCACCATCACGGTGGAGGCGAGGTCGCCGCTGCGGGTGGCGAGTTTCATCACCACCTGGGAATGGGCGAAGGCGGAGAAACCCTTGCCGCCGTATTCCTTGGGAATGATCAGGCCGAAGAAGCCCTGGCTCTTGATGTAGGCCCAGGCTTCGGGCGGCAGGTCCATGGCCTTGCCGACCTCGTAGTCGTCGATCATCGCGCAGAGCTGCTCGGTGGGGCCGTCGACGAAGGCCTGTTCCTCTTCGGTCAATTGCGCCCTGGGATAGCCCAGCAGGGTGTGCCAGTCCGGGCGGCCGCTGAACAGCTGGCCATCCCACCAGACGGTGCCGGCCTCGATGGCCTCGCGTTCGGTCTCGGACATCGGCGGCAGGGTCTTCTTGAACCAGGCGAACAGCCGCGAGGTGAACAGGCTGCGGCGCAGGTCGGTGGCCAGAATGGTCACCGCGACCACGGCCCAGAGCAGCCACAACAGCACCATCCAGCCATGGGCGTGGCTGAACAGGCTCATCAGTGCGAGGTACACGGCGACGATGCCGAGTGCCTTCAGGGGCGCAGCGCGGCGGTGCGCGAGCCAGGCGACGCCGAGGATCAGGACGAGTAACCAGACGAGCAGCATGCGGATTCCTCCATGACAGCCAACCCGGCGACCGCAGGCCGTAGTGGGCTTGGTGACGAGAGTGCGCGAGCACAGCGGCAGGTATTCCCGGTGGGAGCCCCTCCACCATGCACCGGAAGCTTAGCTGGGCGAATCGGACCGATGGCCGCATGGCCGGACAGCTTGGCCGGATCGCCTTGTCGGTCAGGAGCCTGCGCTGGTTAGACTGGGGCCGACATCAAGGATGAAAAGCCCGGAGACAGCGCCATGCAGCAATACCTCAAGCCCAGCCGCTTCGTTGATAGTGACCACCCCGGGGTAATCGAGTTCGCTCTAAATCACCGGGGCGACGGCGGTACTCCGCTGGAGCAGGCGGTGGCCCTGTATTACGCGGTGCGCGACCAGATTCGCTACAACCCCTACGTGTTCAGCCGCGACCCGCAGACGCTCAAGGCCAGCCATGCGCTTGGGGCCGGGCAGTCCTACTGCGTGCCCAAGGCTACGTTGCTGGCGGCCTGTGCCCGGCATTGCGGCATCCCCGCGCGCATCGGCCTGGCTGACGTGAAGAACCACCTGGCCACGCCGCGCCTGCTGGAACTGCTGCGCAGCGAAGTGTTCGCCATGCACGGCTACACCGAACTGTTCCTCGAGGGCCGCTGGGTCAAGGCCACGCCGGCCTTCGACATCGGCCTGTGCGAAGCCTTCGGCGTGCTGCCGCTGGAGTTCGACGGGCGCAACGACAGCGTCTTCCACCCGTTCAACCGCGAAGGTGAACGGCACATGGAGTACCTGCGCGATCACGGCCAGTTCCCCGATGTGCCCGAGGAGTTCTTCTTCGGCTATCTCAAGCAGTGCTACCCGCACCTGTTCACCGGTGAGGATGCGCCGCTGGCCGGCGACATGCGCAGCGAGGCGGCAAGGCAGTAAAGCAATCGCCCATGAACGTAATCGCCATGAACGTAATCGATAGTAACCATCAGTACGTGTGTCTTTTTTCCTCGCGCCTTAGCCGGTAGGGTGCCGTCATCCGAAATCGCGTCCGTCGGGCGCGCGACCATCGAATGACGACAACAAGAGAGGCGCAGCATGCTCAAGATCTGGGGCCGGAAGAATTCCTCCAACGTGCGCAAGGCGCTCTGGTGCGCGGAAGAGGCCGGGCTGGCCTATGAACGGATCGACGCTGGCGGCGTTTTCGGCCTGGTCAACGACGAGCCCTACCGCTCGCTGAACCCCAACGGCGTGGTGCCGACCCTGGACGACGACGGCTTCGTGCTCTGGGAGTCCAACACCATCGTCCGCTACCTCGCCGCGCACTACGCCCCGGACCTGTACCCGCAGGACCTGCAACAACGCGCCAGCGCCGAAAAGTGGATGGACTGGACCACCTCATCCTTCGCCGCGCCGTTCCGCACCGTGTTCTGGGGTACCCTGCGCACCCCGCCGGAGCAGCGCGACGCCGTTGCCATCCAGGCCGCCATCGAGACCTGCGTGGGCCTGCTGGCGGTCCCCGAGGCGACGCTGGCGAAACAGCCGTACCTCACCGGCGAACAATTCGGCATGGGTGACATTCCGCTGGGCAGCTTCATCTATGCTTGGTTCGAAATGCCCATCGAGCGCCCGGCACAACCGCATCTCGAAGCCTGGTACGCGCGCCTGAAGGCCCGCCCGGCCTACCGTGCGGCAGTGATGACCGACCTGACCTGAATGCCTGCGCGTGCCCCGGAGGTTGCAATCCTCGCGGCGTACCCTTATCAAACAGGCCTTTTTTCCAAAGACATGCGTCTTTCCACCGACTTGCAACGGGAAAACCCATGAGTTCCGCGCTGTCCATCCGTCAACTGACGAAGACCTACGGCAACGGCTTCCAGGCCCTCAAGGGCATCGATCTGGACGTCGCCGAGGGCGATTTCTTTGCCTTGCTGGGCCCCAACGGCGCCGGCAAATCCACCACCATCGGCATCCTCTCCACCCTGGTGAACAAGACCAGCGGCACGGTCAACGTGTTCGGCCATGACCTGGACAAGGACCCGTACGGCCTCAAGCGCTGCCTCGGCGTGGTGCCCCAGGAATTCAACTTCAACCAGTTCGAGAAGGTGTTCGACATCGTCGTCACCCAGGCCGGCTACTACGGCATCCCGATGAGCGTGGCCAAGGGCCGCGCCGAGAAGTACCTGACCCAGCTGGGCCTGTGGGACAAGCGCAACTCCGCCTCCCGCGAGCTCTCCGGCGGCATGAAGCGCCGCCTGATGATCGCCCGCGCGCTGGTGCATGAGCCGCGCCTGCTGATCCTCGACGAACCCACCGCGGGCGTGGATATCGAGCTGCGCCGCTCGATGTGGAACTTCCTCACCGAGCTCAACCAGGAAGGCATCAGCATCATCCTCACCACGCACTACCTGGAGGAGGCCGAGCAGCTGTGCCGCAACATCGCGATCATCGACCACGGCACCATCGTGGAGAACACCAGCATGCGCAAGCTGCTGAACAAGCTGCATGTGGAGACCTTCTACCTCGACCTGCAAGGCACCCTGAGCGAGGCGCCGAAGCTGGATGGCTACCCGGTGCGGCTGGTGGATGACCACACGCTGGAGGTGCAGGTGGACAAGTCGCTGGGCATCAACGGGCTGTTCGTCCAGCTCAATGCCCAGGGCCTGCAGGTGCTGAGCCTGCGCAACAAGAGCAACCGCCTGGAGGAACTGTTCGTGTCGCTGGTGGAGAAGAATCTGTCGAAGGTGGCGGTATGAGTCACGAACTGCGCGCCAACTGGGTCGCCCTCAACACCATCGTCTACCGCGAAGTCCGCCGCTTCCTGCGCATCTGGCCGCAGACCCTGCTGCCGCCGGCGATCACCATGGTTCTGTACTTCGTCATCTTCGGCAACCTGATCGGCCGGCAGATCGGCGACATGGGTGGCTTCACCTACATGCAGTACATCGTGCCGGGGCTGATCATGATGTCGGTGATCACCAACTCCTACGGCAACGTGGTGTCGAGCTTCTTCGGCAGCAAGTTCCAGCGCAACATCGAGGAGCTGCTGGTCTCGCCGGTGTCGCCGCACACCATCCTCCTCGGCTTCGTCTGCGGCGGCGTCCTGCGCGGGCTGGCGGTGGGTGTGATCGTCACCATCCTGTCGCTGTTCTTCACCGACCTGCAGATCCACCACCTGGGCATTACCGTGCTGGTCGTGGTGCTGACCGCCGGAATCTTCTCCATGGGCGGCTTCGTCAACGCCGTGTTCGCGCGCAACTTCGACGACATCTCCATCGTCCCGACCTTCGTGCTGACGCCGCTGACCTACCTGGGCGGGGTGTTCTACTCGATCACGCTGCTGCCGCCGTTCTGGCAGACCGTGTCGCTGGCCAACCCGATCCTGCACATGGTCAACGCCTTCCGCTACGGCATTCTCGGCGTGTCCGACATCCGCATCGGCACGGCGGTGGTCTTCATGCTGGTGGCGACCGTGCTGCTCTACATCTTCTGCGTGCGCCTGCTGGTGAGTGGGCGCGGCATGCGGCAGTGAGCAGCGTGTTGCGCTGATGAAAAAGGCCCCGGTTGGGGCCTTTTGCTTTTCTGTTTTTCGTAGGGCGGACCTGCCAACGCCGGAATTTATGTTCGCGAGCAAGCTTGCTTCTACGAAAAGCGTTATTGCGGGAATTCGATGACGAAGCGTGTCCACCCCTGCGCCGACTCGCAGCGAATCTCCCCGCCATGGGCGCGGACGATGGAGCGGCAGATCGCCAGCCCCAACCCGGCATGTTCGCCCTGGCCTTCGCGGCGGGCCGGGTCGGCGCGGTAGAAACGGTCGAACAGGCGTGGCAGACGCTCGGCGGGAATCTCCCGTCCCGGGTTCTCCACGCTCAGGCGGCCCGGCTCCAGGCGCACGCGAATCTGCCCGCCATCCGGGGTGAAGCGCAGGGCGTTGTCCAGCAGGTTGGCCAGCACCCGGCGCAGCAGTGCCCGGTCGCCCTGTACCGACAGCTCGCCGTCGCGCTCCAGGCGGATGGACTTCTCCTCGGCCAGCGGCCCGTAGAACTCCAGCAGTTCGTCTACCTCACCGGCCAGCGCCAGTGGCTGGCTGCTGGGGGCAAGCAGGCCGTGGTCGGCCTTGGCCAGGAACAGCATGTCGTTGACCATCGCGGTGAGCCGTTCCAGCTCCTCCAGGTTGCCATGCAGCGCCTCGCGATAGTCCTCCAGGCTGCGCGTGCGCGACAGCACCACCTGGGTCTGGGTCAGTAGCCCGGTCAGCGGCGTGCGCAGCTCGTGGGCGATGTCGGCGGAGAACGCCGACAGACGCTGGAAGGCCTCTTCCAGGCGCGCCAGCATGGCGTTCAGCTCGCCGGCCAGACCGCGCAGTTCCTGCGGCATCTGCCCGGCGTCCAGGCGGGTGGTCAGCGAGTGCGCGCTGACCTGCGCCGCCACCTCGCTCATGCGTCGCAACGGGCGCAGGCTGGCGCGGGCGGCCCAGGCGCCGAGCAGGGCGGTCGCCAAGGCGGAGAGGCCCATGGTCATCCAGATCAGCCGTTGCATGCGCTGCAGGAAGTGCTGGTGGTGGGTGATGTCGAGGATCAGCGTCAGCTGCGCGCCGTCGCGCTGCTCGGCGTCCAGCGGGGCCTGCAGTTCGCGGAAGGACTGCTCCTCGCCGGTGGCCATGTTCATCGCCGGGCGTTGCTCGAACCAGGTGGCGCCGTCCGCGCCCTGCAGGCGCAGGCCGAGGTCGGGGTGGCGACGCAGTTCGCGGCGCAGTTCGGCGGTGTGCGGTGCCAGCTGCTGCGGGCCGCCAACATCGCCCAGTACGTCGCGGAAGATCGCCAGCTTGCCGGCCATCAACTGGTGGTCGAGTTCGATGAAGTGCGCTTCGCTGGCGCGGCTGAAGATGATCCCGGCCAGCAGCGACACGGCAGCGGTACAGGCGGCGAACAGCAGGCTCAGGCGCAGACCGAGGGACAGGCGCGCACTCATGCTTCGCGCTCTTCCAGCACGTAGCCCATGCCGCGCACGGTGTGGATCAGGCGCTGCGGGAAGTCGTCGTCGACCTTGGCGCGCAGACGGCGGATGGCGACTTCGATGACGTTGGTGTCGCTGTCGAAATTCATGTCCCACACCTGGGAGGCGATCAGCGACTTGGGCAGTACCTCGCCGCTGCGGCGCAGCAGCAACTCCAGCAGGGCAAACTCCTTGGCGGTCAGGTCGATGCGCTTGCCGGCGCGCTGCACGCGGCGGCGCAGCAGGTCCAGTTCGAGGTCGGCCAGTTGTAGGGTGGTTTCCTGGATCTGCTGGCCGCCACGGCGCAGCAGCGTGCGCACGCGGGCCAGCAGTTCGACGAAGGCGAAGGGTTTCACCAGGTAGTCGTCGGCGCCCAGTTCCAGGCCGCGCACGCGGTCTTCCACGGCATCGCGGGCGGTGAGGAACAGCACGGGCACGGCGCTGCCGGTCTGGCGCAGCGCCTGGAGGATCTGCCAGCCGTCGCGGCCGGGCAGCATCACATCGAGGATCAGCAGGTCATGCTCGCCAGCCAGGGCCAGTTGCAGGCCTTCGTCGCCGTCGGCGGTCAGGTCGACGGCGAAGCCGGCCTCGCTCAGGCCCTGCTGCAGGTACTGGCCGATGCGCGGTTCGTCTTCGACGATGAGAAGTTTCATCCGGGTATCCCTTGTGGCGCTCGGGGCGCAGCTGTCATCAGGGTAATGGGGCGGTCAGCGAACTGACAGTGTCGGCGTTGCAGACTGGCGCTGTGTTCATTTTCCAGCGCCATCGAGGAGCCCGCCATGCACCTGATCATCTCCACGCTGTTTGCCGTGCTGTTCTTCCCCGCCACGCCAGCCTGGGCTGACGGGGGAGGGGATATCACCTTCCAGCGTATGCAGGAGCAGGCCGCGACGGTGCGCCAGGCCTGCTGAATCCGATTCATCGTGCTGCCCCTTGCCCGCCCTCTGGCGGGCTTTTTTTCGCCCTCTTTATACCTCGCGCCAGGCAGGCGAGCGCCAAGCTGACAGAGTTGTAATCTTCCCGACAGCTAGTCCTCAGCCGCAGACAGCGAGCATGGCCACAGACCCTGAAGGAGAGTCGCCATGTCCCTGCGTCATCTGCTCCAAGCTTCCATCCTCGGCCTCGCCGCCGCCATCAGCCTGCCGGTCCTGGCCGATGCCGGGCACGCCTACGACTTCGGCCAGCCGGCCAAGGCCACCCAGGCCACCCGCACCGTGCAGATCAAGCTGGGCGAGATGTTCTTCGAGCCCGAAAGCATCGACGTGAAGCCGGGCGAGACTGTGCGCTTCGTCATCCACAACACCGGCAGCCTGCTGCACGAATTCAACCTGGGCAGCGCGGCCATGCACGCCGGCCACCAGAAGGAAATGCAGCAGATGATGGATTCCGGGATGCTCACCCCCACCGGCATGCAGCACGACATGAGCCGGATGGACCACAGCAAGATGGGCCATGGCGATAAGCCGATGGGCCAGATGATGAAGCACGACGACCCCAACAGCGTGCTGGTGGAGCCGGGCAAGACCGCCGAGCTGACCTGGACCTTCAGCAAGGCCACCAGCCTGGAGTTCGCCTGCAACATTCCGGGGCACTACCAGGCCGGCATGGTCGGCAAACTGACCGTCAGGCCCTGAGTGGGAGCGCCGTGATGATCCGCGCAAGGGAGTGGGCTCTGGGGGCGTTGCTGCTGGCACCGTTGGTGGTGCAGGCGGGCGTGTATGACCTGACGATTGGCGAGGGCGAGCTGAAGCTGTCCGACGGCGCCCGCAAGGCGCTCACGGTGAATGGCCGCACGCCTGCGCCGGAGCTGCGCTTCAAGGAGGGCGAGGACGTCGAGCTGCGCGTCACCAACACCCTCGACCGCGACACCTCGCTGCACTGGCACGGGCTGATCCTGCCCTACACCCAGGATGGCGTGCCGGGCATCAGCTTCCCCGGCATCAAGCCTGGCGAGACCTTCACCTACCGCTTCACGGTGAGGCAGTCCGGCACCTACTGGTACCACGCCCACAGCGACTTCCAGGAGATCGAGGGACTCTACGGCCCGCTGGTGATCGAGCCGAAGGCGCGCGAGCCATACCGCTACGACCGCGAGTTCACCCTGCTGCTGGCCGACTGGCACGACACCCGCCCGGAAACCGTGTTCGCCAACCTGAAGAAACAGAGCGACTACTACAACCGCAACCAGCGCACCCTCGGCGACTTCATCGCCGACTCCAGCGCCAAGGGCTTCATGGCGACCCTGCGCGACCGCCTGGACTGGGGCGGCATGCGCATGACGCCGACGGACATCGCCGACATCGCCGGCTTCCGCTTCCTGGTCAACGGCCAGGACAGCGAGCAGAACTGGACCGGCCTGTTCAAGCCCGGCGAACGGGTGCGGCTGCGCATCATCAACGGCTCGGGCATGAGCTACTTCGACCTGCGCATTCCCGGCCTGAAGATGACCGTGGTGCAGGCCGACGGCAACGACGTGCAGCCGGTGACGGTGGACGAACTGCGCATCGCCGTGGCCGAGACCTACGATGTGATAGTCCAGCCGCAGGAGGATCGCGCCTACACCTTCTTCGCCGAGGCCATGGACCGCAGCGGCTACGCCCGCGCCACCCTGACCCCGCGCGCCGGGTTGCAGGCCGAGGTGCCGGCGCTGCGCGAGCGGCCACTGCTGACCATGGCCGACATGGGCATGAGCCACGAGGGCATGGACCATGGCGGGATGGCGATGGCTGGCCCTGAGGCCGCGGATATGTCCGGCATGGATCATTCCAGCATGGCCGGCATGGACCACTCGCAGATGACGGGCATGGATCACTCGGCCATGGCCGCGCCGAAGTCCGACTACGCACCGGGCAGCGGGCTGACGCCGCAGCCGGCCGAGCCGGGCAATCGTCTGCTGGTCTATGCGGACCTCAAGGCCATGCGCCCCTATGCCGACTACCGGGCGCCGGACCGCACCATCGAGTTCCGCCTGACCGGCAACATGGAGCGCTACTTCTGGTCCATCGACGGCAAGAAGTACTCCGAGGCCGAGCCGATCCGCCTGACCTACGGCGAGCGGGTGCGCATCCGCTTCGTCAACGACACCATGATGACTCACCCCATGCACCTGCACGGCATGTGGATGCAACTGGACAAGGGCAACGGTCGCTTCAACCCGCTCAAGCACGTGGTCAGCGTGGCGCCGGGCAGCACCCTGGACGTCGACGTGCCCGCCGATGCGCTGGGCGAATGGGCCTTCCACTGCCACCTGATCTACCACATGGCCGCCGGCATGATGCGCAAGGTCATAGTCGAGCCGGCTCCCGCCAGCGCCAGCCTCTGAGGAACCGCCATGAAACGCATAGCAACGGTGGCCTGCGCGGCGACCCTGGGCCTGGCCTTGCCCGCCGAAAGTGCCGAGATGGACGACATGCCCATGGGCTCGCTGCTGATCCAGCGCCTGGAAAGCCGCTTCCACGGCAACGACCAGGCGCTGGGCTGGGAAGCCCAGGGCTGGTACGGCACCGATTACCAGAAGCTGCGCCTGAAACTGGAAGGCGAGCGCGACGCCGGCGGCCCGACCACCGACAACGAAGTGCAGCTGCTCTACCAGCGCATGGTCGCGGACTTCTGGGACTGGCAGGTGGGCGTGCGCCACGACGACCAGCCGGGACCGTCGCGCAGTTATGCGGTACTGGGTATCCAGGGCCTGGCGCCGCAGTGGTTCGAGGTGGACGCCAACCTGTTCCTCAGCGAGCGTGGGGATCCATCCCTGCGCCTGGAAACCGAGTACGAACTGCTGCTGACCCAGCGGCTGATCCTCGAACCCTCGCTGGAATACAACCTGGCGCTGGCCGATGACCGCGACATCGGCGTGGGCGCCGGTGGCAGCGAACTGGAGGCTGGCCTGCGCCTGCGCTACGAAGTGCGCCGGGAGTTCGCGCCGTACTTCGGCTACGTCTGGAGCAAGACCTACGGCCGCAGCGGCGACCTCGCCCGCGCGGAGGGCGAGGACGACGAGGAGGGGTACTGGGTCGCCGGTGTGCGCATGTGGTTCTGATTGGCTCTACGCCATCCTACAAAGGCATACGCCTTACACGCCTAAGTGCCCGGTTTGTCCGCCGCCTGCTGAAAGGGCCGGCGGATTTGTATACACTCGCCGCCTCGCGCCACCACCCGCATCGCCGATCCAGCAGGTCATCCCCATGCAGCATCCCGCCGAACACTCGCCCCTGGGCAAATCCAGCGAATACGTCTCCACCTACGCGCCGGAGCTGCTGTTCCCGATCTCCCGCACCACCAAGTGGGCGGAGCTGGGCCTGACCGCTCAGACCCTGCCGTACCAGGGCGTGGACCTGTGGAATTGCTACGAGTTGTCCTGGCTCACCGCATCGGGCAAGCCGGTGGTGGCCATCGGCGAATTCGCGATTCCGGCGCAGTCGCCGAACATCATCGAGTCCAAGTCCTTCAAGCTTTACCTCAACTCGCTGAACCAGACCGCCTTCGACAACGCCGAGGCCGTGCGGGCGGTGATGGAGCGCGACCTGTCCGCTGCTGCTGGCGCACCGGTGGGCGTGCGTGTGCGTGGGTTGGACGAAGTGGCGGGCGAGGGCGTGGCCGTCATCGAGGGCACCTGTGTCGACGACCTGGACATCGCGGTGGCGAGCTATGACCACCCGCGCCCGGAGCTGCTGCGCTGCGATGACACCCGCCGTGTCGACGAAGTGCTCTACAGCCACCTGCTCAAATCCAACTGCCCGGTCACCGGTCAGCCGGACTGGGGCACGTTGGTCGTGGAATACAGCGGTCCGGTGCTGGATGCCGCGAGCCTGCTGGCCTATGTCGTGTCCTTCCGCCAGCACCAGGACTTCCACGAGCAGTGCGTCGAGCGCATCTACCTCGACCTGCAGCGCCTGCTGCAACCGACCCGCCTGACCGTCTATGCGCGCTACGTGCGTCGTGGCGGGCTGGACATCAACCCCTATCGCAGCAGCGAAGCGGTGCAGCCGGACAATCGCCGGCTGGTGCGCCAGTAACGCTCGGCGCGCCTGTAAAACGCGGATACGAAAAACCCGGCCTTGGCCGGGTTTTTCACGTCGGGAGCGTCTGTCAGGGGCAATTAGATCCCCATGTTCGCCAGGCTCTGCACGATGGAGCGCAGCGTGCCGGCCAGCGTCGGATGGCTCGCCTCGAAGCGCTCCACGGCCAGGTTGACGTTGTCCATCAGGGTCTCGTCGGCCAGCGCCTCTTCGTTGGCCAGCTGCATCTCGATGTCCTTGATCAGGGCTTGCAGTGATTCGCGCTCTTCCGCGTTCAGCGGCGGCTGACGTTCCAGCTGGTCGCGCAGGGCCTGGAGTTCTTCCTGGAGGCGTTGTGTCGGCATGGTGGTGTCCTTCTGCGGTACGTACCCAAAGATGGACCTCGCCCGGCGGGGAAAAGGTCCATCGCCATGCCTTTGAGCTTAACTCGCCGCGCGCACCCTTGCCTGATGCCGATCAATTCGCAGGAGTCGTTCGAGCAGTGGGAAGAAGTGCTCCAGCTCCGGTGTGCGCATGGCCGGGTCCTTGCCCAGGTCATCCAGCCGGCGCAGGGTCAGCGCGTCCTGGGAGAAAGGCGCGTTGAGGAAGGCGCTGGAGCCGCGCTCATCGAACGGTCCACCCTGCAGCGCCAGGCTCTGCCGCGAAGCCCAGGACAGGCCGGCGTGGTAGGCCGGGTCGACCGCGCAGAGGTAGCGCTTGGCGGCCACGTGCAGGCGAATCGGCTGCCAGACGGATTCGGGCAGCAGTTCGCGCAGCAGTTGGGCGCCGAACTCCTCGTGGCGCTGGTCCTGTTCGTCGATCAACTGCGGGTCTTCATAGAGGTGGCCGATGTCGTGGAGCAGGGCGGCGATCACCAGGCTGTCGGAGCAACCGGCGCGCTCGGCCAGGGTGGCGCACTGGAGTGCGTGCTCGGCCTGGCTGACAGCTTCGCCATAAGGCTCGGCGCCGTGGCTGGCGAAGCGCTCGGCCAGCTCGTCGAGGAAACGGTGGCGTTCGTGCTTCATGGCTTTTCTCCTTTCAGGCGGCGGCCGGCGATGTCCTGCAGGCAGGAATCCAGCTCGCCCAGGTGATCGATGACCGAATGCACGCCGAGGCGGTACAGGCCCAGCGTTGCCTGCGCGCGCAGGCGGTCGCGGTCGAGGTTGCCGAGGGCGTCCCAGTCCCCCGGTGCGTGGCCGCAAAGAGGCCCGCTGGCGGCCAGGCCTATGGTCCACAGGCCGGCGTTGAGCCCCGCCTGGAGCAGGCGCGGCTGGCCGCTGACCAGCACGCAGCCGTCCAGGTGCGGGCTGTCCAGCTGCATCAGCGCCTGCCAGCAGGAGTCCGGTGCGGGCCATTGGCGCCCGGCGATGTCCAGGCCGGTGGCGAGGCGATCATCCAGGGCAGCGGCCAGGTGCAGCGTGGTGGCGTTGGGCAGCTCATCGAGCCAGGCGCAGGGCACGCCGCGCTGGTGCAACGTCTGCAGGGCGTCCAGGGCGCCGGGAGTGGCCTCGGCGTGGGCCTGGGCGGCGTCGTCCAGGGCGGCCTGGAAGCGGTTGCGCTCCTGCGGCTCGGCGCAGCGGCCCAGGGCAAGGTCCAGCGCATCCTGCGGGGGCAGGGCGAGGGCACTGGTCAGGCGCTCCGGCGGACAATCGGGGCAGGTGCGTTGCAGGGCAACCGGCAGCGTCCTTGCGCCGAAGTCCACCAGGTCGCCCGACAGTCCGAACAGCAGGGAGGTGAAGCGCGGAAGGTCGGCGGTCGCAGGCATGGTGGGCTTTTCTGATAATTGGTCTAGGCCAGACTAGCGGGCCAATGTGACGGTCCGATGAAGTCCGGCGCCATGTCGCTATAATCGCCGCGCCTTTTTGCGGAAGACGCCCATGCCGGTCGAACCCACGCCTCATTACCTGCGCATCCGTGACCAGCTGGCGCAGGACATCGCCAATGCCACCCTGAGCCAGCGCCTGCCCGCCGAGCGCGAGTTGGCCGAGCGCTTCGGCTGCACCCGCGTGACCCTGCGCGAGGCGCTGCAGCAACTGGAGACCGAGGGCGTGCTGTACCGCGAGAACCGCCGCGGCTGGTTCGTCTCGCCACCGCGCATCCGCTACAACCCGACTCGCACCACGGGCTTCATGGATTACGTCGAGGCCCAGGGCCGCGTACCGCGCACCGAGGTCCTGGCCGCCGAGCGCCGCGCCGCCGGGCCGGCCCTGGCGCGCCGCATGGGGCTGGACGAAGAGGCCGAGGTATTCCACATACTGCGCCGCCGCTGGGTTGACGAGCGGCCGGTGATGCTCGAGGAAATCACCCTGGACGCCTGCTGGTGCCCCGGCCTGCTCGATCACGGGCTGGATACCTCGCTCACCCGCGTGCTGCGCGAGGAGCTGGGGTTGAGCCTGTCGCGCTCCGAGCTGGCCATGCACTCCACGGCGTTGGTGGAGGCGCGGGCGACGCCGCTGCAATTGACGCCGGGCTCGCCGGGGCTCTACGTGGAACGCGCCAGCTATGTCGAGGGCGGCAGGCTGGTGGAGTGGGACCAGGAGTTCTGGCGTTCCGATGCGCTGGAAATTGTCATCGACGCACGGTATCCCGACTGAAGTGGCACTATGCTTTCAACTGCAAGCAAGCGAAACGGCACCCCACGCCCCTGAATCGAAATCCTGCGAGTTCGGTCCGGGTCTGCAAAACCGTTGCGCCTCTATATAATCTGCCCGCATAGCGGGGCCGCCATGGCTGGCCCGATTCACATTCACTGGAGAATTCCCGATGCGCCCACTAGGCGTCCAATGGACGAAACGCTGCTTCAGCCTGCTCGCCGCCGCCGGCCTGGCCACCATTCCCTTCCTGGCGCAAGCCGCCAGCGAAGACGACCCGTGGGAAAGCATCAACCGTCCGATCTTCACCTTCAACGACACCCTGGACACCTACGCCCTCAAGCCGCTGGCCCAGGGTTACCAGTACGTCACCCCGAACGTCGTGCAGGATGGCGTGCACAACTTCTTCGGCAACATCGGTGACGTGAAGAACCTGGTCAACGACCTGCTGCAGTTGAAGTTCCGCGATGCCGGCGTCGACACCAGCCGCCTGCTGTTCAACACCACCTTCGGCCTGGCCGGCTTCATCGACGTGGCCACCCACATGGGCCTGCGCCGCAACGACGAAGACTTCGGCCAGACCCTCGGCCATTACGGCGTGGGCAGCGGCCCCTACGTGATGCTGCCGCTGCTCGGCCCGAGCACGCTGCGCGATGCGCCTTCGCTGATCCCGGACTCCTACACCGGACCTTATCCGTACATCGACAACGTGCCGGTTCGTAACAGCATGCGTGCCGTGGACGTGGTCGACACCCGTGCCGACCTGCTCAAGTCCGAGAAGCTGATCAGCGGCGACAAGTACACCTTCATCCGCAACGCCTACCTGCAGAACCGCGAGTTCAAGGTCAAGGACGGCGAGGTCGAAGACGACTTCTGATCGGCCTTGCACGCAGGTCCCTCCTGTCCTCCAGCCCGCGCCATTCGTGGTGCGGGCGGCGCCTGCTTGAACCCTTGAGCGGATGGGAGTAGTGTCTGCGCCTTGTCGCGACCGACCCGCGCCGCTGTTCCCTAGAATGAGCGCCAAACCACAACCCCGGCGCCGTTTGCCTGGATGACCCATGCACAAAGCCAGTGCCTCGCTGCTGATTATCGATGACGACGACGTCGTCCGCGAAAGCCTCGCCGCCTACCTGGAAGACAGCGGATTCAAGGTCACACAGGCCACCAACGGCCTGGAAGGCCTGAAAGTCTTCGAACACGAACTCCCCGATCTGGTGATCTGCGATCTGCGCATGCCGCAGATGGACGGCCTCGAGCTGATCCGTCGCGTCAGCGAGATGGCGGTGGAAACCCCGGTGATCGTGCTGTCCGGTGCCGGCGTCATGAGCGACGCCGTCGAGGCCCTGCGCCTGGGCGCCGCCGACTACCTGATCAAGCCGCTGGAAGACCTCGCCGTCCTGGAGCACTCGGTTCGCCGTGCTCTGGATCGCGCCTACCTGCGCTCGGAAAACCGCCGCTACCGCGAAAAGCTGGAAACAGCCAATCGTGAGCTGCAGGCCAGCCTGAACCTGCTCCAGGAAGACCAGAACGCCGGTCGCCAGGTGCAGATGAACATGCTGCCGGAGACGCCGTGGGAATCCGAGGGCCTGGCCTTCTCCCACCAGATCATCCCGTCGCTGTATCTGTCGGGCGATTTCGTCGACTACTTCCGCGTGGACGCCCGTCGCATCGGCTTCTACCTGGCCGACGTTTCCGGCCATGGTGCTTCGTCGGCCTTCGTCACCGTGCTGCTGAAGTTCATGACCACGCGGCTGCTGTACGAGTCCAAGCGCAACGACATGTTGCCGGAGTTCAAGCCGTCGGACGTTCTCGGCCATATCAACCGCGGGTTGATCAACTGCAACCTGGGCAAGCACGTGACCATGCTGGGTGGCGTGATCGACCTGGATACCGACCGTCTGACCTACAGCATCGGCGGTCACCTGCCGCTGCCTGTGCTTTATGTCGACGGCGAAGCCCGCTACCTGGAAGGCCGTGGCCTGCCGGTGGGGCTGTTCGACGAAGCGACTTACGAGGATCATGTCCTCGATCTACCCAAGTCCTTCAGCCTTTCCCTGTTCTCGGACGGCATTCTCGACGTCCTTCCGGGAGCTACGCTGAAGGAAAAGGAGACGGCCCTGCCCGAACAGGTCGTCGCCGCCGGCGGAACCCTCGATGGCCTGCGTCAAGTCTTCGGACTGGCCAAGTTGTCCGAGATGCCGGATGATATTGCCTTGCTGGTGTTGAGCAGGAACCTTGCATGAGTACCGGTAAAATCCAGTTCGCCGAGCAGGATGGCTCATTTGTCCTGAAGTTTGTGGGCGAAGTCCGACTGACCCTGTGTTCGGCGCTGGATGCCACCATTGAAAAAATTTTCGCCGCGTTGAATTTCTCGGCGATCATCATCGATCTCACGGAAACCCAGAGCATCGACAGCACCACGCTGGGCCTCCTGGCGAAGCTGTCCATTCTCTCGCGGCAGAAGGTCGGTCTGTTGCCCACGCTGGTCACCACCAACGCGGACATTACCCGGCTGCTGCAATCGATGGGCTTCGATCAGGTGTTCAACATCGTCGATCGCCCGATCCCGTGCTCGGATTGCCTGACCGATCTGCCTCCCCAGGACCAGTCCGAGGAGGTGGTGCGCGGCAAGGTGCTCGAAGCCCACCGTATCCTGATGGGCCTGAACGAGACCAACCGCGAGGCCTTCCATGATCTGGTGAGCGCACTCGAGCGCCACTGATTCGATGAGCTCCAATGCAAACCGGCGCCCTGGGGCGCCGGTTTGCTTTTGCTCGTCTACAGCATTTGCCGCGATCAGCGGCCGGCGAGCAGCGCCTCGAGCTTCTCCTGGTCGCGGGCGAACAGGCGGATGCCTTCGGCGAGCTTCTCGGTGCCCATGGCGTCTTCGTTCATCTGCCAGCGGAAGGCACTCTCGTCCAGCACCTGGCGGGCTTCGCCGCCGCCCGGCTGCAAAGCGCGCGGCAGTTCGCCTTCGGCGTCGGCCAACTGTTGCAGCAGGTCCGGGCTGATGGTCAGGCGGTCGCAGCCGGCGAGCTGCTCGATCTGTCCGAGGTTGCGGAAGCTGGCGCCCATCACCACGGTCTCGTAACCGTTGGCCTTGTAGTAGCGATAGATGCGCGAGACCGACTGCACGCCTGGATCTTCCGCGCCCACGTAGTCGCGGTTGTTGGCCTTCTTGTACCAGTCATAGATGCGCCCGACGAAGGGCGAGATCAGGAATACGCCGGCGTCGGCGCAGGCCGCAGCCTGGGCGAAGGAGAACAGCAGGGTCAGGTTGGTCTGGATGCCTTCGCGCTCCAGCTGCTCGGCGGCGCGGATGCCTTCCCAGGTGGAGGCGATCTTGATCAGCACGCGATCGCGGCCGATGCCCTGCTGGTCGTACAGCTCGATCAGGCGATGGGCGCGCTGCAGCGTGGCTTCGGTATCGAAGGATAGGCGGGCGTCCACTTCGGTGGAGATGCGCCCCGGAATCACGCCCAGGATGTCCTTGCCCACGGCGACGGCGAAGCGGTCGCAGGCCAGGCCAGCGTCACCCTGCGCGCCTTCGGTGGCGCGAGCCAGGTGCTCGGTGTAGCGGGGCAGGGCGGCGGCCTTCAGCAGTAGCGACGGGTTGGTGGTGGCATCCACCGGCTTCAGGCGGGCAATGGCGTCGAAATCGCCGGTATCGGCGACAACCGTAGTGTACTGCTTGAGTTGTTCCAGCTTGGAGGTCATGGCGCGTCTTCCGTAGAGAGTGCATCGACCTTACCCGAGGCCGATGCGCCACTCAACGGGACTCAGTGACCGGCGAGAAGTTCTCCGGCCTGATCGAGCAGTCCGAGGGAATCCTTGGTCTTGTGAACGTCCACCGAGAGCAGCTGGCGGAAGCGTCGCGCCCCTGGGAATCCCTGGGCCAGGCCGAGCACGTGGCGGGTTACGTGGTGCATCGCGCCACCCTCGGCGATGTGCCGCTCGATGTACGGACGCATCCGCGCCAAGGCCTCGGCGCGGGTGATGGCCGGTTCCTGGGACCCGTACAGCGCGGCGTCCACCTGGGCCAGCAGGTAGGGGTTGTGGTACGCCTCGCGGCCGAGCATCACGCCGTCGAACACCTGCAGGTGCTCGCGGCATTCCTCCAGGGTCTTGATGCCGCCGTTGAGGACGATCTCCAACTCTGCGAAGTCGCGCTTGAGCTGCGCGGCGATGTCGTAGCGCAGCGGCGGGATTTCGCGGTTTTCCTTGGGCGACAGGCCTTCGAGGATGGCGATGCGCGCATGCACGGTGAAGCTGCGGCAGCCGGCGTCGCGCACCTGGCCGACGAAGTCGCAGAGCTCTTCATAGCTGTCACGACCGTTGATGCCGATGCGGTGCTTGACCGTCACCGGGATCGATACCGCGTCACGCATGGCCTTCACGCAATCCGCTACCAGGGCCGGATGGCCCATCAGGCAGGCCCCGATCATGTTGTTCTGCACGCGGTCGCTGGGGCAGCCGACGTTCAGGTTCACCTCGTCGTAGCCCGCTTCCTCGGCCAGTTTCGCCGCGGCCGCCAGGTCCGCCGGGATGCTGCCGCCCAGTTGCAGCGCCAGCGGGTGCTCGCATTCGTCGTGGCGCAGGAAGCGCGCGGCATCACCGTGCAGCACGGCGCCGGTGGTGACCATCTCCGTGTAGAGCAGCGCGTGGCTGGAAAGCTGGCGCAGGAAGTACCGGCAGTGTCGGTCAGTCCAATCCATCATCGGCGCCACGGAGAAGCGGCGGGAAGGCTCGGGGCGGGAGGTGGCGGTCGGTGCGGCAGTGGTCATGGTTACGTCGAATCTGGCTTCGCAAGGGGCGCGAAATCGCTCGCGCCGACGGAAAGGGCAAAGATTTTACCGGGGTTGCCGGCGCCGCGCACGGAAACCGGCAGGCGGTCTGCCGTCGGCTTGACCTGGTCGGGCGGTCCGCATCGATACAACTGCTACCCTCTGGGTTCCTGACAGAAGGATCTCACTCGATGAAACCCCTATTGTTGACGCTGCCGCTGATCCTGCTGGCCGCCTGTTCCTCGCCGGGCAAGCTTAAGGAGGAGGCGCCGGCATTGCGGCTCGAGAGCGGCAAGTCGCCCTCGGTCTACATGACCTGCCTGCTGCCAAAATGGCAGGCTATACGCCCTTCGGCGGCGGTGAAGGAAATCCGTTTCGGCTATCGGCTGCTGGCGCCGGCCGCCTCGGGTGATACCGCCGAAGTGCTGCTGGAGACGACGGCGGCGGACAAGGGCAGTGATGTCGTGCTCTATCGACGCAGTGCGCCGAGCCCGGACGATGCGATCACCCTGGCAGCGCGCAGCTGCCTGTAGCGACTCAAGCAGCGCCTCGTCTACCACTAAGGAACGATAGCCGCCGGGTGCAGCAGGCGGCCTAATGGCTCTGACAAGAATAATCGGGTTCCCCGGCAGCGTGCCCGCGCTGCGCAGCGGCAGGGCCCGCCAGAAGAGAGCTGTTGCCATGGATATCGCGCGCCCGCGTATCGTCCTCATTCTTACCCTGCAGACTTGCGGCCTGGTGCTGCTGTTCATTGCCCAGGCGCTGGGCGGCTGGCCGTTGTCTGTGTGCCTGCTGCTTGCCGCGATACTGCTCTGGGGGCCGTGGTTCGTCCCCGAGCGGGCGGCACCTGCTGGCGCGCTGGCGGTGCTGCCGGACGTCGCCGAGTTGACCCGCGAGCTGTCCCAGGGCACCAGTCGCAATGCTTTGTCCGCCGCCGGCGTGTCCTTCTCGGTGCAGCGGCTGGTGGAAAAGCTGGAATCCCAGGTGGTGGCCGCCGAGCAGATCGTCGGTAGCGCCGAAGTGATGATCCACACCGAGCGGGCTACCTCGAATCTCGCGCGCCAGGCGAAGGAGGCCGCCACGCTCGCTCGTGCTGGCAGTGATAGCGGGCGCAGCGAACTGCAGGCGGCCATCGATTGCATGCGCCAACTGAGCCAGCGCGCCAGTGCCAGCCGTGCGCTGATCGAGACCCTGAATGCGCGCAGCGAGGATATCCAGCGCGTCACCCAGGTGATCCAGTCCATCGCCAGCCAGACCAACCTGCTGGCCCTCAACGCGGCCATCGAGGCGGCGCGGGCAGGGGAGCACGGCCGTGGCTTCGCCGTGGTGGCCGAGGAGGTTCGCGGGCTCGCCGGGCGCACCGCCGAGGCTACCGACGAGGTGGGGCAGATGATCGAGGATATCCAGCGCCAGACCGGCGAGGTGGTGGAGCAGATTCGCCAGCTTACCGATGACCTGGGCCTGGGCGTCAGTCAGGTGGAGAGCACCGGCCGCCAGTTGCAGGATATCGCCGGGTTGGCCGCCACCGTGGAAACCCAGATCACCGAGATCGCCGAGGGTGCGGAGATCAACCGCAACCAGCTGGACAGCCTGTTCGCCGCCGTCGAGCAGGTGCGCGGCGACTTGCGCGCCAGCGACGAGCAGACCCACCGTCTGGCCGATGCCGCGATGCAGCTGGAAAGCCAGGCAGAGACCATCAGCGAGCGTCTCGCCGAGGTGGCACTGGACGACTATCACCAGCGCGCCTACGACCTCGCCCGTGCCGGCGCCCAGGCCATCGGCGCGAAGTTCGAGACGGACATGGAGAACGGCCGGATCGGCTTCGACGACCTGTTCGACCGTGACTATCAGCCGATGCCCGGCACCCGTCCGCAGAAGTTCCGCACGCGCTTCGACCGCTACACCGACGAGGTGCTGCCGCGCATCCAGGAAGACCTGCTGCAACGCCACGAAGGGCTGGTGTTCGCCATCGCCTGTACCGCCGAGGGTTATGTACCTACGCACAACCAGGCGTTCAGCCATCCGCCGAGCGGCGACCTGCAGGTGGACATGCTCAAGAGCCGCAGCAAGCGCCTGTTCAACGACCGTACCGGCGTGCGCTGCGGCAGCCACAACCAACCGATGCTGCTACAGACCTACTGCCGCGATACCGGCGAGTTGATGCATGACCTGTCTGTGCCGATTTACGTGCGCGGGCGCCAATGGGGTGGGTTGCGTCTGGGTTACCGGCCGGAGGCCTGAGACCCAAAGCCGAATCGCAGGCGAAAAAAAGCCGCGAGGAGTTGGACGCGGCTTGGTGCGGGCGTCCGGGAGACGCCCGCGAAAGGGACTCAGTGATGCCCGCAGAGGGCGTCGCGACCTTGTTCGCCGAGGATGTTGAAGAGGATGTTCAGCACCACGGCCCAGATCGCGGTCATCGCGATGCCGCTGTGGGTGATCGGCTCCATCCACTGGGGCAGGGCGGCGAAGAAGTCCGGGCGCACCACCGGCACCATTCCCATGCCAATGCTCACCGCCACCAGCAGCTGGTTGCGGCGGTCGACGATGTCCGCTTCGTGGAGGATGCGAATGCCGCTGGCGGCGACCATGCCGAACATGGCGATACCGGCACCACCCAGCACCGCCGGCGGGATCGAGGCGACCAGGAAGGCGGCCTTGGGCAGCAGCGACAGGGCGATCAGGAACAGCGCGGCGGCGGCGGTGACATAGCGGCTGCGCACGCCGGTCATCTGCACCAGGCCGATGTTCTGGGCGAACGAGGAATGGGTGAAGGTGTTCATGAAGCCGGCGATGAACGATGCGCCGGCGTCGCACAGCAGGCCGCGGCGCAGGCGGTTGGGGCAGATTTCGGTCTCGGTGATCTTGCCCAGCGCGAGGAACATGCCGGTGGACTCGACGAAGATAATCACCACCACCAGGCACATGGACAGCACCGGGGCGAGGTGGAACTCCGGCGTGCCGAAATGCAGCGGAGTGACCACGTCGAACCACGGGCGCTGCTCGATGCCGTCCAGGCTGACCATGCCCATGCTGGCGCCGATGATGTAGCCCAGCAGCATGCCGATCAGCACAGAGACGTTGACCCAGAAGCCCTTCATGAAGCGGTTGATCAGCAGGATCACCGCCAGCACGAAGGACGACAGGGCGAGGTATTCGATGGCGCCGAAATTGGCGGCTGCCTTGCCGCCACCGGCCCAGTTGATCGCCACCGGGAACAGGCACATGCCGATGGAGGTGATCACGGTGCCGGTCACCAGGGGCGGGAAGAAGCGCACGATGCGGCTCATGAACGGCGCGATGACCATGCCGAAGAACCCCGCGGCGATGGTGGCGCCGAAGATGCCGGTCATGCCCACGCCGGGCATCCCGGCCATGGCCACCATGCTGCCGACGGCGGCGAAGCTGGCGCCCATCATCACCGGCATGCGGATGCCCACCGGGCCGATGCCGAGCGATTGCACGAGCGTGGCGATGCCGGCGACCAGCAGGTCGGCGTTGATCAGGAAGGCGATTTCTTCGCGGGAGAGACCGGCGGCCTGGCCGACGATCAGCGGGACGGCGACGGCGCCGCCATACATCAGGAGAACGTGCTGGAAGCCGACCAGCAGCAGTTGCAGCAAGGGCAAACGCTGGTCGACGGGCGAGCCGGTATGGGAGCGCTCAGTTACCACGGACATGCAACACCTCGGTTTTTATTGTTGTCAGTCGCTGGTTGCCGGACGGGCACGACAACCGGGAAGTACTGGCCGATCTCACCCCCGGGGCCGAGCGGGTGAAGCGGTGCGGGACTTTATAAACGCGATGTGTATTACGTTCAATCGATTTTTGTATACAACTCGTCGGTCACGTTTTGTCTCCATGGTGCTGCATGGCTCTAGGCCGCATGTTTCCTGGCTTCGGTAATTCTGTAGCCATTGGTCGAGTGGACTACATTTTTTGTTTCAGCATTCGGCCCAACCTGTAGGAGCGCCATGCGGGCGATCGCGGGCATGGCCCGCTCCTGCAGGGAAATGCCGATCTGCGGGCATAAAAAAACCGCACCCGAAGGTGCGGTTTCTCTGGCCGTGCCGCAGGCTCAATTAACCTGGGCGCCCCTGGAGATCCAGTCTCCGACGAGCTTGCGCTCTTCCGGGGTCATCTGGGTGATGTTGCCCAGCGGCATCACCTGCGAGGCTACGGCCTGCGCCTGGATGCGCGGGGCGAGCTGCTGGATCTGCTGCGGGGTGTCGAACATCACGCCAGCCGGCGCGGTGCTGAACAGGTTGCTGGTCGGCTTGGCCGAGTGGCACACGGCGCAGCGTTCCTGGATGACGTGGTGAACCTTGTCGAAGCCTTCGGTCGAGCCGGCAGTGGACGCCTGGGCTGGAGCGGCCTGGGCCTGCTGGGCAGCGGCAGCCTTGGCGGCTTCCTCGTCCTTGGCGCGCTCGGCCGGGGTCTTGCCGCCGATGGCGGTTTCCGGCAGCGGCTGGTACTCCACCTTCGCCGGCTGGGCGCTGGCAGTGTTATCGCTGCTGGGGAGGTTCGGGCCGGTGACGAAGGCCAGGGCGATCATGCCGACGGCGCCGGCGGGCAGGGCCCAGGCCATGCCGTTGCCATTGTGGCGGGTGTTGAAGTAGTGACGCACGATCACTGCCAGCGCCGCGATGCAGGTCAGGATCAGCCAGTTGTAGTGGCTGCCGTAAGTGCTCGGGAAGTGGTTGCTGATCATGATGAACAGCACCGGCAGGGTGAAGTAGTTGTTGTGGCGCGAACGCAGCAGGCCTTTGGCCGGCAGTACCGGGTCGGGCTCGCGGCCTTCCTCGATGGCCTTAACCAGCGCGCGCTGGGCCGGCATGATCACGCGGAACACGTTGCCCACCATGATGGTGCCGATGATGGCGCCCACGTGCAGGTACGCACCGCGACCGCTGAACACCTGGCTGAGCAGGTAGGCAGCGAGGACCAGCAGGCCGAACAGGATGGCGCCGAGCAGGGCGGGTTTCTTGCCCAGCGGGGAGTCGCACAGGGTGCTGTAGACGAACCAGCCGGCGATCAGCGAGCCGATGCCGATGGCCACGGCGGCGGCCGGAGCGAGGTCGCTGCCCGGAGCGATCAGGTACAGGGTCGGGTTCAGGTAGAACACGATGGTCAGCAGGCAGACACCCGACATCCAGGTGGAGTAGGCCTCCCATTTGAACCAGTGCAGATTGTCCGGCATTTTCGGCGGGGCGAGCTTGTACTTCTCCAGGTGGTAGATGCCGCCACCATGGATCGCCCATAGGTCACCGGAAAGCCCCTCGCGCGGGTTGGCGCGGTTGAGGTTGTTTTCCAGCCAGACGAAGTAGAACGAGGCGCCGATCCACGCGATACCCACGATCATGTGGATCCAGCGGACCAGCAGGTTCAGCCATTCGATGAGATGTGCTTCCACAGTTTTTTACCTCTTGCCCGGGCATCGCCGTCGCGCTGCGCGGGCCTCTCTTATTAGTTCGCTTGGGGGTCGAGGAGGAGCTGTTCGTCCTCGGTGAAGAAATGCTCGTCGCAGTTGTTGCCAGAACCGCTGCGATCGACCACCAGGAAGTCATCCCGCTTTTCGATCGTCAGCACCGGGTGGTGCCAGACGCCGCGGTGGTAATTGACGCCCTGCTTGCCGTTGGACAGGAAAGCGCGGACGAGACCCGATACAGGTACATCGCCAACTGGCGCGACCACGATCAGAAATGGGTTGCCGAGCAGCGGAATGAACGCCTGGCTGCCCTGCGGGTGACGTTCCAGCATGCGGATGCGCAAGGGCATCTCCAGGGATTCGGCGCTGAAGATGCTGATGATCGCCTTGTCATCGGGCTGCGCCGTTTCGACGGTGGCGAGCTTGTGATAACGGCGGGTGGAACCGTTGTTGATCATGAAGAAGTCACTGCCTTCGGTTTCGATGACATCACCGAACGGTGCGAAGGCTTCCTTGGTCAACGGCTCGATCTTCAGGGTACGCATGGCTGGTCTTCTTTTTCGTTGTTCGCATTGGCCCCGTCGCTGGGACAGGGAGTGAAGGTCCGCTCGCTCAGAGCTGCTGCAGGCGGAACATCGCGATCTTGTTGATCTCCGCCAGGGCGGTCTGGAACTCCTGCTCCGGCGTGTTGTGGATGCGCTCTTCGAACGCGGCCAGGATCTGGTGGCGGTTGCTGCCCTTCACCGCCTTGATGAAGGGGAAGCCGAACTTGGCCTTGTAGGCGTCGTTGAGTTCGGTGAAGCGGGCGAACTCCTCGGCGGTGCAGTCCTGGATGCCGGCGCCGGCCTGTTCGGCGGTGCTCGAGGCGGTCAGTTCGCCACGTACGGCGGCCTTGCCGGCGAGGTCCGGGTGCGCGTTGATAAGCGCCAGTTGGGCATCGTGGCTGGCGGACAGGAGGATGTCGGCCATGCGCTGCTGCAGCAGTTCGATGTCGTTCAGGCTTTCGTCGACGCCCAGGTCATAGGCTTTCTCGGCGACCCACGGGGAGTGCTCGTAGATGTCGGCGAAGGTGGCGACGAAGGCGGCGCGGTCGAGGCTGGCCGGGGTCAGGGTCTGGAAGCGGCTCATGCCTGGTTCTCCTGCGCTTTGTACGGGTGGTTCTCGTGCCAGTGCTTGGCGATGTCGACGCGACGGGTGATCCACACCTTCTCGTGACCCTTAACGTACTGGATGAAACGCTCCAGCGAGGCCATACGCGCCGGACGGCCCAGCAGGCGGCAGTGCATGCCGATGGAGAGCATCTTCGGCGCGCCCTCGGCACCCTCGGCGTAGAGCACGTCGAAGGCGTCCTTGAGGTACTCGAAGAAGTCGTCGCCCTTGTTGAAGCCCTGTACCTGGGTGAAGCGCATGTCGTTGGTGTCCAGGGTGTAGGGGATCACCAGGTGCGGCTTCTCGGCGGTGCTCGCCGGGTCCCAGTAGGGCAGGTCGTCGTCGTAGGTGTCGGAGTCGTAGAGGAAGTTGCCGTCTTCGCGGACGATGCGCCGGGTATTCGGGCCCAGGCGGCCGGTGTACCAGCCCTGCGGCCGCTGGCCGGTCAGCTCGGTGAGGATGCGCACGGCCTCGAACATGTGCTCGCGCTCCTGCTCCGGGTCCATGTACTGGTAGTCGATCCAGCGGTAGCCGTGGCTGCAGATCTCGTGGCCGTCGGCGACCATCTGGCGGATCGCCTCGGGGTGGCGCTGGGCGGCCATGGCCACGGCGAACACGGTCAGCGGCAGGTCATACTTGCGGAACAGCTTGAGCAGGCGCCACACGCCAGCACGGCTGCCGTATTCGTACAGCGATTCCATGCACATATTGCGCTCGCCCTTGAGCGGCTGGGCAGCAACCATTTCGGAGAGGAAGGCTTCGGATTCGGCGTCGCCATGGAGGATGTTGCGTTCGCCGCCTTCTTCATAGTTGAGGACGAAGGACAGGGCGATGCGCGCATCGTTCGGCCAGTGCGGATGGGGGATGTTGTTGCCGTAACCGATCAGGTCGCGTGGGTAGTCAGCGCTCACTGCAGTGTTCCTTCTTGTGGTTGGCGGTCGGCGCCGGGTCGGTGGACTGTGCGCTGCCGTTGATGGGTGCATTGTATACAAAATGTGGAGCGGTCTGTAAATACAGTCTGCGCAACGGTCGTTTCATTGCTTTCGCCAGCGTTCGACAGGGCGTAGATGCCGGGTGTGCCCTGTTCTGGCGCGCGCTGAGGCGGGTTTGCCAGCTGTCTGGCACCAGGGTGTCGGTTGGCGCTGCAGGGGCTTTTTGCAGGATTGAATCAGTTTTTTGTATACAATCAATTGTGCCGCTGGGTATATTCGCTTCACCAAACGCACCCGCGGGCCGCTTCGATGGCGACCCGCTCATTCGCATCAACAAGACAGAGGAGGAAGGTGTCGGCCGGCTCCGCCGCAGGACACCGTTAAGCCCATGGGACGCCTGACCACTCACGTACTGGATTCCGCCCACGGCTGCCCCGGCCATGGCATCAAGATCGAGCTGTTCCGCGTCGAAGGCCAGCAACTGGAACTGATCGCCACCCGCGTGACCAACGACGATGGCCGCTGCGACGAGCCGCTGCTGCAGGGCGACGACTTCCGCGCCGGCGTTTACCAGCTGCTGTTCAACGCTGGCGACTATTACCGCGCCCGTGGCGTCGAGCTACCCCAGCCGGCATTCCTCGACCAGGTCGTGCTGCGCTTTGGCATCGCCTCGGAAAGCGACCACTACCATGTGCCGCTGCTGATTTCCCCCTACAGCTATTCCACCTATCGCGGCAGCTAGTCCCCGCCCGTAGGTCTTCCCCCGGACTCTTCGTGGAGTCTTCCTCAGCCCGCCCACACTGCGGGCTTTTTTTTGCCTGTCGTTCAGAGAAATGCGTAGGAATCACAGGCGGAAAGGGCACATTTGGGCTAGAAGAAAGGAGGGAAAAATCCGTTTCAAGGAGTGGTATGAGCAGGATTCTGATCGTCGATGAACAACCGGTGACCCGTCACGCGCTGCGGCTGATGATGGAAGCGGATCGGCACGAGGTCGTCGGCGAGGCGGACAACGGGCCCGATGCACTGCACCAGGTGCGGGTATGCAAGCCGGACCTGATGATCCTCGAACTGTCGATTCCACGCCTGGGTGGGCTGGAGGTCCTGCAGCGCCTGGTGGCACAGGAATCCCCCGTCAAGGTGCTGGTGCTCACTTCACAGGACTCCGAGTACTTCGCCGGGCGCTGCCTGACTGCCGGCGCCGCCGGCTTCGTCAGCAAGCAGGAGAACCCCCAGGCAGTGCGCGAAGCGGTGCGGGCCATCGCCCAGGGGCACAGTTATTTCCCCAGCCACGCGCTGGGCAGTGTCAGCGCGGCAGAAGAGGCCGGGCATGGCGAACTGATCAAGGGACTGTCGGTCCGCGAACTCAGCGTCCTGCAGCTACTGGCGCGAGGCTTGAGCAACATCGCCATCGCCGACCAGCTGGCCATCAGCGACAAGACCGTGAGCACCTACAAGGTGCGGCTGATGCAGAAGCTGCACGCCAAGTCTCTGGTCGAGCTGATCGATATCGGTCGCCGACATGGATTGGTGGAGGGCGGTGCCAGGGAAGAACCCGTTAGCGCAATGCCCGAGCTGGACGAGGCGCAGCATCGCGAGCTGGGCCTGTTGCGCAAGTTCATGGAATCCATTCCGTATCCGATCAGCCTGCGCGGGTTGGACGGTCGCATCCAGTACTGCAGTGATGCTTCGCTGGAAGCCTTGGGTAGAACACGCGAAGAGGTTATCGGCAGCACCTGGTCGGAGTTGGGCGTATTCGCCAGCACTGACGAGGCACGGCTGCTGCAGGAGCGCTTCCTGGCAGCGGTCGGCAAGGGTGAGAGCCTGGACTGGGATGTCGAATTCCAGGGAGCTCAGAATCGTCAGGTGATTCACGTCTGGGCGAGGCCCTACCGGGACGAGCAGGACGCCCTGCTGGGTGTGTTGAGCGGTGTCGTCGATATCACCCACCAGGACAATGTGATTCGCGGACTGCGCAATGCCAACGCCCGGATTGGCACCATCAGTCGGGGCAAGGGGTTGTTCCTCGCGAGCATGGGCAGCGAGTTGCAGGGGCCGCTGCAGAATATCCTGGCGATGATCGGCATGGCGCTGAACCAGGATGATCCTGCGCGGCGCGTCGAGCCGTTACAGGTGGCGCGCAGCATGGCGGAGAACATGCTGCACATGCTGGACGACCTGAACCTGCTCAGCCGCGCAGACCTGGGGCGGCTCCAGCTGGCGCCGGAAGAGGTGGACCTGAAAGCACTCGCGCAGCGTCAGTTGGATATGCTGGCTGAGCCGGCGATGGCGAAAGGACTGTCGCTGGATGCGGATTTCAGTCTGGCCTTGCAGCCCCGGGTCTGGTGCGATCCGATGCGCCTGCGGCAGGTGCTGAACAACCTGCTCAGCAATGCGCTGAAATTCACCGATCATGGGGCCATCATTTTGCGGCTGCTCGCGCGCGGTAGCGGGGAGGGCATGGTGGAGGTCCAGCTGGATGTCATTGACACAGGCGTGGGCATTCCGCTGGAAGAACAGGAAACCCTGTTCGAGCCCTTTACCACGCCGTTGAAGGGCGAGCGGGTGCGCCGTGGTGGTACTGGCCTGGGGCTGGCCCTGTCGCGCAGCCTGGTCGAGCTGATGGGAGGTGAGCTGACCATGAGCAGCCGCCCTGGAGTCGGCACCGAGTTCAGCATCAGGCTGCTGTTGCCTGCTGTGGAAGGCTGAGCCAATACCGCCTCGCTCCGATCGGGGATGGCCCACGGTCCCCCGCAGGGCGAAACAAAAAGGCCCCGGCAATCGCCGGGGCCTTTTTTATCGTGCGTAGCAGAGACTCAGAGGAAGATGAACTTGGCCACGAAGATCGCGCACAGCGCATACAGGCTGATGGTCACGTCCTTGTGGCGGCCGGTGAAGACCTTCATCGCCACGTAGGTCACGAAGCCCAGCGCGATGCCGTCGGCGACCGAGAAGGTCAGCGGCATCATGATCACGGTGACGATGGCCGGGATGGTCTCGGTGTGCTCGTTCCAGTCGATGTGGGCCATGCCGCCCATCATCAGCATGGCGACGTAGATCAGCGCGCCGGCGGTGGCGTAGGCGGGGATCATGCCGGCCAGCGGGGCGAAGAACATCGCGGCGACGAACAATACGCCCACCACCACGGCGGTCAGGCCGGTGCGGCCACCGGCGGCGACGCCCGCAGCGCTTTCCACGTAGCTGGTCACCGGCGGCACGCCGAGCACCGCGCCGAAGGCGCTGGAGGTGCTGTCGGCTTTCATGGCTTTCGACAGGTTCTCGATGCGACCGTCTTCACGCACCAGATGCGCACGCTGGGCAACGCCCATCAGGGTGCCGGCGGTATCGAACATGTGCACGAAGAGGAAGGCCAGGATCACGCTGATCATGGTGACGTTGAACGCGCCGGAAATGTCCATCGCCATGAAGGTCGGCGCCAGGCTCGGAGGCATGGAGAACACGCCGCCGAACTGGACGATGCCCAGCGCGATGCCGGCCACGGTGACGGTGAGGATGCTGATCAGGATGCCGCCGAACACACGGCGGTATTCCAGCACGGCGATCATCAGGAAGCAGATCGCGGCGAGCAGCGGGCCGGGGCTGGTCAGGTCACCCAGGTGAACCAGGGTGGCGGGGCTGGCGACCACGATGCCGGCGGTCTTCAGGCCGATCAGCCCGAGGAACAGGCCGACGCCGGCGCCCATGGCGAAGCGCAGGCTGACCGGGATGCTGTTGAGCAGCCATTCGCGGATGCGCGAGAAGGTCAGGATCATGAAGGCGATGCCGGAGATGAACACCGCGCCCAGCGCGATCTCCCAGCTGTAGTTCATGGTCTTGACCACGGTGTAGGTGAAGAAGGCGTTGAGGCCCATGCCCGGCGCCAGGCCCACCGGCCAGTTGGCGTACAGGCCCATCAGGAAGCAACCGAGCGCCGCGGCAAGGCAAGTCGCGACGAAGGCGGCGCCGTGGTCGATGCCGGCGTCGGCCATGATGTTGGGGTTGACGAAGATGATGTACGCCATGGTGATGAAGGTCGTGAGACCTGCGGCGAGTTCGGTCTTCACGGTGGTGCCGTGCTGGCTGAGCTTGAACAGGCGTTCGAGCAGGCCGGTAGCAGGCGGGCTGGTTGCAAAGGCTTGTTGTTCTTGTTTGGTGCTTTCCACAGCGGTACTCCTCAACGCTCTTGTTGTTGGTCCCTTGCCGTCGGCTGGTTCACCTGCGTCCCTTGCGCTAACGGAAAGAGTTGTGAGGGTGTGAATGTTGACCTTTGGGTCAGGAAGTCACGCCGCGATTATGCAGTTGTGTACAAAAAGTTCAAATAATGTTTAGTGTCTTGCTGAAAGATTTTTACAAGCAAAGCGTCGGAATGGTCGCACGCTGACCTTCGCCAGGCTCCTGTGCCGCGCGGCCTTGGGGTTGATGGGGAGTCGCTCGTGACGGCTGCACGATAGTGGCCACTTTGTGTACACTGTGCCCCATGCCTGGCCCGCGGCCAGCTCCACTCATGCCCCCACGGATTTCGCGCCGGTTCAACCCGGCTGAGCAGGGTTCGACTCCGATGACCGACCAGTTGCAACAGATCAGGAAGCAGCCGCGCAATGGCAAGGCGCGCAGCGGCACTCAGGACGAGATCGTCTACGCGCA
Source organism: Pseudomonas sp. PDM22 (assembly GCF_014851965.1). Classification (NCBI taxonomy): domain Bacteria; kingdom Pseudomonadati; phylum Pseudomonadota; class Gammaproteobacteria; order Pseudomonadales; family Pseudomonadaceae; genus Pseudomonas; species Pseudomonas sp. PDM22. Next base: position 132,821 of record NZ_JACVAR010000008.1, read on the forward strand.
CATCTTCGACGCCATCCTCGAACAGCGCCTGGCGCCCGGCACCAAGCTGAGCGAAGAGGCCCTCGGTGAAATCTTCGGCGTCAGCCGCACCATCATCCGTCGCGCCCTGTCGCGCCTGGCCCACGAACAGGTCGTGCTGCTGCGTCCGAACCGTGGCGCGGTGGTGGCCAGCCCGAGTATCGATGAAGCCCGGCAGATCCTCTTCGCCCGCCGCACCGTCGAGCGCGCGATCACCGAGCTGGCCGTGGACAACGCCAGCAGCGACACCCTCGCCGAGCTGCGCGACATGGTTAAGCAGGAGCAATCCAGCTTTGCCCGCGGCGACCGCGGCGCCGGCATCCGCCTCTCCGGCGAATTCCACCTGAAGCTCGCCGAGATGGCGAAGAATGCCCCGCTGGTGGTCTTCCAGCGCAGCCTGGTGTCGCAGACCTCGCTGATCATCGCCCAGTACGAAAGCGGCGGCCGCTCGCACTGCTCGTTCGACGAGCACAACGAGATCCTCGACGCCATCGAGAAGGGCGACAAGGAAAAGGCCGTGACCCTGATGATGCACCACATGGCGCACATCGACGACAAGCTGAACCTGGACGTGGACGGCGCCTCCGGCGACCTGCACGCGGTGTTCTCGCACCTGCTGGCCGGCAAGAAGAAGCCGCGCCGCAGCAAGGCCGACGCCGACTCGGCGGCCTGATCACCGAGCCAGAAAAAAGCCCCGCAGATGCGGGGCTTTTTCGTTTCCTGGGGGCTCCCCGCAGGAACGCCCGATGGGCGCAATCGCGGGCATGCCCGCTCCTACAGATTCCGCGCGCTTTCCTCCGACTGCTGCCAGCCACCGCCGAGGGACTTGTAGAGCAGCACCAGGGTGGTCGCCACCGCTTCGCGGCTGCGCACCTGTTGTTCCTCGGTGGCCAGCAGTTCGCGCTGGGCGTTGAGCACGTTGAGGAAGTCCACCGCGCCGGCCTTGTATTGCTCACGGGCATTGGTCAGTGCGGTGCGGCCATGCTCGGCGGCCGTATCCAGGCTCGCCAGGCGACGCTGGTCGGCGGCGTAGTCGGTCAGTGCGTCGTCCACTTCCCGCCAGGCGTTGAGCACGGTGCGGCGGTAGGCGATGGCCGATTCCTGCTGCTGCGCCTCGCGCAGGGCGAGCATGCCCTTCAGGCGACCGCCCTCGAAGACCGGCAGCGACAGGCTCGGGCCGATGCCGAAGGTGCGGCTGTTCCAGTCGCCGAAATTCGACAGTTGCAGCGCCTGGAAGCCGAAGCTGCCGTTGAGGCTGATGCGCGGGTAGAAGTCCGCCTTGGCCACGCCGATGCTGGCGGTGGCGGCATGCAGCGCGGCTTCGGCGCGGCGGATGTCCGGGCGGCGCTGGGCCAGTTCCGACGGCAGGCCGACCGGTACTCCACGCGGCGGTTGTGGCACCGGTTTGGCCTGGGCGAGTTCCGCCTGTAGCGCACCGGGCGCTTCGCCGAGCAGGTAGCCCAGGGCGTTGATCAGCCGCGCCTGGCGCTTCTGGCTATCGGGCAGGCGCGCTTCGATGCTGGAGACCTGGGTCAACGCTTCTGCCACGTCGAGTTCGGTGGCGACGCCATCGGCGCGGCGCAGGCGGGTCAGCTCCAGGCTGCGCTGGGCAATCTCCAGGTTGCCGCGGATGATCGCTTCCAGGTCCTGTTCGGCGCGCAGTTGCAGGTAGTTGCGTGCGGTCTCGGCAAGCACCGAGACCAGCACGTCGCGACGGCTTTCCTCGGTGGCCTGGACGTTGGCGTCGGCGGCTTCCAGCTCGTGGCGCACACGGCCCCAGAAGTCCAGCTCCCAGGACAGGTCGAAGCCACCGTCGAGTTGGTTGAAGTTGTCCTTGCCGGCTTTGCCGGACGGGTCGCTCAGGCCGACCTCGCTGTTGCGCTTGCGCTGGTAGCCCAGGTCCGCGCCGACGTTGGGCATGGCATCGCCGCCCAGTGCCTGGCGGATCGCCCGGCTCTGCTGCAGGCGCGCATCGGCTTCGCGCAGGTCGAGGTTGGCTTCCGCCACGCGGCGTTGCAGGTCGTTGAGCTGCGGGTCGCCCAGCAGCGTCCACCACTGCGCTTCCAGCGGCGCATCGAGAGTCTGGCTCGGTGCGTCGCCGCGCCGGGAGGACCAGTCCACCGCGTCGGCATCGTCCGGGCGCTGGAAGTCCGGGCCGACGCTGCAGGCGCCGAGCGCGAGCAGGGCGATGCTCCCTAACACCAGGAGCGGGGACGTGCGCATGGCGGTCATTGCACGGCTACCTTCTGCTCGGCCTTGGTGTGCTTGCCGGTGTCGATGCGCGCGATCACCGACATGCCCACGCGCAGCCGGTCGCGCAGTGGCTGGTCGGCGTCGAGGACGATCTTCACCGGGATGCGCTGGACGATCTTGGTGAAGTTGCCGGTGGCGTTGTCCGGGGCGATGGGCGCAAAGCTCAGGCCGGTGGCCGGGGCGATGCTGTCGACGTGGCCGCGCAGCTTCTCGCCGGGGAAGGTGTCGATGCTGATCTCGACACGCTGTCCGGGCTGCACTTCGGTCAGCTGGGTTTCCTGGAAGTTGCCGACCACGTAGGCGTTCTGCAGCGGCACCACCGCAAGCAGCGCATTGCCCGGCGTGGTGTAGGCGCCGACGCGCACGGCGCGGCGGCCGACCATGCCGTCGAAGGGCGCGCGGATCTCGGTGTACGACAGGTTGAGCTGCGCCTGCTGCAGTTGCGCCTGGCCACGCTTCAGTGCGCCGAGGGCCTCGGCCTGCTGAGCGAGCAGCACGTCGAGCTGCTTGCGGGCGGCGAGGGCGGCAGCCTTGTCCTTGTCCAGCACGGCCTTCGCCGAGTCGACGCGCGAGCGTGCCTGCTGGGCATTCTGCAGCGTGCCGGCGCCCTGGGTCGCGAGGTGCTGGTAGCGGTTCAGTTCCTGCGCGGCAAAGGTCAGTGCGGCCTGATCAGCCTGCACCTGGGCGGCGCTCTGGGCGATCACCGCCTGCTGGCGTTCGAGGTCGGCGGCGACGTGGTGATGACGCGCCTCGGCGGCCAGCACGTCGGCCTCGGCGGCTTCCAGCGCGGCGCGGTAGTCGCGTGCATCGATGCGTGCCAGGACCTGCCCGGCCTTCACCGACTGGTTGTCTTCCACCAGCACTTGCTCGATGAAGCCGGCGACTTTCGGCGCGACCAGGGTGAAGTCGGCATGGATGTAAGCGTCGTCGGTGCTCTGCTCGCGGCTGGGACCCAGCAGGCGCAGCAGCAGGTAGACGACGAGGGCGAGAAGCAGCACGGCAACCAGGGCCAGACTGCCGCGACGGGAGCTCAGTTGCGACATGGGCAGACCTTTCATTGATTAGGAATGACAGGGCGCGGCGGGTAGACCCGCAGCGGCATCAGGGGAATCAGGACGAGCAGGGCGGCGGCCAGCCAGGACATCGCCAGCAGCGTGTCGGAGGCGGCGAGCACGCCGGCCTGGCCGCGCACCTGGCCGGCCAGGCGGCCTATGTTCTCAGCGCCACCCAGTTGTTCCAGGCGCAGGCCGAGGGCTTGCGAGGCATTGCCCAGATGGTCGACCAGGCGGTTGGAGTGGTAGTGCTCGCGCCAGGTCATCAGGATCGACACCACGGCGCTGCCAAGCACCGCCGAGAAGCCGCGCACGCTGTTGAACCAGGCCGAGGCGAAGGGCCCTTCGATGGGCGCGACGACGCTGGTGGCGGACATCAGCAGCGGCACGATGGCCATCGGCTGGCCGATGATCTGCAGCGCCAGCAGCCAGTAGAAATTCTCCCGCGTCCACTCGCTGGTCAGCTGGCTCATGCCGAAGGCCGACAGCCCGCACAGGCTGATGCCGATGGCGAGCACCCAGCGGCAGTCCACCCGCGGGATGTTGCACAGCGCGGCCACCAGCGGCAGCGAGATCAGCTGCGGCAGCGCCACCAGCAGCGCCATGGGCGCCGATTGCAGCGGGCGATAGCCGTGGGCGGAGGCGAGGTAGGACGCCGGCACGCCAGCGCACGCGCCGAGAACCACCAGCACGCCGGCCAGGGTGATCAGCGAGTGGGTGAAGTTGCGCCGCTTGAGGATGTCCAGGCGGAAGAAGGGCAGCGGGTGCGTCCATTCGTTGATGAAAAAGGCCACCAGCAGCCCGGCACCGCCGATCACCAGCAGGGTGACCAGGTCGGATTCGAACCAGTCCAGGCGCTCGCCCTGTAGCAGGCCCATCACCAGCATCAGGATGCCCGGCAGGCCGAGGGCGAGGCCGAGGTAATCGAACTGCTTCAGGCGCTCCAGGCGCAGCGGGTCCTGGGGGATGCCCCAGGCGACGGCGGCCAGCGCCACTGCGCAGAGCGGGATGACCTGCCAGAACACCCACTGCCAGCCGACGAACTCGGTCCACAGCGCCGCCAGCGGCATGCCGAGGTTCGGCGCAAAGGTCGCGGTCAGCGCGTAGGCGCCCAGGCCGTAGAGCTTGATCCCAGGAGGCAGGAAGCGCAGTGCCACGGTCATCAGCATCGGCGGCATGCAACCGCCGGCGAAGCCCTGCAGCAGGCGCAGCAGGTAGAGCGTCTCGACATTCGGCGCGAAGGGGCAGAGCAACGCGAGCAGGGCGAAGCAGGCGATGGCGCCTAGGGTGAAGCGGCGCAGCGACACGGTGACCGAGAACCAGGGCGCGAAGGCCATGGCGGCGACCTGCGCCGCCGAGTACAGGGCGATCAGCCAAGTGCCTTCGTCGTGGCCGATGGACAGCGCGCCACGCACGTCGGTCATGGCCAGGTCGGTGACTTTTTCGTTGAGGCCGGCGCTGAGGGAGGCGATCAGTACGCCGATCATGCCGACCACGATGCGCAGGCCGAATGGCTGGGCAACCGGTGCGGCAGGCTTCGCTGGTTGTGGGCTGGCGGCGGAAATCGGGGCGAGCGCGGTCATGGCCGGCCTCCATGGGGATGGCCGATGCCGCCGCCCTTGGGCGGTGATGTGCAAGGCATAGGAATCAACTCGGGTATTTGCGACCGAGTCTAGGGAAGGGTGATAGCTGTGGAAATTGAAATGATTGCAGCTAATTAGTGCGTTCAGTGCACTTTATGCGCATTCAGCTCAGCAGACCGGAGCTCTCGCGCAATTCGATGCAGACGCGCTTCACCGTTTGCCGCAACCAACTGTGCGCCGGGTCATTGTCGAAGCGCGGGTGCCAGGCCTGGATGATCACCACCGATTTGAGCGGCAGCGGAATGTCGAACTGGCGCAGGGCGAAGCCCAGGCGGTCCAGGCGCCATAGCGAGTGCTCCGGAATGGGCAGCACCAGGTCGGACTCCAGCAGCGCGAAGATCGAAGAGTGAAAGGTCGGCGCGGTGAGGCGGATTTCCCGCTGCAGGCCCAAGTTGGCGAGTTCCTCGTCGATCGGCCCGCGGGATTTGCCGCGCCGCGACACACTGATCTGAGGAAACGAGGCGAAGCGCTCGGCGGTGATCTCGTCGGCGAAGATCGGATGGTCGCGCCGCGCCAGGCCGACGAAATTGGTGGTGAACAGGGTCTGCGTGCGGATTTCCGGTTCCAGCGTGGAAGCGCCGCCGATGTACAGGTCGATGCGGTTCTGCCGCAGGGCTTCGTCGTCGAAGTCGGCCTCCGGGGCGATGCGCAGGCTGCAGCGCGGCGCTTCTTCCTTCATCACCGCCAGCATGCGCGAGGCGAAACCGCCCACCAGCACGTTGTTGGAGCGCAGCACGAAGCAGCGTTCGAGCTGGTCCATACGCAGGTTTTCCTTGGCGTTGAACAGGCGCATGGCGTGTTCCACCAGGTCGCTGACTTCCTCGCGCAGTTGCAGCGCACGGGGCGTCGGCACCAGGTTGCGCCCGGCGCGAACCATGATCGGGTCGCCCACCGCCTCGCGGATGCGCGACAGGGTGCGGCTCATTGCTGGCGGGCTGAGGTGCATGCGCCGCGCGGCGCCGACCACGCTGCCTTCTTCCAGCAGGATATTGAGGGCGACCAGCAGGTTGAGATCGGGCAAGGCCATGGCGACTCCGGAGGGTTGGCGCGGTGTCATTCATGTTCCATTGCGACGGGCCCGATGGGCAAGCGTGCGTTTCATGCAATGGTCCATTACGTTTTGCGTGCCTTTACGCTCCGCGCTGTGGCCCGAAGAATGGCGGCGGATTTCGTTTCACGAAGGAGAAAGGCATGTTCAAACGGATTCTGCTGGCTATCGACGGCGCGGCGCAGTCGCCACGCATCATCGCGACCGCCGGCGAGCTGGCGCGCTGCAACGGGGCCCAGGTGCATGTGGTCTGCGCCGTGGATCGCGCCTTTGCCATGCCGCGAGAGGACGCCCTGGAGTACCCGCCGGCCGAACAGGAACAGCACGAGGCACAGACGCTGGTGGACGAGGCGGTGGCGCAGTTGCAGTCCGGCGATGCTTCGGGCGCTGTGGTGGCAGGTGATCCGGTGCGGGCGATCCTGCGCGAGGCGGAACGGTTGGCGTGCGACCTGATCGTGATCGGCCACCGACACCTGGGGCGTATCGAACGGCTGCTGGACCCCTCGGTGGGGCAGCGGGTGATCGAGCGGGCGCCATGTCCGGTGCTGGTCGAGGTGCGGGAGTAGGAGCGCCTGTTGGCTCCGTGCCGGATTCCGATATTGCCGGCTAACGCCGAGGCTCCTTGTAGGAGCGGGGTTGCCGCGCAAAGGTGCCGGAAAGAAAAGCGGCCCCGGCGCCGGGTTGGTCCTGAGCGAGGACCCGGCGCCGAAGCCGTAAGGGGTCAGCCGCGGCGATGCACGTTGCGGCCGTGCGCGAAGGTTTCCTTCACGGTACGGTCGTCGCCGAGGATGACCAGTGCGAAGAGTTTTTCCTCCAGGGTTTTCGCCTGCTGCAGGCGGTAGTCCAGCAGCGGGGTGGCCTTGTAGTCGAGGACCACGAAGTCGGCCTCGTTGCCCTGGGCAAAGCTGCCGACCTTGTCCTCCAGCTCCAGCGCGCGGGCGCCGCCAAGGGTGGCCAGGTACAGCGACTTGAACGGGTCGAGCTTGATGCCCTGCAGCTGCATCACCTTGTAGGCCTCGTTCAGCGACTGCAGCTGGGAGAAGCTGGTGCCGGCACCGACATCGGTGCCCAGGCCGACCTTGACCTTGTGCTTCTCAAGCTTGGCCAGGTCGAACAGGCCGCTACCCAGGAACAGGTTGGAGGTCGGGCAGAAGGCCACAGCCGAGCCGGTTTCGGACAGGCGCTGGCACTCGCCGTCGCACAGGTGCACGCCGTGGGCGAACACCGAGCGCGGGCCCAGCAGGCCGTGGTGGTCATAGACATCCAGGTAGCCCTTGCGCTCCGGGAACAGTTCCTTGACCCACTCGATTTCCTTGAGGTTTTCCGACAGGTGCGTGTGCATATAGACGCCCGGGTGCTCCTTGAGCAGGCGGCCAGCGGCGTCCAGCTGTTCCGGGGTGCTGGTAGGGGCGAAGCGCGGGGTCACTGCGTAGAGCAGGCGGCCCTTGCCGTGCCAGCGCTCGATCAGCGCCTTGCTGTCGGTGTAGCTGCTTTCGGCGGTGTCGGTCAGGTAATCCGGCGCGTTGCGGTCCATCATCACCTTGCCGGCGATCAGGCGCAGGTCGAGCTTCTGCGCAGCGCCGAACAGCGCGTCCACCGACTGCGGGTGCACGGTGCCGAACACCAGCGCGGTGGTGGTGCCGGCGCGCAGCAGTTCCTTGAGGAAGATGCCGGCGACATCGGCGGCGTGGGCCGGGTCGGCGAACTGCTTTTCCGTGGGGAAGGTGTAGGTGTTCAGCCAGTCCAGCAGTTGCTCGCCGTAGGAGGCGATCATGCCGGTCTGCGGGTAGTGGATGTGGGTGTCGATGAAGCCGGGGGTGATCAGCGCGTCGCGGTATTCCACCACTTCGACGCCAGCCAGTTGCGGCAGCAGGTCGGCAGCGTGGCCGAGGCGGGCGACCTTGCCGTCTTCCACCAGCAGGATGCCGTCCTCGAAGTACTGGTAGGACTTCTCCATGCCGACTTCGGCCGGGTCGGCGACGCTGTGCAGGATGCTGGCGCGGTAGGCTTTGGCTTGAGTGCTCATCGATCTCTCTTCAGTCGTGTTTCGGGGCCGGGGCGCGCGCAGGCGCCGGGGCGGGATGGGCATGCGCCCATGCTACGGAAATTTCAGGCGCCGCTTTCGGCGGTGCGGGCGCGGCGGCTCGTGGGTAACAGTTTGGCCACGGTGTTCTCGCCCTTGCCGGTCTCCTGACCGAAGGTGGCGTTGTAGGTGGCGATCACCTCGCCGGCGATGGACACGGCGATCTCCACCGGGAGCTTGCCCTTCACCTCGCTGATGCCCATGGGGCAACGCATGCGCTGCACGGTGTCGGCGGCGAAACCGCGGTCGCGCAGGCGGTGCTCGAACTTGGCGCGCTTGGTGTCGGAGCCGATCAGGCCGAAGTAGGTGAAGTCGTTGCGCTCGAGGATCTTCGCGGTCAGCTCCAGGTCCAGCGCGTGGTTGTGGGTCATGACGATGAAGTAGCTGCCGGCGGGCATCTCGTCGATCTCGTCGATCACTTCCTCGTTGATCACGCGGGTCACGCCCTCGGGGATGTAGCCGGGGAACTCGGCCTCCCGCGAGTCGATCCAGCGCACCTTGCACGGCAGGCTGGCGAGCAGCGGTACCAGCGCGCGGCCGACGTGGCCGGCGCCGAACACGGCGATGTGCGCCTGGGGCTGGCCCATGGGTTCGAACAGCAGCACGGTGGCGCCGCCGCAGCACTGGCCGAGGCTGGCGCCGAGGCTGAAGCGCTCAAGCTTTGGCTCGCGCTCGCGGGCCAGCAGCATGTCACGGGCGATCTGCATGGCCTTGAATTCGAGGTGGCCGCCGCCGATGGTGTCGTAGGCCTGGTCGGCGCTGACGACCATCTTCGAACCGGCGTTGCGCGGGGTCGAGCCGCGCTCTTCGATGATGGTCACCAGCACGCTGGCTTCGGCGCGCTGTTGCAGGTCGGCGAGGGCACTGATCCAGTTCATCGTTGCGAACCTCAAGGATGTAGACGTGGGGCGCGCGATGCGTTCCACGGTTACTTGTAAGGGTGGGGCGCCGCTGGCAGGGCGGAGGACGGAAGTGGGGACGTCTCTCCCTGCCAGCGGTGCCCCATGGTCACGTCACGCCGGCTCTACCTGAGCCGGTGCCTTCTCGACCTGGGCCAGCTTCAGCTTGCGCATCTGCTCCACGCCCCAGAGCACGCGCTCAGGGGTGGCCGGGGCGTCGATCTGCGGCTGGGCGCGGTAGTCGGCGAGGCTGGCCACGGCATCCTTGATCGCGCAGAACACCGAGATACCCAGCATGAACGGCGGCTCGCCGACGGCCTTGGAGTGGAACACCGTCTGCTCCGGGTTCTTGCGGTTCTCCACCAGCTTCACCCGCAGGTCGATGGGCATGTCGGCGATGGCCGGGATCTTGTAGCTCGCCGGGCCGTTGGTCATCAGCTTGCCCTTGGCGTTCCACACCAGCTCTTCCATGGTCAGCCAGCCCATGCCCTGGACGAAGCCACCTTCCACCTGGCCGATGTCGATGGCCGGGTTCAGCGAGGCGCCGACATCGTGGAGGATGTCACTGCGCAGCATCTTGTACTCGCCGGTGAGGGTGTCGACGATTACTTCCGAGCAGGACACGCCGTAGGCGAAGTAGTAGAACGGCCGGCCGCGCGCCTGGCTGCGGTCGTAGAAGATCTTCGGCGTGCGGTAGAAACCGGTGGAGGAGAGTGAGACCTGGCCGAAGTAGGCCTGTTGCACGAGCTCCTCGAAGGGCAGGAACTGGTCGCGTACGCGCACCTGGTTGTTGCGGAACTCGACGTCTTCCTCGGTCACTTTCCAGTGCTTGGCGGCGAACTCCACCAGGCGCTGCCTGAGGGTCTCGGCGGCGTTCTGCGCGGCCTTGCCGTTCAGGTCGGCACCGGAAGAAGCGGCGGTCGGTGACGTGTTGGGCACCTTGTCGGTGTTGGTGGCGGTGATCTGCACGCGGTCGATGTCGACCTGGAAGACCTCGGCCACCACCTGGGCGACCTTGGTGTTCAGGCCCTGGCCCATCTCGGTGCCGCCGTGGTTCAGGTGGATGCTGCCGTCGGTGTAGATGTGGATCAGCGCGCCAGCCTGGTTGAGGAAGGTGGCGGTGAAGCTGATGCCGAATTTCACCGGGGTCAGCGACAGACCTTTCTTCAGCACCGGGCTGTCGGCATTGAACTCGCGGATTTCGGCGCGGCGCTTGGCGTACTCGGCGCTGGCTTCCAGTTCCTCGGTCATTTCCTGCAGCAGGTTGTGTTCCACCTGTTGGTAGTAGTGGGTGACGTTGCGCTCGTCCTTGCCATAGTAGTTGCGCTTGCGCACTTCCAGCGGGTCCTTGCCGAGGTGGCGCGCGACCGCGTCCATGATCTCCTCGATGGCGACCATGCCCTGCGGGCCGCCGAAGCCGCGGTAGGCGGTGTTCGACGCGGTGTTGGTCTTGCAGCGGTGACCGTTCACCGTGGCGTTGCCGAGGAAGTAGGCGTTGTCGGAGTGGAACATCGCGCGGTCGACGATGGACCCGGAGAGGTCCGGCGAGTAGCCGCAGTTGCCGGCCAGCTCGATGTTGATGCCGTGCAGCAGGCCGTCGTCCTCGAAGCCCACGTCGTATTCGACGTAGAAGGGGTGGCGCTTGCCGGTCATCTGCATGTCTTCGACGCGCGGCAGGCGCATCTTCGCCGGGCGACCGGTGAGGCGCGCGATCACCGCGCACAGGCACGCCGGTGCGGCAGCCTGGGTTTCCTTGCCGCCGAAGCCGCCGCCCATGCGGCGCATGTCGATGACCACCTTGTTGAAGGAGATACCCAGCACTTCGGCGACCAGCTTCTGCACTTCGGTGGGGTTTTGCGTCGAGGTGTAGACGATCACACCGCCGTCTTCGGTGGGCATCACCGAGGAAATCTGCGTCTCCAGGTAGAAGTGTTCCTGGCCGCCGATGTGCAGGGTGCCCTGGATGCGGTTCGGCGCGGTGGCGAGCTGGCCTTCCGAGTCACCGATCTTGTGCTGGTGGCTGTCGAGTACGAAGTGCTTCTTGCGCAGCGCTTCGACCACGTCGAGCACCGGCTCCAGGTCTTCGTACTCGATGATCGCGGCCATGGCGGCCTTGCGTGCGGTTTCCAGGCTGTCGGCGGCGACGGCGATGACCATCTGGCCGACGTACTCGACCTTGCCGTCCGCCAGCAGCGGGTCACCGGCAACCACCGGGCCGATGTCCAGCTGGCCGGGAACGTCATCCTTGGTGATCGCGATGGCGACACCGGGGAACTGGTAGCAGGGGCTCACGTCCAGCTTGGTAATGCGTGCGTGGGCGCGGTCGCTCATGCGGGCATAGACGTGCAACTGGTTGGGGAACTCCAGGCGGTCGTCGATGTAGATCGCCTCGCCGCTGACGTGCTTGGGCGCGCTCTCGTGCTTGACGCTGCGGCCCACGCCGGTGGTGAGGTCGGCGCGGAACAGGGCAATGAGTTCTTCCTGGCTCTTCTGGGGCTTATGCATAGTGGGTCACCCGGGTCACGGCCTGAGGGGCTTCCAGTTCCAGGAAGCACTTGCGCAGCAGGTTCTGCGCGGTGAGCAGGCGGTACTCCTTGCTCGCACGGAAGTCGGTGAGCGGGGCGAAGTCCTCGCTCAGTGCCTGCGCGGCACGCTCGAAGGTGGCGCTGTTGAAGGTCTGGCCGAGCAGTGCGGCTTCGCAGGCGGCGGCGCGTTTCGGGATGGCGGCCATACCGCCGAAGCCGGTGCGCACGGCGGTGATCCGGCAGTTCTCCACGGTCAGGTTGAAGGCAGCGCAAACGGCGGAGATGTCGTCGTCCAGGCGCTTGGAGACCTTGTACGCGCGGAACGCCTGGCTGGCCTGCGGGCGCGGGATGATCACCTGCTCGATGAACTCGCCTTCCTGGCGCGCGGTGACCTTGTAGTCGATGAAGTATTCGTCGATCGGCAGTTCGCGACGTTCGTTGCCCTTGCGCAGTACCAGGCGCGCGCCCAGTGCGATCAGCAGCGGCGGCGAGTCGCCGATGGGCGAGGCGTTGCCGATGTTGCCGCCCAGGGTGCCCTGGTTGCGGATCTGCAGCGAGGCGAAGCGGTGCAGCAGCTCGCCGAAGTCCGGGTAGTCGCGGGCCAGGGTTTCGTAGCAGTCGGTCAGCGGAGTCGCGGCGCCGATCTCGATGCGGTCGTCGAAGACTTCGACGCGCTTCATTTCCTCGACGTGGCCGACGTAGATCATCACCGGCAGTTCGCGGTGGAACTGCGTGACTTCAAGGGCCAGGTCGGTGCCACCGGCCAGCAGGCGAGCCTGCGGGTTGGCGGTGTAGATGTCGGCCAGGTCGGCGATGGTCAGCGGCAGCAGGCAGCGCTTGTCGCCGCTGTTGAGCTCGGCGGTTTCGCGCGGGGCGATGGCTTTCAGCTGGGCGATGATCTCGGGCTGGGCAACATCGAACTGGTCCGGCTGCTTCTGGCAGCAGGATTGCTCGGCGGCGTCGAGGATCGGGCGGTAGCCGGTGCAGCGGCACAGGTTGCCGGCCAGCGCTTCATGGGCCTCGGCCTTGCGCTCTTCGGCGGTCTCGCCTGCGGTGTTCTTCTGCAGGGCGAACAGCGACATGACGAAGCCGGGGGTGCAGAAGCCGCACTGCGAACCGTGGCAGTCGACCATGGCCTGCTGCACGCCGTGCAGTTCGCCGCGGTGCTTCAAGTCATCGACGCTGATCAGCTGCTTGCCGTGCAGCGACGAGACGAAGGTCAGGCAGGAGTTGAGGGTGCGGTAGCGGATGCGCTCGGCGCCTTCTTCGCCGACCAGTTCACCGACGACCACCGTGCAGGCGCCGCAGTCACCGGAGGCGCAGCCTTCCTTGGTGCCTGTCTTGCTCAGGTTCTGGCGCAGGTAATTGAGCACGGTGAGATTGGGATCGAGGCGGTCTTCGACGCGCAGCTCGCGATTGAGCAGGAACCTGATCAAGGCTTGCCTCCAGGCTGGTTCTTGTTTTTGGTAGGGCACTGGAGGCGAATCTATGGAAAGCTGACTTTTGAGTCAATAAATTTTCTGTCCGGATGGTCAGAAAGTTTTTCCGCAGCTGATGAGCGGCGTGGTTGGGTTTTGTGCAGGAGCTGGCCGTAGGATGGGTGGAGCCTAGGCGATACCCATGCTGTGACCGCGCGAGGCGTGATGGGTATCGCTGCGCTCCACGCCATCCTACGAAGAGCACAAGGGTAGGGCGGATAACGCGCCAGCGTTATCCGCCGTGTGGCCTCCGGCGGATAACCCGTTCCGGGTTATCCGCCCTACGTCCAGCAACTGCGCTCCTGCGAAAAGCCAGAAAGAAAAAAGGCGGCAAGCCGGGGTAGGGCTTGCCGCCAAGGCGTGGAACTCGTCGATCAGGCCTGCTGGGTAGCGCTCAGCTGGTATTCCTCGCCGGCGTAATAGGCGCGCACGCGGCGGTCCATCACCGCCCGCCAGAGCGGTGGGAACAGCGCGAGGACGATCATCCCGGCGTAACCGTTGGGCAGCTGCGGGCTCTCGTCGAAGTGCCGCAGCACCTGGTAGCGGCGCTTGGCGTTGGCGTGGTGGTCGGAATGGCGCTGCAGGTGGAAGAGGAACAGGTTGGTCAGCAGGAAGTTGCTGTTCCAGGAGTGCTCGTGGGTGGTCCGCTCGTAGCGTCCGGTATCCAGGCGGCGGCGGTGCAGGCCGTAGTGCTCGACGTAGTTGACGATCTCCAGCAGGGTGAAGGCCATCACCGACTGGCCGATGAAGTACACCGCGCCGATCCAGCCAAAGGCGACGCTGAAGCCGACCAGGAACAGCGCGCTGATCACGTACCACCAGATCAGCTCGTTGCGCCAGTGCAGCGCCGGCAGGCCCTTGCGCTTGAGGCGTTCGGTCTCAAGCCGCCAGGCGTTGAGGAAGTTGTGCTTGTAGGCGTGGGGCAGGAAGGCATACAGGCTCTGGCCGTAGCGCGAGGAGGAGGCGTCTTCCGGCGTGGAGACATGCACGTGGTGGCCGCGCACGTGTTCCACCTTGAAGCCCGCGTAGCACACCGCCGCCAGCAGCAGGCCGCCGGCGTTCTGCTCCAGCTCCGGGTCCTTGTGGATCAGTTCGTGGGAAACGGTGATGCCGATGGCGCCCATCACGGTGCCGACGGAAAGTATCCAGCCGAGCTGGCCGACCCAGTTCCAGGCGTCATAAGTGGCCAGTACCCAGCCGCCGTAGACCAGCATGCCCAGCAGCAGCGGCACGGTCAGCAAACTGAGGAAGCGGTAGTAGCCCTCGCGCTCCATGGGCGGGACATCCTCCACCTCGTCGGGATTGGCCGGATCGCGGCCGACCACGAAGTCCAGCAGCGGGATGACCCCGAACACCACGGTGATGACCAGCCACGCCCAGGCATTGGGATAGTCGCTGCCGTAGGACCACCAATAGCTGACGGGAATGCCGAAGACGGGAACCAGCCAGATCCAGTAGCCGGCTTTCTTAAGACGCAACATCCAGGCAGGGGAAAGGAACAAAGCAAACATGGACGACTCCCGATACGTCTCTTGTGTAGGATTGTCAGACAATCCTGCGCCTGTTCCTTCCGGCGGATGCACCAACCTTTGTTCTGTCGTCCCTCCTGGGCGGGGGATGGCGCGGTAACACCCTGTGTTACACTTCGCGTCCGCAGCACCCCCTCGAAAGCGCCCCGATTCTTAAGGACAACCATGACGTTCAAGGCCCCGGACAGCCTGGCTGAGCAGATCGCGCATCACCTTGCCGAACGCATCATCCGGGGCGAACTCAAGGAACGCGAACGCATCCAGGAACAGAAGGTCACCCAGACCCTCAACGTCAGCCGCGGCTCGGTCCGCGAAGCGCTGCTGATCCTCGAGCGCCGCCACCTGGTCGTCATCCTGCCGCGCCGGGGGGCGCAGGTGTCCGAGCTGTCCGCGGCCCACGTGGAAAGCCTCTATTCGCTGGTGATGGAGCTCTACATCATGCTCGCCAGCAGCGTGGCGCGGACCTGGCGCGAAGAAGCCGACCTGGCGCCCTTCATGGCGATCCAGCAGCGCCTGCTGGACGAACTCGAACGCGGCGACATCAACGCCTTCGTCGAATCCAGCTTCGACATCATGCGCGCTGCCTTCCCGTTCGCTGCCAATCCCTACCTGCAGGAAACCGTGGAAAATCTCCTGCCGGCCATCAGTCGCACCTATCATCTGGCCCTGGAACGCCGCAAAGGCGAGATGAGTCAGTTCATCGGCAGCTTCGAAAACCTGCTGCGCGCGGTGGTGGGCCGCGACGAGGCGGGCATCCGCGAGGTCCTGCTCGACTACGGTCGGCACAACAGCCAACTGGTCCTGGCCGCACTGGCTGAACGATAAGAAGAGAAAAGGGGGAAGAGGGCGCATGCGGCTCAAGTGCATCAAGCTGGCGGGCTTCAAGTCCTTCGTCGACCCGACGACGGTCAATTTCCCGAGCAACATGGCGGCCGTGGTCGGCCCCAACGGCTGCGGCAAGTCCAACATCATCGACGCCGTTCGCTGGGTGATGGGCGAGAGTTCGGCGAAGAACCTCCGCGGCGAGTCGATGACCGACGTCATCTTCAATGGCTCCAACACGCGCAAGCCGGTGACCCAGGCGTCCATCGAACTGGTGTTCGACAACTCCGACCAGACCCTGCTGGGCGAATACGCCAGCTACGCCGAGATTTCCATCCGCCGCCGCGTGACCCGCGACGGCCAGAACACCTACTTCCTCAACGGCACCAAGTGCCGGCGCCGTGACATCACCGACATCTTCCTCGGCACCGGCCTGGGGCCGCGCAGCTACTCGATCATCGAACAGGGCATGATCTCCAAGCTGATCGAGGCCAAGCCCGAGGATCTGCGCAACTTCATCGAGGAAGCCGCCGGCATCTCCAAGTACAAGGAGCGCCGCCGCGAGACCGAGAATCGCATCCGCCGTACCCAGGAAAACCTCGCGCGCCTCACCGACCTGCGCGAAGAGCTGGAGCGCCAGCTGGAACGCCTGCACCGCCAGGCCCAGTCGGCGGAGAAGTACCAGGAATTCAAGGCCGAGGAGCGCACCCTCAAGGCCCAGCTCGGCGCCCTGCGCTGGCGCGATCTGAACGAGCAGGTCGGGCAGAAGGAAAAGGTCATCGGCGACCAGGAAGTGGCTTTCGAGGCGCTGGTGGCCGAACAGCGCAGCGCCGATGCCAGTATCGAGCGCCTGCGTGACGGCCACCACGAACTGTCGGAAACCTTCAACCAGGTGCAGGGCCGCTTCTATTCCGTGGGCGGCGACATCGCCCGCGTCGAACAGAGCATCCAGCACGGCCAGCAGCGCCTGCGTCAGCTGCAGGACGACCTGCGAGAGGCGGAAAAGACCCGCCAGGAAACCGAATCCCACCTGGGCCACGACCGCACCCTGCTCGCCACCCTGGGCGAGGAGCTGGAGCGCCTGGCCCCGGAACAGGAAATCAGCGCCGCCGCCGCCGAAGAAGCTACCGTCGGCCTGGAAGACGCCGAGCAGCGAATGCACGACTGGCAGCAGCGCTGGGACGCCTTCAACCAGCAAAGCGCCGAACCGCGCCGCGAAGCGGAGGTGCAGCAGTCGCGCATCCAGCACCTGGAACAGAGCCTGGAACGCCAGGGCGAGCGTCAGCGCCGCCTCAACGACGAGCGCACGCAACTGGCCGCCGATCCGGAGGATGCCGCAATCCTCGAGCTGGGCGAACAGGTCGCCGCCATCGAGTTGCTGCTGGAAGAGTCGCAGATCGAGGAACAGGAACTGGCCGAGCGCCTGGAGCGCGTGCGCCAGTCCCTGCAGGAAAGCACCGCCGCGCAGCATCAGGCGCAGGGCGAGCTGCAACGCCTGAATGGCCGCATTGCCTCGCTGGAGGCGCTGCAGCAGGCCGCGCTCGATCCGGGCGACGGCACCGCGCAATGGTTGCGCCAGCAAGGGCTGGAGCAGCGTCCGCGCCTTGCCGAGGGCCTGCGCGTGCAGGCGGGTTGGGAGCTGGCAGTGGAAACCGTGCTCGGCGCCGACCTGCACGGCGTGCTGCTGGATGACGTGAAGGGGCTGCCCTTCGACGCGCTGGAGAAGGGCGAGCTGCGCCTGCTCGATCTGACCGCTGGCGCCGTTTCCCGACCCGGCAGCCTGCTGGACAAGGTCGAGACGAATGTCGACCTGAGCTACTGGCTGGGCCGCGTGCGCCCGGTCGAAACCCTGGAGCAGGCGCTGGCCCAGCGCGCGTCGCTGGGCGACGGCGAAAGCCTGATCAGCCGCGACGGCTACTGGGTTGGTCGCAACTTCCTGCGCGTGCGCCGTGGCGAATCCGCCGATGGTGGTGTACTGGCCCGTGGCCAGGAGCTGGAGCGCCTGTACGCCGAGCGCGAGACGCTGGAGCAGCGCCTCGCCGAGATCGATGAACAACTGGTGCGCCTGCGCGACGAGCAGCGCCAGGCCGAGGAAGGCCGCGACCAGGTGCGTCGCCGCCTGCAGGACGAAGGCCGCCGCCAGGGCGAGCTGAAGGCGCAGCTGTCCGCGCAGCAGGCCAAGGTCGAGCAGCTGACCCTGCGCCGTCGCCGTCTGGACGAAGAGCTGGCCGAGCTGGCCGAACAGCACGCCATCGAGCAGGAGCAGCTGGGTGAAGCCCGCTTGAGCCTGCAGGAAGCGCTGGATGCCATGGCCGTGGACACCGAGCGGCGCGAATCACTGCTCGCCGAGCGCGACGGCATGCGCGAGAAGCTCGACCGCATCCGCCAGGAGTCTCGCCAGCACAAGGATCACGCCCATCAGCTGGCTGTGCGCGTCGGCTCCCTGCGCGCCCAGCACGAATCCACCCGCCAGGCGCTGGAGCGCCTGGACAGCCAGGCCGTGCGCCTGGTCGAGCGTTGCGAGCAGCTCAACCTCAACCTGGAGGAGGGTGCCGCGCCGCTGGAAGAACTGCGCATGCGTCTCGAGGAACTGCTCGACCGGCGCATGGCGGTGGAAGACGAACTCAAGCACGCGCGCCTGGCGCTGGAAGATGCAGACCGCCAGCTGCGCGACGCCGAGAGGCGCCGCACCCAGGCCGAGCAGCAGTCGCAGCTGCTGCGCGGCCAGCTGGAGCAGCAGCGCATGGAGTGGCAGGCCCTGAACGTGCGGCGCAAGTCGCTGCAGGAACAACTCCACGAGGATGGTTACGACCTGCACGGCGTGCTGGGAACCTTGCCCCATGACGCTGCCGAGAAGGTCTGGGAAACCCGCCTGGAGGAACTGGCCGCGCGCATTGGTCGCCTGGGCCCGATCAACCTCGCGGCGATCGAGGAATACCAGCAGCAATCCGAGCGCAAGCGCTACCTGGACGACCAGAACGACGACCTGGTGGAGGCGCTGGATACCCTGGAAAACGTCATCCGCAAGATCGACAAGGAAACCCGCAACCGCTTCAAGGAAACCTTCGACCAGATCAATGCTGGCCTTCAGGCATTGTTCCCCAAGGTTTTCGGCGGCGGTCATGCCTATCTGGAACTTACCGGCGAGGATCTACTCGATACCGGGGTGGCGATCATGGCGAGGCCCCCGGGCAAGAAGAACAGCACCATCCATCTTCTGTCCGGTGGCGAAAAGGCCCTGACCGCTCTGGCGCTGGTATTTGCGATCTTCCAGCTGAACCCGGCACCGTTCTGCATGCTCGACGAAGTCGACGCGCCGCTGGACGATGCCAACGTCGGCCGTTATGCGCGGCTGGTGAAGGAGATGTCGGAGAAAGTGCAGTTCATCTATATCACCCACAACAAGATCGCCATGGAGATGGCCGATCAATTGATGGGCGTGACCATGCACGAACCGGGTTGTTCGCGTCTGGTAGCGGTGGATGTGGAAGAGGCTGTTGCACTCGCCGAAGCGTGATCGTCCGGGCGAACTTGAGCTATGCTGGCAAGATGCTTTGTTTCCAGCCTAACGCGTTGATTTGATTGGGGTAGGCTTCACTTCGGGCGCGCAGCTGGCGACCGCTATGAAAAGTTGCAAAGAGTGCGGCGGAGTGTCGCCTCAGACAGTGTAAAGTTATGTGAGAGCGTGTTAGCTTAACCCCCACTTTTGTATCGCGTGGAAAACATCAGTCAGAACATGAAGTTGGCTCCACGTTTTCAAGGGATAGGATGTCCTTTTTTTCATCATCATTTTTTGTTCAGGGGCTACGGGATTAGATGGATATCGGTCTGCGCGAATGGCTGATCGTCATTGGGCTTATCGTCATCGCCGGCATTCTGTTCGACGGTTGGCGTCGCATGCGGGGTGGCAAGGGCAAGTTGCGTTTCAAGCTGGATCGCCAGTTTGCCAACCAGCCCGATGACGGGGACGAAACCAACCCGGAACTGCTCGGGCCTTCCCGTGTAGTCGAGCACCGCGAGCCGGAGCTGGACGAGGAGGACCTGCCCAAGCTCAGCGCCAAGGAGTCGCGCGGCAAGCGTCGCGGGGAACCGCGCCAGGGTGACCTGAACCTGGACGACCCGGCGCCGAATCTGCTCGGCCCGCTGGACGAAGAGGATTTCCCCAATCCGCTGGACGAAGTGCCGGCAGAGAAGGACAAGCCGAAAAAGGACCGCAAGAAGGACAAGGAGCGTGCAGCTCCCGCGCCTGCTGCTCCGTCGGCGCCGCAGGCGCCGGTCGACGAAGTGCTGATCATCAACGTGATCAGCCGCGACGAGAACGGCTTCAAGGGCCCGGCGCTGCTGCAGAACATCCTCGAAAGCGGCCTGCGTTACGGCGAGATGGACATCTTCCATCGTCACGAGAGCATGGCCGGCAACGGTGAAGTGCTGTTCTCCATGGCCAATGCGGTCAAGCCGGGCACCTTCGATCTGGATAACATCGACCAGTTCAGCACCCGCGCGGTGAGCTTCTTCCTTGGCCTGCCGGGCCCGCGTCATCCCAAGCAGGCGTTCGATGTGATGATCGCCGCTGCCCGCAAGCTGGCCCAGGAACTCAATGGCGAGCTGAAGGACGAGCAACGCAGCGTGATGACCGCGCAGACCATCGAGCATTACCGTCAGCGCATCATCGACTTCGAGCGACGCGCCCTGACCCAGAAGCGCTAAGCTTTCCGCACGCTGCACAAAAAGCCCCAAGCGACCCTTGGGGCTTCGCATTTCTAGCCGCAACCTCTTGCCGCCCGAGATTCCCGCATGACCGACTCCCAATCCGCTGCCGAACGCATTGCCCAGCTGCGCAGCGAACTCGACGACCACAACTACCGCTACTACGTGCTCGACGAGCCGAGCGTGCCGGACGCCGAGTACGACCGCCTGTTCCGCGAACTGAAGGCGCTGGAAGCCGAGCATCCCGAACTGATCACCCCCGAATCGCCGACCCAGCGCGTCGGCGGTGCGGCCGCCTCGGCCTTCGGTGAGGTGCGCCATGAAGTCCCGATGCTCAGCCTGGGCAACGCCTTCGAGGAGCAGGACCTCAACGACTTCGATCGCCGTGTGCGTGAAGGCCTGGCGGACCAGTTGCCATCTTCCGACCTGTTCGGCGGCGGCGCCGAAGTGGAGTACAGCTGCGAGCCCAAGCTCGACGGCCTGGCGGTCAGCCTGCTGTACGAGAACGGCGTGCTGACCCGCGGCGCCACCCGTGGCGACGGCACCACCGGCGAGGACATCAGCGTCAACGTGCGCACCATCCGCAATGTGCCGCTGCGCCTGAAGGGCGAGGGCTGGCCGGCGGTGCTGGAAGTGCGTGGCGAGGTCTTCATGTCCAAGGCAGGTTTCGACGCGCTCAACGAGCGGCAGATGGAAGCCGGCGGCAAGACATTCGCCAACCCGCGCAACGCCGCGGCCGGCAGCCTGCGCCAGCTGGATTCAAAGATCACCGCCAGCCGCCCGCTGGAGTTCTGCTGCTACGGTTTCGGTCGCGTCGAGGGCGGCGCGCTGCCCGGTACTCAGGTCGATATCCTCGAAGCCCTCAAGGGCTGGGGCATTCCGATCAGCCGCGAGCTGAAACTGGCCAGGGGTGTCGAAGGCTGCCGCGCCTACTACGAAGACATCGGTGCCCGCCGCGACAGTCTCGCCTACGAGATCGACGGCGTGGTGTTCAAGGTCAACCGCATCGACTACCAGCGTGAACTGGGCTTCCGTGCCCGCGAGCCGCGCTGGGCCATCGCCCATAAATTCCCGGCCCGCGAAGAACTGACCGAACTGCTCGATGTGGAATTCCAGGTCGGCCGTACCGGTGCGGTAACGCCCGTGGCGCGTCTGAAGCCGGTGCAGGTGGCTGGCGTGACCGTATCCAATGCCACGCTGCACAACATGGACGAGGTCGCCCGCCTGGGCCTGATGATCGGCGATACCGTGATCATTCGCCGTGCCGGCGATGTGATTCCGCAGGTCATGCAGGTCGTCACCGAGCGCCGTCCAGCGGATGCTCGCCCGGTGGCGATCCCCACCCAGTGCCCGGTATGCGGCTCGCAGGTCGAGCGCACCCAGCTGGTCAAGCGCAGCAAGGGCAAGGAGTCGGTCAGCGAAGGCGCCATCTACCGCTGCGTCGGCCGGCTGTTCTGCCAGGCGCAGCTCAAGCAGGCGATCATCCATTTCGTCTCGCGCCGCGCCATGGACATTGACGGTCTCGGCGACAAGATCGTCGAGCAACTGGTGGACAAGGGCCTGGTGAAGTCCCCGGCCGACCTCTACACCCTGACCTTCGAGCAGGTCATCGAGCTGGAAGGCTTCGCCGAAGTCTCCACGCGCAACCTGCTCGCGGCCATCGCCGACAGTCGCAGGCCCGCGCTGGCGCGCTTCGTCTTCGCCCTGGGCATCCCGGACGTCGGCGAGGAAACCGCCAAGCTGCTGGCGCGCTCCCTGGGCTCCCTGGCGCGCATCCAGAAGGCGCTGCCGGAAGTGCTCACCTACCTGCCGGACGTCGGCGGCGAAGTGGCCTACGAGATCCACAACTTCTTCGATGACGAGCACAACCGCAGCGTGATCGCTGAGCTGCAGAATCCAGAGCATGGCGTCCAGTTGCAGGACGAAGGCGAGGTTTCCGCCGAGTTCGCCGCCGTCGCCACTCTGGCGGGCTTCATCGACAAGCTGAACATCCCCTTCATCGCCGCTACCGGCGCCGAGAAGCTGGCCGACCGCACGGGCAGTCTCGACGCGCTCATCACCCTCAGCCAGGACTGGCTCGACCTCAGCACCCTCAAGGGTGTGAACGAGAAGGCCAAGCAGTCGGTGCGCGAGTACTTCGCCGATGCCGCCCGCGTCGAGCGCGCGAAGGCGGTCGAAGCGCAGCTGGCGGAGTTCGGCATGCACTGGCGCAGCGAGCGCAAGGTGGTCGAAGGCCTACCCCTGGCCGGCCAGACCTGGGTGCTGACCGGCACCCTGGAGGCCATGAGCCGCGACGTCGCCAAGGAAAAGCTCGAAAGCCTGGGCGCCAAGGTGGCCGGTTCCGTCTCGGCCAAGACCCACTGCGTCGTTGCAGGACCGGGAGCGGGTTCAAAGTTGGCCAAGGCCCAGGAACTTGGCGTCGCCGTAATGGACGAAGAGCAGCTGATCAAGCTGCTGGCCGACCATGGCCTCGGCGCCTGACACGCATCCATCAAGATCAATGCATCAAGGAGTCATTCCATGCCCATGACCAAGGACCAACTGGTTCGCGATATCGCCGAATCCCTCGACCTGACCCAGGCCGCCGTGCGCGGCGTGTTCGAGCAACTGGCGCAGATCGCCCAGGACGCCCTGGAGAACGACGGTGAGCTGACCCTGCCGGGGATCGGCAAGCTCAAGGTCAGTGAACGCGCTGCCCGCACCGGCCGCAACCCGCAGACTGGCAAGACCATCGAGATCGCCGCGAAGAAGGCGGTACGCCTGGTGCCTGCCAAGGCCCTGGTCGACAGCCTGAACTGATCGGCGGGCCCGCTCCGATCCCTGCGTTGCAACGCAGGGCGGGGTGGGCCAGCGATTGACGGAGAGCGAGATGGACAAGGCAAGAAAGCAGCGCCTGCTCGGCGTCGGGGCGCTGGTGGTGCTGTTCGGGGCCTACGTGGCCTGGACCGAGCGCCCGCAGATCGTCCTTCATTACGAGGGCGTGGGCGGGCCGGCGGTGAGCTACAGCTTCAAGGAAAATGGCGAGGAAACCCTCGCGGGCGAGATCAAGCCGGGCGAAGCACGCGCCTTCCCGCTGCGCCTGCTGCGTTCGGGCGAATACCGCGTCGCCTTCCAGTTCCACCAGGGGGCGGAGCGCTACTCCACTTTCAGCACCCGTCCGGGCTACAGCAAGATGGACCTGTTCATCGGGCCGAACCTGGAGGTCTCCACCCAGCCTCGGCCCGAAGGGCTGCTCCAGGGGCAGTAACGCCCCTTACAGGTACTCGGCCACCAGCACCACATTGCGCTGGCCCGCGGCTACGCCACCCTTGGCGATCTCGCGGATCACGCTGTCGGTGTCGCCGGTGGCCGCGATGCCATTCCCCAGTGCATTGCCGCGCGCATCGGTCAGCCGGTAGCTCACGCTGGGCATCGCGCCGCGCGGCTGGTTCAGCATCATCGTCATGGCCCGGTTGCACTCGCTCAATTGCACGCGGGCGCTGCGGGCGGTTACGTCGGTCAGCCCGACCTGGCAGGTCGGTTCGACCACCGCACCGCTGAAATGGATGACCCCGTCGTAGGCCAACAGCGGGGTCGAGAAGAGCAGGGCAACGAGAGTGGTGGATCGCAGTGCAACGGACATGCTGGCATTCCTCGCTCGGTCACGGCCCGCCTGTGAGCGACGGGTTCTTCCTTAAGCGTCGGCGCCGTTGGAATTTTCTGAATTGGCTGTAGGGTAATTCCCCTAATGAAAAGGCAAATTCGTGATGAAGGTCAGGAATTGCATGTGGAACGTCGCTAAGTGCTTGAAGTGCTTGTAAGTTGCGCTCAAGCCGCTACAATGGCGCGGCTCGCTGATCTGGCGAGCTTCTCGTGATGGTGGCCCTGTCGGTCCCCCCGCAACGATTACTCGCTTACCTGGTCAGGTCCGGAAGGAAGCAGCCAAGGCGGGGACATTGTGTGCCGGGGTGTGGCTGGCGGGGCCGCCTCCATTTCGGGGTCGGTAAAATCCGCCCGATCCTGTCGATGCACGCGTCGCCTCAGCGATAGTGACCCAGGATTTCCTCGATCTTCCCCGACGCCTTGATCTTCGCCAGCACCGAGAGCACCTCGTCGGCGCGGACTTCGGGCGTATCCAGCACCATGCACGACAGCGGCGTCTCCTCGATCACGCTGGCGATTCGCAGACGCTCCGCCTCGGGCAATTCACGGTTGAACCAGTTCAGCGCGAACTCGCTGCTGATTGCGTACTGATAGCGACCGATACGCAGCTTCTTCAACACCAGTTCCTGGTTGCGCGCGTCGTCGCGGGTCAGCCAGTGGCTGTCCAGCAGCGGCTGCAGGCGCGGGTAGTGATAGCCCAGCACGGTGCCGACAGATTGGCTGGGCAGGGTTTCCAGCTTGTCGGCGGGGGCATCGCGGACTACCAGCAGGTCGCGTTGCACCATCAGCGGTGCGGTCCAGCGGTAGTCCTTGAATTCATGCTCGGTCCAGGTGCGCGACACGTAGCAGCGCACGTCGACGGAGCGGCTCAGCAGGGCCTGCTCGATGCGTGCGCGGGGCACGATGTGGAAGGCTGCCGGGCGCCCCAGTTCGCGTGCCGTCTCGTTGAACAGCTCGAACATGATGCCGCCGGTCAGTTCGCCATTCTCGATCTGCGCCAGCGGCATCGCCCAGCTATCGACCACCGAAAAGCGCAGGGGACGGTCGTCGGCCTGGGCGAGGGCGGTGGTCAGCAGCAGGGTGGTGGCGAGGAAGCGCATCAAGGCTCCGTTGATGGCAGAACGACAACACAATGCCGTGTAGCCCGGCCCTTGCCAAGATGCGATAGCGACCGGTGCGGACATCGGGTGCAATTTACGGTCCGCTTCGCTAGGATTAGCGCACTTCTGCTCACCTGTCGCGATGGATTTCAATGAGTTATCAGGTTCTTGCCCGCAAATGGCGTCCGCGCTCGTTCCGCGAAATGGTCGGCCAGACCCATGTGCTCAAGGCCCTGATCAACGCGCTGGACAACCAGCGCCTGCACCACGCCTACCTGTTCACCGGTACCCGTGGCGTGGGCAAGACCACCATTGCGCGCATCCTGGCCAAGTGCCTGAACTGCGAGACCGGCGTCAGCTCGACCCCCTGCGGGCAGTGCTCGGTGTGCCGCGAGATCGATGAAGGCCGCTTCGTCGACCTCATCGAAGTGGACGCCGCCAGCCGCACCAAGGTCGAGGACACCCGCGAGCTGCTCGACAACGTGCAGTACTCGCCGAGCCGCGGGCGCTACAAGGTCTACCTGATCGACGAAGTGCACATGCTCTCCAGCCACAGCTTCAACGCCCTGTTGAAGACCCTGGAGGAGCCGCCGCCCCACGTGAAGTTCCTGCTGGCGACCACGGATCCGCAGAAACTGCCGGTGACCATCCTCTCGCGCTGCCTGCAGTTCTCGCTGAAGAACATGCCACCGGAGCGCGTGGTGGAGCACCTCACCCACGTCCTGGGCGCCGAGAACGTGCCGTTCGAGGACGATGCGCTGTGGCTGCTCGGTCGCGCGGCCGATGGCTCCATGCGTGACGCCATGAGCCTCACCGACCAGGCCATCGCTTTCGGCGAAGGCAAGGTGCTGGCCGCCGATGTGCGCGCCATGCTTGGCACCCTGGATCACGGGCAGGTCTATGGCGTGCTCCACGCACTGCTGGAAGGCGACGCCCGTGCGCTGCTGGAAGCCGTTCGCCACCTGGCCGAGCAAGGCCCGGACTGGGGCGGCGTGCTGGCCGAAATGCTCAACGTGCTGCACCGCGTGGCCATCGCCCAGGCGCTGCCGGAGGCCGTGGACAACGGCCAGGGCGACCGTGACCGCGTGCTGGCACTGGCCCAGGCACTGCCGGCCGAGGACG
Organism: Pseudomonas sp. PDM22; assembly: GCF_014851965.1. Taxonomy (NCBI): domain Bacteria; kingdom Pseudomonadati; phylum Pseudomonadota; class Gammaproteobacteria; order Pseudomonadales; family Pseudomonadaceae; genus Pseudomonas; species Pseudomonas sp. PDM22. The sequence continues at coordinate 158,742 of NZ_JACVAR010000008.1, forward strand.
TGCAGTTCTACTACCAGATGGGCCTGATCGGCCGCCGCGACCTGCCGCTGGCGCCCGATCCCCGTGGCGGCTTCGAGATGGTGCTGCTGCGCATGCTGGCGTTCCGCCCGGCCGATGCCGACGGCGCGCCCAGGTCGCCACTAAAGGACCTGGGGATCAGCAAGGCCACGGCTGATTCCAACCCGAACCCAGTGGCCGGCGCCGCCGTTGCAGCGCCGGTTGCATCCATTGCTCCGCCGCCTGCTGCGCCAGCGCCGGTCGCTCCTGTAGCGCCGGTCGCCGAGGTTGCCCCGGCTGTTGCCGCGCCGCAGCCTCAGGTGGCTCCGGCTCCGGCTCCGGCTCCGGCTCCGGCTCCGGTGGTGGAGGCAGCGCCTGTCGCTGCTCCCGCGCCGGTTGTCGAGGCGGTTCCTGCTCCTATCGAAGCGCAACCGGAAGTGGTCGTCGCTGCAGAGCCTGTCGCTCCGGCCGTCGAGCCGCAGCCGCCAGTTGCCGAAGCGCCGGTCGACCTGCCGTGGGACGAACCCTCGGCACCGGTTGCCACCGCTCCCGCGCCGGTCGAACCTGCTGCACCTGCACCTGCACCTGCACCTGCACCTGCACCTGCACCCGTAGCGGCAGCGCCAGCACCTGCATCAGTGGCTGCCCCTGCACCGGTGGAAGCACCCGCACCCGTCGTGGCAGAAGCACCGGCCGACGACGATGATCGCGATGACGAGCCGCCGCCCGCCGAGGATTACTACGAAGTCGACATGGAATCCTACGGCTACCTCGAGAGCGAGGCGCCGCAGGAGCAGGCCGAGCCGGAGCCCGAGCCCGCCGCCATGCCCGCCACCGGCCTTGCCGCCGAGTGGCTGGACCTGTTTCCGCGTCTGGGCCTGGCCGGCCTCACCGCCAGCATCGGCGCCAACTGCACCCTGGTGGCGGTGGACGGCGACAACTGGCACCTGCACCTGGACCCGGGCCAGAGCGCGCTGTTCAACGCGACCCAGCAGCGTCGCCTGAACGATGCTCTGAACCAGTTCCACGGGCGTACCCTGACCCTGCAGGTCACCCAGCAGAAGCCCGAGCAGGAAACCCCGGCCCAGGCCGCCGCGCGCAAGCGCGCCGAGCGTCAGCGCCAGGCCGAGGCTTCGATTGCCGCCGACCCTTATGTGCTACAGATGAAGCAACAGTTCGCCGCGGTGGTCCGCGACGGTACTATCGAACCCCTGGAGGCCAAGGCTTGAGCCTGGGCCGACGACTGAACGAATCGAGGAACTCGACATGATGAAAGGTGGCATGGCCGGCCTGATGAAGCAGGCCCAGCAGATGCAGGAAAAGATGCAGAAGATGCAGGAAGAGCTGGCCAACGCCGAAGTGACCGGTCAATCCGGCGCCGGCCTGGTGAGCGTGGTGATGACCGGTCGCCACGACGTCAAGCGCGTCTCCCTGGATGACAGCCTGATGCAGGAAGACAAGGAAATCCTCGAGGACCTGATCGCCGCCGCGGTGAACGACGCCGTGCGCAAGATCGAGCAGAACAACCAGGACAAGATGTCCGGCATGACCGCCGGCATGCAGCTCCCGCCTGGCTTCAAGATGCCTTTCTGATCCAGGCATCCCGCTGACCTGTAGGAGCGAGCTTGCTCGCGAACGCTCTACCGGCCCTTCACGGCCTGGCAGGGTTCGCGAGCAAGCTCGCTCCTACAGTCGTTCTACCCCTCCGAAAAATATCCTGAGACCGCCCCATGAGCTTCACGCCGCTGATCCGCCAACTGATCGACGCCCTGCGCACCCTGCCCGGAGTGGGGCAGAAGAGTGCCCAGCGCATGGCGCTGCAGCTGCTGGAGCGTGACCGCAGTGGTGGTCTGCGCCTGGCCCAGGCACTGACCCAGGCGATGGAGGGTGTCGGTCACTGCAAGCAGTGCCGCACCCTGTCTGAGGACGAGTTCTGCCCGCAGTGCACCGACCCGCGCCGCGACGATAGCCTGCTGTGCGTGGTCGAAGGTCCGCTGGACGTGTTCGCCGTCGAGCAGACCGGTTACCGTGGCCGCTACTTCGTGCTCAAGGGGCACCTGTCGCCGCTGGACGGCCTCGGCCCGGAAGCCATCGGCATTCCCGAGCTGGAAGCGCGAATCAAGGCCGGCAACTTCAGTGAGATCATTCTCGCCACCAACCCCACGGTGGAAGGCGAGGCAACCGCCCACTACATCGCCCAGCTGCTGGGCGGCGGCGACCTGGTGCTGTCGCGCATCGCCCACGGCGTACCGCTGGGTGGCGAGCTGGAGCTGGTCGACGGCGGCACCCTGGCCCACGCTCTGGCTGGGCGCCGGCCGATCAGTAGCTGAGCCATCCAAGCACTTCCTGTACGACGAACAAGGCCGGAGCAATTCCGGCCTTGTTGCATTCGGGCTCAGCAGGCGCAGCTGATGCTTTCACCGCCTGCAAGCAACGAGTCACCTGCCACGCCGACCAGAGCCAGGCCTTCGTCCAGCCAGCCGGTCACCCCGCCGATCATCTCCTTCACCGGCAAACCCAGCGCGGCGAGCTTCGCGGCGGCGCGGTGCACGCCGTTGCAGTGCGGTCCGGCGCAGTAGACGACGAACAGGGTGCCCGAGGCGAACTGCGCCATGCGCCGGGCATCGATCTCGCGAGTCGGCAGGTTCAGTGCTCCGGGTACATGCCCACGGGCAAAAGCGGCGGCGTTGCGCACATCGAGCAGGACGAAATCCTGCTCGCCGTTCTGCAGGGCGTGGTTGACGTCGGAACAGTCGGTTTCGAAGGCCAGGCGGTGGCTGAAGTGGGCGAGGGCATCGGCCGGCAGGGCGGCGGGGAACTGGCTGACGAGGCTGGGCATGGCAAGGCTCCTGTGGAAGATGGGGGCACTGTATGTGGCCTTGCGAGTCGGCTACAGTGGCGGCCTGGACAGTGATCGGAAGTTTTCCGCCAAATGCCGCGCAATCCCCTGGAAGTCGCCATTCTTGCCTACGACGGCCTGTGCACCTTCGAATTCGGCATCGCCGTGGAAATCTTCGGCCTGCCGCGTCCCGAGTTCGATTTCCCCTGGTATCGCCACCGGGTCGTTGCCGTGGATGCGGGGCCGATGCGCGCCATGGGCGGCATCCAGGTGCTCGCCGATGGCGGGCTGGAAGCCCTCGACACGGCGGGCACGATCATTGTGCCGGGCTGGCGGGATCGTGCCGAGGCGCCTTCTGCCGAGCTGGTACAGGCGCTGCGCGAGGCCCACGCTGAGGGCGCGCGGCTAGTGTCGATCTGCTCCGGTGTCTTCGTCCTGGCCGCCACCGGATTGCTGGACGGCCAGCGGGCGACCACGCACTGGCGCTACGCCGAGGAGCTGGCGACGCGCTTCCCGGCCATCGAAGTCGATGCCCAGGTGCTCTATGTAGACGCCGGGCAACTGATCACTTCCGCTGGTAGCGCGGCGGGCATCGATGCCTGCCTGCACCTGGTGGCGCGGGACTTCGGTGCGCAGGTTGCCAATACCGTCGCGCGGCGCCTGGTGATGTCGCCGCAGCGCGGCGGCGGTCAGGCGCAGTTCATCCCCGCGCCGGTGGCGCAGGCGCCCCGGCATGACTTCGCCGGGCTGCTGGACTGGGCCCGGCAGCGGCTGGACCGGTCGATCAGCGTCGGCGAACTGGCGAGCCGCGTGGCCATGAGTGAGCGCACCTTTCTGCGCCGCTTCAGCGAAGCGACGGGGATGACGCCCAAGGCCTGGCTGCAGCACGAGCGCATGCTGCGCGCCCGTGAATTGCTCGAAAGCAGCGCTGACAGCGTCGAGCGGATCGCCGAGCAATGCGGCTTCGGTACCGTGGAGAGCTTCCGCAATGCCTTCCGTGGTGCGGCTGGCGTAGCGCCTTCGGCTTACCGCGAGCGATTCGGGACGGCACATCTGTCCTAGCCGATGGCGGGTGTCTCGCCTTGAAAACCAAGCAAGCGCTCGGTAAGTTTCAGTCAAACCGTCTGGAGCCTTGCCATGTCCGTGTTCGCCGAATACTTCGATGACAACCACCGCCTGGTCCGCGACAGCGTGCGGCGCTTCGTCGAGCGTGAAATCCTGCCCCACGTTGCCGACTGGGAGGAGGCGGAGGAGTTTCCCCGCGAGCTGTACCGCAAGGCGGGCGAGGCCGGCATCCTCGGCATCGGCTATCCCGAGGCGTTCGGCGGCAGCCACGAGGGCGACCTGTTCGCCAAGGTGGCAGCCAGCGAAGAGCTGATGCGCTGCGGCTCCGGCGGGTTGGTGGCGGGGTTGGGTTCGCTGGATATCGGCCTGCCGCCGCTGATCAAGTGGGGCCGCCCGGAGCTGCGCAAGCGCATCGCGCCGCAGGTGTTGGCCGGCGAGAAGATCATGGCACTGGCGGTCACCGAGCCCTCCGGTGGCTCCGACGTCGCCAGCCTGAAGACCCGCGCCGTGCGCGACGGCGACCACTACCGAGTCAGCGGCAGCAAGACCTTCATCACCAGTGGCGTGCGCGCTGACTACTACACCGTGGCCGTGCGCACCGGCGGCGATGGCTTCGGAGGTGTCAGCCTGCTGCTGGTGGAAAAGGGCACGCCCGGCTTCACCGTGAGCCGCAAGCTGAAGAAGATGGGCTGGTGGGCGTCGGATACCGCCGAGCTGTTCTTTGACGACTGCAAGGTGCCGGTGGAAAACCTGATCGGCGCGGAGAACATGGGCTTCGCCTGCATCATGGCGAACTTCCAGAGCGAGCGCCTGGCCCTGGCGATCATGGCCAACATGACTGCGCAGCTGGCGCTGGACGAGGCGCTGGCCTGGAGCCGCGAGCGCGAGGCGTTCGGCAAGCCGGTCGGCAAGTTCCAGGTGCTCAAGCACCGGCTGGCGGAGATGGCCACCCAGGTCGAAGTGTCCCGCGAGTTCACCTACCGCCAGGCGGCGAAGATGGCGGCCGGCAAGAGCGTGATCAAGGAAATCTCCATGGCCAAGAACTTCGCCACCGACGTGGCCGACCGGGTGACCTACGACGCGGTGCAGGTACTGGGCGGCATGGGCTACATGCGCGAGAGCCTGGTGGAGCGGCTGTACCGCGACAACCGCATTCTCTCCATTGGCGGCGGCACGCGGGAGATCATGAACGAGATCATCGCCAAGCAGATGGGGCTCTGAGCGCCCTTACATCGACGGGCGTGCGCCGGCGGCCTGGCTGCGCCGCCACGCCGCCGGCGGGCAGCCGTATTCGCGGCGAAAGGCGCGGCTGAAGGCCGTGTCTGTCTGATAGCCGACGTCCTCGGCGATCCGCGCCAGCGGGGCGTTGCTGCCGCGCAGCAGGTTGGCGGCCAGCAGCATTCGCCACTGAGTCAGGTACTGCATTGGCGGGCAGCCCACCAGCCCGAGGAAGCGCTCGGCCAGCACCGAGCGCGAAGTACCGGCGCAGCGCGCCAGTTCCTCCAGGCTCCAGGGATGAGCCGGTGACTTGTGCAGGGCGCCCAGGGCGCTGCCGACTATGCGGTCGTGCAGCCCGGCCAGCCAGCCGCTGCGGTCCTCGCCCTGTTCCTCCATGTACAGGCGCAGCACCTCGATGAACAACACCTCCGCCAGCTTGGCCAGCACGCCGGCACCGCCGGGACGGGGCGAGCGCGCCTCGGCCAGCGCGTAGCGCACCGAGGACTCCAGCCAGGCGCCAGCGGCCGAGCCGCGCACGTTGACCTTCACCAGCGCCGGCAGCCCGGCGAGCAGCAGCCTCGCCAGCCGTGCGTCGCAGGCGAGGTAGCCGCAGACAAGGCGCGTCGTCGCACCACCGCCGCCATAGGCCAACTGGCGCGGCCGACGGGCCAGCACCGCGTCCAGTCGTGCTCCCGTGGCCGGTGGGACGCCGGGTTGCGAGGCCATGCGATGGGCGTGGCCCTGGGGGAAGATCACTGCATCGCCGGCCACCAGCCGCACTGGCTCGGCTCGGCCCATTTCGACGAAGCATTCTCCCTCGGTGATGAGGTGGAAGATCACCACCTGTTCGGCGCCCGGCTCCAGCAGCTCGACCACCGAATCTGCCCTTGGCGATTGATAGCACCAGGGCGCGGTGAAGCGCGCATTGATGAAAATGGCGCCGACCAACCGGACTACGCGCAGGGTCTCCGACAGTGCGTCCATCAGGGGGTGCCGCTGTCGATGTCCAGGCGCACCGGTACGGCTTCGGCCAGTGCGCTGAGCATCGGGGAGACGCGCATGGCCTGCTCGACCATCTCGCGTACTTCTGCATCCGGGGCACCCGGCACGCTGATGCTGACCTGCACGTGGACGGCCAACGGGCCGGCGGGGATGTGCTGGCCATCTTCGCGGCGCAGCCCGAGCAGGCCGTGCAGGTCGGTGTCGCTGGTGACTTGCGCCTCCAGCCGCTGTGGCTGCATTCCTCGCTCGGCGGCCAGCATGGCGATGCGTGTAACGGCGCAGGAGGCCAACGCGGCGCGCAGCAGCCAGCCGGGGCTGACACGCTCGCCATCGCCACCCAGTTCCTGCGGCAGGTCGGTATGGATCAGGTTGCCGTCCGGATGACGCGTCTGCGTCTTGCCGCCGCCTTCCCAGAGCGCGGTGGCGGGGACGTCGCGGACCTGGGCGACGCCAGGCCGCTGGCGCACCAGGCGCTCCAGGCGCTGCTGGGCGGTGAGGATGCTTTGCGTGCTCATCGAGGGGCGCCTCCGGAGCGGGGTTCTCAGTCGAAGTCTGGGCGCGAAAGCGAAGCCGTGGCGAGCCGCCGGACGATCGGACAGGCAACACCGACGCTGGAGCAGGACGGCGGCCAGGCCGCGGCGCAGCATGAAGGTGCGGGATGTCGCGGTACCCGCATCAGCCCACCCATGGAGAGTGTCATGCCGAAGTTCGTCATAGAGCGCGAGATCCCCGGCGCCGGAGCCCTGACCGACCGCGATTTCCAGGCTATCGCGCAGAAGTCCTGCAAGGTCTTGAACCAGCTGGGGCCGCAGGTGCAGTGGTTGCACAGCTACGTGGTCGCAGACCGCATCTACTGCCTGTACATAGCCCCCGACGAAGCCGCCGTGCGAGAGCACGCGCGACTGGGCGGCTTCCCGGCCAATCGGATATCGCAGGTCGTCACCACCCTCGATCCGACCACCGCCGAATGAGCGCGCCTTGCCCGTCAGGAGAACCACAAATGACTACCGCTGTAGACCTCAATGCCCTGAAACAACGCCAGATGGCCACCTGGGCCAGCGGCGACTACGCCGTGATCGGCACCACCCTGCAGATCGTCGGTGAGCGCCTGGCCGAAGCCTGCGACCTGCTCTGCGACGAGCGGGTACTGGACGTCGCCGCCGGCAACGGCAACGTCACCCTGGCCGCCGCCCGGCGTGGTTGCCGGGTGATCTCCACTGACTACGTGCCGCGCTTGCTGGAACAGGGCGCCGAACGCGCCCGTGCCGAGCATCTGGCCGTGGAGTTCCGCGAGGCCGATGCCGAGGCGCTGCCCTTCGAAGCCGGCAGCTTCGATGCGGTGGTCTCGACTTTCGGCGTGATGTTCACCCCCGACCAGGCGAAAGCCGCGTCGGAACTGGCGCGGGTCTGCCGTTCCGGCGGACGCATCGGCCTGGCCAACTGGACGCCCGAGGGCTTCATCGGCCAGGTGTTCAAGGTGCTTTCGGGTTACATCCCGCCGGCGGCGGGTGTTCGCCCGCCGTCCGCGTGGGGACGGGAGGAGCATCTGCGCGAGCTGTTCGACGGATCGATCGGCGAGTTGCGTGCGACGCGGCAGGTCTTCAACTTCCGCTATCGCTCCGCCGCGCATTTCATCGAGGTCTTCCGCGACTGGTACGGCCCGCTGCACAAGGCTTTCGCCAACCTGCCGGAAGCGGATGGGAAGTTGCTGGAGCGTGATCTGACGCAGCTGCTCGAAGCGAGCAATCGCGCGGGCCCCTCGTCGCTGGTGGTGCCCAGCGAATATCTGGAGGTGGTGCTGACCCGTCGGTGATCGCTGTCCGGCAATGATCCCTGAAAAAAACGGCGCCCATCCGGGGGTAAGGGGGATGGGCGCCGGCCCGACAGGGAAAAAGGGACTCTTTGCCTGGAAACTTCAGATTGGCGCGTTACTTGGCCTCGTAACCCTCGGCGGCGGACTTGCGCTTGGGCTTGGGCGCGAAGCGCCTGGCCAGCTTCATGCTGCCGGTGACCACCTTCTGGTACCAGACCGGCAGCAGGCGCAGCATCACGTCGATGGCGTGGGCGTCCGAGCCAATCAGGATGCGCCGCGAATCGCGCTCCACGCCGCGGATGATCACCTGCGCCGCTTTCTGCGGGGTGGTGCGCAGCAACTGGTCGTTGAACTGGGTGCGCGCCGCTTCCGCGTTCTGCCCGGTGACCTTGACCATGCTGTCGTTCATGCGCGCGGTCTTGGCGATGTTGGTCTTGATCCCGCCGGGGTGCACGCAACTGGCGGAGACACCGCCGCGCTCCATGTCCAGCTCCTGGCGCAGCGATTCGGTGAAGCCGCGCACGGCGAACTTGGTGGCGTTATAGGCGCTCATGCCCGGCTGGGAGAACAGGCCGAACACGCTGGAGACGTTGACGATGTGGCCGTCACCGGAAGCCTTCAGGTGCGGCAGGAAGGCCTTGGTGCCGTAGACCACGCCCCAGAAGTTGATGTTGGTGATCCACTCGTACTCTTCGTAGTCGCTGGCTTCCACGGTACCGGCATGGGCGACGCCGGCGTTGTTGAACACCAGGTTGACCTTGCCGTGCTCGCGGGCGGCCTTGTCGGCCCAGGCGTGCACCTGCTCGCGGTCGGCGACATTCACCGTGTCGATGGACACCCGCACGCCGGAGGAGGAGAGCAGTTGGCGGGTTTCCTCCAGGCCTGCGGCATTCACGTCCGCCAGGGCCAGGTGGCAACCACGGGAGGCCAGTTCCACGGCCAGGGCGCGGCCGATGCCGGAGCCTGCGCCGGTGATGGCGGCGACCTTGTTCTCGAAGTTCTTCATGCCGGCACCTCCTCGGCGTGGCGTTGCGGTTGGACGACAGGGCTGCTCAGGGGTTTGGCCTTCAGATGATAGGCGCCGGGATCGAACTGGCTGGTCAGGGCGCGGAAGCGCCAGGTGAAGCCCGGCCACAGGGTGCAGTTGCGCCCGCTCACCGGGTGCAGGTACCAGCTCTTGCAGCCGCCGGTGTTCCATACGCTGTGGTTGAGGCCACGCTGCAGCTTCTCGTTCCAGCGCTCCTGCACCTCCTGCTTCACTTCGACGCTCTGCAGCTCGCGGCGATCCATCAGTTTGATGGCGCCCAGCACGTAGGCGATCTGCGACTCGATCATGTAGACCATCGAGTTGTGGCCCAGGCCAGTGTTCGGGCCCATGAGGAAGAACAGGTTGGGGAAGCCGCGGGTCATGGTGCCCTTGTAGGCTTCCGGGCCGTTCTTCCAGGTGTCGAGCAGGTCCACGCCGTCCCGGCCGAACACCACGCCGCGCGGGATCGGGTCGTTAGCGGTGAAGCCGGTGCCGAAGATGATCGCGTCCACCTGACGCTCGCGGCCATCGCTGGTGATGATGCTGCCGGCCTTGATCTCGCGGATGCCGTCGACGATCACCGAGGAGTTGGAGGCCGCCAGCGCCGGGTAGTAGTTGTGCGACATGAGCACGCGCTTGCAGCCGATGGTGTAGTCCGGGGTCAGCTTGCGGCGCAGGTCCGGGTCCTTGACCTGCTGGCGGATGAAGCGCTCGGCCAGTTTGCCCACCAGCTTCATTGCCCAGGGTGCAAAGGTGAAGCCCAGTACACGGCCTTCGAGCATGCTGTAGAGCGCGCCGCGCCAGAGTTTCTGCACGGCGGGGAAATGGCGGAAGCGCGCGCGCTCCTTGTCGCTGATGGCGCGGTCCGGCTTGGGCAGGATCCACGGCGCGGTGCGCTGGTAGAGGTCGAGCTTGGCCACCAGCGGCTGGATTTCCGGGACGAACTGGATCGCCGAAGCGCCGGTGCCGATCACCGCGACGCGCTTGCCCTTGAGGTCGTAGTCATGCTCCCACTGCTGGGAATGGAAGGCCTTGCCCTGGAAGTTCTCCAGGCCCTTGAGCGCGGGGATCGAGGGGATCGACAGTGCGCCCATGCCGGAGACTACCGCCTTGGCGGTGTAGTGGTTGCCGGCGGCGTCGAACAGGTGCCAGAGCTGCTGTTCCTCGTTCCACTCGAAGCGCGCCATCTCGGTGTTGAGCAGCGTCTTGTCTTCCAGGCGGTACTTCGCCCAGCACTTCTCCAGGTACGCGCGGATTTCCGGCTGGCGGGCGAACATGCGCGTCCAGTCCGGGTTCGGCTCGAAGGAGAAGGAGTAGACGTGGGATTGCACGTCGCAGGCGCAGCCCGGGTAGTTGTTGACCCGCCAGGTGCCACCGACGCCGGCATCCTTTTCGAACAGCAGGAAGTCATTCTCGCCTTCCTGCTTCAGGCGTATCGCCATGCCCAGCCCGGAGAACCCGGTGCCGATGATGGCGACCTTGCAGTGTCTGGGGGCAGTCTTTGGTTGGGTACTCACAACCGTACTCATGGCCACGCTCCTGTTATGATTATTGCTGGCGTATACAACTGTCTACGTGATGAAATGTAGACATCTGTATACCGCAGGAACAACCAACCTTAGGTGGGGTCGGGCGCCAGACACATGGAAATCGGACAGGAAGAACGGCCAGCGGAGGCCGCCGGCAAGCGCGCGCTGATCGACGCGGCGCTGCGCCTGGCGGCCAGCCGGCGCAGCCTGAGCAGCCTCGGGCTGCGCGAGCTGGCGCGTGAAGCGGGGCTGAACCCGAATACCTTCTACCGGCACTTCGGTGACGTGGATGATCTGGGCCTGGCGATCATTCGCGACATCGCCACTCAACTGCGCCAGCCATTGCGCGACCTGCGCCGCGAGGCCGCCGAGCGCGCGCAGCCGGGGGAGGGCGCGGCCAGCGTGCCTTTCGGCCTGGACCTGGAGCGTGGCCAGCGGGTGACGCGGGAGACCGTGCGGTTGTTCTTCGACTTCGTGGAAGGCAACCCGCAGGCCTTCATCATTGGTGTGCGCGAGCTGCATGGGCCGTCGCCGGTGCTGCGCGAGGCGTTGGCGCGAGTGATGGACGAGTTCGGTGAGGACATGGCCGAGGACATCCGCCAGTTCCACCTGCTGCCGGACATCGACGAGAACGAGTTGAACCAGCTGTCGCGGCTGATCAGCCGGCAATTGTTCCAGCAGTCGCTGGACTATCTCGAGTGCCCGCCGGAGCAGCGCGGGGAAGTCTGCGCCCTGGCCGAACGACAAATCCTGTTGCTCTTCACCGGTGTCGCGGTGCTGCAGACTTTCGGCATGCTCGCTAGGCTGTAAGTCTTCTTGGTTCATAGCGGGAGCGTCAGCATGTTGCCTTTGCCCCTGTTCGGTGGCTGCGCCTGCGGCGCGGTGCGCTACCGGGTGGATGCCCAGCCGGAAGAGACCGGTTACTGCCACTGCCGCATCTGCCAGAAATCCAATGCTGCGCCGGCAGTGCCCTGGGCGGTGATTCCGCTGACGGGCTTCGCGTATACCGCCGGCGAACTGGGGATGTGGCGCTCAAGCCCGGACGGCGAGCGGCGCTTCTGCGTGAAGTGCGGCACGCCGATGGAATTCCGCGTGCGCGACGGCGAGACCGTGGGGCTCAATACCGTGACCCTGGATGAACCGGAGCTGATCGAGCCGCAATGTCATGTCTGGTGTTCGTCGCAGCTGTCGTGGTTCGACACGGTGGATGATCTGCCGCGGAGGCAGGAGGGTTGAGTGTAGGAGCGCGCGCGATCGCGGGCATGGCACGCTCCTACGAGATAGCTCTGTGCTCGGGCCAGCCCTCACCCTAACCCTCTCCCAGGGGGAGAGGGGACCGTTCGGTGCAGGATGAAACCTTGGCGTCAGTCGGCTCGGACTGCCCCCTCTCCCTGAGGGAGAGGGATGGGGTGAGGGGGAAGCGCAGGCGCGGAGTTCCAGAAAAAGACAGTTGCTCCCACAGAGTGTGAAATGAAAACGCCAGGCAATGCCTGGCGTTTTCGTTCGTGCATGACGATCAGCCGGCGAAATCCAGCGTTTCCTTCCAGCGGGTTTCCAGCGCCTTGGTGTCATGGTCGAAGGGGTGGAAGCCGGGGCGGAAATAGTCCAGCCACGGGCGGATCAGGTTGACGAAGTAGCCGCGGCGCGGGTGCAGCAGCACGCCCAGACCGTGTTTCCAGCTGCGCCAGTTGAACAGCTGGCCGTCGCGGCGCAGCAGGTTGATCTGGAAGCCGGCGATGACGCCGAGGAAGATCCCGGTGGTGAGCAGCATCACCGCGGTACGGGTGAAGTAGCCGCCATAGACCTGCTGGTAGACGTCGTAGGCCACCGCCTTGTGCTCGTTCTCCTCGACGGCGTGCCACATCCACAGCTTGTACATCTTGTCCGACTTCATCTGGCTGCTCAGGTCTTCACGCTTGAGCAACTGCTCGGCCATGGTCGCGGTGAAGTGTTCCAGGGCGCAGGTGATCGCCAGCTGGTGCTTCTTGGTGGTGACCTTGCTGATGGATTCGAGCAGCACCTTGATGCGCAGCTCCAGGGTTTCCAGGTCGATGCCGTGCTCGTCGGCGTACTCGTTGTAGGCCGCGTGCTCCTTGGAGTGCATGGCTTCCTGGCCGATGAAGGCGCTGACGTCCTTCTGCAGTTGCGGGTCCTGGATGCGCTCGCGCACGGCGCGCACGCTGTCGACGAAGAACTTTTCGCCATAGGGGAACAGTGAGGACAGGTTGTTCATGAAGTGGGTCATGAAGGGTTGCCCGTCCCACCAGTATTTCGGCGTTTCGCTGAAGCTGAAATCCATGCGGCGGACCGGGAAATTGGCGCGGATCGGCGTGGTGCTGGCGTTCATGACTAACTCCTTCTTGTTGTGCGGGAGGGCGCGCGCGGCAGGGGCGGCGACCCAGGCAAGCCCTGTCGTTAGTTCGCTATGCCACCTCGTAATGTGTCATTAGCTGATGTCATGTTCGGAGTCTTGTCGGACAATCGAAAGGTCATATGTGGCCGTGGCGGGGTCGAATCAGGCCAAGCGGGTCACGACCAGCCATTGGATGGGGCGTCTGAGCGGTGGGGAGGGCGGAAACGAAAACGGGCGCCGAAGCGCCCGTGTTTACCGACAGCGGTCTGTCACTGCTCGTCGAGGGCGAAGGCAGTCAGGCTGTAGGTGGGGATCTGTGCGTCATTGAGCTTGGTCGAACCGCCCAGCTCCGGCAGATCGATGATCGCGGCGGCCTCGAACACGCTGGCGCCCATCCGGCGTACCAGTTGGGCTGCGGCCAGCAGGGTGCCGCCGGTGGCGATCAGGTCATCGAAGATCAGCACGCTGTCGCCTTCGCACAGGCTGTCGGCGTGGACTTCCAGCAGGGCTTCGCCGTACTCGGTCTCGTAGGCCTGGGCCAGCACGTCAGCCGGCAGCTTGCCACGCTTGCGGAACAGCACCAGGGGCTTGTTCAGCTCGTAGGCGATGATCGAACCGATCAGGAAGCCGCGCGCATCCATGGCGCCGATGTGGGTGAAGTCGGCCTCGACATAACGCTGGATGAAGCTGTCGGCGACGAAGCGCAGGGCTCGCGGCGACTGGAACAGCGGGGTGATGTCGCGGAACATGACGCCGGGCTTGGGAAAGTCGGGAACGGCACGGATCACGGACTTCAGGTCGAGTTGGTTGAGGATCATGCTGGATGTGCACCTGATGCGGTTTTTGCAGAGGCCAAAGTATAACGGGCCCGCCAGTCGGCGAGCCCGTTTTCGATGACCGGAAAGTCAACCAATGGGTCAGCTTTCGTGTCTGTCAGCTTTCCAGCTGGCCGCCGGCCAGTGCGCACAGCTCGATGGAGTCGAGGATGTGCACTTCCTTGCCTTCGGCGGCGATCAGGCCGTTCTGCTGGAAGCGGGTGAACACGCGGGAGACGGTTTCCACCGCCAGGCCCAGGTAGTTGCCGATCTCGTTGCGCGACATGGCCAGGCGGAACTGCTGGGCCGAGAAGCCACGGGCGCGGAAGCGCGCGGAGAGATTCACCAGGAAGGTGGCGATGCGCTCGTCGGCGGTCTTCTTCGACAGCAGCATCATCATCTGCTGGTCGTCGCGGATTTCGCGGCTCATCACGCGCAGCAGCTGGCGGCGCAGTTGCGGCAGTTGCTCGGACAGCTCGTCCAGGCGTTCGAAGGGAATCTCGCAGACCGAAGTGGTTTCCAGGGCCTGGGCCGATACCGGGTAGCTTTCGGTGTCCATGCCGGACAGGCCGACCAGTTCGCTGGGCAGGTGGAAGCCGGTGATCTGCTCCTCGCCGCCGTCGGTGATGCTGAAGGTCTTCAGCGCGCCGGAGCGCACGGCGAAGACGGAGCCGAAGGCATCGCCCTGGCGGAACAGGAACTCGCCCTTTTTCAACGGGCGGCCGCGTTTGACGATTTCATCGAGAGCGTCCATGTCGCTGTGGTTGAGCGACAGGGGCAGGCAGAGGGGAGCCAGGCTGCAATCCTTGCAGTGCGCCTGGGGCAGGGCGCGCACTTTGATGGTTTCGGCCATGAGTGTTCCTTGAATGGGATGGCACACAAAAACCAAGGGTACCGCAGACCGCAAGTCGCGCGCCAGTTGGCGACCTGTCTGAATCGCTGGTTCCAGCGACGGGGATGAGGGTTTCGTAGGGGTTGGAGCGGTCTCGAATCCTTTCGAAAAGTGCCGGTTCAGGGCTGTTCCTACACCCTGGGGTGAAGGACATATCCTGTAGCAAAGGGTGCGACAGTTGGCCCCGTACCGTCGGTCGTGCGGAAGGGAACCCGCGGGTCAGATGACCCGCGAGAAGCGTTGCAGGTTCTGCATCGGCAGGTAGCGGTCGAACAGCATGCACAGCGAGCGCACCAGCAGCCGGCCGGAAGCACTGACATCGATACCGCGTGGGCCGAGGCTGATCAGTCCGTCGCGGGCGAAGCGTTCGAGGTCGTCCCAGATTTCGGCGAAGTAGCCACGGAAATCGATGTTGTAGAGGTCCTCGATGTCCTCGAAGTCCAGCTGGAAATGGCAGATCAGCTGCTGGATCACCGCGCGGCGGATCAGGTCGTCCTTGTTGCAGTGCAGGCCCCGGCGAGTGGCGAGCTGGCCCTGGTCGAGCGTGTTCTGGTAGTCGGCGATGTCATTGCTGTTCTGGCAGTAGAGGTCGCCGATCTGGCTGATCGAGGAAACCCCGAGGCCCACCAGGTCGCAGTGACCGTGGGTGGTGTAGCCCTGGAAGTTGCGCTGCAGAGTGCCGTCTTCCTGGGCCATGGCCAGCTCGTCGTCCGGCAGGGCGAAGTGGTCCATGCCGATGTAGCGGTAGCCGGCGGCTTCCAGTTGCTCGGTGGTGCGTTGCAGCATCTCCAGTTTCTGCCCGGGGGAGGGCAGGTCCTCGGCCTTGATCCGCCGCTGCGGCGGGAAGCGCTCGGGGAGGTGCGCGTAGTTGAATACGGACAATCGGTTGGGCTGCAGGGCGATGACCTGCTCGACGGTGTGGGCGAAGGTGTCCGGGGTCTGCCGGGGCAGGCCGTAGATCAGGTCGATGTTGATCGAGCGGAATTGCAGCGTGCGCGCCGCATCGATGATGGCGCGGGTCTCGTCGAGGCTCTGCAGGCGGTTGATCGCCTGCTGCACTTCCAGGTTGAAGTCCTGCACGCCGATGCTGGCGCGGTTGAAGCCCAGCTCGCGGAGCAGGCCCATGGTCGACCAGTCGGCCTCGCGCGGGTCGATCTCGATGCCGTAGTCGCCGAAGTCGCCCTCGACGAAGTGGAAATGGGTGCGCAGTTGCGCCATCAGCTCGCGCAGCTGGCCGGGGCTCAGGAAGGTCGGGGTACCTCCACCGAAATGCAGCTGCTCGACTTGCTGCTGGCGACCCAGGTGACGGCTGACGATCTCGATTTCATGGATGAGACGGGCGAGGTAGGGGGCGCTGCGGCCACGATCCTTGGTGATGATCTTGTTGCAGGCGCAGTAGTAGCAGATGTTCGCGCAGAACGGGACGTGCACGTAGAGCGAGAGCGGGCGCTGCGCCTTCTGGCTATCGCGCAGCGCGTGCAGCAGGTCGAAGGGTCCGACTCCTTCGTGGAACTGCACGGCTGTGGGATAGGAGGTGTAGCGCGGGCCGGCCAGATCGTATCGGCGTATCAGATCTGCGTCCCAGCGAATATTGTCGAGCATGCCGATGTTCCCCGGTGGCGAGCTTTTCCTGCGCAGTCTAGGGAGAGTCCGACAGAGGCCTGTTGACCTGTATCAAGCGGCTTTATGGTGGGGAGTGGCGGCGCTGGCGTGCATGTCGTGGCCCATGATCCAGGCCTGGTGCGGGCCGGGGAGGGTCCACAGGCCAAAGAGGATCACCAGGATACCGCCGGCCATGCGTACGCTGCGTTTGCGCAACAGGGCGGTGATGCGCTCGGCGGCGAGCCCGGTGGCGAGCAGTACCGGCCAGGTGCCCAGGCCGAAGGCGAGCATCAGCAGGGCGCTGTCCACCGCCGAGCCCTGGCTGGTGGCCCAGAGCAGGGTGCTGTAGACCAGGCCGCAGGGAAGCCAGCCCCAGAGCGCGCCAAGCAGCAGCGCGCGCGGCAGCGTAGCCACCGGCAGCAGACGGCTGGCAAAGGGCTGTATGTGCTTCCACAGGCCGCGGCCCAGGGCTTCGATGCGGGTCAGGCCGCTCCACCAGCCGGCCAGGTACAGGCCCATGGCGATCAGCAGCAGGCCGGCGATCACCCGCAGCGCCGAGGCGAACGGCGTACGCGCGACGGCCCAGCCGGCGAGGCCGAGCAGAAGGCCGGCACAGGCGTAGCTGAGGATGCGGCCGAGGTTGTAGGCCAGCAGCAGGCGCAGGCGGCGCCCACGCTGCTCTGGCGGAATGGCCATGGTCAGCGCACCCATCAGGCCGCCGCACATGCCCAGGCAGTGACCGCCGCCGAGCAGGCCGAGGATCAGCGCAGACGCCAGCAGCGGCGCCAGGTCAGGCATCGCGCTTGTCCTGCTTCTGGCTGGCGTGCGCGTCGTCACCCTCGGCTTCGTCGATGCCGGCCTGGTGCCTGGGATCTTCGTCGTCGAACAGGATGCTGTGGGCCGGCCCGTCCAGGTCGTCGTACTGGCCGCTGTTCACCGCCCAGAAGAAGATCGCGATGCAGATGCCGACGATTACCACCGCGACCGGGATCATGATGTAGAGAGCGGGCATTTCAACTCCGTGGCAGCGCCTGCGCCGCTCGCGGGGCGACGGGCAGGGCAGTGGTCGCTGGCGGGGCGCCGGCGCCCTTGGGCAGCCGTGTCAGGCGCAGGGCGTTGAGCACCACGGTCAGCGAACTGATCGACATGCCCACCGCGGCCCACACGGGCGTGATCCAGCCGAGGGCGGCGAAGGGCAGCATGAGCCCATTGTACAGCCCCGCCCAGATCAGGTTCTCGATGATTACCCGGCGAGTGCGACGGGCCAGGCCGAAGGCCTGTACCACGCTGTCCAGACGATTGGAAAGCAGCACCGCGTCGGCGCTGGTCTTGGCGAGATCCGTGGCCGAGCCCATGGCGACGCTGATGTCGGCGGCGGCCAGTACCGGCACGTCGTTCACGCCGTCGCCCAGCATCAGCACGCGGCGGCCTTCCTGATGCAGCTGGCGCAGCACTTCGAGCTTGTCGTCCGGGCGCAGGCCGCCGCGGCAGTCGTCGATGCCCAATTCGGCGGCAACGCGGCCGACCATGGGCGAACTGTCGCCGGACAGCAGCAGGGTGCGCCAGCCGCGGGCACGACAGGCGTCGAGCAGGTCGGCGGCGTCATCGCGGATGCGGTCGTCCAGCACCAGCCACGCGAGGGCACCGCTTTCATCGCCCAGCAGCAACCACTGGCCGGGTTCCTGCGGGTGTTCGGGCGCGACGCTGCCGCTGAGGGCACAGACGAAGGACGGTTCGCCAATGCGCAGGCGACGCTCGCTGACCACGCCTTCCAGGCCCAGGCCGGGATGGCTCTCGACACTCTCGGCGGGCTGTGGCGCACGGCCGAAGGCGCGGGCGATGGGGTGTTCGGAACGGTTCTCCAGCGCGGCGGCCAGGGCCAGGCAGGCATCGCTGTCCAGCGCGCCCATCGGCCTTACTGCACGCAGCGTCAGGCGGCCTTCGGTAAGGGTGCCGGTCTTGTCGAAGATGACCGTGTCGATGTGGTTCAGGCCCTCCAGCACGTGCCCGCGGGTCACCAGCAGGCCGAGCTTGTGCAGGCTGCCGGTAGCGGCGGTCAGCGCGGTGGGCGTGGCCAGGGACAGCGCGCAGGGGCAGGTCGCCACCAGCATCGCCAGGACCACCCAGAAGGCGCGGGAAGCGTCGTGCTGCCACCAGAACAGGCCGACCACGGCGGCGAGCACCAGCAGGGCGACGAGGAACCATTGCGCGGCCTTGTCGGCCAGTTCGGCCAGGCGTGGCTTGTCCGACTGGGCGCGTTCGAGCAGGCGGACGATGGCGGACAGCCGGCTGTCGCCGCCCAGGGCCTTGACCTGCACGGTCAGCGGGCCTTCGACGTTGAGGGTGCCGCCGGTGACGCTGTCGCCGCTCTGGCGCGCCTGCGGCAGGTATTCGCCGGTGAGCAGGGATTCATCGACGCTGGACTGGCCCGCGAGGATCAGGCCGTCGGCCGGGATCACCGCGCCGGGCTGCACTAGCACGCGGTCGCCGACGTTCAGTTCACTTAGCAGCACGCGGCTGCTCTGGCCACTCTCATCCAGGCGCAGGCAGGACGCGGGCAACAGGTTGACCAGCTGCGCGGTAGCGGCAGCAGTGCGTTCGCGGGCGCGGCGTTCGAGGTAGCGGCCGGCGAGCAGGAACAGGGCGAACATGCCCACGGCGTCGAAGTACAGGTCGCCATGGCCGGTGACAGCGGTCCAGATGCCGGCCAGGTAGGCGCCGCCGATGGCCAGGGACACCGAGACGTCCATGGTCAGGTGGCGGGTGCGCAGGTCGCGCACGGCGCCGCGGAAGAACGGCTGGCAGGAGTAGAAGACGATGGGCGTGGTGAGGAACATCGCCACCCAGCGCAGGATCTCGTGCAGCTCGGGGCTCAGGTCAATGTTGAATTCCGGCCAGGTGGCCATGGTCGCCATCATTGCCTGGAACCACAGGAGGCCGGCGACGCCCAGCTGGCGCAGGGACTTGCGGTTTTCCTGGTGCAACTGCTCGGCGGCGCGGTCCGGTTGGAACGGGTGGGCGGCGTAGCCGATCTTGCGCAGTTCGGCGAGCAGTTTGCTCAGCGGCAGCTCGCTGTCGGACCAGCGCACATGCAGGCGGTGGTTGGACAGGTTGAGGCCGGCCTCGGCGACGGCGGGCAGGCCCTTGAGGTGCTTCTCGATCAGCCAGCCGCAGGCGGCGCAGCTGATGCCTTCCATGATCAGCGTGGTCTCGGCCAGTTCGCCCTGGTGCTGGACGAAGGGCTGCTGCACGTCGGGGCGGTCGAACAGCCTCAGCTCGTCGGCGAGCTGTTCGGGGAGGGCGTCAGGGTTGGGCGCGGCTTCGGTGCGGTGGCGGTAGTAGCCTTCCAGGCCACCGGCCACAATGGTCTCGGCCACGGCCTGGCAGCCGGGGCAGCAGAATTCGCGGGGCTCGCCCAGGACGGGCGCAACGAAGCGGCTGCCGGGGGGGACCGGCAGCGCGCAGTGGTAACAGAGCAGCGCGGCGCTCATGGGCGCTCGGCTTCATCTCCGCTGAGGGGCTCGTCGCCGAGGTCGAAGGAGCCGCCGGGTGCGACTTTCTCTTCCTCGAACAGACGCCAGGTCTTGCCGTTCTCCTCGCCGAGCAGCTCGACGAAGCGACGACCCTTCACGGCGGCATCCAGGCTGGCGGTGTAGCGGCCCGGCTCGGCGGGGCTGGCGCGCAGCTCCAGGTGCTTGTCCTGCGACTCCAGGGTGGGGGAGAGCAGGTTCAGGGTGAGCGTGGCCGGGCGGCTGTTGCCGGTGAGGCGCAGGTCTACTTCGCCGGTCAGTTCGTCGAAGCTGAGCCTGGCGCGCAGCTTGAGTTCCTGGGCCAGGTGCTCGCGGTCGAGGGAGCGGTTGATGCCCTTGCCGGCCTCGTAATAGTTGTCGCTGACCAGGGAGTCCTGGTTGTTCACGGCGATGTTGACCATCGTCAGGCTGAGGGCGATCGAGGTGGCCAGCATGGCGATGATGATCCACGGCCAGAGGTGCTTGTACCAGGGTTCCACGGGCGTTTTCATGGCCGATTGCATGGTCTTTTTTCTCTCGCTGGCAGTGCCGCAGGGGCGCTGCCCGGTGAAGGGGCGGGCGAAATTCTACGTGCTTCGTTCGGTACTGGCACCCCATGCGCAACATGGGGTGCCAATTCGTTCAGCGTTGGTTCAACGAACGCGCGGGCCGATGAAGCGGCTGGTGGATTCCTTGCTGATGGACGGGTCGTCCACCGACTGGATGGTGAAGCTGATCTCGTTGGTGGTGGAGGGCAGCTTCTCCGGATCGATGGACAGTTCCACCGGCATGGTGAAGATGTCCCCGGCGGCAACCGAGATTTCCTTCTTGCCTTCCAGGATCAGGCCATCCATGCCCTTGGCGCTGAGCACGTAGGTGTGGTCTTTCTGGTCCTTGTTCATGACCTTCAGGCTGTACACGTTCTCGATGCGGCCTTCGGCGTTCTCGCGGTAGAGCACGCGGTCCTTGCTGACGTCGAAGCCCACCAGCGGGCGGATGACGACGGCGGTGATCAGCAGGCCGATCATGAGGCACAGGGCGATGGCGTAGCCGATCAGGCGCGGGCGCACCAGATGGGTCTTCTGGCCCGACAGGTTGTGCTCGGTGGTGTAGCTGATCAGGCCGCGCGGGTAGTTCATCTTGTCCATGATGCTGTCGCAGGCGTCGATGCACGCGGCGCAGCCGATGCACTCGATCTGCAGGCCGTCGCGGATGTCGATGCCGGTCGGGCAGACCTGCACGCACATGGTGCAGTCGATGCAGTCGCCCAGGCCCTGGGCCTGGTAGTCGACGGTCTTCTTGCGCGGGCCGCGCTTCTCGCCACGACGCGGGTCGTAGGAGACGATCAGGGTGTCCTTGTCGAACATCACGCTCTGGAAGCGCGCGTAGGGGCACATGTAGATGCACACCTGCTCGCGCAGCCAGCCGGCGTTGCCGTAGGTGGCGAGGGTGAAGAAGCCGACCCAGAAGTAGGCCCAGCCGTCTGCCTGGCCGGTGACCAGATCGCTCAGCAGTTCGCGCATGGGGGCGAAGTAGCCGACGAAGGTCAGGCCGGTCACCAGGCCGATCAGCAGCCAGAGACTGTGCTTGGCGATCTTGCGCAGCAGCTTGTTGCCGCTCATGGGGGCCTTGTCGAGCTTCATGCGCTGGTTGCGGTCACCCTCGGTGACTTTCTCGCACCACATGAAGATCCAGGTCCATACGCTCTGCGGGCAGGTGTAGCCGCACCAGACGCGGCCGGCGAACACGGTGATGAAGAACAGGCCGAACGCGCTGATGATCAGCAGGCCGGAGAGGAGGATGAAGTCCTGCGGCCAGAAGGTCGCGCCAAAGATGTAGAACTTGCGCTCGGGCAAGTCCCAGAGAACCGCCTGGCGACCGTTCCAGGTCAGCCATACGGTACCGAAGTAGAGCAGGAAGAGGAGGGCGCCCCCGGCCATGCGGAGGTTGCGGAAGAACCCGGTAAAGGCTCGGGTGTAGATCTTTTCCCGGGAGGCATAAAGGTCGACGCTTTCACCCTTGCCCTTGGTGGGCGGAGTGACGTCCTGGACCGGAATTTGTTTGCTCATCAGTGCATTCCACGGCAGCGGGAGGGCGCCCTGTCGATACATGCCGAGAGGGTCAGAAATATGCTTGCACGCCTAACAATGATACGGCGTGGTGGGTGTTGCAACCGTGCGACAGTTGGTCGCGCAAGGAATTATGGACCCAGAAATAGAGCGGCGCCGGTGTAGAAACCGGCGCCGCTGGGTGTCGCTATGGGTGTAGGAAAGAGAGGCTTATTCGGCGCTCTTCTCACCTTCGCCATGGGACAGGCTGTACACGTAGGCAGCGAGCAGGTGAACCTGGTCTTTGCCCAGACGCTCCAGCTGAGCCGGCATCTGGCCCTGACGGCCGTAGCGGATGGTCTGCTGCAGCTGAGCGAAGCTCGAGCCGTAGATGAACGCAGCCGGGTGGGTCAGGTTCGGCGCGCCCATGGCGGCGGTGCCTTTGCCTTCAGCGCCGTGGCAAGCCACGCAGTTGGTGGAGAAGATCTTCTGGCCGTTGGCGACCTGCTCGTCAGTCACGCCTTCGGGCAGCTTGCGGCCGTCCAGCTTGGTGGTGACGAAGGCAGCTACGTCATGAACGCCCTGGTCGCCGATGACTTCGCCCCAGGCCGGCATGGCCGCGTGGCGACCGCCTTCGATGGTGGCGATGATGTCCTTCGGCTCGCCGCCCCAGCGCCAGTCGGCGTCGGTGAGGTTCGGGAAGCCGTGGGCACCCTTGGCGTCGGAACCGTGGCAGACGGAGCAGTTGGAAGCGAACAGGCGGTTACCCATTTTCAGGGCCTGCTCGTCCTTGGCCACTTCCTCGATCGGCATGGCGCCGAACTTGGCGTACAGCGGGCCGTACTTCTCATCGGCCTTGGCCATTTCCTTTTCCCACTGGTGCACACCGGTCCAGCCTTGTTCGCCGTTGGCGAATTCGGCCTTGTCCTGGTAGCCCGGCAGCAGGCCCTTCCAGTTGCCCAGGCCCGGGTACAGGACCAGGTAACCGAGGGCGAAGATGAAGGTGGCCACGAACAGCATGAACCACCACTTCGGCAGCGGGTTGTCGTACTCCTCGATGCCATCGAAGGCATGGCCGACGGTTTCATCGGTGGCTTCGTTGCGCTGACCGCGACGGGTGGCGAACAGCAGCCACGCCAGGGCGAAGATGGTGCCCAGGGTAAGTACGGTGACGTACAGACTCCAGAAGGTTGTCATTCTTTGTTGCTCCTAGAAGCTTGCTCTTGCTCGACGTGCTTTTTGGCGACCGGGTCATCCGCGAAGGGCAGCAGGGCGTCTTCGTCGAAGCGCTCCTTGCGTTTGCCGCCATAGGCCCAGAGCAGGACGCCGACGAAGGCGACCATGACTACGACGGTGCCGATACCGCGAATGGTCCCGATATCCATCACTGTCACCGTTTGCTCTTGATGATGGTGCCGAGGCCTTGCAGGTAGGCGACGACAGCGTCCATCTCGGTCTTGCCTTTGACGGCATCACGGGCACCGGCGATGTCTTCGTCGGTGTAAGGCACGCCCAGCGTACGCAGGGCTTCCATTTTCTTCGCCGTGTCCTTGCCGTCGAGCTTGTTCTCCACCAGCCAGGGGTAGGAGGGCATCTTCGATTCCGGCACTACGTTGCGCGGGTTGTACAGGTGAGCGCGGTGCCAGTCGTCCGAGTAGCGGCCGCCGACGCGGGCCAGGTCCGGACCGGTACGCTTGGAACCCCACAGGAACGGGTGATCCCAGACGCTTTCACCGGCGACGGAGTAGTGGCCATAGCGCTCGGTCTCGGCGCGGAACGGACGGACCATCTGCGAGTGGCAGCCAACGCAGCCTTCGCGGATGTAGATGTCACGGCCTTCCAGTTCCAGCGCGGTGCGCGGCTTCATGCCCTCGACCGGCTTGTTGGTCACATCCTGGAAGAACAGCGGGACGATCTGGGTCAGACCGCCGATGCTCACCGCAATGACCATGAAGAAGGCCAGAAGGCCGATGTTCTTCTCGACTACTTCGTGCTTCATCAGTGAGCTCCTACAGCGGGGATCTGGGCAGCGGCATCGGCGTCAGCCAGTTTGAAACCGCGCACAGTACGGAAGGTGTTGTAGGCCATCAGCAGCATGCCGGAGGCGAAGAAGGCGCCGCCCAGAGCACGGACGATGAAGCCCGGGTGGCTGGCCTGCAGGGCTTCCACGAAGGAGTAGGTGAGGGTGCCGTCGGCGTTGATCGCGCGCCACATCAGGCCCTGGGTGATGCCGTTGACCCACATCGAGGCGATGTACAGCACGGTGCCGATGGTAGCCAGCCAGAAGTGGGCGTTGATCAGGCCGATGCTGTGCATCTGCTCGCGACCGAAGACCTTCGGGATCAGGTGGTACAGGGAGCCGATGGAGATCATCGCAACCCAGCCCAGAGCGCCGGCGTGTACGTGGCCGATGGTCCAGTCGGTGTAGTGCGACAGGGAGTTGACGGTCTTGATGGCCATCATCGGGCCTTCGAAGGTGGACATGCCGTAGAAGGCCAGGGAAACCACCAGGAAGCGCAGGATCGGGTCGGTGCGCAGCTTATGCCAGGCGCCCGACAGGGTCATCATGCCGTTGATCATGCCGCCCCAGCTCGGAGCCAGCAGGATCAGGGACATCACCATGCCCAGGGACTGGGCCCAGTCCGGCAGTGCGGTGTAGTGCAGGTGGTGCGGACCGGCCCAGATGTACAGGGTGATCAGCGCCCAGAAGTGCACGATGGACAGGCGATAGGAGTAGATCGGACGCTCGGCCTGCTTCGGAACGAAGTAGTACATCATCCCCAGGAAGCCGGTGGTCAGGAAGAAGCCCACGGCGTTGTGGCCGTACCACCACTGGATCATGGCGTCGGTGGCGCCGGCGTAGACCGAGTAGGACTTGAACCAGGTCACCGGCAGTTCCGCGCTGTTGACGATGTGCAGCATGGCGGTGACGAGGATGAAACCGCCGTAGAACCAGTTGCCCACGTAGATGTGCTTGGTCTGGCGCTTGACGATGGTGCCGAAGAACACCACGGCGTAGGTGACCCAGACGATGGCCAGCAGGATGTCGATCGGCCATTCCAGCTCGGCGTACTCCTTGGAGGAGGTGTAGCCCAGCGGCAGGGTGATGCCGGCCAGCACGATCACCGCTTGCCAACCCCAGAAGGTGAAGGCCGCGAGGCTGTCAGAAATCAGGCGGGTCTGACAGGTGCGCTGTACGACGTAGTAGGAAGTTGCGAAGAGAGCACAGCCGCCGAAGGCGAAGATCACCAGGTTGGTGTGCAGCGGACGCAGGCGCCCGAAACTGGTCCAGGGAAGGTCCAGGTTCAACTGGGGCCAAACCAACTGTGAGGCGATGTAAACACCCACCCCCATTCCAAGTATCCCCCAGACCACCGTCATGATGGCGAACTGGCGGACGACCTTATAGTTATAAGCAGTCGGACTGATTGCTGTGCTCATTCTAAGGTTCCACGGTTTTTGGATTTTATGGACAAAAAAACGGCGGCAAGTATGGAGAAAGCAGGTGGCCATTGCAACGCGCCGGGCCTTGGCACGGTGCCGGTTCGACGCCTGCTCCGAAGCGCTTTGCGCCGCTGTTTGCGCCTGTTTCGAGTCGCCCGTACCAACCTGGGAAGTGGGTCAGGTTAGTCGTATTGCAGGTTTGCGAATGGAATCCAGCTTAGACGTGAACCGGAAGGGTGTGAAGAAAGGAGATAGAGAGGGTGCGACACTTCGTCGCGATATTGCGGGGGTAAGAAACTCGCGCCCGTTTTAGTGGGCGCGAGTTGGGGGCGGGGAGTTTACTTCGCCTGGCCGGAAATGTTGTAGATGTAACCGGCGAGAATGTGCACTTTGTCTTTGCCCAGGTATTGCTCCTGCGCTGGCATCTGGCCCTGGCGGCCGTGGCGGATGGTCTGCTGCAGTTGTGCGTAGCTGGAACCGTAGATGAAGGCGCCCGGGTGGGTCAGGTCAGGCGCACCCATGATCGGGTTGCCCTTGCCTTCCGGACCATGGCAGGCGACACAGGTGGTAGCGAACAGCTTGCCGCCGTTGTCGACGTTGTCCGCAGTCACACCTTCGGGCAGCTTGCGGCCGTCGAGGTTGGCGGTGACGAACGCGGCGACGTCCTGAACGCCTTTCTCGCCCAGTACTTCGCCCCAGGCCGGCATGGCAGCGTGACGGCCACCGAGGATGGTGGTCTCGATGTCCTGGGCGGTACCGCCCCAGCGCCAGTCGCTGTCGGTCAGGTTCGGGAAGCCCTGGGCGCCCTTGGCGTCCGAGCCGTGGCAGATGGAGCAGTAGGTGGCGAAGAGACGCTCGCCCATTTTCATGGCTTGCGGGTCTTTTGCCACTTCTTCCACGGGCATGGCGGCGTATTTGGCGAATATCGGGCCATATTTTTCCTTGGCCAGGGCTTCTTCGCGCTCCCATTGCTTGTCCTGGGTCCAGCCGCCGTCGTAGCCCGGCAGGATGCCTTTCCAGGTGCCCAGGCCCGGGTAGAGGACCAGGTAGCCGGCGGCGAACACGATGGTGCCGACGAACAGCAGGAACCACCACTTGGGCAGCGGGTTGTCGTATTCCTCGATGCCGTCGAAGGCATGGCCCATGGTCTGGTCGGTGGTGTTCGAGGACTGCCCGCTGCGGGTGGCGAATACCAGCCACAGCAGGGCGATCAGCGAGCCGACTGTTAGAACGGTGATGTACAGACTCCAGAAGGTAGTCATGCGTTGTTGCTCCTAGAAGCTTGCTCTTGCTCAGCGTGACGCTTGGCTGCCGGGTCATCCGCGAAGGGCAGTAGCGCGTCTTCGTCGAAGCGCTCCTTGCGTTTGCCGCCGTAAGCCCAGAGCAGTACGCCGACGAAGGCCACCATCACGATGACGGTGCCGAGGCCGCGAATGGTCCCGATATCCATGCTGTCACCGCTTGTTCTTGATGGAGGTGCCGAGGACCTGCAGGTACGCGACCACCGCGTCCATTTCGGTCTTGCCTTTGACGGAATCGCTGGCGCCAGCGATGTCGTCGTCCGTGTAGGGCACGCCCATGACACGCATCACTTCCAGTTTCTTCGCCGTGTCCTTGCCGTCGAGCTTGTTCTCGACCAGCCAGGGGTAGGCGGGCATCTTCGATTCCGGCACCACGTTGCGCGGGTTGTACAGGTGCGCGCGATGCCAGTCGTCCGAGTAGCGCCCGCCGACGCGGGCCAGGTCCGGACCGGTACGCTTGGAGCCCCAGAGGAACGGGTGGTCCCAGACGCTTTCGCCGGCGACGGAGTAGTGGCCGTAGCGCTCGGTCTCGGCGCGGAACGGACGGATCATCTGCGAGTGGCAACCTACGCAGCCCTCGCGGATGTACACGTCACGGCCTTCCAGTTGCAGTGCGGTGTAGGGCTTCATGCCTTCCACCGGGGTGTTGGTGACGTCCTGGAAGAACAGCGGAACGATCTGGGTCAGGCCGCCGATGCTGACGGCGACGGCCATGCACAGGGCCAGCAGGCCGACGTTTTTCTCGAGTACTTCGTGTTTCATGTCGGTCTCCTCAGGCCATCTGCGCCGCGGCTTGCATTTCAGCCGGCTTGGCGGCAGCGACGGTGCGCCAGACGTTGTAGGCCATGACCAGCATGCCCAGCAGGAAGATGGCACCACCGATCATCCGCACGATGAAGCCGGGGTGGCCAGCGGCCAGGGCTTCGACGAAGGAGTAGGTGAGGGTGCCGTCGGAGTTCACTGCGCGCCACATCAGGCCCTGGGTGATGCCGTTGACCCACATCGAGGCGATGTACAGAACGGTGCCAATGGTGGCCAGCCAGAAGTGGGTGTTGATCAGGCCCACGCTGTGCATCTGCTCGCGACCGAAGACCTTCGGGATCATGTGGTAGAGCGAGCCGATGGAGACCATGGCTACCCAGCCCAGAGCGCCGGCGTGTACGTGGCCGATGGTCCAGTCGGTGTAGTGGGAGAGGGCGTTGACGGTCTTGATGGCCATCATCGGGCCTTCGAAGGTGGACATGCCGTAGAAGGCCAGGGAGACCACCAGGAAGCGCAGGATCGGGTCGGTGCGCAGCTTATGCCAGGCGCCCGAGAGGGTCATCATGCCGTTGATCATGCCGCCCCAGCTCGGAGCCAGCAGGATCAGGGACATCACCATGCCCAGGGACTGAGCCCAGTCCGGCAGGGCGGTGTAGTGCAGGTGGTGCGGGCCGGCCCAGATGTAGACGGCGATCAGTGCCCAGAAGTGCACGATGGACAGGCGGTAGGAGTAGACCGGACGCTCGGCCTGCTTGGGAACGAAGTAGTACATCATCCCCAGGAAGCCGGCAGTCAGGAAGAAGCCCACGGCGTTATGCCCGTACCACCACTGGATCATGGCGTCTGTGGCGCCCGAGTAGAGCGAGTAGGACTTGGTCAGGCTGACCGGGATTTCCAGGTTGTTGACCACGTGCAGGATGGCCACGGTCAGGATGAAGCCGCCGAAGAACCAGTTGCCCACATAGATGTGCTTGGTCTTGCGCTTCATCAGCGTGCCGAAGAAGACGATGGCGTAGGAAACCCACACAATGGTGATCAGGATGTCGATCGGCCACTCCAGCTCGGCGTACTCCTTGGAGGAGGTCATGCCCAGCGGCAGGGTGATGGCGGCACACAGGATCACCAGCTGCCAACCCCAGAAGGTGAAGGCCGCGAGGGTGTCGGAAATCAGGCGGGTCTGGCAGGTACGCTGCACCGAATAGTAGCTGGTGGCGAACAGTGCGCAGCCGCCGAAGGCGAAGATCACCGCGTTGGTATGCAGCGGACGCAGGCGGCCGAAGCTCGTCCACGGTAAGCCGAGGTTAAGGTCCGGCCACACCAGTTGCGCGGCGATCAGGACACCGACGGCCATGCCGACGATCCCCCACACCACTGTCATAATGGCGAACTGGCGGACCACCTTATAGTTATAAGCGGTCTGATTGGTTGTGCTCATTTATGGGCTTCCATCCACGGTTATGGGCTATGCCCATCCCGGCAAGGTTTTTTACGGCTTACGGCGTATGCCGCCCCTCCCCCTTGGGATAGGTACTAATTCGGAATTAGCGGAGTGAAGGATGGATAAAGGCACTTCCCGGAATATTGATTCGGATCAATTGGCACCTGAGACCCCTGTCGCGGGCGCCTGCGGTCCTTTGTCGCTGCTGCGGAACCCGGCACGGCGCGAACTGTCAGCGACGCTGGTTCTGGCGCACGGAGCGGGTGCGCCGATGGACAGTCCGTTCATGGACGACATTGCCGCGCGCCTGGCCGAAAGGGGTATCTCCGTGGTGCGCTTCGAGTTCCCCTATATGGCTATGCGCCGGGAGGATGGAAAGCGCCGTCCGCCAAACCCCCAGAAGCAGTTGCTCGATTGCTGGCGGCAGGTTTACGCGCAGGTCCGCGCCGAGGTGCAGGGCAAGCTGGCCATTGGCGGCAAGTCCATGGGCGGGCGGATGGCCAGCCTGCTGGCGGACGAGCTTGGCGCTGATGCGCTGGTCTGTCTCGGCTACCCGTTCTACGCCGCCGGCAAGCCGGAGAAGCCTCGGGTTGCCCATCTCGCCGAACTGCAGACGCCGACCCTGATCGTGCAGGGCGAACGTGATGCGCTGGGCGATCGGGCCACGGTCGAGGGCTACTCGCTGTCGCCGGCAATCCAGCTGCAGTGGCTGGCGGCTGCCGACCACGACCTCAAACCGCTCAAGGCTTCCGGGTTGACCCACGAGCAGCATCTGGAAAGCACCGCCGCGAGGATCGAAGCTTTTCTATTGCGCTAATCGGTCCTTAATGCAGGCGTTCCTATCCTCGCCGGCGTCGGCTCTCCGCAGTCGACGCCCCGCTTCCAGAGGACAGGCCGAACGCTGCCATGAACCCCGATTACGCCGAACGCATTGCCACCCAACCCTTCCGATACGCCCCCGGCGCCGCGCACAGCCTGCTGCTGACTGGCGCTACCGGCTTTCTTGGCGGCGCCGTCGCCGCTCACCTGATCGCCGACGGTCACAGCCTGGCGTTGCTGTTCCTCGTCCGGGCAGAAACCCCGGAGCAGGGCCTGGAGCGGCTGCGCGACAACCTGCGCCTGCACTGCGTGCCGGAGACTGCGCTGGAGGGCCTTCAAGAGAACCAGATTCTCTGCGGCGACCTGCTGGACACCGCTTGGATGCAGGGCGAGCGCGCCCGCCTCATGCGTGTGGAGCAGGTGATCAACTGCGCGGCGGTGGCCTCGTTCTCGAAGAACCCGAGCATCTGGCCGGTAAACGTCGAGGGCACCTTTGCGTTTGCCCGCCTGCTCAGCCAGTCGCGCAACCTCAAGCGCTTCCTCCATGTAGGGACCGCCATGTGCTGCGGCCCGCAGCGCGAGTCGCCAGTGTGCGAGTCGTGGGATTTCCCCGACAGCGAAGAGCAACTGGTGGACTACACCGCCTCCAAGGCCGAGATCGAGCGGCGCATGCGCGAGGAACTGCCGTCGTTGCCGCTGGTGGTGGCGCGCCCGTCCATCGTGGTTGGGCACCGCGAACTGGGTTGTCGTGCGTCGGGGAGCATTTTCTGGGTGTTCCGCATGGGCTTCGCCCTGGAGAGCTTCACCTGCGGCCTGGACGAGCAGATTGATGTGATCCCGGTGGACTACTGCGCCGAAGCGCTAGTAGCCCTGGCGCTGAAGCCAACACTGAGCCACAGCCTCTACCACATCTCTGCCGGCCACGGTTCGGCGTGCACCTTCGGCGAGATCGATCGCGCCTATGCCGACGCTCGTGGCGAGGAGCCTGTGGGCGCGCGTTATCGCAAGGTCAGCAGCGAGAACCTGCGCGAGTTGGCCGGCAGCTTCGAGAGCCGCATCGGCAAGGCCAACCCACGCCTGGTGCTGCGGGCGTTACGCCTGTACAGCGGCTTCGCGGACCTCAACTACCTGTTCGACAACCAGCGTCTGCTGGATGAGGGCATCGCCGCGCCGCCGCGCTTTACCGACTACCTCGACGTGTGCGTGCACTCCTCGCGGGATGTCAGCATCCCGGCTCAGATGCAGTGGGACTTCAAGTAGCTAAATAGGCATCCGCTGCAGGAGCGCGCCATGCCCGCGATCGCGCGCATGGCGCGCTCCTGCAAGTCGTCCAGCAGGCCCGTACTCAGCGGTTGAACCGCTCCACCAGCGAGTACTGGCGGTGCGCAGTCTGCGTCAGCTCCTCGCTGAGCAGCGCGGTGCGCTGGGCCTCGCCGGAGGTCTGGTCGGCCAGGTTGGCGATGGTGCTGATGTTGCGGTTGATCTCTTCCGCCACGGCGCTCTGTTCCTCGGCAGCGGCGGCGATCTGGGTGGCCATCTCGGTGATGTTGGCCACCGCGTCGCTGATCCCCACCAGCGCGTTGTCCGCCTGCAGCACGCGCTCCACGCCTTCATCGGCCTGGCGGCGGCCGGAGTCCATGGCGCGCACCGCCTCGGTGGCGGTGTTCTGCAGGTTGGCGATGAGCTGGTGAATCTGCCCGGTGGACTCGGCAGTGCGCTGGGCCAGGGAGCGGACTTCATCGGCGACCACGGCGAAACCGCGGCCCATCTCGCCGGCGCGGGCAGCTTCGATGGCGGCGTTGAGCGCCAGCAGGTTGGTCTGGTCGGCGATGCCCTTGATCACGTCCACCACGCCACCGATCTGCTCGCTGTCGCGGGCCAGTTGGCTGACTGCTTCACCGGTTTCGCCCACGGAGCTGGAAAGACGCTGCATGGCCTCGCGCGTCTCGGCGGCGATCTGCCGGCCTTCGGTGGTCAGGTTGTTGGCCTGGCGAGTGGCGTCGGCGGTGCGCTGCACGTTGTCGGCCACTTCCTGGGTGGTGGCGGCCATCTGGTTGACGGCGGTGGCAACCTGCTCGGTTTCCTGGCGCTGGCGGTCCAGCCCGGCGGAGCTGTGGTGGGCCAGGGAGTCGGCTTCACGGGCCTGCTCGGTGAGCGTTTCGGCGGTGTCCTGCAAACGGGTCAGGCAGGTCTTCAGCCGCGCTTCCTGGCTGAGGATCGACATTTCCAGGCGTGCCTGGGCACCACGGCTGTCGGTGTACATCTGCGCGATCAGCGGGTCGGATGTAGTCTGCTCGGCCAGGCGCAGCAGGCGTTTGAGCCCGCGTTGCTGCCAGCCCAGGCCTGCCAGGCCCAGCGGGATCGAGAGCAGTGCGGCGAGCAGGAAGCCCCAGTGGGAGTTCAGCCAGACGCCGATGAGGAAGCCGATCTGGCCGATCAGGATGAACGGCAGCCAGTCCAGCAGCACCGGCAACCAGCGGTCGCGGGCGGGGATGGCCGACTTGCCGGCATTGATCCGCGCGTACAGCGCTTCGGCGCGGCGTACCTGTTCGGCGGTGGGCTTCACTCGCACCGATTCGTAGCCGACGATCTCGTTGTGCTCGTACATCGGCGTGACGTAGGCGCTGACCCAGTAATGGTCGCCGTTCTTGCAGCGGTTCTTGACGATGCCCATCCAGGGGCGGCCTTTCTTCAGGGTCGTCCACATGTGTGCGAACACCGCCGGCGGCACGTCCGGATGGCGCACCAGGTTGTGCGCGGCACCCACCAGCTCCTCGCGGGAGAAGCCGCTGATGGCGCTGAAGGCATCGTTGACGTAGCTGATGACACCGCGGGCGTTGGTCGTGGAGATCAGCCGCTGTTCGGCGGGGAAGGTGCGTTCACGCTGGGTGATCGGCTGGTTGTTGCGCATCAGGCTGGGATCTCGGAGAAAGGCGAATTGGCACGTCTGTCCAGCTTATCGGCCGCTGGATCGAAAATTTGATGGCGATCACAGAAAAATGTCAGAAGAGTGACGCCGAGAGAATGACGATAGCGTATCGCCATCGGTCACGGAAATGAAACGAAAGAAGGAGGGCGGCGGCCCGTTGCAGGCCGCCGCACCGCTTTAGATCAGGCTGCGCAGCACGTAGTGGAGGATGCCGCCGGCCTTGAAGTACTCGACTTCGTTCTGGGTATCGATGCGGCAGAGCACCTCGAAACTGTCCTGGCTGCCGTCCTCGCGCTTCACCGTGACCTTGAGGTTCATGTGCGGCTTCAGCTCACCCGACAGGCCGCTGATGCTCAGCACTTCCTTGCCGGTCAGCTTCAGCGCCTTGCGGTCCTGGCCGTCCTGGAACTGCAGCGGCAGCACGCCCATGCCCACCAGGTTGGAGCGGTGGATACGTTCGAAGCTTTCGGCGATCACGGCTTTCACGCCCAGCAGGTTGGTGCCCTTGGCCGCCCAGTCGCGGGACGAACCGGTGCCGTATTCCTTGCCGGCGACGATCACCAGCGGCGTGCCGTCCTGCTGGTAACGCATGGCGGCGTCGTAGATCGCCAGCTTGTCGCCGGTGGGAACGTAGAGCGTGTTGCCGCCTTCCTCGCCGCCGAGCATCTCGTTCTTGATGCGGATGTTGGCGAAGGTGCCGCGCATCATCACCTCATGGTTCCCACGGCGCGAGCCGTAGGAGTTGAAGTCGGCATAGGCCACGCCGTGCTCGCTGAGGTAGCGGCCGGCGGGGCTGTCCTTCTTGATGTTGCCGGCGGGGGAGATGTGGTCAGTGGTCACCGAGTCGCCCAGTACCGCGAGGATGTTGGCGCCCTGGATATCCGCGACTTTCGGTGGCGCCTCGGCGATGTGCTCGAAGAACGGCGGATGCTGGATGTAGGTGGAATCGTCCTGCCAGGTGTAGGTCTGGGCGTCCGGCACCTGGATCGCACGCCATTTCTCATCGCCCTGAAAGACTTCGGCGTACTCCTTGTGGAACATCGCCGTGTCGACCTTCTGTACGGCGTCGGCAATTTCCTGCTGGGTCGGCCAGATGTCCTTCAGATAGACCGGTTGGCCATCCTTGCCGGTGCCCAGGGGGTCTTTCGTCAGGTCGGTGCGTACGCTGCCGGCCAGTGCATAGGCGACCACCAGCGGCGGCGAGGCCAGCCAGTTGGTCTTCACCAGCGGGTGAACGCGGCCTTCGAAGTTGCGGTTGCCGGAGAGCACCGAGGCGACGGTCAGGTCCGCCTGCTGCACGGCCTTCTCGATGGGGTCGAGCAGCGGGCCGGAGTTGCCGATGCAGGTGGTGCAGCCGTAGCCGACCAGATCGAAGCCCAGCTCGTCGAGATAACGGGTCAGGCCGGCGGCGTGGAAGTACTCGGTGACCACCTTGGAGCCGGGAGCCAGCGAGCTCTTCACCCAGGGCTTGCGCTGCAGGCCTTTCTCCAGCGCCTTCTTCGCCAGCAGGCCGGCGGCCATCATCACGCTGGGGTTGGAAGTGTTGGTGCAGGAGGTGATGGCGGCAATCACCACGGCGCCGTTCTTCAGCCGATAGGTGTGGCCGTCGTGCTGGTAGTCAGCCTCGCCGGTCTGGGCTGCCGCGCCCACGGCGGCGCCACCACCACCCTCGCTGAGCAGGCGGCCTTCCTCGGTGGAGGCGGGTTTGATCTGCAGGCCGAGGAAATCATCGAAGGCCTGGCTGACATGGCCGAGGGCAACGCGGTCCTGCGGGCGCTTGGGCCCGGCGAGGCTGGCCTCGACGTCGCCCATGTCCAGTTGCAGGGAGTCGGTGAATACCGGTTCGTGGCCTGTCTCGCGCCACAGGCCCTGGGCCTTGCTGTAGGCCTCCACCAGTTTGACCGCGTCGTCCGGGCGGCCGGACAGGCGCAGGTAGCCCAGGGTGATCTCGTCCACCGGGAAGAAGCCGCAGGTGGCGCCGTACTCCGGGGCCATGTTGGCGATGGTGGCGCGGTCGGCCAGCGGCAGGTCGGCGAGGCCGTCGCCATAGAACTCGACGAATTTTCCGACGACACCTTTCTTGCGCAGCATCTGGGTGACGGTCAGCACCAGGTCGGTGGCGGTGATGCCTTCCTTCAGCTTGCCGGTCAGCTTGAAGCCGATCACCTCGGGAATCAGCATCGACACCGGCTGGCCGAGCATGGCCGCCTCCGCCTCGATGCCGCCCACGCCCCAGCCGAGTACGCCGAGACCGTTGATCATGGTGGTGTGCGAGTCGGTGCCGACCAGGGTGTCGGGGAAGGCGTAGGTACGGCCGTCCTCGTCCTTGGTCCAGACGGTGCGCCCCAGGTACTCCAGGTTGACCTGGTGGCAGATGCCGGTGCCCGGCGGCACCACGCGGAAGTTGTCGAAGGCGTTCTGCCCCCAGCGCAGGAAGGCGTAGCGCTCGCCGTTGCGCTCCATCTCGATCTCGACGTTCTGGGCGAAGGCGGACTGGCTGGCGAACTTGTCCACCATCACCGAGTGGTCGATGACCAGGTCGACGGGGGACAGCGGGTTGATCTTCTGCGGGTCGCCGCCGGCCTTGGCCATGGCGTCGCGCATGGCGGCGAGGTCGACCACCGCCGGTACGCCGGTGAAGTCCTGCATCAGCACGCGGGCGGGGCGGTACTGGATCTCTCGCTCGGAGCTGCGGGTCTTCAGCCAGCCGGCCAGGGCTTTGAGGTCGTCGCCGGTGACGGTGTTGTCGTCCTCCCAGCGCAACAGGTTTTCCAGCAGGACTTTCAGGGACATGGGCAGCTTGCCCAGGTCTCCCAGACTCTTCGCCGCTTCAGGCAGGCTGTAGTAGTGATAGGTCTTGCCGGCGACCTCAAGGGTGCGCAGGCTGTTCAGGCTATCCACTGCGGGCATGACATTCTCCTCAGGCTTGGATTCTGCTCGTGATCGGCGGCGCGGCCGAATCAACGGCGCACTGGCGATACTTGGCGAAGGAGGGCGCTAACGTCCTGATCCATCGCAGCCTGCTCCTTTTGAGCAGGCTGCGATGGATGGCAATCTTCGCCAGGCAGGGCAATCATCGGGCAGTCTTCTGGCGGGCTGGGCCAGACCACTCAAGCTAGACCGCCCGAAGGGGTATTGCCATCTGTTCTGGACCCCAGGTTCCTGAGTGGGGTTCAGAACAAGTGGCTCAGGTCGTGGGATATTTCCGGCGAATCTGCATGAAACCTTCGTGGCCAGCCTCTATAGTGCGCGGCCAAGGAGACACCCCGATGAATACCCTCTTACTGCATTGCCGTCCGGGCTTCGAGAACGAGGTCTGTGCCGAGCTGTCCGAGCACGCCGCGCGCCTGGACATCCCCGGCTACGCCCGAGCCAAGCCGGCCTCCGCCTACGCCGAGTTCATCTGCATGGACGCCGATGGCGCTGACCGCCTGATGCGCCAGCTGCGTTTCCCTGAGCTGATCTTCCCGCGTCAGTGGGCGCGTGGTAACGGCTTCACTGCGCTGCCGGAAACCGACCGTATCGGCGCGATCCTCGAAGCCCTCGCCGGCTTTGCGCAATGCGGCAGCCTCTGGCTGGAGGTGTTCGACACCAACGATGGCAAGGAACTTTCGACTTTCTGCCGCAAGTTCGAGAAGCCCCTGCGCGCCGCCCTGGTGAAAGCCGGCAAGCTGGTGGAAGACCCCAGCCTGCCGCGCCTGCTGCTGACCTTCCGTTCCGGCCGCGAGGCCTTCATCGGCATTGCCGAGGCGCGCAACTGCGCCATGTGGCCCATGGGCATCCCGCGGCTGAAGTTCCCCCGCGAGGCGCCCAGCCGTTCGACGCTGAAACTGGAAGAGGCCTGGCACCATTTCATTCCCCGCGCCGACTGGGACCGCCGCCTGGCGCCGGACATGCTTGCCGTGGACCTGGGCGCATCGCCCGGCGGCTGGACCTGGCAGTTGGTGAATCGGGAGATGCGCGTCGTCGCCGTGGACAACGGGCCGATGGCGGAGAATCTGATGTATTCCGGGCTGGTCGAGCACCAGCGCGTTGACGGTTATGCCTTCCGTCCGCGCCAGCGCATGGACTGGATGGTCTGCGACATCGTCGAGAAGCCCGCGCGAACCGGCGCGATGATAGAAACCTGGATCGGCGAGGGGCTGTGCCGCGAGGCCATCGTCAACCTCAAGTTGCCGATGAAGCAGCGCTACGCCGAGGTGCGGCGCATCCTCGACCGCCTGGGGGAGTCCTTCCGCGAGCGCGGGCTCAAGGTGCAGATCGGCTGCAAGCAGCTCTACCACGACCGTGAGGAAGTGACCTGCCACCTGCGCCGCATTGAGAAGGGCGAGCGCTAGCGACGCGCAACTGCCCGGTCACGCCACCCGACCTTCGGTGACTTGCCGCGCCGCCCGGCATTGCCCATGCTGTGCGGCGCGAGATCTTCCGGAGACCTTCGTGAAGCGAAAGTTGCCCTCCCTCCTGGGCAGTTACAGCCGCATGCTGCTGCCACGCCGTGGCCTCGGCCAGGGCGAGCGCGTGCCCTACCTGGCGATGGATAGTCGCACCCTGAAATTCGACCTGCGCCACCTGCGCGCGTACCGCCAGCATTTCGGCCTCGACCCGACGCTGGGCGTGCCGCTGCTCTATCCGCAGGTCATCAGCCTGCCGCTGCACCTGCGCCTGCTCAGCCGCTCGCGCATGCCGCTGTCGGTGGTCGGGCTGATCCACCTGCGCAGCCATATCCAGCGCTACCGTCTGCTCGACGAGAACGAGCCGCTGCAGTTCGACTGCCGCATCCTCACCAGCCGCCGCAGCGAACTGGGCCTGGAGGTGGACGTGGTCACCGAGGCCTGGCACCACGACATGCTCTACTGGCAGTCGATCACCACCTACCTGCGCCGGGGCGACTTCCTCGATGGCGGGAGCGAGCCTGATCCGCTGCCCGAGCGCGCCCAGTGGCACACCCTGGAAGCACCGGTGCATTCCGGCGTGCAGTGGCGCGTGCCGAAGATCGTCGGCTGGCGCTACGCCGGGCTCAGCGGCGACTTCAACCCGCTGCACCTGTCGCGGCTGATGGCCTCGCACTACGGCTTCGGCAAGCCCTTCGCCCACGGCATGTGGGGCCTGGCGCGCAGCCTCACTGGCCGCCGCCTGGCCGAGAACGTGCGCCTGGACGCGCACTTCAAGGCGCCTTTGCCGCTGGGTAGCCAGGTGAAACAGGTATACCGCCGCTTGGGCAAGAAGGAGCAGTGGGCGCTGCTGCCTGCCGAGGGTGATGGCCAGCCGATGTTGCTGGCACAGCTGGACGAGGCACCGGACGGGCCTTTGCGCTGAGGGTCCGCCCCTTTGTAGGAGCGGGCCATGCCCGCGATCGCGTCCATGGGACGCTCCTACAGGGAGCCCGCGACTCGTGGTTGCAGCGGGATGAGGTTGGGCAGTTGTACTTCGCCCTGCAGCTCTACCGGCGCAATCCGCCAGGAACTGTTGAACAGGTACTGGTCGCTGAACCCGCTCACCAGCAATCCGATTTCATCCCCCGGCGCGAGGCTGGCGCTGACGGCGTTCAGCCGCGTGCTGCCCTGGTTTGCCAGCGGTTTCACCTGTTCGTCTAGGCGTCGGGTGCTGCCATCGGCGCTGCGAATCGCCAGGGCGGCGAACAACTGCGCGTCGGGGCGCTCCGTCAGCGGCTGGTTCAGGCGTACTTCGGCGCTGCCGAGCAGGGCGCTGTGTTCGCTGACGCGCTGCAAGGGGATGAACCTTGAAGGCTGCAGCAGACCGCTCACTGCCGGGCGAATGGCGGTGCCCGGCAATGTCACGGTGGGGCCGGGAGCCGGCAGATCATCCAGCGCCACGCCCTGGTCAAGATCGAGGCTGATGCACAGGTCCGGCACGCCGTCGGCGGCGCCGGGGCGCTTGCGCAGCTTTTCCTCGTACCAGGCGACGATGCCGGTGTAGAGGTTGATCGCCCGCGAGCCGCAGTGGATCACCGGCTCGTTGTTGAACGGTGGCAGTCCGCTCCAGGCCTGCAACGGCGGCGGCAGGATGTGCCCGCCCTGCATGCCCAGCAGGCGCACGTCCGCCGGGCCCTGTTTCAGGCACTGGCGGATCTGCAGGCCCTGGTCCAGCGGGAACAGCGTATCGCGCAGGCCCTGGATCAACAGGGCGTCAGCGTGGGGCAGGCGACCGGCCGCGCAATAGCTGGCAAGGCTGTTGGCATGCAGTTCCGCCTGCACCGGTGCAGCCATGCGCCCACCGGTGGTATGCAGGTAATCGGCCTGGACGAACTTGCCCAGGTCGTAGCCGGTGGCCAGCCCCAGGCTCACCAGCACGCCGCCCCAGCCGATCTTCAGCTGGCCATCCGGTGCCAGGGCATCGGCCAGGTCGTACCAGGTGGCGATGGGGACGATGGCATCGATGCGCGAGTCTTCTGCGGAGGCCAGCAGTTGCACGGCGCCGCCGTAGCTTTCGCCGAGCATGCCGACGCGCGGATCGTTCGGGCCGTCCATTGTCAGCCGCGCCAGGTGCGTGGCAGCCCAGTCGATCACCGCGCTGGCGTCCTGCACCTCGAACTGCGGGTTCATCATCTCGATGCGCCCGTCGCTGCCGCCCCAGCCGCGCTGGTCGTAGCTGACCACCCAGAAACCGGCCTTCCAGGCGCGCAGCGCGGCGCGGCCGGACATCATGTTCTTGCCGTAGTAACCATCCGGACCGGTCACCCGCCAACCGCCCCAGCCGTGGGTGTGGACGATCAGCGGGGCGTTTTCGCCGGCCTTGAGCGCCGGTTGGAACACGGTGGCGGAGAGCCTGGTGCCGTCGCGGGCGGTGATGACGGCCTCGAACCAGGTGGCCGGCAGGTCTTTGCCTTCGCTGGCGTTGAAGTCGGGGACCTGGTCGCGGGCGGCGCAGCCGGCGAGCAGCGCAAGGCACAGGCAGAGGAGGGCGCGCATCGTCATTCCTGTCGATATGGGAGCTGGGCGAATGCGCCAGCATGCCCGGCGCCCGCAGCGCCCACCCCCAACCAAGGTTCGGTGACCCGGACGGACGCGGGGTGACCGCACGGTGCGCTTTGCGCGACAATGCGCCATTGGTTTTTCTGGAGTTACGCGATGTCCCAGCCTGTCGATGCGATTCTCGACGCCACCGGCCTGAACTGCCCCGAGCCGGTCATGATGCTGCACAACAAGGTGCGCGACCTGCCGGCCGGCGGCCTGCTCAAGGTGATCGCCACCGACCCTTCCACCCGCCGCGACATCCCCAAGTTCTGCGTCTTCCTCGGCCATGAGCTGGTGGAACAGCAGGAAGAGGCGGGGACCTACCTGTACTGGATTCGCAAGAAGGCGGAGTGATCATTCCGCCGATGTCGGACGGCGCGTAGGAGGGGACTCTGTCCGCGATGTCCTGGCGCCGCTCCGTTCATGCCGGGAGTGGCCGGTGCGCGATCGCGGACGGAGTCCGCTCCTACCGAACGGGATACTCCTCTGCGGTGCAACCCCCTCACCCTAACCCTCTCCCGGAGGGAGAGGGGACCGGTCGGTGCAGGTGCAAACCATGGCGTCAGCCGGCACGTTCTGCTCCCTCTCCCTTTGGGAGAGGGCTGGGGTGAGGGCTGTCGGCCGCACCGAAATACCAGAAAGTCTTTCGAGTCAGCTCCCCGCCGGCCGCGCCGCGAGCTTCTGGGCCACCATCCGCCCGATCAGCGCGACGAAGGTCAGGGCGATCAGTACCACCGAAATGGCCGCCACGGCCGGGTCGATGTTGTCGCGCAGGCCGGACCAGATCTGCCGCGGCAGGGTGTTCACCTCGGTGCTGGTGACGAACAGGGTCACCGCGATCTCCTCCCAGCTCAGCGCGAAGCACAGTAGTGCGGTGCTCGCCACGCCCAGCTTGAGGTTCGGCAGCACCACCATGAAGGTGGTCTGGCCCAGGCTCGCGCCGAGGTTGCGCGCGGCCAGTTCGATGCGCCGGTCCAGTTGGCTCAGCGCCACCAGCATGGTCACCACACCGTAGGGCACCACCATCACGATGTGCGCGATGGTGAGGCCGAACAGGGTGTCGTAGCCCAGGCCGGGAGCGAACTGGCTGACCTTGGTTTCCATGAAGTACAGGACCATCGCCGAGATCATCGGCGGGATCGCCATGGGCAGCAGCACCAGGCCGATCAGCAGGGTCGCCAGGCGCGAGCGCAGGTACCAGATGCCGAGGCTGAAGCTCACCGCCAGCGCGGTCGCGATGATGCAGGTGGCGGTGGCGACCATCAGGCTCTGGCCGATCGCCGAGAGCCATTCCGGGCTGTCCAGCAACGCCTGGTAATGGCGCAGCGACCAGTTGCCGTTGGGCATCGACAGGAAGCGCTTGCTGGTGAAGGACACCGGGATCACCGCCAGCAGCGGGAAGACCATGAAGATCATCGCCATGGTCGCCAGCAGGCGGCTCGGGGCTTTGGTTTCGTGTGCGTTCATCGTTGAGTCCTCAGCCGACCAGCTTGTCGACGCGGGTCATGCGCAGCAGCGCCCAGATCATCCCGCTGACCAGCGCCAGCAGCACCACCGATAGCGCGGCACCCAGGCCCCAGTTGCTGGTCTGGAACATCTGCAGGTAGACGTACTCGGCCACCATCACGGTCTGTCCGCCGCCGAGGATCGCCGGGGTGATGAAGAAGCCCAGGCAGAACACGAAGACGATGATGAAGGCGCCGAGGATGCCGGGAATGGTCTGCGGCACGAAGATGCTCCAGAAGGTGCGCATCTGCCCGGCGCCCAGGCCGCGCGCGGCCAGCAGCACGCGCGGGTCCAGGCGGCGCATGGTCGACACCAGCGGGAACAGCGCGAAGGGCACCATGAAGTGCACCATGCCGATCACCACGCCCATCTCGTTGCGGGTGAGCTGCAACGGCTCGCTGGTGATGCCCAGGTACTGCAACCAGTCGTTGAGCAGGCCGTTGCTGCGCAGGGCGATCAGCCAGCCGAAGGCGCGCACCAGCACCGACAGCCAGAACGGGATGAACACGCAGATTTCCACCACGCGCTGCCAGAACGGCGGGCTGTAGACCCAGCAGTAGGCCATCAGGTAGGCGATCAGCAGGGAGATCACGCTGACCGTGGTGCACAGGCGGAAGGTCCGCCAGAGCACGTCGTGGATCGCCGGGTCCGTCATGATCCGCTGGTACTGCTCGATCCCCGGCTCCGGCAGGGTCACGCTCCAGCCGAGCACGCCGAGGAAGGGCAGTACGTAGAACACGATCAGAACCACCGGCAGCGGCAGCAGCAGGGCGCCCAGCTTGAGCCGCGAGGGGGCGTTATCGGCCATGTCCTGCGCTCCGCGTCACTTGGAAATGTGGGTCAGGTACTGCTCCAGGGTCGCCGCGTAGTGGTCGGTGTACCACTCGTGGCTGAGCATCACCTGCTTGGGCAGGTTGGACGGATCGGTGCAGTTCAGGTGCTTGCGGTCGTCCGGGATCAGCGCGGCGGCGGCGGGGTTGGCCGGGCCGTTGCCGAACATCTTGAACAGCTCGACCTGGGACTGCGGGTCCTGGGCGTAGGCGATGAACTTCATGGCCGCCTCGGTGCCGGCCGGATTGCCCTTGAGCACGCCCCAGTTGCTGCAGCCCAGCAGGGCGTTGTCGAAGGTCCACTTGATGCGGCCTTCGCTGTCCTCGGTGATCACCTGGGCGCGGGTGTTCCAGATGGCGCCCATGGACACTTCGCCCTCGATCAGCAGCTGCTGGGTCTCCGCGCCCGAGCCCCAGAAGGCCAGCACGTGGGGCTTGAGCTCCTCGATCTTCTTCATGGCGCGAGCCACGTCCAGCGGGTAGAGCTTGTCCGGCGCCACGCCGTCGGCCAGCAGCGCGGCCTCGAGCATGCCGTTCATCCACTTGTAGAGGGTGCGCTTGCCGGGGAAGGTCTTCACGTCCCAGAAGTCGGCCCAGGTCTTGGGCACCTTGTCGCCGAAGCGCTCGCTGTCGTAGGCGATCACGTAGCTGAGCATGTAGTCGGCGATGCCGTATTCGTAGGCGAAGCCGGGCAGCACCTTGTCCTTCGAGACGACGTTGTAGTCGATGGCCTGCACCAGCCCTTCCTTGCCCAGGTTCTGCAGGATCGAGCTTTCCGCGTCGACCACGTCCCAGCTCACCCGGCCGCTGGACAGCTGGGTGCGGATGGCGCCTTCGGTGGGGCCGCTGCCGTCGATCTTCACCGGAATCCCGGTGGCCTTGGAGAAGCCCTCGGTCCAAGCCTTGCCGAACGCCTTGATGGCGTCGCCGCCCCAGTTCACCACCACCAGCGGCTTGTCGCCGGCGGCGAAGCTCACGCCGCTGCGCAAGGCCAGCGGCAGGGCCGCCATCAGGCCCATGCCCTTGAGGAAGGTGCGGCGGTCGATCTGCCCGCGGCGGGTCTTTTCGATGAGGACTTCGATGCAATCTTGCTGGTGAGGATTGAACATGGGTGCAGCTCCCGATCAGGTGGGATGGCGAATAGGGGACGAACGCGTTCGGCGACTCAGGCGATCAGCAGGCTTTTCTCGATGGGCCAGCTCAGCCAGACCTTGGCGCCCTGTTCCAGGCGCGAGGCCTGGTGGTCGGCATGCACGGCCAGGCTCATCGGTTGCTTGCCCTCGCTGCCGGCACCCAGGCACAGCTCGGTGCTGGCGCCCTGGTAGGTCTTGGCGGTGAGCACCGCCTGCACCACGTTGTGGCCGTTCACCTGCGGCGGCACGCTATGCAGCTGCATGTGTTCCGGACGCACGGCCAGCAGCGGTGCTTCGGCCTGCACGGCCGGCGAGTAGCCGGCGCGCAGCTCGGCCTCGCCGAAGCGTCCGCAGGCCAGCTCGCCGGCGCGCCCCACCTGGCTCAGCGGGAACAGGTTCATCTTGCCGAGGAACTCGGCGACGAAGCGGTTGCTGGGCTGGTTGTAGATGGTCTGCGGGTCGTCGACCTGGGCCAGTTGGCCGCGGTTGAAGATGGCGATGCGGGTGGACAGGGCGAGGGCTTCGTTCTGGTCGTGGGTGACGAAGACGAAGGTGGTGCCGACCTGGCGGTGGATGCGCTGCAGTTCGGCCTGCAGCTGCTCGCGCAGGTTCTTGTCCAGTGCCGAAAGGGGTTCGTCGAGCAGCAGCATGTCTGGCTCGAACACCAGCGCCCGGGCGATGGCCACGCGTTGCTGCTGGCCGCCGGAGAGCTCGCCGGGGCGCTTGCCCAGGTGCTCGCCGAGGCCGACCACGTCGAGCATGTGGCGTACGCGGCGGTTGCGCTCCTCGGCCTTCACGCCACGGATCTTCAGCGGGAAGGCGACGTTGTCCTCGATGCTCATGTGCGGGAACAGGGCGTAGCCCTGGAACACCATGCCGAAGTTGCGCTTTTCGGCGGGGCGCCGGGTGATGTCGGCGCCGCCCTCTTCGAGCTTGCCGCGAGACGGGTCCTGGAAGCCGGCGAGGATCATCAGGAAGGTGGTCTTGCCGGAGCCCGAAGGCCCGAGGAGGGTGAGGAACTCGCCCTGCTGGATGTCGATGGACACGTTGTCCAGCGCGTTGAAACTGCCGTAGCTCTTGCCGATGCCGATGGCACGTAGTTGGGGCTGTCGCTCCACTGCACTTACCTCGATTTCTTGTTCTTGTTCGAGCGGCCGCCGGGTGAGGATCGGGGTAAAAATAAGCGGCCTTTTTTTAATGCAGTATTGTTAAATCTCTCTCCGCATCAATCGCGTTTTTTTGCCCTCATTGTTCGAAATCATTCACCTATCACGGCGCTCCGGCCGCTGTGGCGGAACTGCTCGGACATCCGCAGCTCGGCCTTCATCCAGGCCTTGAAGGCCCGCACGTCGGGGCGTTCGGACTTGGCAGGATCGGTGACGAAGTAGTAGCGGTTGGGCGGTTCGATGGCGACGTTGAACAACCGCACCAGCTGCCCCTTGGCCATGGCGTCGCCGCTGACCAGCGCATCGCCCATGGCCACGCCTTGCCCGGCGATGGCCGCCGACTGCACCAGGTGCGCATCGGAGAAGACGATGCCGTTGCGCACGTTGAGGTTCTTCACCCCGGCGGCGGCGGTCCACAGCAGCCAGTCGGAGTGATCGACCATGTGCAGGAAGGGCAGGCTGGCGAGGTCTTCCGGCGAGTCGAGGCCGCCGACGGAGTTGATCAGCGA
Source organism: Pseudomonas sp. PDM22 (assembly GCF_014851965.1). Lineage (NCBI taxonomy): Bacteria > Pseudomonadati > Pseudomonadota > Gammaproteobacteria > Pseudomonadales > Pseudomonadaceae > Pseudomonas > Pseudomonas sp. PDM22. The sequence goes on from NZ_JACVAR010000008.1 coordinate 203,262, forward strand.
CGGGCTGCACACGGGAAAGGTGTCCAGGGTGGCGATCAGGTCGACGTGCAGGTCGGTCCAGTCGCCCACGCCGTAGGCGATGAACAGGTCGACGTCGCGGTCGCTGACGTCGTCGGGTACCCGCGGCGAGACCAGGTTGAGCTCCACCTGCGGGTGTGCGCGCTGGAACTTGCCGATCTGGTGGCACAGCCAGTAGGTGGCGAATCCGGGCGTGCAGCTCACGCACAGGCGGCCGGAGACTTCCTCGGCATTGGCGAAGCGCCGCGCCTCGTTAAGGATCGCCAGGGCGCGCTGGGTCTCGCGGGCGAAGCATTCGCCGTGGTAGGTCAGCGCGATGCCGCGGCCAACCCGCTCGGTGAGCGGGATGCCCAGGCAGTCTTCCAGGCTGTGCAGCTGGTGGCTGACGGCGCTGCGGGTCAGGCTCAGTTCGCTGGCCGCACCGGACAGGCTGCCCAGGCGGGCAACGGCGTCCAGCACGCGCAGGGCGGTCATCGAGGGGAAACGCATGGCTCACTCCAATTTCGAAGTGGAGCCTTTATCCCTGAGCGGGGCGGTGGTGTCGAGTGGCTGCGGGTACGGGCGGAGAGGGTGGGTGTTTCAGGGCGTTTCGCTTGGCGCCTGCAGCGGGCGCCCTGCTGCGACGGATGCTCACTTGTAGGAGCGGGCCATGCCCGCGACCAGATTGGCCCCCGCACCTGCTGCACGGCGAAGCACGAACGTAGGATGGCGTGGAGCTTGCGATACCCATCGATGACCGGGCACCGGCAGCATGGGTATCGCAAGCTCCACCCATCCTGCTTAGGCGTTTGCCGGCGAAGACACTGGAATGCGGTTCGCGAGCAAGCTCGCTCCTACAGGTTGACCTTGAGGCCTGGTGTCAGCGCAGCTTCTCCATCATCTGGTAGTACCACATGCCCGCGGCCAGCATCGGGTTGCCGAACACGTCGCCCATGGGCACGCGGATGTGCTTGCACTGGGCGAAGGTGTCGAATTTCTCCAGGTCGCCGGTCATCGCCGTGGCCATGATCTCGCCCATGATGTGGGTGGTCGCCACGCCATGGCCGGAGTAGCCCTGGCAGTACCAGACGTTCTCCGACAGCTTGCCCAGCTGCGGGATGCGGTTCATCACGATGCCCATGGCGCAGCTCCACTGGAACTCGATGTCCACGCCCTTGAGTGCCGGGAAGGTGCGCTCGATGCACGGGCGCAGCTCGCCGGCGATGTCGCGCGAGTCGCGGCCGGAGTAGTTGGCTCCGCCGCCGAACAGCAGGCGGCCGTCGCCGGTCATGCGGTAGTAGTCGAGCACGAAGCGGCAGTCGTAGACCGCCAGGTCCTGCGGGTTGATGCGCTTGGCCAGCTCGCCCAGCGGCTTGGTGGTGACGATGCCGCCCATGGCCGGGAAGATCATGCCCTTGAGCTGCTTGCGCTCCAGCTTGTGGTAGACGTCGCCGGCCAGCATCACCTGGGCTGCGTTGATCCGCCCGCCGGAGGTGACCACTGCCGGACGCGGGCCGTGGATGATATCCAGCACTTCGGAGTGCTCGAAGATCAGTGTGCCCAGGCTGGCGGCGGCCTTGGCTTCGCCGATGCACAGGTTGAGCGGGTGCAGGTGCATGTTGCGGGTGTTCTTGATGGCACCGCAGTACAGGTCGCTTTCCAGATGCGCGCGCACGCCGGCACCGTCCAGCAGGCTGATCTCGTCGCCCATGCCGCGACGCTTGGCGTCGTCGAAGGTGGCCTTCAGTTCGTCCATGTGCGACTGCTTCATCGCCGCGTGCAGGTGGCCGAACTTCAGGTCGCACTGGATGCCGTACTTCTCCACGCGGCTCTTGATGATCTCGTGGCCGCGCCAGCGCAGGTGCCAGATGAAGTCGTCGACGTCGTCGCCCAGCCATTGGCGCATCTGCTTCTCCATGGCGGAGTCGCCCGAGAGGCTGCCGGTGACCTGCCCGCCGTTGCGCCCGCTGGCGCCCCAGCCGACCTTGTTGGTCTCGACGATGGCGACCTTGTAGCCGCGCTCGGCCAGCTCCACGGCGGTGGCGACGCCGGTGAAGCCGCCGCCGATGATGGCGATGTCGACGTTCACCTCGCCCTGCAGCGTGGGGTAGCTGGTCTCTTCGTTGAGGCTCGCGGAGTAGTAGGACTTGGCGCGCTCGGGGGCGGGAGTGGCGAGGTTCAGTGCAGCGTTCATTTCGGTGTTCCTGTTGTTGTTCGGTTGCCCCTGCCCGATGACGGCAAGGGTTTGGCTGAGGTGCGCGGGAGCGCCCTCACGCCTGCGTCAGATACCAGCGCCAGTCCTGCTCGCCGACCTCGCCCATGAACTGGCGGTACTCGGCCTGCTTGACCTTCAGGTAGACGCCGAGGAATTCGTGGCCCAGCGCATCGCGCGCCCAGCTGGAGCGCTCCAGCGCGCGCAGCGAGGTCAGCCAGTCGGTGGGCAGCAGTTCCTTGGCCTGGGCGTAGCCGTTGCCTTCCACCGGTGCGCCCGGGTCGATCTCCTCGCGGATGCCGCGATGGATGCCGGCGAGGATGGCCGCGGCGGCCAGGTAGGGGTTGGCGTCGGCGCCGCAGATGCGGTGCTCCACATGGCGGGTATTGGCCGGGCCGCCGGGTACGCGCAGGCTCACGGTGCGGTTGTCACAGCCCCAGGTCGGCGCCAGCGGTGCGTAGCTGTTGGCCTGGAAGCGGCGGTAGGAATTGGCGTTGGGGCAGAACAGCAGCAGCGAGTCGAGCAGGCTTTTCAGCATGCCGCCCACGGACTGGCGCAGCAGCGGAGTGCCCGCCGGATCTTCACTGGCGAACAGGTTGTTGCCCTCGGCGTCGGCCAGCGACACGTGCATGTGCATGCCGGTGCCGGCCAGGTCGTCGAACGGCTTGGCCATGAAACACGCCTGCATGCCGTGCTTGTGCGCCACGCCCTTCACCAGGCGCTTGTAGCGCACGGCCTGGTCCATGGCGACCAGCGCATCGCCGTGCTCCAGGGTGATTTCCACCTGGCCCGGTGCGTACTCGGAGATGGCCGTGCGCGCCGGAATGCCCTGGGCCTTGCACGCGGCATAAAGGTCGGCGAGGAAGGGTTCGATCTGCTCCAGCTCGCGCAGGCCGTAGACCTGAGTGGCACGCGGGCGGCCACCGTCGGCGTCCAGCGCTGGTTGCGGGCGGCCATGGGCGTCGCGCTTGGCGTCCAGCAGGTAGAACTCCAGCTCGCAGGCCATCACCGGGTGGTAGCCGGCGGCCTTGAGGCCGTCGATCACGTGGATCAGTACATGGCGCGGGTCGGCAATGTCCGCCGGCTTGCCTTGTTCGGGGTGCATGCTGACCTGTACCGCCGCCGTGGGAATCTGCCGCCAGGGCAGGCGCACCAGGCTGCCGGCCAGCGGGTAGGCGCGGCAGTCGATATCGCCGACGTCCCAGACCAGCCCGGAATCCTCCACATCCTCGCCGTGCACGGTGAGGCCGAGGATGGTGCTGGGCAGCGGACGGCCGGACTGGTACACGGCGAGCAGCTCCTCGCGGTGCAGCAGCTTGCCGCGCGGCACGCCGTTGGCGTCGAGGATGAACAGCTCGACCATCTCGATATCGGGATTCTGGGCCAGGAAATACTGGGCTTCTTGCACGGAGGCGAAATTCATGGGGCTCTCGTTAGCATCCACGCGGATGCGCTGACGACCTGCAGGCCAGGGCCGCGCCGAGCGGCACGGGATTGAAGGCAGGCAAGCGATGCAACGGGCTACGTCTTGTTCGATGAAAAGCGATGGCCTTGATGAGCCCTGCTCTTCGATGAATGTAGCTCCGTCGGGCGAAGTCGGGCGGGGTGCCCGGTCAGCGAGAGGTGTGGTCGGGCGGGCGCGCGTGGCGGCAATGCCAGAGCGCCCAGAAGGCCAGTTCCAGAGGCAGGGTCAGCGGTTGCAGCTCGAGCCAGCGGGCATGTTTGCGCGGCAGGCGGACGACGCTGCCGGCCTTGCGGGCGGCGACGGGTTCCAGCGGTGCGGGCGAAACGAGCAGGTGCATGTCGAAGGATTTGGCTGACGATTTCCGCAGACTCGCACGGCGTATGGGTTTGTTAAATGTGATTTTCACGACGTTTGGTTTTGCCAAATCGAAACTGAATGCTCTCTCCTGATCACCACGAAGGCCGTTCCAGAGCCTTTGCGTGGCTCTTCGCGCACCTCGTCGAAGCGCCCGGAGCGCCCGCCGCGTCTGCCCTAGACTGGGGCAATCAGCGTCCGCCACGGGCTCGTCCATGTGCCGCATCGTTTTCGCCCCATCGATCCAGCGTCACGTTCCCATCGAAGAGCGCGAGTTGCCGGCGGTGAACCTCGCTGGTGCGCTGGAAGCGGTATTTGTCGAAGCACCGAAATTGCGCGGCTACCTGCTCGACGACCAGGGCGGGTTGCGCCGGCACCTGACGATCTTCATCGACGGCCTGCGCCTGCGTGACCGCGCCCGCCTCAGCGATGCGCTGGCAGCGGACAGCGAGGTCTACGTGGTCCAGGCCCTGAGCGGCGGTTGAGGGCAAGGCGGCATATCAGGAGGGCAAGATGGATGATCGATTGCTGGTGGCGACCCGCAAGGGGCTGTTCACCTTCCAGCGTGGCGCGGACGGCTGGCAGGAAACCCGTCGGGATTTCATTGGCGAGCCGCTGAGCACGGTGCTCGCCGACCCGCGCGATGAAACCCTCTACGCCGCCCTCAACCTCGGCCACTTCGGCTGCAAGCTCTGGCGTCAGCGGGCGGGCGAGGACTGGCAGGAGATCGCCGTGCCGACCTATCCGCCGCAACCCGATCCGCTGCCCGCGCCCCAGGAGGGGGAAGCCCCGCCCGCACCCTGGGTCCTGCAGCAGATCTGGTGCCTGGAGATTGGCGGCGCCGCCGAGCCCGGCGTGCTCTGGGCCGGGACCATACCCGGCGGCCTGTTCCGCAGCAGCGACGGTGGTGATAGCTGGGAGCTCAATCGCTCGCTCTGGGACCGCCCCGAACGCTCGCACTGGATGGGCGGCGGCTACGACTGGCCGGGCATCCACTCGGTCAGCGTCGACCCGCGCGACAGCCAGCACCTGACCATTGCCGTGTCCTGCGGTGGCGTCTGGCAGAGCGACGATGGCGGTGCCAATTGGCGCCTCACCACCAGCGGCATGTACGCCGACTACATGCCGCCGGAGCTGCGCGAGGAGGGCGCCATCCAGGACCCGCACCGCCTGGTGCACTGTCCCGCGCAGCCGCAGCGCCTGTGGGTGCAGCACCACAACGGCATCTTCACCTCCACCGATGGCGGCGCGCGCTGGAGCGACGTGCAGGTCAAGCCGTCGAGCTTCGGCTTTGCCGTCGCCGTCCACCCGACCCGGCCGGACACCGCCTGGTTCGTCCCCGCGGTGAAGGACGTCTGCCGGATTCCGGTGGATGCCCGTTTCGTCGTGACCCGTACCCGTGATGGCGGCGCCAGCTTCGAAGTGCTCGACAGCGGCCTGCCGCAGGGCGCGGCCTTCGACCTGGTGTACCGTCACGGCCTGGCGGTGGACGACGATGGCGTGTGCCTGGCGATGGGGTCCACCACCGGCGGACTGTGGCTGTCGGAGAACGGCGGCGATCACTGGCAATGCCTGTCGATGAACCTGCCGCCGATCTACTGCGTGCGCTTCGGCTGAGCCTTGCGCCTGGCCTGCTCGCGCACCTCGCGCGGCTTCATGCGGCGATCGAAATAGTTGATCGCGGTGCCGAACACGACGATGGCGATCAGGATGGTCAGGCCGATGTGCGTGGCTTCCATGGGGTTCTCCTTGAGGGGGATCACAGCGCCTGGCCGCGCCGCTTGAGTTCCAGGCGGCGGATGAATTCCTCCAGCACCTGGCGGTAGAGGTCGTCCTTGAGACAGGCGTCTTCGATGCCGGCGTCGAGGTTGGGGTTGTCGTTCACCTCGATCACCACCACCTCGCCGTTCGCCTCCTTGAGGTCCACGCCGTACAGGCCGTCGCCGATCAGGCTGGCGGTCTTCAGCGCCAGTTCCACCACGGCCGGCGGTGCGCTTTCCACCGGCAGGGTGTGGCATTCGCCGATCACCTCGCCGCTGGCCTTGTGCTCGACGATCTGCCAGTGCCCGCGGGACATGAAGTACTGGCAGGCGAACACCGGCTTGCGATTGAGAATGCCGATGCGCCAGTCGTACTCGGTGTAGAGGTACTCCTGGGCGAGCAGCAGCACCGAGTGCTCGAAGAGTTCGGCGCTGACGCTGCGCAGTTGCTGGGCGTCCTCGACCTTGTAGACGCCACGGGAGAAGCAGCCGTCGGGAATCTTCAGCACCAGCGGGAAGCCCAGCCGTGCACCGACGCGCTCCAGTTCCTGGGGGTTGTCCTTGTAGAGGATTTCCGTGTCCGGCATGCCCAGGCCCTGGCCGCGCAGCAGGTCGGTCAGGTAGACCTTGTTGGTGCAGCGCAGGATCGAAGCCGGGTCGTCCATCACGATCAGTCCCTCGCGTTCAGCCTTCTTGGCGAAGCGGTAGGTATGGTCGTCGACGCGAGTCGTCTCGCGGATCAGCAGCGCGTCGTACTCGGCCAGGCGCGCGTAGTCCTTCTTCTCGATCAGTTCGACGTCGATGCCCAGCTGCCGGCCGACGCGGACGAAGTTCTGCAGCGCAGCGGCATTGGACGGCGGCAGGTTTTCCGCCGGGTTGTGCAGGATGGCCAGGTCATAGCGCGCCAGGCGCCGCGAGTTGGGCTGGCGCCAGACGCGGCGGCTGAAGCGGTCGAGGGCGTCGGCGAACTGGTCTTCCTGATTCTCCCGCAGCTTGTGCAGGGCGCCGGGGCGAACGCCGGCGATATGCCAGGCATCGGTGCGGCGGAAGTCCACCAGCAGGATCGGGCAGGGGAAGGCCTCGAACAGCTGGCGGGCGATGGGCTGCAGCGGCTCCAGGTCGGTGCGGCCGAAGTACAGGCGCAGGGTGAAGCCGTCGGTGCTGGCGCAGGGATGCTGGTCGAGGGCTTTCTCCAGGGTTTTTTCCAGGCCGTCCAGGGCCAGCCCGTAGAGGGATTTCTTCGCCAGTTCGCTGATCGTGCGTACCGATGGGATCACCTTGTGCCCGCGCGCCTCGGCGAGCAGGGAACAATAATAACCGTGGCCCAGGTATTTATAGTTGCGACACAGATTTATCACCTGGAAGCGTTTCCCCGCTTCGAACTGGCGGGAGTCTTCCAGGTATTCCTGTGCGCTCAGCATGTCTTCGCTGGGAATATACGAAGCCCAATCTTCCTTGCGCTCGACGATGATCAGGACTTGGCTGGAGCGGGCTGAAGGCGGCTCCGCAGAGGCTTCGGTGACAGTCTGGAGGGAGCTTGCATTCAACTTTTCATGGAAGTTAGTGTGTAGCGAAGACATTGTTCACGGACCTGTCTGGAAGTTGCCGTGTGTCTATTAAGCAACAACTTCCCGAAATGTCCCGGTTCATGACGAAAGTTTTACGGAGAACCCATGCCGCTGTTATATCGCCTTGCCACCCGTGCCGATTTAGCGGGTCTTGTGGCGCTGGAGGAGGGCACTTTTCACCAGGACCGTCTGAGTGCGCGCAGCTTTCGCCAGATGATCGCCGCACCGAGTGCCGAGCTGATCGTGGCGCAGGAGGGCAACGAGTTGCTCGGTTACGCCTTGCTGCTGTTTCGCCGGGGCACGAAGGTGGCGCGCCTGTATTCGCTGGCGACCTCGCAGCAGGCTCGCGGCAGGGGACTGGGCAGCGGATTGCTGGAACAGGCGGAGCGTAGTGCCGCGCGGCACGGTTGCAGGGCGTTGCGGCTCGAGGTGCGCGTCGATAACTGCGTCGCCATTGGCCTCTATGAGCGGCGTGGCTATCGCCGCTTCGGCCGGATCGCCAATTTCTACGAAGACGGCGCCGATGCCTGGCGGTACGAGAAACCGCTGATCTGATGAAGGGGGAGGGGCTGGTCAGGGCGCGGAAAACAATCTATAAAAATATAGATTGTATATTGGTAGATCGTCCCCATGACCGCCACCACGCTCGAACCCGCCGACGCCCTGCGCCTGCACCAATCCGCTGAATCCGCCTGCCAGCTGCTCAAGGCGCTGGCCAACACCGACCGCCTGATGCTGCTCTGCCAGTTGGCCCAGGGCGAGCTGAACGTCGGCGAGCTGGAAGCCTGTACCGGCATCACCCAGCCTACCCTGTCGCAGCAACTGGCCGTGCTGCGCCGCGAGGAGCTGGTGGAGACCCGCCGCGATGGCAAGCAGGTCTACTACCGCATTGCCAGCCAGCAGGCACTGGCGGTGATCGAGACCTTGTACCGGCTGTTCTGCGCGGAGCAGGCGAGATGATCGACTGGGCTCATTTCACGCCGTGGAGCGCCCTGGCCGGTGGCGCACTGATCGGTCTTTCGGCCGGGCTGTATGCCGCGCTCGATGGCCGTGTCGCCGGCATCAGCGGCCTGCTCGGCGGGTTGTTCAAGAGCGCCGGCTGGAAGGGCGAAGGGCTGTTCTTCCTGCTCGGAATACTGGCTGCGCCGCTGTTGTGGCTGGCGCTGCGCCCGCTGCCGGAGATTCGCTTCGAGGCCGGCTGGATGACGCTGGTGGTGGCGGGCCTGCTGGTCGGTGTCGGCAGCCGGTTTGGCTCCGGCTGCACCAGTGGGCATGGCGTCTGCGGTTTGTCGCGGCTCTCCGGTCGCTCGCTGGTGGCGACGCTGTGCTTCATGGGCACCGGCTTTGCCACCGTGTTTGTCGTGCGTCATATGCTGGGGAGTGGAGCATGAGCCGCATCGTCGCTTTGCTGGCCGGCCTGCTGTTCGGTTTCGGCCTGCTGCTGGCCGGCATGGCCAACCCGGCCAAGGTGCTGGGGTTCCTCGATCTCGCCGGGGCGTGGGACCCGTCGCTGGCGCTGGTGATGTTCGCCGCCATCGCGGTTGGTCTACCGTTTTTCACTTGGGCGCGGCGGCAGCATCGTTCGCTGCTGGGCGGCCTGATGCAACTGCCGCAGCGCCGTGAACTGGATGGCCGACTGATCGGCGGCAGCCTGCTGTTCGGCGTTGGCTGGGGCATTGCCGGCATTTGTCCGGGGCCGGCTCTGGTGACCTTCGCTGCCGGCTACTGGCAGGGAGCGCTGTTCTGCATCGCCATGCTGGTGGGGATGGCGGGCTACGAATGGAAAATCGAGACCAGGAGGAGACCCACATGAGCGCTACCATCCAGCACTTCTTCGATCCCGCCACATCCACCTACAGCTATGTGGTGGCGGATCACAGCACTGGGCGCTGCGCCATCATCGACCCGGTGCTGGACTACGATGCCGCCGCCGGCCGCGTTGGCAACGCCGGCGCCCGCCAGATACTCGAGTACGTTCGCGAGCAGGCGCTGACGGTGGAGTGGCTGCTGGAAACCCATCTGCATGCTGATCACCTGTCCGCCGCCGCCTGGCTCAAGGGCGAACTGGGCGGCCGGCTAGCCATCGGATCGAGCATCGCCCAGGTTCAGCGCACCTTCGCCGGCCTGTTCAACCTGGATGAAGATTTCCCCTGCGACGGCAGCCAGTTCGACCATCTGTTCGAAGATGGCGAGCGCTTCAGCATCGGCGAACTGCAGGCCCAGGCACTGCACACGCCCGGCCATACGCCGGCCTGCATGACCTACCTGGTCGGTGATGCGGCGTTCGTGGGTGACACCCTGTTCATGCCCGACTACGGCACAGCCCGGTGCGACTTTCCCGGCGGCGATGCACGGCAGTTGTACCGCTCGATCCAGCGACTGTTCGCCTTGCCGGACCAGACGCGGCTGTTCCTGTGCCACGACTACCTGACTGCCAATCGCGATCATCATGAGTTCGAAACCAGCGTGGTGCGGCAACGCCAGGAAAACGTGCACGTGCATGAGGGGGTGAGCGAAGACGCCTTCGTCAGCATGCGCCAGCAGCGCGATGCAGGGCTGCATGCGCCGGCGCTGATCTGGCCGTCGATCCAGGTGAACATGCGTGCGGGCGAGCTGCCGGAGGCGGAAGCCAACGGCGTGCGGTACCTGCGAATTCCGCTGGACCGCCTGTGAAAAAAGCCGCCCCGAAGGGCGGCAAGCACCGAGGAAGATGGTTCCCCGCGCAGGGCGCGGGGAGGGTGGGTCAGAAACGCCAGTCCAGCGACAGGTTGCCCGACACCGAGTTGTAGCCGGTGCGGAACAGATCACTGGCAACCCCGGCGCCGATGTCGACGTTCTCGCTGAGCGAGTAGCGGACGTTGCCGCGCACGCCCATGGAGTCGCGGTCCATGACGGTGTTCTTGCTGCGGAACGAGGAGCCCTGGTAGGTGGCGAAGGTCGCGTCCTGGATCAGGTCGGTGTTCAGCAGTTCGTGGTTCCAGGTGACCTGGCCCTCGGCCTTGATGGCGCGGCCGCCTTCGAGCGGGAAGTTCATCGCGCTGTTCAGGCCGATGCTGGAGCGCAGCGAATCGAACTGCTGCGATTCCAACTTCAGGGCCGAGCCATCGGCGCCTTTCTCGTGGGTGCCGTCGCGCCACAGGCTGGTGTAGGTCAGGGTGGCGATCGGACCCAGGCTGACGTTCTCGTTCAGCTGGAAGCGATAGCCGCCCCCGCCGACCAGCGACGCGCTGGTGCCGGTCCAGTCGGCCTTGTTGCGCGCGGAGTAGTCGTCGAAGTCGATCTTGCGCTTGAGTTCACCGCTCTCGTAGCCGACGCGGGCGCTGCCGAGCAGGTAGCTGCCTGCCATCGGGTCTGCGGCGTAACGGGCGTGAACACCCAGCTCCAGCGCCGAGGTGTCGCCACTGCCACGCTGCGGGTCTTTCAGGCTGACGTTCTGCTTGTTGGCAGCACCGTGCAGGCCGACGATCAGCGCGCCGTCGCTGGAGGCGGCGGTTTCCGCACCGAAGATCACGCCGTAGCTGTCGGTGGTGTAGCCCACGGTATCGTGATCGCTGTTCTGCCGGGAATTGCCGCCGAAGGGCTGGATGAAGGTCTGCCACTCATCGTCACGCAGCCTGCCCGGTTCGCGGGCGCTGATGGCGTCGGCCACTTGCTGCTCGCGCTGCAGAGAACTGGCCATCATGGCGCTGTAGGCGGACGGGGAGAGCTGCTCCAGCGCCCTGGCGATGGTGCTGCCGTCGGGGTTGGAGAAGTCCAGGGTGGTGTAGAGCTTCCGGGTGTCGCTGTCGGCGTTGGCGGGGACGTCCCGGCTCAGGGCCTCGCCGACGGCGCGGCCGTTCTGGCTGGTGGCGTACTGGCTGTAGGCGTCGCTGGCGCGCTCGAAGCGCAGCAGGTAGGCGCCGTTGCTCTGCGGGGTCGCCAGCAGGGACAGGGTGGGCGATGGGGACAGGCTTTCCACCTGGTCGAAGGCGCCGCTGGTGGAGGTGGCGGTCAGCAACTGGCGGGAGCTCATCGACCATTGCGGCGAGTACCAGCCGCGCTGCGGCGCGACGCTCAGGCGACCAGCGAGGCTGGCGTTGCCGTTGACCTTCAGGGTGTCGTGCTGGCCCTTGTCGTTGACCTCCGCCAGCAATTGACCGGTGTCGGTCTGCTGGTAATCGCCGTCCACCGTCAGGGTGCCGAAGGAGTTGCCCGGCGCCACGGTGCCACGGTTGGTGAAGGCACCGTTGTCATTGATCGTGTAGGTGCTGTTGCCGGAGAGGGTTGCGCCTTCGCTCACGTTGACGGCGTAGAGCTCCTGCTCGCCGCCGAGGGAGGTCTGGCCGCCGCGCAGGTTCAGCACCAGGTTGTTGCTGCCCTGGATGTCACCGTTGTAGGTCATGCGGAAGTTCGGGTCGGCCTGGTCCAGGGCATGGCCCTGGCCGTCGTTCAGCAGACCGAAGTTCAGTTCTGTGTAGCGCCACTCGACGTTGTTCCAGGTGTTGTAATTCGAGTAAATGCCGCCCTCCAGCTGGGCGCCGGCGAGAATGTTGATCCGGTTGACCAGCGCCGAGTCCTCGATGAGGATCGCGGCGCTCCTGCCCGCCAGGCGGCCGCTGATGTCGACGTTGTTGACCAGCGCGCCCATGAGCTCGGGCAACGGATTGGGGAGCACCCTGCTGTCCTTGAACTGGAAGTAGGAGCCGCGATATTCCGAACCTTTCCCGAGGCTGCCCACCAGGTTCTGGCCGAAGCTGAACTTGGCGGCGACACCGCCTTCCCCCAGGGCCTCGATATCGCCGCGCTGGACGAACTCATGATTCTTGCCATAGGCGAACAGGACGCCCACCCCGTTCTGGCCGTCAGCATGGATGCGCGTGCCCGGCTCGACCACCAGCGTGTTGCCTTCGCCGTCGACGCGAACACCCGCTGCACCGGCGCCGCGGGTCAGAAGATCGGCCTGCTGGAAGATCTGGTTGTAGCTGCCGTAAACGTGCAGGCCCAGGCCGAGCAAGGTCTGGCTGTAACTGCCCACCAGATAGCGGGTGCCGGAAGGGTCGCGCTGGAAGTAACCATTCTGGTTGTAGATCGTCTGGTTATCGCCGTAGACCGAATAACCGAACAGGTCGCGACGGTCGATCTGGTAGCCCAGGTCCTGCAACGCCGCCAGTTCCGCCTCCATGAAGGTGGTGTAGTTGCGGTAATTCTGGTGGCTCATCAGGCTGTTCTTCAGCTCGATGTGGCTCATGTAGTCGTCATCGACGCTGCCATCGGCGGAGCGTGCGCGGACCGGAAGGCCCGGCATGGCACCGGCCAGGACGTCGGAGACGTTCTTCCCGGTGAAGTAGCCCTGGTCCTTGCGGAGATCGAAGCCGTCCGGATCGTAGTCGTTGTCGCAGCCCGTGCAGAGCACGACCTGGTTCGGGCGGGCCGGGTTGCCATTGTCATCGCGCAGGTGGCTTTCCCAGAGGCTGAGCTGCTTGTCGAAGTAGGGGGTGTCGGAGTTTTCACCGTCCTTGTCGCTGACTGAGGTCATTACGCCTAGAGCGTGAGCCAGTTCGTGAGACGCGGTGGCAGCCAGATCGAAAGCCCCGGTGCGCGGCAATTGAGATGGCTGGTAAGACTGGGTATCGAACTTCAACTTGCCTATCAGGAAGAAGCCGTCGGCCCCGTACTGATCGGGACTGCGGCTTTTACCGGTCAGCGCGGCCTGTAACTGGGTGATGCTGGGGGATTGATCCTCGCTGTTGGGATAACTGGTGCCCGCTGCGTTATCTTCATTGAAGGTGCCAACGTTGATGGTGGCGGGGAGTTGCCCGGCGTTCGGCTTGATTACCGTTGCCCAGTATTTCACTCCCGCTTCGATCTTCGCCTTCTGGTCCGAATTCAGGTTCCAGATCGAGGAGCGGTTGTCCTTTTTCTCCGGGTCGAACATGAACACGCCATCTCCCACATCGTAGAAGTTGATCTTGAATATGGGCGCGCCTTGGGGTGTTTGAATGTCCCTGGTTTCCAGGGCGAGAACAGATGAGCCGGGCAATAAGGCTGCCAGGGATATGGCCAGGGAAATTCTATTTCTCGCAAATGCCTTCTTCATTTTTATCTCCGCTGTTTTTAGAAATACCCCTGTCGAAAAAGTCGTGGCGACTTTTTCGACTGATCAATTGCCCCTTCAAAAGTACCCGCGTCTTTCGAGAGTTGCGGAATAGAGCGGGTGCTCGAATGTGGGAGGTTGATGGGAGTTTCGAAATCACACAGTGGAGTGGCAACTGGAGAGATTGGGTAAGTTCCGTGGGTATTTTCTGATGATGTGTGCTTATGGAACTATTGGTGGGGCTGAGAATTTGAAGCGTGGGAAGTTTCTTTGATTTCTATTGAAAGGTTACTTGTGGAGGAGATAATTCGATGCGGGTGTTTTTACGGGTGAATGGGGGTTGTTGCAGGGAGGCAGAAATATGCGCCCTGATGGCTCGGGCTGAATAGCCAATCGGTTGTTTCACCCAGTAGGCGGGCTGCACACAATAAGGAGTGGTCAGCCAATCCTGGGCGGGAGACCCGGCACAAGAGCGTGCCGGGTCGATCTGAGGGCCGGTGTGATACCCACCGGATGCGCTTACAGCAACAAGCTTCGAATATCCCCCAGCACTTCCCCCAGTCGCCGGGTGAATCGCGCTGCCGCAGCCCCGTTGATTACCCGGTGGTCGTAGGACAGCGACAGCGGCAGCATCAGCCGGGGCTGGAAGACGTTGCCGTCCCACACCGGCTGGATGGCTGCCTTGCTCACACCGAGGATCGCCACTTCCGGCGCGTTGACGATGGGGGTGAAGCCGGTACCGCCGATGTGCCCGAGGCTGGAGATGGTGAAGCAGGCGCCCTGCATGGCGTCGGCGGATAGCTTCTTCGTCCGCGCTTTCTCCGCCAGCTCGGCGGCCTCCAGCGCAAGCTGCAGCAGCCCCTTCCGGTCGACGTCGCGGATAACCGGCACCAGCAGGCCGTCCGGCGTGTCCACGGCAAAGCCGATGTGCACGTACTTCTTGCGGATCAACGCCTTGCCACTGGGGGCGAGCGAGCTGTTGAAGTCCGGCAGCTCGCGCAGCAGGTGGGCGCAGGCCTTGAGCAGGATCGGCAGGATGGTCAACTTGGTACCGGCCTTTTCCGCCGCCGCCTTCTGCGCGATGCGGAAGGCCTCCGCCTCGGTGATGTCGGCGGACTCGAACTGCGTCACGTGGGGCACGTTCAGCCAGCTGCGGTGCAGGTTGCTGGCGCCGACCTGCATCAGGCGGGTCATCGCCACTTCCTCGGTTTCGCCGAACTTGCTGAAGTCGATCTCCGGGATCGGCGGGATGCCTGCGCCACCGGTTGCTCCTGCAGCCGCACCGGACTTGCTGCGTTGCAGCTGCTCTTTCACGAACGCCTGCACGTCTTCCTTGAGGATGCGGCCCTTGGGCCCGCTGCCGGTGACTTGCGCCAGCTCGACACCGAACTCGCGGGCGACCATGCGCACGGCGGGGCCCGCATGCACCTTGGTGCCGTCGCGGCTGGGCGCGCCCACCGGGGCGACGTCCGGCGCCTTGGGCGGCTCGGCTTTCGCCGCTGGCGCAGCGGCTGGTTTTTCTGCGGCGGCTGCGGGAGCCGCCGCTGCGCCCGCCACTTCCAGGTCGAGTATCTCGTCGCCTTCCTTGAGGGTGTCGCCGATCTTCACCTTGATCGCCTTCACCACGCCCGCTTTCGGCGCCGGAATCTCCATGCTGGCCTTGTCGGATTCCAGCGTCAGCAGGCTCTGGTCGGCCTCGATGCGGTCACCCACCTTGACCATCAGTTCGATGACGTTGCCCTGGCCGTTGCCGATATCGGGCACGCGGATGCTCTCCACGCCGCCACTGGTAGTCGGAGCGGGCGTTGGCTTTTCTTCCTTCGCCGGAGCCGGAGCAGAGGCGGGCGCCGCCGCGGCCGGCGTGCTGGTCGTAGCAGCGCCGCCCTCGGTTTCCAGTTCGAGGATGTCGTCGCCTTCCTTGAGGGTGTCGCCGATCTTCACCTTGATCGCCTTCACCACGCCCGCTTTCGGCGCGGGAATCTCCATGCTGGCCTTGTCGGACTCCAGCGTCAGCAGGCTCTGGTCGGCCTCGATGCGGTCACCGACCTTGACCATCAGTTCGATGATCTCGCCCTGGCCATTGCCGATGTCCGGCACCTTGATGGTTTCCACGCCGCCGCCGGAAGGCGCAGGTTGAGGCGCCGGCGCGGCGGCGGGCTGGGGGGCCTCGGCGGCAGGTTGGGCCGGTTCCTCGGCCTTGGCTTCGGCGGCGCCGCCTTCGGCTTCCAGTTCGAGGATTTCATCGCCTTCCTTGAGGGTGTCGCCGACCTTCACCTTGATCGCCTTCACCACGCCCGCTTTCGGCGCGGGAATCTCCATGCTGGCCTTGTCGGACTCCAGCGTCAGCAGGCTCTGGTCGGCTTCGATGCGGTCGCCGACCTTGACCAGCAGTTCGATGACTTCACCCTGGCCGTTGCCGATGTCGGGTACGCGAATGGTCTCGCTCATCGTGCCTCTCCTCAGCAGTCCAGCGGGTTGGTTTTTTCCGGGTCGAGGCCGAACTTCGCGATGGCCTCGGCCACCACTTTCGGCTCGATGTCGCCGCGATCGGCCAGGGCCTCCAGCGCGGCGAGCACCACCCAGTGGCGGTCGACCTCGAAGAAGTGGCGCAGCTTGGCGCGGGTGTCGCTGCGGCCGAAGCCGTCGGTGCCCAGCACTTTGTATTCCTTGGTCGGCACCCACTGGCGAATCTGGTCGGCGTAGACCTTCATGTAGTCGGTGGACGCCACCACCGGCCCGCGCCGTCCGCCCAGGCACTGCTCGACATAGCTGGGCCGTGGCTTCTGTCCTGGATGCAGGCGGTTCCAGCGCTCCACCGCGAGGCCGTCGCGGCGCAGCTCGTTGAAGCTGGGCACCGACCAGACGTCCGCACCGATGCCGAAGTCGTCACGGAGGATTTTCGCCGCCGCTTCCACCTCGCGCAGGATGGTGCCCGAGCCGAGCAGCTGCACATGGTGCGCGGCGGCACGCTTGTCCTCGTCGAGCAGGTACATGCCCTTGATGATGCCTTCCTCGGCGCCCTTGGGCAGCGGTGGGTGAGGGTAGTTCTCGTTCATCACGGTGATGTAGTAGAAGACCTCCTGCTGCTCCTCCATCATCTGCCGCACGCCTTCCTGGATGATCACCGCCAGCTCGTAGGAGTAGGTCGGGTCGTAGGTGCGGCAGTTGGGGATGACCGAAGCCAGCACGTGGCTGTGGCCGTCCTCGTGCTGCAGGCCTTCGCCGTTGAGCGTGGTGCGCCCGGCGGTGCCGCCCAGCAGGAAGCCGCGCGTCAGGCTGTCACCGGCCGCCCAGGCCAGGTCGCCGATGCGCTGGAAGCCGAACATCGAATAGAAGATGTAGAACGGCAGCATCGGCTGGCGGTAGTTGCTGTAGGCCGTACCGGCGGCGATGAAGGACGACATGGCACCGGCCTCGGTAATGCCTTCTTCGAGGATCTGGCCCTTCTTGTCCTCGCGATAGAACATCAGCTGTTCCTTGTCGACCGGCTCGTAGAGCTGGCCCACCGAGGAGTAGATACCGAGCTGGCGGAACATGCCTTCCATGCCGAAGGTGCGTGCCTCGTCGGGAATGATCGGCACGATGCGCTGGCCCAGTTCCTTGTCCTTCACCAGCTGCGAGATGATCCGCACGAAGGCCATGGTGGTGGAAATCTCGCGGTCGCCCGAGCCATCGAGCAGCGCCTTGAGCGTCTCCAGCGGCGGTGCCGGGATGCGCTGGCTGTTGCCGTGGCGGTGGGGCATGAAGCCGCCCAGGGAAGCGCGACGCTCCTTCAGGTAGCGCGCCTCGGCGCTGCCTTCGTCGGGGCGGTAGAAGGGCAGCTTGGCCAGGTCCGCGTCCTTGATCGGGATGTCGAAGCGGTCGCGGAAGGCGCGCAGGCTGTCCACGTCGATCTCGTGGATGTTGTGGGCGATGTTCTTCGCCTCGCCGGTGCCGGTGCCGTAGCCCTTGATGGTCTTGGCCAGCACCACGCTGGGTTGGCCCTTGTGGTTCACCGCGGCGTGGTAGGCGGCGTAGACCTTGTAGGGATCGTGGCCGCCGCGGTTGAGCTTCCAGATTTCCTCGTCGGAGAGGTCCTTGACCATCTCCAGCAGCTCCGGCCGCGCGCCGAAGAAGTGCTCGCGGACGAAGGCCCCGTCCTTGGCCTTGTAGTTCTGGTAGTCGCCGTCCACCGCCTCGTCCATGCGCGCCTGCATCAGGCCGGCGGTGTCCTTGGCGAACAGCGGGTCCCAGAAACGGCCCCAGATCACCTTGATCACGTTCCAGTTGGCGCCACGGAACACGCCTTCCAGTTCCTGGATGATCTTGCCGTTGCCGCGCACCGGGCCGTCCAGGCGCTGCAGGTTGCAGTTCACCACGAAGATCAGGTTGTCGAGCTTCTCGCGCCCGGCCAGGGAGATCGCGCCCAGGGATTCCGGTTCGTCGGTCTCGCCATCACCCAGGAAGCACCAGACCTTCTGCTTGCCGGCGGGAATGAAGCCACGACTCTCCAGGTACTTCATGAAGCGCGCCTGGTAGATCGCCTGGATCGGCCCCAGGCCCATGGACACCGTCGGGAACTGCCAGAACTTCGGCATCAGGCGCGGGTGCGGATAGGAGGAAATGCCCTTGCCGTCGACCTCCTGGCGGAAGTTCTCCAGTTGCTCGTCGGTAAGCAGGCCCTCGATGTAGGCGCGGGCGTAGAAGCCCGGCGAGGCGTGGCCCTGGAAGTAGATCAGGTCGCCGGCGTGTTCCTCGGTGGGGCCGTTGAAGAAGTAGTTGAAGCCGATGTCGTAGAGGGTCGCCGAGGAAGCGAAGGTGGAAATGTGTCCGCCCAGCGACGGGTCCTTGTGGTTGGCGCGCATCACCATGGCCAGCGCGTTCCAGCGCACCAGCGAGCGGATGCGCCGCTCCATGAACAGGTCGCCCGGCATGCGGGCTTCGTGGCCTACCGGGATGGTGTTGCGGTAAGGCGTGGTGATGGCGTAGGGCAGTTGCGTGCCGGTTCGGCTGGCCAGCTCGCCTAGGCGAGTCATCAGGTAGTGGGCGCGCTCTTCGCCTTCTTTTTCCAGTACGGATTCCAGCGCGTCCAGCCATTCCTGGGTTTCGACGGGGTCGATATCGTGCATGGTCAGGGGTCCTGGTTACGGGGTCGGCTCTACGCAATGCCGGCTCCGGGCCAGGTGATCCATCGATTTGGCGCAGTGGGCGGCAACCCTCGTGAGGCCGCCGCGCTGCCGCCGGCACGCGCGTGTGGCTATAGAGCTTAGACAGCTCTGGCGCCAGTGCCCGTCCGGTTGGTCGAGTCAGGACGTCGCAGCGGGGTTAGCGAAGCGAGTCACGCCGCAGATCGTCGCCCCGACTCCAGTGCGCGGCCACCAGCCGGTCGCGCCCGGCCTGCTTGGCCTGGTAGAGCAGGCGATCCACCGCCGCAACAAAGTCCAGCGGACGGTCGCTGGAGGCCGGCACGGCGGTACCGACGCCCAGGCTGATGGTCAGCAGGTCGGAGACGGCAGACTTCTCGTGGGCAATGCGCTGCTCGCGCAGCACGCTGCGGCAACGTTCGGCGATCTGCCGCGCGGCCTCGCTGTCGGTCTCCGGCAGCACCAGCACGAACTCCTCGCCACCGAAGCGTGCGATGAAGTCCCTGGGCCGATGCAGCGCGCCGGCCAGCGCCTTGCCGACGCTGCGCAGGCAGTCGTCGCCCTGGATGTGCCCGTAGTGATCGTTGAACTGCTTGAAGTAGTCGATATCCAGCAGCACCAGCGAGATTGGCTGGCCGCTGCGCTGGGCGCTGCCCCATTCGGTGTCCAGCACCGAGTCGAACATGCGCCGGTTGGCCACGCCGGTCAGGCCGTCCTTGTACGAATACTCCTCCAGCTGGCGCTGCAGCATGATCAGCTGCTCTTCGGCGCGCTTGCGCTCGCTGATGTCGAACATGAAGCCGACCAGCGAATCCACCTCGCCATTGTCGTCGCGCACCACGTGCACCACGTCGCGGATCCACACGTAGTCACCGGAGGAGGTGAGGGCGCGGTAGTCCGCCTCATGGTCGGTGCCCTCGCGGGACTGCGACACGCAGAAGTTCACCACGCGCTCGCGATCCTCCGGGTGCATGCGCTCGGCCCAGTCGTTGGCGCTGACCCAACTGGCCTGGCTCCAGCCCAGAAGGTCTTCGATCTGTGGGCCGATGTAGGCGAAGGTCATGGATCGCCAGTCGATTTTCCACGGGATGGCACGGGTGGATTCGAGGAGGGTCTGGTAGACGGGATTTTCCGGGGAGGCGTCGTACGGCATGGCGGCGGCTCTCTGATGGCACTGTGCCTTGTTCTACCACAGTGCGATGACCGAAAGCCGGCTGATTGCGTCAGCCGGCAGTATGAAAGCGGCGGGGCGACGGACGGTCGTTTCTGACAGGGACGGATTCTTCAGCAATTCATAACGGGTTCTTCACGAATCCGGCGATAGGGTTTGCTTGCCCGCCATCTGACAACCCCGCAGTGCGATGGTCATCCCAGGGATGGGTCGGGCCTCCCTCCTTCGAAGAGGGAACGGACGCGGACCCTTTTCCAGCTGCACGGCCTGAACCATGCCCATCCCGAAGTTCTTCAGATCACTGTCCCGCGGTTGGTTGTCCTTGCTGGCGATCCTCCCGGTGATCGCCCTGCTCAGCGGCTTCCTGCCCCTGGACTTCTCGCGGCCGACTCCGCTGGTAGGCGATGCCCAGCGCCAGGCGGAATTGCGCGAGCACTGGCAGAACGGCGACCTGATCGTGCTGGTGCGTCACGCCGAACGGTGTGACCGTTCCAGTGCGCCCTGCCTGGGAAATGTCGATGGCATCACCGTGCGTGGCGGCCAGAGTGCCCATGCCATCGGCCAGGACTTCGCCACCCTCGGCCTGGCCAATGCCGACATCCTCAGCAGTGAACAGCTGCGGGCGGTGCAGACCGCCACCTCGATGTTCGGCCGCACGCCGCAGGAGCAGCCCTGGCTGTACAAATGCGAAGGCTCGATGCTGGACCAGGCGCTGCAGCACAAGGTGGCGCACCGCAACCTGATCCTGGTGACCCACAGCGAATGCATCGAAGACCTGGAACACTCGGTGAGCGTCGACGACCCGGCAACCCCGGACTACGCCTCGACGCTCTTCGTGCTCAGTGAAACCGACAAGAGCCCGCGCCTGCTCGGCTACCTCGACGCCGACCAGTGGCCGCTGAACGTCAGCGGGCGCTGATCTGGCTGGGCGTGGCGCCCAGCCGGTAACGTTGCAACTCCTCCGGGGTCAGCACACGCATGCGCTGCGGATCGATGCTCTGCATGGTGTCGGCCAATTCCAGCGGAATGTCCATGTCGCGGAAATAGGTGCGGGCGTTATAGCTGCCCGCCGCCTGGGACGAATCGCCGGCGGGGTAGTAAGGGCGATGCAGCCCCACATAGCCGCGCACCGTGCGGTGCTTGCCGGCGGCCAGCAGGTAGACGCAGGAGCCCTGGCAGACGCTGTTGGTCGGCACCAGGGTCTCGAAGCCGGACTCGCGCAGCAGGCGGCCCATCTTGATCGATTCGGCGGCGCTGCCCCCGATGCTGTCCAGCAGGGCCACCTTGCGGGCGAACTTGCCCGGGTTGGCCATCAGCCCCTTGAACAGGCGCTCGTAGTCGCCCGGAGCGATTTCCTCGCTGATCCGTACCGCCAGCACTTCGCCCACCTTGGAATGCTGCACGGGCTTCACCTCGACCTGGGCGACGGCAAGGCCGGAGGACAGCGCAAGGGTGCAAAGCAGGGCAGCGCGAAGCATGGGGGTAAATCCTGTACGGGCGTCTTATAGGAAGGCGCTGAAGATACCCTGATACGCGGCGTCCGTCAGCCTGTCAGCTGGCCTTCAGGCAGGTGCGCAGCAGGCGGCGTGCCGACTTGTTGACCCGGCGGCGCTCCAGTTCTTCGGGCGCGAACCAGCGGCAGTCGGCGATCTCGTTCAGGGGCGTGGGCTGCTGCGCCGGGTCGACCGGCGTCTCGAACACGTAGTGCAGCGTCTGGTACAGCTCCAGCGGCGCGACGTAGTTCAGCTGTTCGATGGCCAGCCCGGTTTCCTCGATCAGCTCGCGGGTGGCGGCCTGGCCGGGGCGTTCGTCGGCCTCGATGCGGCCGCCGGGGAGGTTCCATTTCGACTTGGATTTGCGCACGAAGAGAATCTTGTCGTCGAGGCGGCAGATAACCGTTGCACGCTCTTTCAGGTTCTTAGCCATACCGGCTGCTCCTCGACATTCTTCCAACAGTATTCAGGGTAGACATTAATCAGAGATTCCCAACCAGATGAACTGGTTACGGCGTTTATGTCGACAAATGGTAAGGATTGGTCGCTGGAAAGGTATGTCAGGGCTTTCTGAAGAAATGCTCGTCCTATTCCCGATTCGTATTTCCTTCAGAGTCGACCCGTGTTCTGGGTTGAAGTGCGAACTTTCTGTCCGGCCTGGAAGACGCCTACTTAGGACATGTCGCTCTTCTCGAACTCCTCGCCCAGAAAATCGAGCAAGGTTCGTACCGACGGCAGCAAGCCACGCCGCGAAGGGAACACCGCATGGACCACGCCGGTGCGTGGCGCCCAGTCGGGCAGCAGGTTCACCAGCTTGCCGTCATTCAGGTCATCGCAGACCACCACGGCGGGCATGTGCACCGCGCCGGCGCCCGCCAGCGCGGCCTGACGCAGGGCGACCAGATCGTCCGTGACCATTCGCGGCTGGTAGCGCACCTGCGCGCTGGCGCCCTTGGGGCCGTCCAGCAGCCACTGGTATTCGCGCTGCACCACGCCCCAATGCAGCGTCGGCAGGGCGGCCACGTCGGCGGGCGTCGGCCTGGCCGGCAGGCGCTCGCGCAAGGCCGGGGCACCCACCACACGCTGGCGGCTTTCGCCCAGCACCTTCATCACCAGGTCGCTGCTTTCCAGTGGCGGGAAGCGCACCCGCAGGGCGATGTCGATGCCTTCCTGGATCAGGTCCACCTGGCGGTTGGTGCTCTGCACATGCAGCTCCACCAGCGGGTACTGCACCATGAAGCGCGCCAGCATCGGGCCGACCCAGAAGTTCAGCAGCGCCGTGGGGCAGCTCAGGTTCACCACCCCGCGCGGTTCGGAACGGTGCTGCTCGACGGCCTCGGTGGCCGCCGCCGCTTCCACCAGCATCGCCACACAGTGCCGGTAGAACACCTGGCCTATCTCGGTCACCGAGAAGTGCCGCGTCGAACGCTGGATCAGCCTCACGCCCAGACGCTCCTCCAGCGCGGCGATGCGCCGGCTGAGCTTCGACTTGGGCTCGTCCAGGGCACGGCCGGCCGGGGTGAAACCGCCGTGCTCGACCACCTGGGCGAAGTAATAGAGGTCGTTGAGATCGTCCATTCCAGTGTTCCTCTTGTGGAACACTGATACTAATTTTTGCCGTCTACCGAGGCAATTGTTCCATCCGTATCGTGACCTCCATGCACTACAGGAGGCACCCATGAAACAGATTCTTGGCATCTACAGCGCCGCCCGGCCGCACTGGGTCGGTGACGGTTTTCCGGTTCGCACGCTGTTTTCCTACGACAGCCTTGGCGAGCACCTCAGCCCCTTCCTGCTGCTCGACCATGCCGGTCCCCACGCTTTCGGCCCCAGCACGGTGCGCCGTGGCGTCGGCCAGCACCCGCACCGGGGCTTCGAGACCGTGACCCTGGTCTATGACGGCGAACTGGAGCACCGCGACTCCAGCGGTGGTGGCGGCCGCATCGGCCCTGGCGACGTGCAGTGGATGACTGCCGGCGACGGCATCCTCCACGAGGAATACCACTCGCCGGACTTCGCCCGCAGCGGCGGCAACCTGCACATGGCCCAGCTCTGGGTGAACCTGCCGGCCTGCCACAAGCGCACCGCACCGGCCTACCAGACGCTGCTGGCCGGTGACATCCCGCGCATCGAACTGGCCGACGGCGCCGGCAGCCTGCGGGTGATTGCCGGTGACTACGCTGGCCACGCCGGTCCGGCCCACACCTTCAGCCCGCTGGATGTCTGGGACCTGCGCCTGCAGCCCGGCCGCCCGTTGGAACTGGCCGTCAAGGCGGGGCGCAACACCGCCCTGGTGGTGCTGCGCGGCAACGTCCGGCTGGGCGGCGGAGAAACGCTGCGCGAAGGCCAGTTGGCGCTGTTCGACCGGCGCGGCGACAGCCTGCAGCTGGAAGCCGAGAGCGATGCCTTGGTGCTGCTGCTCAGTGGCGAGCCGCTGGACGAGCCCATCGTCGGTTACGGCCCCTTCGTGATGAACAGCGAAAGCGAAATCCAGCAGGCCATTGCGGACGTCCAGAACGGACGTTTCGGACAGATGACCCGCTGATGTCATACCCCCGACTCAGGCCTCGCCTAGTCTGGATGAACGCCCGCGCAGGAGGCGCGGGTTTCTTGGGCCGGACGCCCCTTGTGGAGACCACGACATGAGCCACTTCAACCAGATTGCCAACTTCAACGGCCAGCGCCCGGTTATCGATCCCGACGACACCGCCATGCTGCTAATCGACCACCAGAGCGGGCTGTTCCAGACGGTCAAGGACATGCCCATGACCGAACTGCGCAATAACGCCATCACCCTGGCGAGGATCGCCACCCTGGCGAAAATCCCGGTGATCACCACCGCGTCGGTGCCGCAGGGGCCCAACGGCCCGCTGATACCCGAGATCCACGAGGCCGCGCCGCATGCGCAGTACGTGGCGCGTAAGGGCGAGATCAACGCCTGGGACAACCCCGAATTCGTCGCCGCCGTCGAGGCCACCGGCAAGAAGACCCTGGTCATCGCCGGCACCATCACCAGCGTATGCATGGCCTTCCCGGCGATTGCCGCGGTCAACGCCGGCTACCGGGTCTTCGCCGTGATCGATGCCTCCGGCACCTACTCCAAGGCCGCGCAGGAAATCACCCTGGCGCGTGTCGTCCAGGCTGGCGTGGTGCCCATGGATACCGCCGCCGTCGCCTCGGAAATCCAGCGCACCTGGAACCGCCCCGACGCCGCGCAGTGGGCCGAGGCCTACAGCCTGATCTTCCCGCACTACCGCCTGCTGATCGAAAGCTACACCAAGGCCCAGCAGGTGGTGACCGAACACGAAGTGCTGGACTCCCAGCGCTGAACCGACCCTTGCCCGGCTCCGGCCGGGCTTTCACTGCAACGAGGAAACGCCATGAGCAAGCCCTACGTCCGTCTCGACAAGACCCAGGCCGCCGTACTGCTGGTCGATCACCAGGCCGGTCTGCTCTCGCTGGTGCGCGACATCGAACCGGACAAGTTCAAGAACAACGTCCTGGCCCTGGCCGACCTGGCCAAGTACTTCAAGCTGCCGACCATCCTCACCACCAGTTTCGAGAACGGCCCCAACGGCCCGCTGGTTCCCGAGCTGAAGGACCTGTTCCCCGACGCGCCCTACATCGCCCGTCCCGGCAACATCAACGCCTGGGACAACGAGGACTTCGTCAAGGCGGTGAAGGCCACCGGCAAGAAGCAGTTGATCATTGCCGGCGTGGTCACCGAGGTCTGTGTGGCCTTCCCGGCGCTGTCGGCGCTGGAAGAGGGCTTCGAGGTCTTCGTCGTCGCCGATGCCTCCGGCACCTTCAACGAAGTTACCCGCGATGCTGCCTGGCGCCGGATGGAAGCGGCCGGCGCGCAGATGATGACCTGGTTCGGCGTGGCCTGTGAGCTGCACCGCGACTGGCGCAACGACATCGAAGGGTTGGCCGCGCTGTTCTCCAACCACATCCCGGACTACCGCAACCTGATCACCAGCTACAGCACGCTCACCGCCAAGAAGTGAGGCAGCGCCGTCGGGTCGGCGCAGCGAGGCCGACCCGACGGCGGAGCTTATCGATCCAGCGGCCCCGCCTTGTAGCCGGGGCGCTCCAGGGCCAGTTCGTAGAGTTGGCGGGCCTCGCTGACCAGTGGCGCCAAGGCGGAGGCGAGGCGGGCGGTGGCGCGGATGAGGCCGCTGTCGCTGTCGTCTTCCATCAGTTGCAGCAGGTCTTCGACCGCCGTGATGCGGCGCAGGGCGGCTTCGCGCAGGTGTTCGACCGGGGCCAGGGCGTTGATGAAGAGGACTTCTTCGCCGAATTGGCCGGTCAAGGGGACTGGGAGGAATTCACGCATGGGGCACCTCCGGAGAGAGCGTCGACTTGCGTGGTGAGAGAAGGCGGGGCGCGGGGGTAAAAAAGGGATAGTTCATGTTTGGTTATTCCATGGGTGGATGGAAGTCACCAATCGACCTTCCTACGGGAAGAGAGGCGACCGTGCGGAGGTAGGAATGCCGGACCCAAGGAACCGGTAGGCCCGAAGGCCTCCCCGCACGGCCACCATAAAGCACGATTTCACAGGTCAATCTTCACCTGCAATTCGTGACTGCGGAGCACCGTGCCTTGGGTTGGTATTGCCAGGTTCCTACGCCCGTCCGCGATGAACTGCGGCGAACCAGAGGCTAGGGACGGCGCTCGTAGGCCCGCAAGGCTAATGGCTCGTGGGACTTTTCGGTTGCTGGCGGCGATCCCGAGCCAGGACATTGCCGACAGAATGAAACGGGTCTCATCCGTTCCCCCAGCATGTAGGACCATTCGCCTTGCAGGAGTGGCACCCTGGTGTTCGCCCTTGGAAGACGCATAGCGCCGCAATGGATTTCGCGGAGCTGGCTTCGGGCTAAAGGATGTGCACCACAATTCTGCAATCTCGCCGGCTGTCCCTCCCGCTTCCAGGCTCCGCCCGCAGCTGCGGGGCTTAGCATCCGTGCGGTCTACCGCCACACGTTGCGAGAGGGGGCCTGCGGATGCCCGGTACCGAGTTCCAATGGCTGGCTGTCGTCTTCGGCATGTTGACGGGGCTTGGTGTCACCCGGCTGCTGTCTGGTGTTGTGGCGACGCTGCGTTCACGGGCGACCTCGAAGATCGATTGGTTGCCGCTGATCTGGAGCGCCTCGCTCTTCCTGATGCTGCTCGAATATTGGTGGAGCACCTACTCCCTGAAGTCCCTGATCAATGTCTGGACATACAACGAGTTTCTGCGACTGCTGGTATCGCCGCTGCTGCTGTTCTTCAGTGCGGCGCTCATTCTGCCGGTTCACGAGCTGAAGGCCGGCGAGACTCACCAGGAGGTATTCGAATCCCACGGGCACTGGGCCCTCCTCGGGTTCAGCGCCTATTACGCCGAATACTTCTGGGAAGCGGCGAGGTACTGGGACAACCAATGGTTCAGCGGTTGGGGCGTCTTCATGGTGGTGATCATCCTGTTGCCGATCATCGCCTTCTTCAGCTCTCGCCGAGTCCATCTGGTCATCGCCACGGCCATTCTCGTCATTCAGGTACTGGGAATCTCAGTGGATTTTGGCGAGCTTCAGGACGTCCGTTTCTAAGGCGAAAGGCGGCCGCGACCGCCCCGCTGACCTGCAGATCAGAGCATCGAGAAGTTGTAGCTGGCGATCAGCCGCACCTCGTCCACATCGCGCGCCGACTGTTCGTAGTTGGTGCGGTAGGTGGCGTTGCGCAGGCGCAGGCTGAGGTCCTTGAAGGTGCCGGTCTGGATCACGTACTTGAACTCCACGTCGCGCTCCCATTCCTTGCCCTCGTCGCCGTTGGCCAGGGCGATGTGGTCGCCGTTGACGTAGCGGGTCATGAAGCTCAGGCCGGGCACACCGACGCTGCGCAGGTCGAAGTCGTAGCGCAGTTGCCAGGAGCGCTCCTGGGCGTTGGCGAAGTCGTTCACCTGCACGTAGTTGGCGAGGTAGGGGTTGCTGCCGTCGAGGTAGGGCATGGAACTGTCGCCGCTCATGCGCTGCCAGCCGGCGCTGAGGATGTGGCCGCCCTGGGCATAGGCCAGCAGCAGGCTCAGTGCGCGGTTGTCGATCTCCCCGGCGCGGGCCGAGCCGTCGTCATCGCTGTCGAACCAGCGCAGGTCGGCCGTGACCTTCCCGGCGCCCACCGCCTGCTTGCCGACGATGCCGACGTAGCGCTGGCGGTAGACGTTCTCCAGCCCGCCCTGGGCGTACTGCAGCAGGAGCTGGTCGTTGACCTGGTAGTCGGCCTGGTAGGAGTCGAAGCGGTTGCCGGTGGTATCGCAGGCGTAGCGCTTGTTCTTGCAGTTCAGGCGCACGTCCTGGGCATCGGTGGAGTCGCGCGCGGTGTAGCGCTCCAGGCGTGTGGCGGTGAGCTTGAGGTGGGCGATTTCCTCGCTGGTCAGCTGCGCGCCGTGGAACATGTTGGGCAGCAGGCGGCCGTCGTTGTACTTGAGCAGCGGCATGTCCGGCAGCATCGCGCCGTACTTGAACTGGGTGTGGGAGACGCGCAGCTTGCCGGTGACGCCGGCCTTGGCGTACTGGTCTTCGGAGTGACGCGGGTCGTGGCCGCTGGAGGGCAGCAGGCCGCTGTTGCTGTCGGCGGGGCTGGAGTCGAGTTTCACGCCGAGCATGGCCAGGGCGTCGACACCGAAGCCGACGGTGCCTTCGGTGTAGCCCGATTGCAGATTGAGAATGAAGCCCTGCGCGGTTTCCTCACGCTTGGAGGCACCCTGCGGGTTGGACGAGCTGCCGTCGCGGAAGTCGCGGTTGAAGTAGAAGGTGCGCGACTCCAGGCGCGCGCTGCTGTCCTCCAGGAAGTCGGCGCTGGCCGGGGCGGCGATGCCACCGAGCAGGGCGAGGGCGCTCAGGCGGGCGAGCGGGCTGGAGGAGAGGGGCGAGGGCATGCGGTGACTCCGGGGGCGCTAAAAAAGCGCGCGAAGGTGTCACAGATGGGCGGTCGGGTCTTTGCGACCATGGTCTAGATCGGGGGTTTTCGCCTGGGCGAATCCACCGGCGGTACCGTCGGACAATCGGCTGAAACCTTCGGCGCCGCCCCGCGTCCACCGTCATGCCATTACCCGAACCGCTGGAGGTGAACATGAAAGGCCACGGTGAAATCACAGAGCGCCCGGGCGTTGCCCCTGAACGCTGGCCGGACAGGTCCGGCCCCGGCGACAAGCGTGGGCTGCCCGGCTACCCGCAGCGCCAGGTGCCCCTGGGTGGTTCGCGGCATATTGATCCGGAACTGGGTTTCGACCCGGATTCGCCGGACCTCGCCGACCCGCAGATCGACCCGCCGCATCCGCCCCACGCCCCCCACGACGGCCCGGACCCACAGCGCCAGCGACGCGTGCCGGGGGACAAATATCCGCCGTATTCGGGGCACTAGAGCAACGGCAACGGCCCCTCACCCCAACGCCGTAGCTCCCTTGAAAGCACTTGTGGGATGGGTGGACCGCAGCGATACCCATGCTGATGGCGCGTGGGTGCGATGGGTATCGCTGCGCTCCACGCCATCCTACGCCGAGTTCAGCTGGTGAGTGCTCAGCAGGCCTGCGGCATCTCACCCCGCGCCAGGCGCGCATTGATGTCGGCGATCACCGCCGGCAGTTCGGCGATGGTGTCAATCAGGTAGTGCGGGCGCGAGCCTTCGAACATCTGGCCGAT
This sequence comes from Pseudomonas sp. PDM22, assembly GCF_014851965.1. NCBI lineage: Bacteria > Pseudomonadati > Pseudomonadota > Gammaproteobacteria > Pseudomonadales > Pseudomonadaceae > Pseudomonas > Pseudomonas sp. PDM22. The sequence continues at coordinate 232,151 of NZ_JACVAR010000008.1, forward strand.
GCGGCGGCGTTCCTGCTCCAGTTTCTCCGCCGGCAGCGCCTTGTACTGCTCATAGGTCAGACCCAGGGCGTTGCCCGAGTAGGTCAGCGCCACGGTCCACATGCCGGCACTGCGGCCTTCGAGGATGCCCGGCCAGGTGTCGTCGACCTTCACGCAGGCCGCCACGTCGTTGATGCCCAGGGCAATCACGTTGGCCAGTGCCTGGGCTGGGTGCGGACGGCCGTTGGGCACTTCATCGGTAGCGACCACATGGTCGGCGACGTAGCCGTTGGTCTTCGCCAGGGCGACGACCTTCTCCATCACCACCGCCGGATAGCCGGAGCAGGAGCCGATCTTCAGCCCTTGCTTGCGCAGTGCGGCGATGGCATCCAGCGCGCCCGGAATCAGCGCCGAGTGCTCGGCGATCTTCTCGATCTGCAGCGGCATGAAGCGCTCGTAGATGGCGGTGACGTCGTCATCGGTGGGCAGGTGGCCGAAGGCGGCGCGGTAGCGTTCGCCGATGGCGGGGATGTCGCACAGGGTGCGGATGTGGTCCCACTTGCCCATGCCCATCGGGCCACGGGCTTCTTCCAGGCTGACCTGGACGCCGAACTCGGCGAAGGCTTCGACGAAGATCTGCGTCGGCGCGAAGGAGCCGAAGTCGACCACGGTGCCGGCCCAGTCGAGGATGGCGGCCTGCAGTTGCTTGGGTTGCTGGTAGTGCATGGTGATGCTCCTGTGAGGGGGTTACTTGTGAAATCGAAGGTGAGCGCAGCCCGCCCGGCGTGGTGGCAGGCTCGCGGTTTCAGGGTTGGTCCGGGTTGAAGGTCAGGCCGTGGAGTCGAACAGCTCGGCGATGATCGGCCGCTTGCGGCGGATGCCCAGGCAGCACAGGTAGTAGCTGATGTGGAACGGGTCCTCGGCGAAGGCGATGGAGCGCGTGCCTGGCCGGTCGGCGTACTCCACCGCCGAGACGAAGCCCACGCCGATGCCGTGTACCACCGCATGCACGATGGCCTCGCGGCTGTTCAGCTGCATCGCGCAGTCCAGTTCCACGCCGTGCTGGCGACAGCCTTCCTCCACCAGCTGGCGGGTACGCGAGGCCGGCTCGCGCAGTACCACACGCTCCTTGGCGATCTCCTGCACGCTGACCGATTCCTGCCGTGCCCAGGGGTGGTCGTCGCGTACCACCGCGAGGATCGGGCAGGTGCGGTACAACTGGGTGCTCAGGCGCTGGTCGAACTCGGAGAGGGCGAGGATCGCCACGTCGATGTCGAAGTTGTACAGCCGCTCCAGGGTGCCGGCCTCGCTGGTGAAGGAAGTCTCCAGTTCGATGTCCGGGTAACGCTGCATCAGCGAGTAGGTCAGGCTCATGGCGATCGGCGGCGACACCGCGCCGAGGCGCAGCATGCCCTGCTTGCGCTGCTGGAAGCTCTGCAGCAGTTGCAGGGCTTCGTCCTCCTGGCCGAACAGGCCCTGGGTGATCGCGTAGAGTTGCTGCCCGGCCGGGCTCAGCTCGATGAAGCGGCCGCGGCGGTGGAACAGCTCCACGCAAAAGCGCTTCTCCAGCCCGCTGACCTGCTCGCTGATGGTCGGCTGGCCGACGCTCAGCAGCGCCGCGGCCTGGGTGAAGCTGCCGGTGCGGGCCACGGCATGAAAGGAGCGCAACCACTTGTGGTACTGGTACATGGCTTCTCTTTTTGTGGGGAGCGTCTGGCATCGGGGCTTGCCACATGGCCGTGCCCTCAGCGCCGGACGAACAGGGCGACCACCGCACTGCACACGCAGGCCGTGGTGACCACGATGAAGATCAGTGAAGTATTGCCGGTCGTGTCCAGCATGCGACCGATCAGGGGTTCGGCCAGACCCGCAAAGAGGTAGGAGGAGAAGTTCATGATCCCGGTGGCGGTGCCGGCGCGGCGCGCGCCGACCAGGTCCGGGCAGAGCGCCCAGAAGCTCGACGCCGGGCCGTAGACGAAGAAGCCGCAGAGGAACAGCGCGAGCAGGCCGACGCCGCTGTGTGCCGGCAGGCTCCACATCCACAGGCTGGTGAGGGCGCCCAGCACCATGTAGAGCATGATCGCGCGGTAGCGCTTGCTGCCGAACAGGCGGTCGGACACCCAGCCGTTGCTCAGCGCACCCACGGCCATGCCGACGGGCAGGGCGATGGTGATCCATTTAGGGTCGATGAAGCTCTGGCCCTTCTGCCAGTCGGCGCCGAGGAAGTGCACCGGCACCCAGACGATCAGCCCGTAGCGCGCGGCGTTCTGGAAGCCCAGCGACAGCGCTGCCACCAGCAGGCGCGGGTTCTTCAGCACGGCGAGGTAGCGTTGCGTCGAGGTCTCTTCCTCGCCGTGGGCGGCTTCGCTGGCGCGGTCCTCGGCGTTGGCCACGCCGGTGTCGGCCAGCGGCTCGAAGCCCATGTCCTGCGGGCGCTCGCGGGCCACCAGGTAGAACACGATGCCGCCAGCGAGCATCAGCAGCACCGGCAGGCGGAAGATCCAGCGCCACTCCAGGTGCATCACGTCGATCACTATCACCGAGGTGACGTAGGACAGCACCGACGCGCAGCCGGCGGCGAACACATAGAAGCCGTAGACCTTGCCGCGCTCGGCGGCGCTCCACCAGTTCGACAGCAGGCGGCTGCCCGGCGCCCAGCCCAAGGCCTGGAAGTAGCCGTTGATGCCCCAAGGCAGCACCAGGCTGACGAAGCCGCCGGCGAAGCTGGTGACCCAGTTGGCCCCGCAGGACAGCGCTGCGCCGAGGCTCATGATGCGCCGGCCGCCGAACTTGTCGGCGAGATTGCCGTTGATGGCCTGGCCGATGGCGTACATCCACAGCATGGCGCTGGAGGCCCAGCCGAGGGTTTCCTTGCTCAGCCCGAACTCGGCCTGGATGCCGGGGATGGCGAAGCCGAAGGTCTGGCGGCCGGTGTAGAAGAACAGGTAGCAGAACATCGCGGCCAGCAGCATGCGCCACTGGGCGAGGCGAAACGGGGTGACGGCGGAGACTGGCCCAGACAGGGTTTGTGCACGGTTCATGGTGTTTTCCTTCTTGTTCGCTCGCGCCGGCTGGAAGCTCGGCGTGTCGGCACTCTTATTCGGTGCAGCAGGAAAAGGCGGCCGCCAGGGCCGCCCGGTGAGGAGCGGCGTCAGGCGGCCTGGGAGCCGATGAAGTTGCGGCCGCGGGCACCCTGCATGGCGAAGTCGATCATCGCTTCGGCTTCCGCGGCAGTCACGCCGTAGTCGCCGAACTCGGTCTTGACCCCGAGGCGGTGGAGGAATTCACGCAGGCGCTTCTGCGCGCCGGCAAGGTCGTGGCCGAAGACCCGTTGCAGGGTGCGGTCGCGGTCGGCATCGCGGCCCCAGGCCAGGCCCAGCACCAGCGGCAGGGTGAAGGAGCAGGCGATGCCGTGGGGCAGGCCGTGGCGCAGGGTCATCTCGTAGGAGATGGAGTGGGCCAGCGCGGTCTTGGTGTTGGAGAAGGCCATGCCGGCCTTCAGCGCGGCCAGGGCCATGCGCGAGCGCAGTTCGCGGTTGGAAAGGTCCTGCTGCAGGCGCGGCAGGCAGTCGAGGATGTCCTCGATGGCGGAGAGGGCGAAGGTGTCGGAGATGGGGTTGGCGTTGTGGTTCCAGATCGATTCCAGCGCGTGGGATAGCGCGTCCAGCCCGGTGGAAACCGTCACCCCGGCGGGCACGCTGAGCATCAGGTCCGGGTCGATCAGCGCGACCTTGGGCCAGGTGCAGTCCAGGTGCAGGGAATACTTCTTCTGCTGCTGCGCGTCCCAGATGGTCGCCCAGGGCGTGACTTCGCTGCCGGTGCCGGCGGTGGTCGGCGCGGCGATCAGTGTCTTGCTGCGCGCCGGAGTGAAGGGCTTGCCGGCGGCCAGCAGATCGAGCAGTTCGTCGAAGTGCCCGGATGCGGTGCCGACGATCAGCGCCTTGGCGGTGTCGATGGCGCTGCCGCCGCCGAGGGCGAAGACGGTGCTGCAGTCCGCTGCCTCACGCCAGAAACGCTCGTGCACATCGCGCAGCCAAGCCACGTCGGGGTTGGGCTGCACATCGTCGATGACGTAGGCGAGGCGCTCGCCGAGCAGGTTGCGAACACGGTCGATCAGCCCCAGTTGCGCGGCTTCGGGGAAGGTCACCAGGGCGACCTTGCCTTCGCACAACTCGGCGATGTGGTCCAGGCTGCCGCCGCCGAAAACGGTGGCGACCGGATTATGGAATCGGGCAGGCATGGGCAGTTCCTTGTTGTTGTTTGAACGTGCGGCCATGCTCGGGGCCTCGTCGGTTTCGTTCCAATCGATTGATCGCAGGTGGGCATCGGCCAGACCGATAACGGCAGGTGCGGGCATTTGTGCAAACTCCGGGCGTGCGCCTGCCCGGCGCGCGCCCTCCAGGCTGAAATAGCAGGCGCACGCGGCAGGGGGTTGGGGCGGAAGGGAGAGGCAGGGGCCGGGCGGTCAGTGCCGCCCGTTACCCTGGATGGCGTGGCGCAGGCGGTTGGACAGCAGGTCGGCAAGCACCACCATGACGGTGATGACGACGATGCAGGTGGCGGTCTCCTGGTACTTGAACAGCTTAAGGCTGCTGACCAGTTCGAAGCCCAGGCCGCCAGCACCGACCATGCCGAGCACGGTGGCCGAGCGCAGGTTGACCTCGAAGCGGTAGAGCACCACCGCGATCCACGCGGTGATCACCTGCGGCAGCACGCCGAACACGATCACCTGCAACGGCCGCGCACCGGTGGCCTGCAGCGCCTCGATGGGGCCCTGGTCGATCTCCTCGATGCTCTCGGCGAAGAACTTGCCGAGCATGCCCACGCCGTGCAGTGCCAGGGCCAGCACGCCGGGGAAGGGCCCCAGGCCCACGGCGGAGACGAACACCAGGGCGAGGATCAGTTCGTTGATGCTGCGGATGACGTTGAGCAGCTGGCGCGTGGCGAGGTACAGCCAGCGGTTGCCGTGCAGGTTGCGTGCGGCGAGAAAACCCAGCGGTACGGCGAGCACGATGCCCAGCAGGGTGCCCCAGAGGGCGATCTGCAGGGTCTCCAGCGCCGGGCCCCAGAGGCTCGGCAGGATGCTCAGGTCCGGCGGCAGCGAGCGGCTGAGGAAGTCGCCGATCTGCGGCAGGCCGCTGGCCAGTTCGCTCCAGCTCAGCTGTGCGCCCTCGGCGCTCCAGTGCAGCAGGTAGAGCACCGCCAGCACGGCGGCGCCGGTGGTCAGCCAGCCGCGCTTGGTGTGCGGCGTCTCGACCATCCACTGGTGGCTGCGCAGGTTCATGCTCCGGCTCCTGTTTCGCTGGCGTAGACCGCGCGGGCGGCCTCCTGGTAAGCGGTTGCCTCGCTGCTCGGGCGTTGCTGGTAGATGCGCCGCAGGGCCGCGTCGTCCAGTTGTTCGCGGCTGCCGTCGAACACCAGACGGCCGTTGGCGAGGCCGACGATGCGGTCGCCGAACTCCCGCGCCAGGTCCACCTGGTGCAGGTTGCACACCACGGTGATGCCCAGCTTGCGGGTGACCTCGCGCAGGTAGTGCATGACCAGCTGTGCGGTCTTCGGGTCAAGGCTCGCCACCGGTTCGTCGGCGAGGATCACCTGCGGCCGCTGGGCCAGCGCACGGGCGATGCCCACGCGCTGCATCTGCCCGCCAGAGAGGGAATCGGTGCGCGCTTCCGCCTTGTGTTCCAGCTCCACCCGGCGCAGGCATTCGCGGGCCAGGGCGACGTCGTCGCGGCTGAACAGCTGCAGCACCGAGGCGAGGGTGCCGACGCAGCCCAGGCGCCCGGTGAGCACATTCTTCAACACCGACAGGCGCGGCACCACGTTGTGGTGCTGGAAGATCATCGCCACCCGCCGACGTAGTTCGCGCTGGTCGCGCGCCTGCATGGCGTCGACGCCGGCCACCTGCAATTCGCCGCCGTCGGCCTGGGCCAGGCGGTTCATGCAGCGCAGCAGGGTGGACTTGCCGGCGCCGGACTGACCGAGGATCACCACGAACTCGCCGGCCTCGATGCGCAGGTCGATCCCGCGCAGCACCGGGTTGTCGCCGTAGCCCTTGGTCAGCTGGGCGACACGGATCATTTCAGGCTCCGCAGGTCGAGGTCGAGCACCTTGGCGGTGTCGCGCACGACGTTGTAGGCGGCGTCGTTGGTGGGCTGGAAGCCATTGAGCTGGCCCTGGTCGCCCCACGGCACGTCCTTGATCGAGGCGAACGCGGCGACCAGTTTCTGTTGCAGTTCCGGGTCGAGGTTCTTGCGCCAGACCATGGGCGATTCGGGGATGTCGTCGGACTTCCAGACGACCTGGATGTCGTCCTGCTTGACCTGCCCCGAGCTGATGGCGCCGGCGAGGATGCGGTCGGCCACGGCGGCGGCGTCCACCTTGCGGTTCGCCACGGCGAGGATGCTGGCGTCGTGGGAACCGGAGAAGATCACCCGCGAGAACAGCGCCTTCGGGTCATGGCCGGACTGCTCCAGGCCGGCCTTGGGGAACAGGTGGCCGGAGGCGGAACTGGGGTCGACGAAGGCGAAGGTATGGCCCTTGAGGTCGTCCAGGCTGCGGATGCCGCTGTCCTGACGGGCGATGATGAGGCTGTGGTAGGCGCTGGTGCCGGTCTTCTTGGTCACCGCCACGGCGAAGGCGTCGGCACCGGCGACCTGATGCGCCAGCACGTAGGAGAACGGGCCGAGGTAGGCGACGTCGAGCTTGCCGGCGCGCAGCGCTTCGATCACGCCGTTGTAGTCGGTGGCCACGAAGGGCTTCACCGGCATCCCCAGGCGTTCCTGCAACTGGTCGAGCACCAGCTGGCTGCTCTTGATCATGGCCTGGGAGTCCTCGGAGGGAATCAGGCCGACGGTGAGGGCGTCCTGCGCCTGGGCGGTCGGCAGCAGGGCGGAGGCGAAGGCGAGCGGCAGCACGGCGAAGCGGAACAGTCTGGTCAGCGAAGTCATGGCGTTACCCGGAGGTTGTGTTCGGTAGCGCCAAAGCTAGGGCTGTCATGTGACAGTCACGCCATCAAATCAATATGGGTTAAAGCACTAATCCATTGATAGGAGCTATGGATGTCCACCGCCCGCCTGCGCACCTTCCTCGCCGTGGCCCGCCACGCCAGCTTCAGCGCCGGGGCCAGGGCCATCGGCCTCAGCCAGCCGACCGCGACCACGCAGATCCAGGGCCTGGAGCGCGAGTTCAACGTGGAGCTGTTCCACCGCCGTGGCCGGCGCATCGAGCTGACCGCCGTGGGCCGCGCGCTGCTGCCCATCGCCCAGCAGATGTCGATGCTCGAATCGGAAGCGACCAACCTGCTGCGCGATTCCGGCCAGCTCAATCGGGGGCAACTGAAGGTCGGCGCGGTGGGGCCGTTCCATGTGATCGAGATGGTCGACCTGTACCGCCGCGACTACCCGCAGATCGACGTGTCGATCCGCATCGGCAACTCCGCGTCGGTGCTTGCCGACCTGGAAAACTACGTCACCGACGTCGGCGTGCTGGCCGGGCTGCATGACGATCCGGCGTTCGTCGCGCAGCTGTACGCGCGGCACCCGGTGATCCTCTTCGCCCATGTCGATCATCCGTTCGCGCGTAACGCCGAAGTCCGCCTGCAAGCCTTGCAGGGCCAGCCGCTGCTGCGCCGCGAACAGGGCTCGACCACCCGCGTGGCGCTGGAGCGCGAGCTGGACAGGGCCGACGTCACGCCGCGCATCGCCATGGAGATCGGCAGCCGCGAAGCCCTGCGCGAGGCGGCGATCCGTGGCATCGGCATTGGCGTGGTGTCCGAGGCGGAGTACATCGCCGACCCGCGGCTGAAGGCCATCCGCATCACTGGTGACCCGGTGTGTACCGAGACCTACCTGTACTACCTGGCCGAGCGCCGCAGCAGCCAGGTGATCGCCTCCTTCCTGCGCTCGCTCGCGCAATAGCACAGCGGCCGGCGCCGGCGTAAGGCTTGTCCTGCGGGGCGGGGCGCGGGTTATCCTGCGGCCCCCGTCGTTGTCACGAGGCTGTCATGTCGTCCGCTTCCGCGCCTGCCCTGCAGCGAGCCGACCGAGATTCGCGCAACTCCGCCCAGGTGCTCAGCCTGTGCCTGCCCAGCGACGTGCTGCTGTACCTGCTGCTGCCGATGTACGCCGCCGATTTCGGTGTGACCCTGGTGGAAGCGGGCATCCTGCTGGCGGCCAACCGGCTGGTGCGCATCGTCGGCTACGGCTGGGTGGTGCGCTTCTACGGCCGCCACGGCGACCGCGCCGCGTGCAGCCTCGCGGCCTTCGCGGCGGCGGCCTGCGCGCTGGGCAACGCGACCCTGTCCGGCTTCGCCGCGCTGCTGGTCCTTAGGCTGGTCTGGGGCCTGTGCTTCGCCACGTTCAACCTCAGTACCCAGACCCTCGCCACCGCTGAAGCACAGGGCGCTGCACGCCGCGCCGGGCGCTCGCGGGCGACCCTCTCCATCGGGCCGATGCTGTTCCTCCCGCTGGGCGCGGTGATGGCCCAGTCGCTGGGCCCGCGCAGTATCTTCTTCGTCCTCTGCGTCAGCGCCCTGTGCGGCCTCTGGCGCGCCCGCGCGCTGCCCGACAAGGCCCACGACATCCCCGCCAACAGCGGCCGCCGCCTGCGCCTGCCGGACAGCATCGCCACCTGGTCCTTCATCGAAGGCGTGACCCTCGACGGCCTGTTCATCTTCGGCCTGTCGCTCTACGCGCAGACTCACCTGGGCGGCACCGGCGTGCTGGTGGCCGGTGTGCTGATGGCGGTGCGGTATCTCAGCGAGATGCTCTTCAGCCCCTTCGGCGGGCGCCTGGCCGATCGCTTCGGCGCACTGCGCATGCTGGTCGTGTTGTCGCTGGCCACCTCGCTGGCGCTGCTGATGTTCGGCAGCTACTGGCTGTTCGTCGGTGCCTTCTTCGTGCTGGTGCTGCGGGCGTTGCAGCTGCCGCTGGTGGTCACGCTGGTGGCGCAGCGCAACCCGCAGAGCCGTATCCAGGCGCTGGCGGGAAACGCGGTGTGGCGCGATATCGGCGCGGGGCTCGGGCCGATCCTGGCCGGTGTTCTGCTGCCGCAGGTGCCGGCGCTCTGGGCCTATGCCGGCGCGGCTGCGATACTGGCTCTCAGCGCGCTGGGCTGTGCCTGGCGACGCTGACTGAATCAGGATGAATTGGCACGGCAAGGAAGCAGGAAAGTGAAAGCATTGTTCATCGCTCTGACCGGGATTCTCTCGCTCGCGCAGATAGCGCCAGCCCTGGCGGATAACCTCAACGGCAAGAACCTCTTCACCCAGCGCTGTGCGGTTTGCCACGGCGCGGACATCAAGGCGACCGGGCCGCTGGCCCGCAAGAGCAACCCGCCCACGCCCGATCTCACGACGCCCGCTTTCAGGAAGCGCCTGAGTGACTATCCGGGCGTCATCGTGTCTTCGGTGGTGTTGCGCCCCAACGGCAGCCTGATCCCCCGGACCCTGCGCGAGAACGGCGTGAAGCTGCCGCCGCACGCCTGGAGCATCGATGACCTGCGCGATCTGAACCAGTACATGGTCGGGGTGATTTCCAAGAGTCGCTGAGGCTGCCCGTGGGGTACGGAAATCCGCGCGCGATGGCGGCGCCGAATGCGCGGATTGTTCAAGCGTGGTTTGTGGCTCGACGGGAACACTGGTGGCTCCCACCGTACTGGAGCTGCCTCATGCGATACCTCTATGCCCCCGCATTCTTCTTCGGCTTCATCGGCCTGGCCCTGTACCTGGTCGGTGAAGGCGTCGCGCTGCTGTGCCTGCCGGCGCTGTTGCCGCTGGCGATCCTGCTGGCCTTCCTCGCCGAGCGCTTCTGGCCCTATCGCGCAGGCTGGAATGAGAGCCACGGCGACGGCGCCCGCGACCTCATCCACGCGCTGGTCAATGAAACGCTGAATGCGCTGGGCATTGCGGCGATTCCGTTGATGGCCCTGTGGCTGCCGCATTTCGGCCAGTGGCCAACGGATTGGCCACTGGCGCTGCAATTGCTGGCGGCGCTGCTGATCGCCGATCTGGGCATCACCCTGGTGCACTACGCCAGCCACCGTTCGTCGTTGTTGTGGCGTCTGCATGCGGTACACCACAGCGTCACGCGCATGTATGGCTTCAACGGGCTGATGAAGCATCCGCTGCACCAGATGCTCGAAGCCCTCGGCGGCACGCTGCCGCTGCTGTTGCTGGGTGTTCCCGTGGAGGTCGCGGCGCTGCTGGCGTTCGCCATTGCTATCCAGCTGTTGCTGCAGCACAGCAATGTGGACATGCGCATCGGTGCTCTGCGCCACCTGTTCGCCTGGGCGCCGCTGCATCGCCTGCACCACTTGAAATACGGCACGGCGGGGGACGTGAATTTCGCGCTGTTCTTCAGCTTCTGGGATCGCCTGCTGGGCACTGCGTTGCACCTGCCTGACTACGCGCTGGCGGAGGATGACCTGGGGATCGGCGACCGCCCTGACTACCCGGTGGCTTACTTCGATCAGCTGGCTGAGCCGTTTCGTCGCATCGATACAACGCACTCCCCGGTACCGTTGCCGACGGAATTGCGTCGCCTGCTAGTCGAGTAGGCGCAGCTTCAGCTGGCGCAGCGTCAGGTCGGCGCGGATGCCGAACTGGCTGCGCACGCTGCGGGAGAAGTGCGCGGAATCGGCAAAGCCCGCCGTGATGGCAGCAGTGGTCAGGCTGTCGCCGGCCATGGCCAGCCGCAGTGCCTGGCGCAGCCGTTGCCAGAGCACCAGCCGGCGCACCGACAGGCCCAGCGTGCCGCTGAACAGCCGTTCCAGCTGGCTCAGCGAGAGTGAGGCTGCCTCGGCCAGCGCCTGGGCGGGCAGGGCGCCTTCGTCCAGCGCGCGGATGCGTTGCAGGGCTTTCTCCAGGCGTGGGTCGAGCTGTCGGCGCGGCAGTTCGCGCAGGCCTGATGCAAGTCCTTGAAGGTCCGGCCCGACCTGCCGGCAAAGCCGCTCCAGCTCGGCCAGCTCGAACGCCAGCGGCTCGGCGAACAGGGTGACGGCGCGCTGGTCGCTGTCGAGGATCGCGTGGCGCTGGTTGGAGGCGATCACCAGCAGCGCAGCCTGCTGCGGCTGCTCGTCGATCAGCGCGTTCACTTCACCTTCGCAGGCCATCAGCAACTGGTGCGCGTAGTGGGCGTGGGGACGCGCATGGCCGGTGGTGCCGGCCACGAGGCAGAAGTCCGCGCCCAGCCAGAGCTCGCCCTGCCAGGCCTGCTCACGAGCGCTCATGCGCTACGACCGAAAGCGGCGATGGCGAAGTCGAGGAAGCTGCGCAGCTTGGGTGTGAGGCGCCGGTCCGGGGCGTAGAGGATGTGCATCGGCGAGGTCGGCACGCTGTATTGCGGCAGCAGCTGCACCAGCGTGCCGCTGCGCAACGCGTCACCGACCAGCTCCTGGGGTTGCAGCACCACGCCCAGCCCGGCCACCGCCGCTGCCAGCAGCGGGTCACCCTGATTGATCGTCAAACGGCTTGTAATCGGCACCTCGATGCGCCCGTCCGGCCCATCGAAGGTCCAGCTGGAGCGGCCATCGGAAACGGCGAAGCCCAGGCATTCGTGCTGGCTCAGGTCCTCGGGCGCGAGGATCGCCGGGCGCCGCGCGAGGTACGCTGGTGCGGCGCACAGCACGAGCCGGTAGGGCGCCAGCGGCACGGCCTTGAGGCGGCTGTCGGCCAGCTCGCCGATGCGGAAGACCACGTCGTAGCCGTCGTTGACCAGGTCCACCAGGTCGTTGGAGAGCGTCAGGTCCACCGCCACTTGCGGGTAGCGCACCATGTACTCCAGCAGGCGTGGCGACAGGACGCGCATGCCGAAGGTCACTGGCGCGTTGATTCGCAGCCGCCCGCTGGGCGTGCCACGGGTGACGGCGGCGAGGCTTTCCGCCGCCTCCATGTCCGCCAGGATCAGTTTGGCACGCTGGTAGAAGGCCCGGCCGAAGTCGGTGAGGCTCTGCCGCCGCGTGGTTCGGTTGAGCAGGGACAGGCCCAGGTGCTGCTCGAGCATCTTCACCTGCTTGCCCACCAGTTGCGACGACATCTGCAGTTCTTCGGCCACCGCGCTGAAGGAGCCCAGCTCCACTGCCCTGACGAAGGTGGCCATCTGTTCGAGACGGTCCATTGCAAACCCTGTGTTTCAAGTGTCTGGCCATCCTAGGCCTTTATCCGAGCCCGGCCAACGCCTAGATTTTCCCCCTGTCGCGAACGGTCGAGCACTGCTGCCGTGACTTTCTACACTCCCATTCCGGCCTGCGCTTTCACGCTGGCCCCAGCTCTGAAGAGAGGTTTCCATGGCCCGCATTGTCAGAATCCACCAATACGGTGACGCCAGCGTCCTGAAGCTGGAGGCGGTGGACGTGCCCGCCCCGGCAGCGGACGAGGTGCAGATCGCGGTCAAGGCCATCGGCCTGAACCGCGCCGAAGTGATGTTCCGCAACCACGCCTACCTGCAGGAAGCCGAGTTCCCCAGCCGCCTGGGCTACGAGGCGGCCGGTGTGGTGAGTGCGTTGGGCAGCTCCGTGAAGGCGGTCGCGGTGGGCGATGCAGTGAGCCTGATCCCGCCGCTGGATATCGCCCGCTGGGGCACCTACGGAGAAGTGGCCAACGTGCCGGCGCACCTGGTGGTGAAGCATCCGCAGAACCTCAGTTTCGAACAGGCTGCAGCGTCCTGGATGCAGTACGTCACTGCCTGGGGCGCGCTGGTGGAGCAGGCGAAGCTGTCCCGGGGCGAGTTCGTGCTGGTCACGGCGGCATCCAGCAGCGTCGGTCTCGCAGCGTTCCAGATCGCCCGCATGGTCGGCGCCACCTCGATTGCCGTGACCCGCACCCAGGCCAAGAAGCAGGCATTGCTGGAAGCTGGCGCCAGTCATGTGATCGTCAGTGACGACGAGGACATCGTCGAGCAGGTGATGGCGCTGACCGGAGGGCAGGGCGCGCGCGTGGTGTTCGACCCGATCGGCGGCCCCGGCTTCGAGGTGCTCACCCAGGCCATGGCGCGGGGCGGCATCCTCCTCGAGTACGGCGCGCTGAGCCCGGAACCGACGCCTTTCCCGCTGTTCACCGTGCTGGGCAAGAGCCTGACGCTGAAGGGCTACCTCTACGCCGAGATCGTTGCCGACCCGGCGGCGCTGGAGCGCGCCAAGGCCTTCATCGTCAAGGGACTGGAGTCCGGCGCGCTGAGCCCGGTGATCGCGCGGACCTTCCCGCTGGAGCAGATCCAGGACGCCCATCGCTTCCTCGAAGCCAACCAGCAGGTGGGCAAGATCGTCGTCACGGTCTGAGGTCGGTCGAGAGAAACAGGGCGCCCGGTATTGCGATGCCGGGCGCCCTTTTTTGTGCCCGGTCGATCAGAGCGGTGGCCGCTCCCACGGCGCACCGTTGGCGAACTGTGCCTCGATCCATGCCTTGAACACTTCACTGGTGGCTGAGCTGTAGCGCGCCGAAGGGCGCACGAAATAGATACCGGCAGAGGCGTCCAGTTGCCAGCCCGGCAGCACCCGCACCAGGCGGCCGGCGTCGAGGTCGTGCTTCATCAGCCATTCACCGCCGGCGAGGATGCCCACGCCCAGGCGCGCTGCCGAGAGCAGGGCCTCGTTGTCGTTGCTGTGCAGGTTGCCGCTGACGCGAACGGTCTGCTGCCGGTTGCCGTTGGCCAGCTTCCAGTCCGGCCAGGTGTGCAGGCCGGTGAAACCCAGGCAATTGTGGGTGGCCAGCTCAGCCGGCGCTCGCGGGGTGCCGTGGCGCCCCAGGTAGTCGGGGGCGGCGCAGAGGATGCGCCGCAGGTCGCAGAGCCGGCGGGCCAGCAGGCGGCTGTCGGCCAGTTCGCCGATGCGGATGGCGGCGTCGAAGCCTTCGGCGACGAGGTCGACGAAGCGCTCCGAGTACTCCACTTCCAGCGTCACCTGCGGGTGAGCGAGGACGAAACGCGAGAGGATCGGGCTCAGCCAGAGCCGGCCCATGGCGGCCGGCACGGCGAGTTTCAGGCGGCCCTGAACCTGCGCCGCGCTGCGGGTGGCCTGGTCCTGGGCCTCGGCGATCAGGCTGGCGGCCTGGCGCAGGCGCTCCACCAGGCGCTGGCCTTCGTCGGTGAAGCGCAGCTGGCGGGTGGTGCGTTCCACCAGCCGCACACCCAGGCGTTGCTCCAGCGCACCGAGGCGTTTGGACAGCACCGATGGGTGGCGTTGCAGGGCGCGGCCGGCGGCGGCGAAGGAGCCGTGCTCGGCCAGCGCCAGGAGTGTGGCGAGTTCGTCGGCCTGGCGACTATCGAACAGATCCATAGGGCTCCTGATTCGGCGAATCCACCAGGGCGGCTCTCGCGGTGGTGGTCATGGCGTGAGTACGAGGGCCCCTTCGGAGCGGCCTTCGTGCAGGTCGGCGTGGGCCCGGGCGACTTCCGCCAGCGGGTAACGACGCCACACGCGAGGCTGGATGATACCGTCCGCGACGGCCTGCAGGACGTCCTTTGCACGCTGCTGGTATTCCTCGGCAGAGGCGGTGTGCGCGGCGAGCGAGGGGCGGGTGAGGAACAGCGAGCCCTTGGCGTTCAGCGTGGCGACTTCCACGGCCGGCGGCGCGCCGGAGGCCATGCCGAAGCTCACCAGCAGGCCGCGCGGGCGCAGGCAGTCCAGCGAGGCTTCGAAAGTGGCGCGGCCAATGGGGTCGTAGACCACGTCGACCTTGTGCCCGTCGGTGATCTCGCGGACCTGATCGGCGAGCGTCGCGGCATCGAACACCAGCACTTCATTGCAGCCGGCGGCGCGGGCGCGTTCGACGCTCTGCGGCTTCGACACCACACCGATGACGAAGGCGCCCAGGTGCCTGGCCCAGGGCACCATCAGTTGCCCCAGCGCGCCGGCGGCGCCATAGATCAGGACGCGGGAGCCGGGGCCGACCGGCCAGGTGGACTTGAGCAGGTATTGCGCGGTGATGCCCTTGAACAGCACGGCGGCAGCGTCCTCGAAGCTGACGCAGTCCGGCAGCTTCACCAGGCGCTCCGCCGGGTACAGGCGGGCGCTGGCATAGGCGCCGAGCGGCCCGGTGGCGTAGGCGACGCGGTCGCCGACCTGCACGTTGGTCACACCTGCGCCGAGGGCGGCCACGGTACCGGCGCCTTCCAGGCCGAGCGAGGAGGGCAGCGGCACCTTCACCGCGCCGGAGCGCTGGCTCAGGTCCAGTGGATTGACGCCGATGGCGGCCTGTTCCAGCCACACTTCGCCGGGGCCGGGTTGTTGCACCGGGGACTGTTCGAAGCGGAGGACTTCCGGGCCGCCGAAGGCTTGTAGTGATACGCGGGTGGGCATGGTGTTCCCCTGACTGGTGATGGTACCCGCCAGTCTAGGGATGTGCCCGTAATGCACCAGACAGGGCTGATGCAGGACATAGCTGCACGCTGTGCAGTAATCCGCCGGGCCTGCTCAGGCTTTGGCGTGCTGGGCGAAGGCCAGGTGGTAGCCGTTGCAGTCGCGCACGCCGAATTCCTGCGAGCCGTAGGGCATGTCCTGCAGCGGCCAGGCGATCTGCGCCCGGTCCTTCACGGCGGCGAAGTAGCGTGCGACGTCGGCGAGTCGCAGGTAGATCGTGCCCGAGCAACCTGCCTCGCGGCCCCACAGGTCCTGGACGGTGAACAGCAGTCGGCAGTCCTCCAGTTGCACGGTGAGCGTGCCCTCGGCGGAGTCGGTCACGTTGAAGCCGACCGTGTCGCGGTAATGCTCGCGGGTAAGCTCGAGGTCGCGGCAGCGCAGCAACAGGGTCAGCGGCATGGGAGCTCCGGCGGTGGGCGCGAAGCCGCGATCATGGCACAGGGGTCAGCGCAGAATCACCCGCAGCAGCGAAACCAGCGCCGCGCCGAACAAGGGCGAAATCCAGATGCCGAAGGTCTGCAGGACGAACTGCCGGGCGTACGTCAGCAGTTCCATGTTCGGAGAGGGGACACCGAGGCTGTGCCGGCAGTAACCCAGGACGGCGACGATGAAGCAGGTGCCTGCCAGCACGCCAAGCGCTCGCCACATCAGCCCTCGTTCACTGGCATAGGACAGCAGGGCGCCACAGAACGCGCCGCTGAGCGCCACCAGAATCTCGAAGGTGAATTCGGGTTCGGCAAACCATCGGTTACCGTTCAGCCCGATGATATTGCCGATCTGCCAGCCGGCGAGGCTGCCCACCAGCAGCGCCAGGGCGAGCCACGGGAAATAGCGCATTACCGTGTTGTTCTGCATCGGGGAGGCCCCCTGAAAATCTTCGATGATGGCAAAAGAGCAGTATAGCGGGCGCCCCGGCGTGCGCCGGTTCAGCGACGGATGGTGAAAGCGCTTACTTGCGCAGGATGTAGACCCGCACGCCGTCCACGCCGGGGACGACGTTGTAATGGCGTATCTGCGAGAAACCCAGGCGCTGGAACTCGCGCTCCAGGGAGCGGGCGCTGGCGAAGTCCGGGCCGCCGGGATGCGGATCCGAGCCGCAGGGGCAGGCCTGGTCCGTCGCGAGGGCAGGGCTGGAGTGGTCGACGCGGGCGAACAGGATCACGCTGTCGCGGGTCACGGGAATCCACTGGTTCAGCAGCCGGATGTTCTGCCGGTTGCAGGCGCTGTGCGGGATTTCCGGGAGCAACAGGCAATCGACCGAACCCTTGCGCAGTTCGGCGTTTTCCTGCGGGGCGGGCAGGTCCCTGATCCGCCGCTTCATCGCCTCGGGCAGTCGCCGGTGGGCGTCGGCCAGCGTGTCGCCGGACAGGCAGGTCGCCACGATGACGCGGTTGCTGTGCTCCAGCAGCACCGGCCAGGCGGCGCCAGGCAATTGCGAGACCTCCAGCACCAGGATCGGCTCCTCGGCCATGCGCAGGGCCAGGCGCAGCAGGCGCTTGAGGCGCCACTGACGGACGCGTTGGCAGACACCTGTGCCGAATGCGCCGTCGGCAACGACGCCGTTCTCACTAGGAGTGATGGAGGAAAACACGCGTTGGGGTTCGTTCATGGAGGCGGACTCGTCAGTTGCCTCCATTGTCGAATCGCGCGATCAAGGTCTCGTCAAGGACATGTGAAAAAGACGTGGTCGTCGGGGAATTTCGAACCCTGTAGCGCCGTCGCTGAACGTGACCGGTTTCAGGTCGCCGGTAATTCACGAAACCGGCAGCTCCATTTGACGAATTCTTTTCCTTTCGACTTGTAGAGTCCCGCCCCGACTGCCGCTTTCGGCCACTTCCTGCGCTGCCTTTCGTCCAATGCGACGGACTTTTACAAGGGACACCCCATGCAACTTTTCCGCTCGGCCCCGACGCGCTTCCTGGCGCTGGTCGCCTTGCTCTGGCTGATCGTCTTCTTCCTGACCCGCCTGGTCCTCCTGGCGAGCCACTTGCCCGAGGTGGGCGCCGGCCATGTCGGGGTCTTCGTCATCGGCCTGCTCTATGACCTGAGCTTCCTGGTCTATGCCCTGTTGCCGATGGGCGTGGTCCTGTTGCTGATGCCCGCGCGGGTCTGGCGCAGCGCTACCTGGCGCTGGTTGCTGACGGCCACGCTGTTCGTCAGCGTCTACGTGATGCTTTTCACCGCGGTGGCCGAATGGCTGTTCTGGGACGAGTTCGGCGTGCGCTTCAACTTCATCGCGGTCGACTACCTGGTGTACTCGGACGAGGTGCTCAACAACATCCTCGAGTCCTACCCGATCGGCCTGCTGCTGAGCATCCTCGCGGCCATTTCGCTGGTCGTGACGCTTGCGCTGTTCAAGGTCGTCGGCCGCCTGCGTGACGTCGAGGTGGCGTCCCTGCCACGCCGTCTACTGGGTTGCGTTGGCCTGGTGCTGCTGGCGCTGGTGGCCGGCCTGCTGGTGGACCAGGATTCCCCGCGCGGCCAGGGTGGCAATACCTACGCCCGCGAACTCGCGAGCAACGGGCCGTATCAGTTCTTCGCCGCCTTCCGTAACAACGAGCTGGACTACCCGCAGTTCTACGCCACCCTGCCGGCGCAGCAGGTGACCCAGGAGATACGCGCCGAACTGGCCGAGCCCAACGCCCGCTTCACCGGCAATGATCCGATGGATATCCGCCGCACTATCGCCAGCGCAGGCACGCCCAAACGCTACAACATCGTCCTGGTGACCATCGAGAGCCTGAGCGCCAAGTACCTGGGCAGCAACGGCGACGGTCGCAACCTCACCCCCAACCTCGACGAACTGCGCCGCAACAGCCTCTACTTCAACAACTTCTACGCCACTGGGACCCGCACCGACCGCGGCCTGGAGGCCATTACCCTGTCGATCCCGCCAACGCCGGGCCGTTCCATCGTCAAGCGCGTCGGCCGCGAGAGCGGCTTCGCCAGCCTCGGGCAGCAACTGAAGAACGTCGGCTACGACGCCGTGTTCCTCTACGGCGGCCGTGGCTATTTCGACAACATGAACGCCTTCTTCGGCGGCAACGGCTACCGCATCGTCGACCAGTCCAGCGTCCAGGAGTCGGACATCCACTTCAAGAACGCCTGGGGCATGAGCGACGAAGACCTCTACGCCCAGGCCATCAAGCTGGCGGACGAGGACCACACGCGCCAGCAGCCGTTCCTGCTGCAGCTGATGACCACCTCCAACCACCGCCCGTACACCTACCCGGACGGCCGCATCGACATTCCTTCCGGCGAGGGCCGCGAGGGTGCGGTGAAGTACACCGACTACGCCATCGGCCAGTTCCTCAAGGCGGCGAAGGGCAAGCCCTGGTTCGACAACACCCTGTTCGTGTTCGTCGCCGACCACACCGCAGGCAGCGCCGGCAAGGAAGACCTGCCGGTGGCGAACTACCAGATCCCGCTGTTCATCTATGCGCCCAAGCTGCTACCGGTTGGCGAGCGCAGCGAACTGGCGAGCCAGCTGGACCTGGCGCCGAGCCTGCTGTCGATCCTCAACCTGAGCTACACCTCGACCTTCTACGGGCGCGACCTGATGGTGCCGAACGCCCTGCCGCCGCGCGTGGTGATCGGCAACTACCAGCACCTGGGCCTGTTCGACGGCCAGGACCTGGCGATCCTCAGCCCGCGCGGCGAACTGCGCCGGCACAACCAGGCGCTGGGCGCGAGCACGGAAGTGCCGGCGAAGACCGACGACCCGCTGGTGGATCGGGCGATCAGCTACTACCAGTCGGCGAGCTACGGCTTCACCCACCACCTGCTGGACTGGAGGCCGGCGGCGGGGCAGTAAGCCCCGAGCTTGCAGGTATCGCGCCATGCGATACCTGCCAGCGCGAAATACGCCACATGCCGGCGCGGCGCTTGGGTATAAGTCGCCCATGCGCTACCGACGTCTGGACCTCAACCTGCTGGTCGCCCTGGATGTGCTGCTCGAAGAGGGCAGCGTCAGCCGGGCGGCGCAGCGTCTCAACCTCGGCCAGTCGGCGACCAGCGCCGCGCTGGGCCGCCTGCGCGAGCATTTCCAGGACCCGCTGCTGGTGCCCCTGGGCCGGGGCCTGGAGCTGACCGCGCTGGCGCGCCAGCTGGCGCCGAAGGTGCGCGAGGTGCTGAGCCTGGCCGGGGAGGTGGTGGAGACTTCCGCCGCTTTCGACCCTGCCCGCTGTGATCGGCGGTTCACCCTGGTGGCTTCGGACTATGTGGCGGCCACCCTGCTGCCGGCGGTCAGCCGTGAACTGGCGCGTCAGGCTCCCAATGCCTCGCTGGTGCTGCGTGACCTGCCGCTGCCGCGCGAAGGTGATGTGGTGGCCGAGGCGCTGGAGTACCGGCGCAGCGACCTGGTGATAGTCCCGCAGCGGCGGATCAACCCGCGTTACCCCCACGAGGCGCTGCTCAGCGATGAGCTGTGCTGCATCGTCTGCTCTCATTCGGCGCACGATGAGCTGCTGAGCCTTGGCGGTTATTGCGCGGCCGAGCACGTGGTGCGCGAGTTCACCGATGGCCAGAACCTGTCGCTGGATACCCAGCACCTGCGCGAGATCGGTATCGAGCGGCGGGTCGCGGTGGCGGTGCAGAGCTTTGCCCTGATGGCCGAATTCGTCGTCGGCACGCCGCGAATCGCCACGCTGTTCCGCCGCCAGGCCGAGTCGCTGGCGCGGCGTTATCCGCTGCGCGTGTTGCCGGCGCCCATCGAGTTCCCGGCGGCGGCGCAGGTGCTGCAATGGCACCCGCAGCAGGCTTTCGACCCCGCGCTGGCCTGGCTCCGCCAGGTGCTGGCGGAGCAGGCCGCGCTGCTCGATCAGGATTGAGTAGCGCCCGTCTCGCCGTGCAGCCCGAGTTCCGCAATGGCCAGCAGGGCGCAGCGCTCGTCGTTGTCCGAGGTATCGCCGCTGACGCCGATGGCGCCTAGCAGCCGGCCTTCGTCATCGCGCAGGAGAATGCCGCCGGCCACCGGGATCACCTCGCCGCCAGTGAGGCTGTTGATCGCATCGAAGAACGCCGGCATGGCCTGGGCGCGGCGCGCCAGTTCGCGGCCGCCGAAGCCCATGCCCAGGCAGCCGCGCGCCTTGCCGGTGGCGATCTGCGGGCGGAGGAAGCTGGCCTGCTCGTCGCGCAGCACGGCCAGCGGGTGACCGGCCGCATCCAGCACGGCGGCGGCCAGCGGACGCACGCCCTCGGCGCGGGCGTGACGCAGGGTGACAGCGGCCAGGCGCGTGGCCAGTTCGAAGTCGAGATGGGTCATGTTCACTGGCTCCATTTGCCCAGTTGGGCGACGCGGTCGCGGGTATAGAGGTCGGTCCACTTCAGCGAGTTGAAGTCCGAAACCTGCTTGGGGTTGTAGGGGGTGCGTTGCAGGCGTACCGGCTCGCCGGCCTTGTACACGGCCTGCAGGCGGTTGCGGTCCTGAAGGATGCGGATGTCTTCCAGTGGCGAGCCGTCGAGGATCAGCAGGTCGGCCTGCTTGCCCGGCTCCAGGGTGCCGAGGGTTTCGCCGCGGGGCATCAGGCGCGAGCCGACGTTTGTAGCGGCGTAGAGCGCTTCGGCGGGGGTGAAGTCCAGCCGGCGCACCAGCAGTTCCAGTTCGCGGGCGTGCCATTCGCCATAGGGCGTCACGGCGAACCCGCTGTCGCTGCCACAGGCGAAGGGAATGCCGGCGGCCTTGGCGCGCTTGAGTACCGGGGTGCCCAGTTCCAGCGTCCGTGCGCAGTAGCCGGCGTAGCCGGTGGCGATGGCCGGGTCGTGGGGCTGGCAGAAGTCCACGGTGTTCTGCGGGAAGGTCATGGTCGGCGCGAGCACGCTGCCGGCTTCGAGCAGCGCCTCGATGCAGGCGTCGTCCATGTAGAAGGCATGGAAGACCAGGTCGACGCCGGCCCTGGCCGCGTACATCACCGCTTCGCGACCGTAGGCGTGGGTCGCCACGCGGCAGCCCAGGCGATGGGCTTCCTCGACCATCTCGCGGGTTTCGTCGGCGGTGAAGGCGGCGATGATCTCGCCATTGGGCCGGCGGTGCGTGCCGTCCATGGCAATCTTGATCAGGTCGACGCCGTCCTTGGCCTGCTTGCGGATTTCCGCGATGGCCTCGGTGCGGCTGGTGACCAGCGCGGCGGTGAAGTATTCCGGTGCGCCGACGCGGCTGGGGAACCAGTCGTTGAGGCTCTGCCGGTTGGTGATCACGCGGCTGCTGGCGGCGATGCGCGGGCCCTCGAAGAGCCCGGCGTTGACCGTGTTGCGCACGGCGATGCTGAGCTGGCCGCTGTCGCCGGGACAGACCATGGAAGTGACGCCGGCGGCGAGTACGTGCTGGGCGAAGAACAGCCCGCGCAGGGCGCGG
This sequence comes from Pseudomonas sp. PDM22, assembly GCF_014851965.1. Classification (NCBI taxonomy): domain Bacteria; kingdom Pseudomonadati; phylum Pseudomonadota; class Gammaproteobacteria; order Pseudomonadales; family Pseudomonadaceae; genus Pseudomonas; species Pseudomonas sp. PDM22. The sequence goes on from NZ_JACVAR010000008.1 coordinate 253,836, forward strand.
AATTCGTCGCTGGTCCAGATATCGATGTCTTCCTCGCTCTGGGCGTTGCCGAAGGCCAGGTGGGTGTGCACGTCGATCAGCCCCGGCATGACGAAGTCGCCGTGGACCTCGCGATCGCCCGGAGCCGGGCGCGGCGCCTCGGCCGTCGGCCCGACGTGGCGGATCACGCCGTTCTCGATGATCAGTGTCTGTCGCTGGCGCGTTTCCAGGCCGGTGCCATCGAACAGGGTGGAGCAGTGCAGGTGCAGGGCGCCCATGGTCGGACTCTCCTCGTCTTGTTGTTTGCCGGCAGGCTAGGGTGGGCGTGCCGGCCGGCACCATCAGATGCTGTCGATGGGCACCCATCGATGCGGTCGATACCTGGCGCAGGCTGCGTGGTTCTTGGGCTTCAGAGGAGGAAACGGTGCTGTCGGGCGGGTATCGGGAGTGGCGATGCCTGGCATGGCGATCGGCGATTTTTCCTCGGGCGCCGGCGGGGGCGAGGATGCGCCCGCCCATCAACCACCAAGGGAAAATCCCATGAAGGCTATTCGTGATCTGTTGCTGAACCTGGAAGCCGAACGCCAGCGCGCCCTGGTCGAGGAGGACCACACGCGGCTGGACGAACTGTTCGCCGATGAGTTGCTGTACGTGCACACCACCGGGTTGGTGCAGGACAAGGGGCAGTACCTGGACTACGCCCGCCATGCTGTGCGCTACCTGGCGGTGGAGCGTGGCGAGCTGGCGGTTCGTCTGTTCGGCGATGGCCTGGCGCTGATGAGCGGCCCGCAGTGCAACCTGCTGCAGAAGCGTGGCGGCGGCGAGCCGGTGCGTGCCGAGGGTTTTGCCACGCAGCTCTGGGTGAAGGGCGAGGAGGGCTGGCGTATCGCGTCGTTCCATGGCACCCGCGCGCCGGCCTGACCCGGCATTCCCTGTAGGAGCGGGCCATGCCCGCGATCGCGCCCATGGGCGCTCCTGCAGGGCAGCGAGCAGCAAGAAAACGGCGCCGATGGGCGCCGTGGAGGGCGGGGCCGACACCCCGCGGGAGCAGCGCCGGGTGACCGGCGCAAGGGAGGTCAGGCGGTGTGGCCGCCGAGGGTTTCGGCGATCCAGTCGGCGATGTAGTGGCCAGCATTGATGCTGTTGTCGAAGCTCGAATGCTGCACGCCGCCTTCGCGCTCGGTGAAGATCTTCAGCTCGCGTTTCGGGCTGTTCACCAGCTGTTCGTAAGTGCGATGCGCCCACTTCAGCGGAATCTGCGAGTCCTTCTCGCCGTGGGTGACCAGGAAGGGCACGCGGATGCGCTCGAGCACGCCATCCAGGTGCACGTTCTCGGCAATCGCCATGAACTCGTCCATATCCTTCGCGCCCCAGACCCACTGCACGTGCGCCCAGTAGTGCGGCACCGGGAAGTTGCCTTCCTTCTCCAGGCGACGCTTCTGCACGTCGCGCCAGTCGTGGTTGGCGCCCCAGACCACGCCGCAGGCGAAGCGCGGCTCGAAGGCCACCGCGCGCGGGCAGTAGTAGCCGCCCAGGGAGACGCCCTCCAGGCCGATGCGTTTGGGGTCGACTTCGGGGTGGACCTCCAGCCAGTCCACCACGCGGCTCGCCCAGTGTTCGCTGTCGTAGCGCGCGGTCAGGCCGTGCAGGCGCAGCGCCTCGCCGGTGCCGGGCTGGTCGATGATCAGCGAGGACACGCCGCGCTTGGCCAGCCAGGCCGGCAGGCCGACGCGGTATTTCATTTCCTTGGTCGAATCCAGACCGTTGACCTGCACCAGCAGTGGCGCCGGGCCGTCGACGCCCTCGGCGCGCACCAGCAGGCCGGAGAGGTGCTTGCCCTCATAGGGGATTTCCACCCGCTCGCAGTTTTCCTTCGACAGGTCGATGCCGCGCGCGAAGGTCTCCAGGAAACGCTGGTACAGCGCCTCGCGGCCGGCAGCACCGTGGGCTTGCAGGCGTTCGCAGGTGAGGTAGTAGGTGGCGGCGCGGTTGTATTTCTCCCCGGCGGAGAGGCGGCGGCCGGCGGCCTCGTCTTCTTCGGCGAGGGCGCAGAGCTTGTCGGCCATCTTCGCCCAGGTCTCGCGGAAGGCCTGGGTGCCGGCGGCGTCGGGCTGCTTGGCGGCCTCCTGCAGCGGAGCGCACATTTCCTCGATCTCGCCCAGGCGGGCGCCCATCTCGATGGCCAGGTCCACCGAGAGATTCCAGACGTAATTGGTGGGGAAGTAACGGAACATTCTTCTTGTCCTTCTGCGGTCGTTGAGTCCGGCGCCCGGAAACAGCGGCAGGCACGCAGGGCGCGGTTCGAAGGCAAGGTACGCAGGCGGGGTGGCGCGGGGCCAATCGCGAGTGGGGATGCGAGGTATCGCGAAACGCGATGCCCCGGCGCCGTTGCGGCGGCCGGGGCGATAACTGGCGTCAGGCGCTGGCGCGCAGGGCGTCCGGTTGCTGGTCGACGCTCTGGATGAAGTCGCGGATGCGTTCGCGCAACCAGCGGTGCATGGGGTCGCCCTCCATGCTGCGGTGCCAGAGCATGAATTCGCGCATCACCGGGATCTTCACCGGTGGCGGCAGGATGCGCAGCGGCAGGTAGCGCGCGTACAGCTCGGCCAGGCGACGGTGCATGGTCGCCACGCGCTGGGTACCCACCAGCAGTTGCGGCAGGGTGTTGAAGTCGTTGGTGATCACTTCCAGGCGGCGATTGAAGCCGTACTGGCTCATGAACCAGTCCTCGATGCTCAGGTGCCGGTTGCGCCCGAAGCCCACCGAGATGTGACCCATCTGCATGTACTGCTCCAGCGTCAGGGCGTCGCCGACCTCGGGGTTGTCGCGCCAGACCACGCAGACGTGATCCTCCTCGAACAGCAGCTGCGCCGGATGGCCGTCGATGACGTAGCGCTCGGGCGCGATCATCAGGTCGAGTTCGCCGCGCATCAGCATCTCGGCGGTGTTGTCGCCGGGGCTGAGCATCTCGAAGGTGATGTGCGGCGCCTCCTGGTGGATCTTCTGGATGACCTGGGCGAACAGCACGCTGATCAGGTAGTCCGAGGTCACCAGGCGGAAGTGGCGCTTGCTGCTGGCGGGGTCGAACACCGGCTTGGAGGTGATCGAGGAGCGGATGGTCAGCAGCACTTCGCGCACCGGCACGGCCAGCTCCAGGGCATAGGGCGTGGGCTGCATCTTGCGCCCGACCTGCACCAGCAGTTCGTCCTCGAAGAAGGTGCGCAGGCGCCCCAGCACGCCGCTGGTGGCCGACTGGGTCATGTGCAGGCGTTCGGCGGCACGGGTGATGTTCTGCTCTTCGAGCAGTACATCCAGCGCCACCAGGAGGTTCAGGTCCAGGTGGTGAAAACGCATGGCGATGGCTCACGGTTCTTGTAGTTATTTTCGCGATACCTTCGGGCCGCATTGCCGATACGTCAATAGCACTCTGCCTTCCCTGCGCGGCTAACGCCCTGCGTCATGGGCCGCGCTGCAGGTATCGCGATTGCCGATGCCTCGCATCCCCACACGCGATTGGTCAGGTTGCCGGGCCAGCCATCAACCTGCGCTCCAGTCGAGCGGCCGACGAGCCGCGGCGACCCACCAGCGGCGACCCCCTGCCCGGCGCCGAACATAATTTCAATGGAGTGGTAGCCATGAACATTCTTGGACTCGACGCGCTGGTATTCGGCGTCGACGATATCCAGGCCTGTGCCGATTGCCTGCGTGACTACGGCCTCACGGCCGCCCAACTGGATGCCGACGGCGGCCGTTTCGAGGCGCTGGACGGCACCGCGATCATCATCCGCCGGGGTGACGATCCGAGCCTGCCGCCGGCGCTCGGGCCAACCCCGTCGCTGCGTGAAACCCTCTACGGCGTGGCGTCCACCGCGGACCTGGAAGCCATCGCCGACGAACTGGGGCGTGACCGCGAGGTGCGCCGCGACGAGAACGGCGCGCTGCACAGCGTCGACGACCTGGGCTTCGCCATCGCCTTCCAGGTTTCCTGGCGCCGCACCTTCGAAGCGCCGGCCGACCTGACCAACGCCCCCGGCAGCGCGCCGCAGCGCCCGCTCAACCAGCTGGGCATCACCCCGGACATGCCGGCGCAGCCGCGCACCCTGTCCCACGTTGTCTACTTCGTGCCCGACGCGGCCAAGGGCGAAGCCTTCTACCGCGACCGCCTGGGCTTCGTCACCACCGACAGCTTCGTCGGCGTCGGCCCCTTCATGCGCACCGCCGGCATGGACGACCACCACTGCCTGTTCATGATCCAGACCCCGCCGCACATGCAGGGCTGTGAACACTTCACCTTCCATATGGGCAGCGGTACCGAAGTGCTGCTGGCCGGCACGCGCTTCCAGCAGAAGGGCTGGACCAGCTTCTGGGGCCCCGGCCGCCACCTGCTGGGCTCCAACTGGTTCTGGTACTTCAACAGCCCGCTGGGTTGCCACATCGAGTACGACGCCGACATGGACAAGCACGACGACGCCTGGGCCGCACGCCAGGCGCCGATGTCGGCGGACAACTCGCAGCTGTTCCTCTTCACCTCGCGGGAGAAATGGGCGCCCGGCGGCCCGCCGCCCAAGCAGGGCTGAGCCGTGGATTGCGTGGCGCTGTGCCGGCTCGACGAGCTGGGCGAGGGGCAGTCGCGCGGCTTCGACCCGCAGGGCAGGGGAGCGGACAGCCTGTTCGCTCTCCGCCACCAGGGTCGGGTGCGTGTGTACCGCAACCTCTGCCCGCACCTGTCGGTGCCGCTGGAGTACCGCAAGGACCGCTTCCTCAGCGCCGATGGCCAGTGGGTCATCTGCTACGCCCACGGCGCGCGCTTCCGCCCGGAGGACGGCGCCTGCGTGCACGGCCCCTGTCGCGGGGACGTGCTGCCGGCGCTGCAACACCGCGAGGCCGACGGCTGGCTGCTATTGCCGCTGGCGCAACTGGACGCCTGAGGTATCGCGCCGCGCGATAGGTCGCATCCGCGGACTCGATTAGTCAAATCCCGGCCCCGCCGGGAAGCTGTGCCACGGGCACGCAGAACGGCCGCCGCGCAGAACGTGGCGGACAACAAGAACAAGACGTGAGAGATGCCATGAATACTGTGAGCAATGTACTGATCGTGGGCGGCGGGATTGGCGGGCTGTGCGCCGCCATCGCCCTGCGCCGCAAGGGAGTCGCGGTCGATCTGGTCGAGCTGAAGACCGAGTGGACGGTCTACGGCGTCGGCATCATCCAGCAGAGCAACGTGGTGCGCGAGATGCACCGCCTTGGCCTGCTCGACGCCTACCTGGATGCGGCCTACGCCTTCGAGGACGTGGCTATCTACACCACGCAGGGCGAGCAGCTGGCGCGCATTCCCGGCCAGCGCCTGGCCGGCCCGCAGTACCCGGCCAACGTCGGCATCTCCCGTCGTGCGCTGCACAAGGTACTGAGCGAGACCGCCATCGAACTGGGCACCCAGGTGCGCCTGGGCACTTCGGTGGAAAGCCTCGAACAGGACGCCAGTGGCGTCGATGTGCTGTTCAGCGACGGCAGCCAGGGCCGCTACGCGCTGGTGGTGGGCGCCGATGGCCTGTTCTCCAGGGTGCGCGGCCTGCTCTTCGGCGATAAGTACCAGCCGCGCTTCACCGGCCAGTCGGTCTGGCGCCACAACTTCCCCCGCGCCGCCGGCATCGATCACCTGGCGAACTACCAGGGCCCGTCGGGCAACGCCGGCCTGGTGCCGCTGGCCGACGACCTGATGTACCTCTTCACCACCTCCCACGAGCCGGGCAACCCCTGGATGGACCCGGCCAGCCTGGCCGACGGCCTGCGCCAGCGCCTGGCCGGCTTCGGCGGGCTGATCGGCGAGCTGCGCGAGCAGATCGGCGACAGCAGCGAGGTCGTCTACAAGCCGCTGGAAGCGGTGTTCGTCGATGAACCCTGGTACCGCGGCCGCGTGCTGCTGATCGGCGACGCCGCCCACGCCACCACGCCGCACCTGGGCCAGGGCGCCGGCATGGCCATCGAGGATGCCGTGGTGCTGGCCGAGGAGCTGACCGCCGGCGGCGAGCTGGAAGACCAGCTGCAGCGCTTCATGGGCCGCCGCTTCGAGCGCTGCAGGTTCATCAGCGAGATGTCCCTGCTGGCCGGCGAGAAGGAAATCCAGCGCGACCCGTCCTTCGACCGCATCGGCCTGGTCAAGCAGATGCTGGAGGTCACCTCCCGCCCCATCTGATCTCTCCGCCCGGCGCGCCCTGCCTTGATGGCGCGCCATGGCCCGGGTCACCCACAACCGCCAACACCGACGCACAAGAACAAGAAAGAGGAAACCCCGATGTTGACTCGCACGCGTGCAACCGCGCGGCCGCTGCCGCCGCTCAAGCCCATCACCCTGGCGCTCCTGGCGCTGGCCGCCAGCCACGCCCAGGCCTTCGAATTCGATACCGGCAACCCCGACCTGCGGGCGCGCTGGGACAACACCCTGAAGTACAGCGCCGCCTGGCGCACCCAGGATGCCAGCAGCAAGCTCACCGAAGGCCAGACCGCGCTGAACCTGGACGACGGCGACCGCAACTTCGACAAGGGCCTGATCTCCAACCGCCTGGATCTGCTCTCCGAGCTGGACATCACCTACGGCGATGTCGGTGCGCGGATCAGCGGCGCGGCCTGGTACGACGACGTCTACAACCGCGGCACCGACAACAACGATCCGAGCCGCGCCAACAGCTACTCGGTGGACTACGACGAGTTCACCGACGACACCCGCACCCTCCACGGGCGCAAGGGCGAACTGCTGGATGCCTTCGTCTTCGGCAAGACCGAGATCGGCGAGATGCCGGTGTCCGGGCGCCTGGGCCGCTACGCCATGCAGTGGGGCGAGAGCCTGTTCTACGGCATGAACGGCATCGCCGGCGGCATGGCGCCGATCGACGTGGTCAAGGGCCTGTCGGTGCCCAATACCCAGTTCAAGGAACTGATCCGCCCGGTGCAGCAGGTCTCCGGCCAGCTGCAGCTGACCCCGGATGTGTCGCTGGGCGCCTACTACCAGTTCGAGTGGGAAGCCAACCGCCTGCCCGCCGCCGGCAGCTACTTCTCCAACGACGACTTCTTCGGCGACGGCGGCGAGCGCATGTTCATCGGCGCGCCGGTGATGCCCGGCGGCCAGCCGCTGGCCTTCTACCGTGGCAACGACAAGGAGGCCAAGGACTCGGGGCAGGGCGGCGTGCAGTTGCGCTGGCGCACCGAGACGGTGGACTGGGGCGTCTACGCCATCCGCTTCCACGACAAGAGCCCGCAGCTCAACGTGCGCCCGGACTTCGCCAGCCTCAACCCGGTGACCGGCAAGGCCGGCGAGTTCTACTGGGTCTACCCCGAAGGCATCGAGGCACTGGGTGCGAGCTTCTCCACCACCCTGGGCAACTTCAACGTGGCCGGCGAGCTGTCCACCCGCTGGAACCAGCCGCTGGCCTCCACCAGCCAGCATGCGCTGGCGGTGGGCGAGGCGATCGACAACGACGACGACCCGGTCTACGCCACCGGCCGTACCTTGCACGCCAACTTCTCCTGGCTGGCGAGCCTGGAGCCGAACTTCGTCGCTGCCGAGTCGAGCTTCCTCGGCGAGATCGCCTGGAACCGGGTGATGAGCGTGAGCCAGAACGCCGATGCGGTCGACCCCAACGCCGACCGCGACGCCACCAGCCTGCGCCTGGTGTTCGAACCGATGTACCGGCAGATCTACCCCGGCCTCGACCTCTCGGTGCCCATCGGCGCGAGCTACACCAACGGCGCCTCCGAGGCGCTGGGCACCGGCTTCGGCACCGACCACGGCGGCGACCTGAACATCGGCCTGAAGGGCAACTACCTCAACACCTGGAGCCTGGGCCTGACCTACACGCACTACTACGGCCCGGAGAACACCTTCCTCGACGCCGACAACCACTACACCTTCGAACAGTCGCTGAAAGACCGCGACTTCATCGCCTTCACCGTCAGCCGCACCTTCTGACCGAGGACTGCCCGATGAAACACAACAAGAAAGTCGTTTCCCTGCTCACCGCTTTGAGTGCCTCCCTGCTGTTTGCCCATGGCGCCTTTGGCGCAGTGTCCGCCGAGGAGGCGGGCAAGCTGAAAACCACCCTGACCCCGCTGGGCGGCGAGCGCGCCGGCAACGCCGACGGCAGCATCCCGGCCTGGACCGGCGGCTACACCCAGGTCGACCCGGCCTACAAGGACGGCGGCAAGCGCAGCGATCCCTTCGCCAGCGAGAAGCCGCAGCTGACCATCACCGCGCAGAACATGGCGCAGTACGCCGACAAGCTGACCCCCGGCATCCAGGCGATGCTGAAGAAGTACCCGGACAGCTACCGCCTGGAGGTCTACCCGACCCACCGCAGCGCCGCCGCGCCGCAGTCGGTGTACGACGCCACCTTCGCCAACGCCACCAGCGGCAAGCTGGTGGAGGGCCCGGCCGGGCCGATGCCCGAAGGCGCCGCCGGAGGGATTCCGTTCCCGATCCCGGGCAGCGGCGTGGAGGCCATCTGGAACCACCTGCTGCGCTGGCGCGGGGCTTCCTGGCACTCGAACTTCAACCAGTACCTGACCACCGCCGACGGCAAGCACGTGCTGACCAACGACTCTCGCGGTGATTTCCAGATGCCCTGGTACCTGCCCGGCGGCAGCGGCGAGAAGGGCGTGTTCTGGTCCATCCGCATGATCAACGACGGCCCGCCGCTGCGCGCCGGCGAGGCCATCACCGGCCTTGAGAACCTCAACGCCGACAAGGCTGCCGTGTGGACCTACCTGCCCGGCCAGCGCCGCGTGCGCCGCCTGCCCAACGCCTGCTGCGATACACCGACGCCGGCCACCGCCGGGGTCATGAGCTTCGACGAGCTGTACGTGTTCAACGGCCGCGTCGACCGCTTCGACTGGAAGCTGGTGGGCAAGAAGGAGATGTACATCCCCTACAACGCCAACAAGGTCTTCACCGCCGCCAGTGCCGAATCGATGCTCGACGCGCACCACCTGAAGTCCGACGCCATCCGCTGGGAACTGCACCGCGTCTGGGTGGTGGAAGCGACGCTCAAGGACGGCCAGCGCCATGTGATGCCGAAGAGCACCTACTACCTGGACGAGGACACCTGGGCCGCCGTGCTCGGCGAGCGCTACGACGCCCGCAACCAGCTGGCCAAGGTGGTCTGGACCTCGCCGGTGGTGATGCCCGACCTCCCCGGCGTGGTGACCCTCACCAACGGCTTCTACGACCTGCTCTCCGGGGCCTGGTTCGCCGGCGACCTGTTCGCCGGCAAGAGCGAGCAGTACCGCATCGTGCCGCCCTACAAGGACTCGGTGTTCACCGCCGACGCCATGGCGGGTGAGGGCGTGCGCTGATCGTCCGCGGGCAGGCCCGATGTCTCGGGCTTCGCCCAGCTGCGGGAACCCTGTAGGAGCGGGCCATGCCCGCGATTCGCGAGCATGGGCTAGGCGCCCCCGCCCGTCCTACAGGGAGCTCCGTAGCGAAACCGTTGTACCGATTACAAGAAAAAAGAAAGGTTGCGTGCGATGAAGAAGAGTCTCTCCGCCTGGCTGCTGGCAGCCTGTTGCGCGGTGCCCGCGGCGTTTGCCGGTGGCAGCGTGGATGTCCTGGCGCAGCCCGCCGTGCATGGCCCGCAGGCCCTGCGCGCGGTGCTGCAGGATGTGGCCCGCGCTGGCGAGCGTCTGGTGGCAGTGGGGGAGCGTGGCGTGGTGCTGCTCTCCGACGACAATGGCACTACCTGGCGCCAGGCCACGGCAGTGCCGGTGAGCGCCGGCCTGACTGCCGTACAGTTCATCGATGCGCAGAGTGGCTGGGCCATCGGCCACGCCGGCGTGGTGCTGCACAGCGAGGACGGCGGCGAGCACTGGACCCTGCAACTCGATGGCAAGCGTGGCGCGGCCCTGGAGCAGCAGGCCGCCGAGGCTTCCGGTGACGCTGCGCGCGTCGCCGCTGCACAAAGGTTGGTGGCCGACGGCGCCGACAAACCGCTGCTGGCGCTGAGCTTCGCCGATACCCGCCACGGCCTGGTGGTCGGCGCATACGGCGTGGCCCTGAGCACTGCCGATGGCGGTCGCAGCTGGCAGTCCGATATGGGCCGGCTGCCGAACCAGCGCGGTCTTCACCTGTACGCCCTGGCCCGCGCCGGCAGTGACCTGTACGTCGCCGGCGAGCAAGGCCTGTTGCTGCGTTCGCGCGATGACGGCGCCCACTTCGATGCCCTGCAAAGCCCCTACGACGGCAGCTACTTCGCCGCCGCCGTGCTGCCCGGTGGGCGCCTGCTGGTGGGCGGCCTGCGCGGCACCCTGCTGGCTTCCGACGATGCCGGCGAAAGCTTCCAGCCGCTGGCCAATCCGATCCCCGCATCGCTCAACGGCATCCGCGTGGCGGGCGGGCAACTGCTGCTCGCCAACCAGGCTGGGATGCTGCTGCGCAGCGGCCTGGACGCTTTCGCCGTGCAGCCGCTGCCGGTCACCGACGGCCTGCCGCTGACTGCCGCGATCACCGCCGCCGATGGCGCCATCGTCGCTGTCGGCATGGCCGGTGCACGCCGCCTGGCACCTTCTTCCCAACCCCTTCGCGCGGACTGAGCCATGCACGCCACGACTTCCCCTGCGCCGTCCAGCGGCCGCCTCGACGACTTCGACAGTGCTTCCGGCTCGCTGCTGGAACGCGCGCTGTTCAACCACCGCGCACTGGTCCTGCTGCTGTGCCTGGCGGCGACCCTGCTGCTGGGCTGGCAGGCCACCCGCCTGACGCTCAACGCCAGCTTCGAGAAGATGATTCCGCGCGAGCACCCCTTCATCCACAACTACCTGGAGCACCGCCAGGAGCTGGCCGGGCTGGGTAACGCCGTGCGCATCGCCGTGGCCAATCCGCGCGGTAGCATTTACGACAAGGACTACCTGCACAGCCTGCAGCAGCTCAACGATGCGGTGTACCTGCTGCCCGGCGTCGACCGTGCGGCGATGAAGTCGCTGTGGACACCCTCGACCCGCTGGACCGGTGTGACCGAGGACGGCCTCGAAGGCGGCCCGGTGATCCCCGATGGCTACGATGGTGGCGTCGCCAAACTCGAAGAACTCAAGCGCAACGTCGAGCGCTCCAACGAGATCGGCCAACTGGTGGCCTTCGACCAGCGTTCGAGCATCGTCTACGTGCCGCTGTTGGAGAAGACTCCGGACGGCCAGTCGCTGGACTACACGGCCTTCGCCCACGAGCTGGAAAGCCTGCGCGCGCGCTTCCAGGGGCAGGGCGTGGACATCCACATCACCGGTTTCGCCAAGGTGGTGGGCGACCTGATCGACGGGCTGAAGCAGATCCTGCTGTTCTTCGCCGCCGCCATCGCCATCACCGCCGCGGTGCTCTACTGGTACACCCGCTGCGTGCGCAGCACCGCGCTGGTGGTGATCTGCTCGCTGGTAGCGGTGGTCTGGCAGCTCGGCCTGCTGCCGCTGCTGGGCTACGAGCTGGACCCGTACTCGGTGCTGGTGCCGTTCCTGGTGTTCGCCATCGGCATGAGCCACGGCGCGCAGAAGATGAACGGCATCATGCAGGACATCGGCCGTGGCATGCATCGCCTGGTGGCGGCGCGCTTCACCTTCCGCCGGCTGTTCCTCGCCGGGCTCACCGCGCTGCTGTGCGACGCCGTGGGTTTCGCCGTGCTGATGATCATCCGTATCCAGGTGATCCAGGACCTGGCGGTGATCGCCAGCCTGGGCGTGGCGGTGCTGATCTTCACCAACCTGATCCTGCTGCCGGTGCTGCTCTCCTACGTGGGCGTCAGTGCCCGCGCGGCGCGCCGCAGCCTGCGCGCCGAGGAGGCCGAGGCGAGCGGGGCGGACAAGCACGCCATGTGGCGCTTCCTCGACCTGTTCACCCGTCGCCGCTGGGCCGCCGCGTGTATCGCCGTGGCCGCGCTGATGGCCGCTGGCGGCTATGCCGTGAGCCTGCACCTGAAGGTCGGCGACCTCGACGCCGGCGCTCCCGAGCTGCGCCCGGACTCGCGCTACAACCGTGACAACGCCTTCGTCACCCGGCACTACGGCGCCAGCAGCGATGTCTTCGCGGTGATGGTGCAGACCCCGGCCGGCGCCTGCTCGGCCTACGACACCCTCAAGCGCGTGGATGACCTCGACTGGCAACTGCGCGGCCTGCCGGGCGTGGACTCGACCAACTCGCTGGCGCTGCTCAACCGCCGGGTGCTGGTCGGCCTCTCCGAGGGCAGCCCGAAGTGGTACGAACTGGTGAACAACCAGGCGACCCTGAACATGGTCACGGCCAACGCCCCGCGCGGGCTGTACAACGACGACTGCAGCCTGCTGACGCTCTACGCCTACCTCACCGACCACAAGGCCGACACCCTGGCGCGGGTGGTCGATAGCGTGCAGGCCTTTGCCCACGACAACGACAGTGAGCAGGCGAAGTTCCTCCTCGCTGCCGGCAGCGCCGGCATCGAAGCAGCCACCAACCAGGTGGTGAAACAGGCCAACCGCGACATGCTCTGGTGGGTCTACGGCGCGGTGATCCTGCTCTGCCTGGTGACCTTCCGCTCCTGGCGCGCGGTGCTCTGCGCAGTGCTGCCGCTGGTGCTCACCTCGATCCTCTGCGAGGCACTGATGGTGGCGCTGGGCATCGGCGTGAAGGTCGCGACCCTGCCGGTGATCGCCCTCGGCGTGGGCATCGGCGTGGACTACGCGCTCTACGTCATGAGCATCGTGCTGGCGCAGCTGCGCCAGGGCGCCAGCCTGTCCGAGGCGTATTACCGCGCGCTGCTGTTCACCGGCAAGGTGGTGATGCTCACCGGCGTGACCCTGGCCATCGGCGTCGGCACCTGGATCTTCTCGCCCATCAAGTTCCAGGCCGACATGGGCGTGCTGCTGGCCTTCATGTTCGTCTGGAACATGGTCGGCGCGCTGATCCTGCTGCCGGCGCTGGCGTATTTCCTCCTGCCGCAGCGCCAGGCACGGGTGGAGGCGCAAGCCACCGTGGCGGCGCACCACCTGCAGGAAGTCCACCACGACCGCGACTGCTGCCAGCAGCACGCCGCCACGCCCCTGGCTTGCAGCCAGGCGCGCTGAGTCCGCACAACGAAAACAAGAGGACGACCCCATGCCCTGCCTGAAGACCCTGTGGCGCGAGCTGCGCGCCGGCCTGATCCAGTACGGCGCCACCCATTGCCTGCTGGTGGAGGTGCCTCATGAGCGCTGATCGCCGTGCTGGCAGCGCCCAGGCCCTGTTGCTGCTGTTCGGCAGCTGCCTGCCGGTGCTTGGCGCGGTGCTCATCGCGCCGGTGCTGCCACGCATGCAGGCGCACTTCGCCGAGGCTCCCGGCGCCGCTGTGCTGGTGCCGGTGGCGCTGACCTTGCCGGCGCTGGTGATCGCCTTCCTCGCGCCGCTGGCCGGGGTGCTGGCCGACCGCGTGGGACGGCGCTCGCTGCTGCTCGCCAGCATGCTGCTGTACAGCCTCTGCGGCGTGCTGCCGCTGTGGCTGGATTCGCTTGGCCTGATCGTCGCCAGCCGCGCCGGCATCGGCCTGGCGGAAGCGGGGATCATGACCTGCTGCACCACGCTGATGGGCGACTACTTCGACGGCCAGCGCCGCGAGCGCCTGTTCGCCCTGCAGATGGTTGCCACCTCGCTGTCCGCCGCGCTGTTCATGGGCCTGGGCGGCGCGCTGGGGGAGAGCAGCTGGCGCACCCCGTTCGTGCTCTATGCCGTGGGCGTGCTGTGCCTGCCGCTGATGGCCGCCTTGCTCTGGGAGCCGCAGGCACGCCGCGTCGAGCATGCGCCGGCCAGCGCCTCGCGCTTCCCCTGGGCGGCGCTGGCGCCGCTGTACCTGCTCACCGGGCTGGCCGGCATCAGCCTGTTCATCGTGCCGGTGCAGGCGGGCTACCTGCTGCAACTGCTGCACGTCGACGGCCCGCAGCAGATCGGCCTGACCATGGGCGCCAACCAGCTCGGCGTGCTGGCCGGTGCGCTGACCTTCCGCCTGCTCGCCGGGTTACCGGCGCGTCGCCTGCTGGCGCTGGGCTTCGCCACGGCGGGCCTGGGAGGCGGGCTGATGGCGCTGTCATCCAGCCATGCGCCCGTGGTCCTCGCCGTGCTGTTGAACGGGCTGGGCGTGGGCCTGCTGCTGCCGACGCTGATCACCCAGGTGATGCAGCAGGTCGGCTTCGACCAGCGCGGCCGCGCCACCGGTGGCTTCACCGCATCGATCTTCGCCGGCGAATTCGTCAGCCCGTTGCTGGTGCTGGCGCTCACCGGCGGCATCGCCACCCAGCTGCCGCATGCGCTGCTGCTGGTGGCGCTGGCCCAGCTCGCACTGGCTCCGCTGTGCCTGGTGCTGCTGGGGCGACAGATCAAGTCTCAGGCGCTGGCCTGATCACGACAACAAGAACGAGGACATGACCGTGAGCTACTTGCGCAACACCTGGTACGCCGCTGCCTGGGACACCGAGGTCGAAGCCGGGCAACTGTTCCCGCGCACCCTGCTGGACGAACCCGTGCTGCTCTACCGCGACAGCCAGGGCATCGCCCGGGCCATCGGCAACCGCTGCCCGCATCGCTTCGCACCGCTGCACATGGGCTGCCTGAAGGCCGACGAGGTGCAGTGCGCCTACCACGGCCTGCGTTTCGACAGCAGCGGGGCCTGCACCCACAACCCCCACGGCGATGGCGTCATCCCGCGGGCGGCGAAGGTCAGGGCCTATCCCCTGGTGGAGCGCCACAGCCTGCTGTGGATCTGGATGGGCGAGCCGGCGCTGGCCGACCCGCAGCGCATCCCCGACTTCAGCTGCATGGACGCCGGGCAATGGTTCGTCGGCAAGGGCTACCTGCATGCCAAGGCCAACTACGTGCTGGAAACCGACAACATCATGGACCTCAGCCACGTCGAGTTCCTGCACCCCGCGACCCTCGGCGGCGAAGGCGTGAAGAGCGCGATCACCAGCGTCGAGCAGGAGGGCGACAGCGTCTGGTCGAACCGCCAGACCGTGGCCGAGATCATGCCGGACTTCCTCTACCAGGCGATGAACATCCCCCAAGGCACCCCGGTGGACCGCTGGATCGATGTGCGCTGGGACGCCCCCGCCAACATGCTGCTGTACGCCGGCGCGGTGCCCACCGGGCGGCCGCGCAGCGAAGGGGTGAACAACCCGATCCCGCACCTGTTCACGCCGGAAACCGGCAAGACCACCCACTACTGGTTTGCCATGTGCTTCCCCAAAGCCATGGGCCCGATGGGCGAGCAACTGGCCCGCGAACAGGTCGAGGCGATTCGCCGGCCATTCGCCACCGAGGACCTGCCGATGCTCGAAGCGCAGCAGGAGATGATGGGCGACGCCGAGTTCTGGTCGCTCAAGCCGGTGCTGCTGGTCGGCGATGCCGGTGCGATCCGTGCCCGACGCGTGCTCGACCGGCTGATCGCCGAAGAGCGCACGGCTGCCGAAGTGGCGAAGGAGGCCGGCCATGCTTGAGGTCCTCGTCAGCCGCCGCCAGCACGAGGCGCAGGACATCCTCGGCTTCGAGCTGCGCTCGCTGGATGGCGCCAGCCTGCCGCCGTTCAGCGCCGGTTCGCATATCGACGTACACCTGCCCAACGGGCTGGTGCGCCAGTACTCGCTGTGCAACGACCCACGCGAGCACGACCGCTACCAGATCGGCGTGCTCCTCGACCCAGCTTCGCGCGGTGGTTCGCGCTGCCTGCACGAGGCGGTGGAAGAGGGCACGCGGCTGCGCATCAGCGAGCCGCGCAACCTCTTCCCGCTGGCCCACGCAGCCGGCCGCAGCCTGCTGTTCGCCGGCGGCATCGGCATCACGCCGATCCTCTGCATGGCCGAACGACTCGCGCAGAGCGGCGCCGCTTTCGAGCTGCACTACTGCTGTCGCTCGGCCGACCGCGCGGCCTTCCTCGAGCGCCTGAGCCGGTCGAGCTTCGCCGACCAGGTACAACTGCATTTTGACGACGGCCCCGCCGAACAGCGCCTGGATGCCGCGAGCCTGCTGGCAGCGCCGGCGACCGACACGCACCTCTACGTCTGCGGGCCCGGCGGCTTCATGGCCCATGTGCTGGACAGTGCGCGCCAGGCCGGCTGGGACGAGTCGCACCTGCACCGCGAGTACTTCGCGGCGGCGCCCGAGCCCGAGGCCGCCAGCGGCAGCTTCGAGGTGCAACTGGCGAGCAGTGGGCAGTGCTTCCTGATTCCTCCTGAGCGCAGCGTCGCCGACGTGCTGCTGGAGGTCGGCGTGGACATCCCGCTGTCCTGCGAACAGGGCATCTGCGGCACCTGCGTGACCCGCGTGCTGGCCGGCGAGCCGGAGCACCGCGACCTGTTCATGACCGCTGCCGAACACGCCCGTAACGACCAGTTCACGCCCTGCTGCTCGCGCTCGAAGAGCCCGCGCCTGGTACTCGATCTCTGAGGAGCCACTGATGATTCCCAGCCCCATCGCCACCTTCGACCCCGCTGCGCCCACCGGCCAGCCCGATTTCCCGCAGGACCGCTGGTACGTCGCCGGCTTCGCCTGGGAGCTCGGCGACAAGCCACTGGCGCGCACGCTGCTCGGGCAGCCGCTGGTGCTGTTCCGCACCGCTGAAGGCAGCGTCGCCGCACTGGAAGACCGTTGCTGCCACCGCGCCTTGCCGCTGTCACTCGGCACCCTCGAGCAGGACGGTCTGCGCTGCGGTTACCACGGCCTGCTGTTCGGTGCCGACGGCCGCTGCCTGGAGATTCCCGGCCAGGCCAAGGTGCCCGGCAAGGCGCTGGTGAAGGCCTTCGTCCTGCGCGAGCGTGACCAGATCCTCTGGCTCTGGCATGGCAGCGCCGCCCCCGACCGGGAGCCACCGGCCTACCCGCACCACGACAGCGGCCAGTACCGCTTCGGCGGTGACGTCTACCACTATGCGGCGCCGTGGCAGCTCATCCACGACAACCTGCTCGACCTCAGCCACCTGGGCTACGTGCACCTGCGCACCATCGGCGGCAATGCGCGCATCCACATGAACGCGCAGATGCAGGTCAGCGGCGATGAGCAGTCGGTACGGGTGGTGCGCCACATGCTCGACTCCGAGCCGCCGCCCACCTACCGCGACGCCTATCCGTTCAAGGGGCGCATCGACCGCTGGCAGGAGATCGAATTCCAGCCCTCGCACCTGTGTATCTGGACCGGCGCGGTGGACGCCGGCAGCGAGCCCATCGATACGCCCGAGCGGGGTGGCTTCCACCTGCGCGGCTTCCATGGCGTGACCCCGGAGACGAAAGAGACCTGTCACTACTTCTGGACCCAGGCGACCAATCCCCAGGCCGACCCGGAAGAGAACCTGAGCCGGGTGCTGGAGCAGACCCGCCTGACCTTCGACGAGGACAAGCAGGTGATCGAGGCGCAGTACGCCAACCTGCTCCGCTTCGGCGAGCGGCCGATGGTCGACATCCATGTCGATGCCGGCGCCAACCGCGCCCGGCGAATCATTGCCAGCCTGCTGGCGGCCCAGGCATGAGCGCGCTGTTTTCCCTGGCCGGCAAGGCTGCGCTGATCACCGGCGCCACCCGTGGCATCGGCCTGGCCATCGCCCGCGAATACGGCCGTGCCGGCGCTCGTCTGGTGATCAGCAGTGAGAGTGCCGAGGACTGTGCGCGAGCGTTGCAGTCGCTGGCTGAGGAGGGCATCGACGTGATCGCCGTCCCCGCCGACCTGCGTGACGCTCACGCCGTGCAGGCCCTGGCGCAGCAGGCTCTGGAACATCTCGGTCGGCTCGATGCGCTGGTCTGCAATGCCGGCGTCGCGCCGCACCTGGGGCCGCTCGGCACGGCCAGCGATGCCGACTGGGAGCTGACCTTCAGCGTCAACCTGCGCAGCGCACTGTGGCTGACCAGCGCCTTGCTCCCGGCCATGGCCGAAGGTGGCGGCGGCAGCGTGGTGCTGATGGCCAGCATCGCCGGCGTGCGCGGCAACAAGAGCCTGGGCCTGTATGGGTTGTCCAAGGCCGGGCTGGCGCAGCTGGCGCGCAACCTGGCGGTGGAGTGGGGGCCGGCGAACGTCCGCGTCAACGCCATCAGCCCTGGCGTGATCCAAACCGAATTCGCCCGTCCGCTCACCGACAATCCCGACGTCCTGCAGCGCCGCCTGGCGCTCACGCCGCTGCGCCGGGTCGGCCGGCCCGAGGAAGTGGCGGCCCTGGCATTGCTGCTGGCCGCTCCCGGTGGCGCCTTCATTAGCGGACAGAATCTCATCGTCGACGGTGGCACGACCATCGGTGACGGCAATTGAAAGGAGACAGCATGCAACAGCTTCCCACCTTCAAACGCGTGGTCACCGGCCACGACGGTCACGGCCAGGCGGTGGTCGCCAGCTGCGGCCCGACGCCGAACAACTTCCCGCTCAAGGCGGTGCCCGGCACGCTGTTCTACGAGGTCTGGAACAGCCTCGGCAGCCCTGCGGCGCTGGACAACGGCGACGACCCCACCGCGCAGCCGCTGCAGCTCAGCCCCGGCCCGCTGGGCAGCGTCATCCGCGTGGTGGATATCCCGCCGGACAGCGTGCAGAACCAGGTCAGCGCCGAAGACGCCGCCGCGGTCTTCGCCGAAATCGGCGAATCCCATGCCGGCACCGGCAAGGCCGACTCGAAGCACAAGCTGATGCACCGCACCCAGACCCTGGACTACGGCATCGTCACCGAGGGTGAGGTCTGGCTGGTGCTGGATGACGGCGAGGTGCACCTCAAGCGCGGTGACATCGTGGTGCAGCGCGGCACCAATCACGCGTGGAGCAACCGCACCGAAGCATTGGCGCGGATGGTCTTCATTCTTCTCGATGGTCGTTACGCGGCCGAGTTGAAGGAGCTGCTGCCATGAAGTTTGCCACCCTCGATGACGGCAGCCGCGATGGCCGCCTGCTGGTAGTCTCCCGCGACCTGACGCGGGCGGTGGACGCCAGCGGCATCGCCGCCACCCTGCAGGCCGCGCTGGACAACTGGGAGCTGCTGGAATCCGACCTGCAGCGGCTGTACCAGCGGCTCAACGCCAATGCCGTCGCCGGCGCCTTCGATCTCGACCCGGCGCAACTCGCCGCGCCGCTGCCACGCGCCTGGCAATGGCTGGACGGCTCCTGCTTCCTCAGCCACGGCGAGCTGATGCAGAAGGCCTTCAACCTGGAGCCCATCGAAGGCGTCGAGCGCATTCCGCTGATCTACCAGGGTGCTGGCGACGACTTCCTCGGTCCCCGCGCGGATATCCCGCTGCCCAGCGAAGCCCACGGCATCGACTTCGAAGGCGAGTTCGCCGTGCTGCTCGACGCGGTGCCCATGGGCTGCCCGGCGGAGCAGGCACTCAACCATGTGCGCCTGGTGCTGCAGCTCAACGACGTCAGCCTTCGCGCGCTGGCGCCTCGCGAGATGAAGACCGGCTTCGGCTTCCTCCAGGCCAAGCCGGCATCCAGCTTCGCCCCGGTGGCGGTGACCCCGGACGAGCTGGGCCATGCCTGGCGCGACGGTCGCGTGCACCTGCCGTTGAAGGTGGAATGGAACGGCGAATGGTTCGGCCATCCCCATGGCGGCGCCATGCACTTCGGCTTCCATGAGCTGATCGCCCATGCCGCCCTGACGCGGCGCCTGAGCGCCGGCACGCTGATCGGCTCGGGCACCGTGTCCAACGCCGATCGCTCGGTGGGCTCGGCCTGCATCGCCGAGCGCCGCGCCATCGAGACCATCGCCCACGGCGCACCGCGCACGGCCTTCATGCACTTCGGCGACCGCGTGCGCATGGAAGCTCGCGGCAGCGAAGGCGAGGTGCTCTTCGGCGCCATCGACCAGTGCGTGGTGCAAGGGGGCTGGCCATGCGCGTGATGGTCAGCGGGGCCAATGGCTTCGTCGGCCGCCTGCTGGTGCGTCGCCTGCTGGAAGTGGGCGAGCTGCGCGGGAGGCGGATCGGAGCCTTGCTGTTGCTGGACCAGAAACTCGACGGCCTGCCTGACGATTCGCGCCTGCGCCGGCATTACGGCAGCGTCACCGATCCGGCCTTGCTGCGCCGTGTGCTGGCCGATGGTGTCGACGTGGTGTTCCACCTGGTGAGCGTGCCCGGCGGTGCCGCCGAAGCGCAGTACGAACTGGGTTACCAGGTCAATCTGCAGGCCAGCCTGGAGCTGCTGCACCAGCTGCGCAATCCCGCGCGGCCGCCGGTGCTGGTGTATGCCAGCAGCGTGGCGGTCTACGGCGGCGAGCTGCCGGCGCGGATGGACGAGGCACAGCCGGCGGCGCCGCAGCTGTCCTACGCGGCGCACAAGCGCATGGTGGAGATTGCCCTGCAGGATCTGTCCCGGCGCGGCGAAGTGGACGGGCGCGCCCTGCGCCTGCCCGGCATAGTCGCCCGGCCGCGCGAGCCCAACGGGCTGCGCTCGGCCTTCATGAGCGACCTGCTGCACGCCTGTGCGGCGGGGGACAGCTACACCTGCCCGGTGTCGCCGCAGGCCAGCGCCTGGTGGATGTCGGCCCGCTGCTGCGTGGACAACCTGCTGCACGCCGCCGAACTCAGGGAGCCCGGCAGCCAGCGGGTGTGGCAACTGCCAGTGCTGCAGCTGTCCATCGCCCAGGTGCTTGCCGGGCTTGCAGCCTGTTTTGGCGAGGCCAACTGCGAGCGCATCGCCTTCGAACCCGATCCGCAACTGGAGGCGCTGTTCGGCGCCTATCCGCCACTGCGCACGCCGCAGGCCCGTGAGCTGGGCTTCTGCCACGACGGCACGGTGGCCGGCCTGCTGCGCAACGCCCTCGACCTCCCGCCGCGTCGCAGCCGCGCCGCCGCCCGCAAAGGAATCTCCGCATGAGCCTGAACCAACGCCGTCTGCTGGACCTGTCCGTGACCCTGGACAACAACCCCTATACCGACCCGCCGCCCCTGCTGCCGAAGATCGACTACATGGACCACCAGCAGGGCTGGCCGGAAATGGCCGCGATGTTCCCCGGCCTGCGCAAGGAAGACCTGCCCGGCGACGAGTCTTGGGCGGCCGAGCGCCTGCAGATCACCACCCACAGTGGCACCCACATGGACGCGCCGTGGCACTACGCTTCCACCACCGACGGTGGCAAACCGGCCTTCGGCATCGACGAGCTGCCGCTGGAGTGGTGCCTGCAGCCGGGGGTGAAGCTGGACTTCCGTCACTTCCCGGACGGCCATGTGGTGACTGCCGCCGAGGTCGAGGCCGAACTGGCGCGCATCGGCCATGCGCTGCAGCCGCTGGACATCGTGCTGGTGAACACCCGCGCCGGCAGCCTGTTCGGCCAGCCGGGCTACCTCGAAGCCGGCGTCGGCATGGGCCGCGAGGCAACGCTTTACCTGCTGGAGCGCGGCGTGCGGGTGGTGGGCACCGATGCCTGGAGCTGGGATGCGCCCTTCAAGTACACCCGCGAACGCTTCGCCGCCTCGGGTGACGCGTCGATCATCTGGGAGGGCCACAAGGCCGGGCGCGACATCGGCTACGGGCAGATGGAGAAGCTCGCCAACCTCGAGCAACTGCCTGACCACGGCTTCCTGGTCAGCTGCTTCCCCTACAAGATCCGCCACGCCTCCGCCGGTTTCGTGCGCGCCGTGGCGATCCTGGAGCCCCTGCCAGCCGTGGGCTGAACGACCCTTTGTCGCCTCGCTTAGAGCGGCGCCATGCAACGTCTTTACTGGCACAGAGAACCTGTCGTTCAGCGAGGCGCGCGCGATGAACAGCCAAGAGGTGGCCCCCGAGACCCGGGGCGTGACGGTGGAGCTGTTGTCCTCGGTCGACCTCGGCCCGGAGATCGAGGGCATGGCCGGCCGGCAATTGCGGATGCGCCGGGTGACCATCGCGCCCGGCGGCGTCTTCGGGCCGTTGCATGACCACGTGGACCGCCCCGGCACGGTGTTCATCCTGCAGGGCACCATCACCGACCATCGCGACGGAATCGCCACCGACTACGGACCGGGCGTCGGCTGGCCCGAGGACCACAACACCACGCACTGGCTGGAGAACCGCGGCAGCGTCACCGCCGTGGAGATTTCGGTCGACATCGTCCGGCTGGGTTAGTCCTGGCCGGACGCGTTGCTTCGATCACCACTTGCAAGCGCTCAGTCAATGGCATGAACGAGGGACGACGAGCCGTGCTCGACGATCAGGAGGGCAGCGATGGACAAAGCCGAGAAGGGCACCTGGCAGCGGGTGCTGGAACCGATCGACCGCATCACCGAAGTGATTTTCGGTCTGCTGATGGCCATGACCTTCATCGGCTCGCTGAGCGTGGCGACCTCGGGGCGGGAGGAGGTGCGCACCATGCTGATCGCCGCGCTGGGCTGCAACCTCGCCTGGGGCCTGGCCGATGCCGTGATCTTCCTGATGCGAACCTGGACCGAGCGCACTCGCAGCCGCACGCTGCTGGAGCGCCTGCAGGGCGGCACCGAACCGCGCGCCGGGCAGAGCCTCATCGCCGCCGAACTGCCACCGCGCATCGCCACGGCGGCGGGTGCGGAAGGGCTGGAAGTGCTGCGCCTGCGGATGCTGGGCAATGCCGGCACGCCCATCGAGGCGCGGATCGGCTGGGCAGACATCAAGGGCGCGCTGGCAACCTTCCTGCTGGTGGTGCTGGCGACCTTCCCGCTGGTCATCCCCTTCCTGCTGATCGACCAGACCGGCCCGGCCATCCGCGCTTCCAATGCGGTGGCGCTGGTGATGCTGTTCATCTCCGGCTGGATGCTCGCCCGCTATTCCGGCGGTTCGCCCTGGGCGGGCGGGATTGCATTGGCGGTAGTGGGTACGGCGCTGCTGTTCGCCATCATTGCGCTGGGTGGCTGAGGCCTGGTCGGCTGTTCGTTCAGGCCGGCCTGGCTCCCAGTTCGGCGACTACCTGGTCGACGAAACGGCGCAGCTTCGGCGGCATGCGGCGGTCGCTGGCGTAGAGCAGATGGACCTGCCGCGCCGGTGCCTGAAGGTCGGGGAACAGCTGCACCAGGCGGCCCTGCCGGAGGTCCTCGGCGAGCATCATCTCGGCGCCGAGGATGATGCCCAGGCCATCGCACGCGGCGGCGCGCTGCGCGCGGGCGTCGTTGACCTGAAGGCGGCTGCTCTGGGCCAGCAGTTGCAGGCTTTCACCCCCCAGCATCTGCCACCCCCCGGATACCGATGCAGGCCAGGCGGTAAGCCCCAGGCAGTGGTGCCCTTCGAGATCGTCGGGCGTCTGCGGAGTGCCATGCTCGGCGAGGTAGGCTGGCGCCGCGCAGGCGATCAGCCGATAGGCCGCCAATGGCCGCGCGACCAGGCTGGAGTCGTCCAGCGGTCCTATGCGGATCACCGCTTCGAAGCTCTCGTCGATCAGGTCTACCAGGCGGTCACTGAGCGACAACTCGATCTTCACGTCCGGGTGCTGGCGCAGGTAGCGGCCCAGCAGCGGCATCAGGCAGTAGGTGCCGTAGGTGACCGGAGCGCTGATCCGCAATCGTCCCCGGGGGGCCGCGAGATGATCCAGGGCCAGGGCATCCGCCGCCTCTGCTTCGGCCAGTACGCGTTTGCAGCTTTCATAGTAGTGCTGGCCGATCTCGGTCAGGCTCTGCCGGCGGGTGGTGCGGTTGAGCAGCTTGACGCCCAGGCGCTCCTCCAGCGCGCTGACATGCTTGCCGGCCATCTGCGAGGACATGCCCAGCGCCGCCCCGGCGGAGGAGAACGAGCCGCTGTCGGCGGCCCTGACGAACACCGCCATGCTTTGCAGTCGATCCATGATTCGCTACCTGTGGTTTCGACACTTCCAAATGAAGGCCGATATTTCAGCTGTCTGATTTCAAATAGCATCCTGACTTCCGGTCTGGCTGGCAAGCGCGGGCCGGTTCCCACTGCACTGCAAGCAAAGGAGTCAGGCGATGCGTATCGGAATCATCGGGGCGGGGTTCATTGGCCGCGCCATGGCGGCACTTGCCGGGAAGAACGGTTGCGAGGTCATGCTCAGCAATTCACGCGGGCCGCACACGCTGGCCAGCACCGCGGCTTCCCTGGGCTGCGAGGTTGGCACCGTGGAGCAGGCGGCGAGCTTCGGCGAGCTGGTGCTCCTGGCGATTCCCTTCTGCCGCTACCCTGAATTGCCGGTGGAAGCCTTCGTCGGCAAGGTCGTGCTGGATGCCGGCAATTACTACCCGCAGCGCGACGGCCAACTCGCCGCGCTGGATGCTCGGCAAACCACCACCAGCGAAATGCTGGCGCAGCACCTGGTTGGCGCCACGGTGGTCAAGGCGTTCAACGCCATCCTCGAGCGTGATCTGGTCGCCGATGCCCGCCCGGCCGGCGCCGCCGATCGTCGGGCTCTACCCATGGCTGGTGACGACCTGCAGGCCAAGCAGGCGGTCAGCGAGTTGCATGAGCGCCTGGGCTACGACGTGGTCGATGCCGGCGCCCTGGGTGAAGGACGGCGGTTCGAGCGCGCCCGCCCGGCTTACTGCAGACGCCTGGACAGCGCCGGCCTGCGCGCCGCACTGGCCGATGAGGGCCCGGACCAGGTTGAAGGCAGCTGGCGTGATTGAACAAGGCATGCGCCGCCGGCAGGCGGTTGCATCGCGAGAGGTGGGATCGATCGCCAACATGACAAGGGAGTGCCATCGCGTGACAAACATTGACCGGAACCTTTTGCGCCTGGGGCTGCTGATTCCATGCTGGCTTTTCGTGGGGGTGGCGCTGACCTCGCTGGGCTACCCCGGCTTCAGCCACCTCGACCAGGCGATGAGTCAGCTGGGTGCAGCAGGTGCGCCGACGCAGGGCTACTCCGCGTGGGTGAACAACTTCCCGCTGGGGGTGCTGTTCGTGCTTTTCGCCGTGGGTGTCGGGCGCAGGTTCGCCGGCTCCCGCCTGGCGTTGCTCGGTGCCGCATTGATAGCACTGCACGGCCTGGCCAGTTTCGCGACCGGCTATTTCTCCTGCGACCAGGGCTGCGCGCCAGCGCAGCCTTCGTCGTCCCAGCAGATCCACAACCTGGCGGGACTGGTGATGTTCCTCTCGCTGACGCTTGCCAGCGCGTTGTGGGCGTTCCTGGGCAAGCGACTGTTGTCGTCACCGGGGTTCGGTGGGTTCTCGGGGCTCTGCGTGGTGCTGGCTGTCGCGACGGTGGTGATGATGGCGAGGGCCTTCGCCGACGGGCATGGGTTCGGGCTGTATCAGCGGCTCAATTACGCCGTTTCCGTGATCTGGGTCGCCGGCCTGGCGTGGGTTGCTCTTTGCGATGAGTCACGAGCGCTGGTGAGCGAGGCATGAGGGAAGGGGCAGTCCCCTGACGTGCATCGTCAGGGGGGCTGCCGCTGCGACATCCGCTCAGAAGTCCGCCTTCAGGGTGACGGTGTAGTTGCGCGGGTCACCGTACTGGTTGCTCGCGTTCAGCCATCCGATGGAGGAGTAGTACTTCTTGTCGAAGAGGTTGTTGCCGTTCAGGGCGACGCTGAGGTTCTTGTTGATCTGGTAGCCGAGGCGGGCGTTCCAGATGGCGTAGCCGGATTGCTTGATATCGCCGACGCCACCGGTGCCGCCGAAGTTGGTGTTGTAGTTCTCGCTCTGGATGCTGGCGCCCGCGCCGGCGGTCCACTGGTTCAGTTCGCCCGGCAGCTTGTAGTCGGCCCAGAAGCGCAGCAGGTGGCGCGGCGTGTAGCTGTTGAAGGTGGAGCCGGAAGACGAGGTGCCGTCACCCGGATCGTTGAGGAACTTGGTCGAGGTGTAGGTGTAGCCGGCGAACAGCTGCAGGTCGCGCAGCACTTCGCCGCTGATCTCCGTGTCGAAGCCCTCGGCGCGAACCTTGCCGCCGGCCACGTAACAGTTGTCTTCGCCGTTCTGCCCGCATTCCGAGGCGTAGTCGTACTGCGCACGGTTCTCCTGGTCCACGCGGAAGATCGCGAAGCTGGTGTTCACCCGCCCATCCATCAGCTCGCCTTTCAGGCCCAGCTCGTAGTTGGAGCCTTCGATGGGCTTGAGCGGAGCGCTGTCCTGGGTCAGCTCGGTCTGCGGCTTGAAGATGTCGGTGTAGCTGGCGTAGACCGACCACTGGTTGTTCAGCTCGTAGATCAGGCCGCCGTAGGGAGTGAACTCGCCGGTTTCCTTCGAATGCGCCGGGGCGGGGGAGGAGGTGGTGAAGCGGGTGAGTTCGTAGTCGTACTGGTAGTTGCTGGTGCGCCCGCCCAGGACCAGGGTCAGTGGCTCGGCCAGCTTGTAGCGAACCACGCCGTAGAGGCCGTTCTGGCGGATGTGACCTTTGGAGGTGCCGGCGTAGGTGGTGCTGAGCATCTCTTCTTCGGTCGGCTCGCGCGGGGAGACCGGGTCGTAGATGTTGATCGGCCCCAGGTTGAGCAAACCGCCCTGCAGGTCGTCGGTCTTCAGGTCGCTGGCGTTGGCGCCGACCACCACCTGGTGCTCCAGGTCGAAGGCACGCCACTTGCCGGCGAGGTTGATGTCGGCGCCCTTGTTGATGTTCTCGAAGTCATAGAGATAGGCGCGCGACTGCATGCCGTCGCCGGTGGCCGGGTCGACCGCGCCACGGCCGAAGCTGTAGAGGATGTCGTTGGTTTCGCGGATGTAGCTGCCTGAGGCATTCAGGCGCCAGTCATCGTTGAAGTCATGGGTGACATCGGCGAAGTAGGTGGTCTGCTTGTTGTTCCATTTGTTCCAGTCCGCACCGGTAAAGGTGGAACGCCCCGCGTGCACCGCGCTGCCGTCCTTGTTGCGCGGCAGGCCGCCGAAGGACGGTGTCGAGTGCAGGTCTTCCACGCTGGCGCCGGCGGCCACTCGGGTATCGTCGGTCAGGTCGTACTCGAGAATGCCGTAGAGCACGTTCTTGCGGCTGTCCGCGGTGTCGTAGAAGTAGTCGCGATCCTCATGGCCTGCTACTACCCGACCGCGCAGCCTGCCGTCGGCGGTGAGCGGGGCGCTGCCATCGATTGTCTGCCGGTAGGTGTCCCAGGAGCCGGCGCTGGCGGTGAGCGAGAGCGACGGCTCGGCCTTCGGGCGCTTGCGCACGAGGTTGATCGCCGCGCCGGGGTTGCCGCTGCCCTGCAGCAGGCCGTTGGCGCCACGCAGGACTTCCACGCGGTCGTAGAGCAGCGTGTCGGAGGTGAAGCTGCTGCCGATGGCGTAGTAGCGGCGGTCGAGGGGGACGCCGTCGTACTGGATGGTCTCCACCTCGAAGCCGCGCGAGTAGATGTACTTGCCGCCGGACGGGCTCTGGTAGGTGGTGATGCCGGTGGTCTTTTCCAGCACCTGGTCCAGGGTGTCGAGGCGCTGGTCGTCCATCGCCTTGCGGGTGATGACGGTGACCGACTGCGGAATGTCCTTCAGGCGCTGGGTGGATTTGCCGATGGTGGCTTCGTTGGAGGTGTAGGAACCGGAGTCTTCCGTTGTCGGCCCCAGGCCCTGGCCGGTGATGATCGTGTCGCTCATCGCCAGCGCCGCCGGAACTTCCTCCAGCACATAGCTGCCGCCCTGGTCCACCGCCCGCAGCCCGGTGCCGGAAAGGAGGGCGGCGAACCCGGCCTCCCGCGAATAGCTACCGTGCAGGCCGGCCGACTGCAGGTGCGCGGTCTTGCTGGCATCGAACGAGAGCGCGACCCCGGCTTCGCTGGCGAAGCGGCTGAGCACCTCGGTCAGCGACCCGGCGGCGATGTCGTACTGCCGGATGCTCTGCACTGCGCTGGACGCTGCGGACTCTGAGGACTCTGCGCCCTGAGCGACGGGTACGCCGACGACGGCAACGCTGAAGAGGGCAGCCTGCACGTGAATGGCAAGCCGGTGGCGAACGAACGGATACAGCATGGTCTCTCCCCGGTGGTGGTGACCAAGTGGGTCACTGATGCCGGAGTAGCCGAACCAGGGACGAAGAAAGTGCACGCTGATTGGAAAAATCTTTTTGTGCCTCCAGGCCGGCTCAGCCGCGCGGAACCACGGTTACCCAATACCCCGTGCGATACACCGCCGTGACAGGGAAGCTGCGCTCCAGGGCCCTGAGCGCGAGGTCGGTGTCATCCACCGGGAAGGCGCCGGAAATGCGCAGGCCACTGATGCGCGGGTCGCACCTCAACCAGCCGTGGCGGTAGCGTCCCAGTTCCTCCAGCAACTCGCCCAGCGGGCGGTCGATGGCAATCAGGCTGCCTTGCGCCCAGGCACCCACCGAGGCGTCGTTGGCCTGCACAGGCTGGATGACGCCGGAGACGATCCGCGTGTGCTGGCCGGCTTCCAGGCGCAACGGCTTGTCCTGGCCGGGCACCGAGACTTCGACGGCTTTCTCCAGCACCGCCACCTCGGTTCCGTTGCCCCAGCTGCCCACGCTGAAACGAGTACCCAGCGCGCGCACGGTGGCGTCGGTGCTGCGTACGCGGAAGGGCCTGTCGAGTGCATCGGTTGCGGTGCTGATCAGCACCTCGCCGGCGCGCAGGACGATCAGACGCTGGTTCGCATCGAACAGCACATCCACGGCGCTGTCCGTGCCCAGTTGCATCCGGCTGCCGTCCGCCAGGGTGAAGTGGCGACGTTCGCCGACCGCGGTCCGGTAGCCGGCGGTGTAGCGTTGGCGTACGTCACTGCGCCAACCCAGGGTGGCCAGGCCGCCCAGCGAGGCGAGCACGACGAAGCTGCGCAGCACCTGGCGCCGGGACTGCCCGGCCGAGGCCAGCGTGGCAGCCGCCAGGCGACCCGGCACGCGGGCCATCTGCAGGTTCACCGATTCGATGCGTTGCCAGGCGCGCTGGTTGATCGGGTCGGCCGCCAGCCAGCGTTGCCAGGCCCGCTGATCGCCGTCTCCCGGCGTCGCGTTGGCCAGGCGTGCGTACCAGCGGGCCGCTTCGCTGATGGCTTCCCGTTCATTGGGTTGCAGGGAGTCGTTCACAGGACTCCCGCCATGGCCAGGCAGCAGTGTTCCATGGCCTTGGCCATGTACTTGTTCACCGTGCGCAGGGAGATACCCAGTCGCTCGGCGATCTGGTTGTAGGTCAGCCCTTCGAGCTGGGAAAGGATGAAGGCCTGCCGGACCTTCGGCCCCAGGCCATCGAGCATCCGGTCGATTTCCTGCAGCGCCTCGAGCAGCAGCGCCTGTTCCTCGAGGGACGGCTGTACCGCTTCGGGCAGCAGCGCCAGCGCCTCCAGATAGGCGCGCTCCAGCGAACGGCGGCGGTACAGGTCGATGACCAGGCCCCGGGCGATGGTCTGCAGGTAGTGCCGGGGCTCGCGGATCGCCTCGGCGCTCCGGGCCATCAGCACGCGAACGAAGGTGTCCTGCGCCAGGTCAGCGGCATCGGCGGCATCGTTGAGGCGCTTGCGCAGCCAGCCACGCAGCCAGCCATGATGGTCGCGGTAAAGCATCCCTACCGCCTGCAGCGACGAATCCCCCTGCATTGCAATCCCCTAAGAACAATTTGCAAACGACAATCGTTATCAAATATACGGGATGTGGGATTGCTTGAAAACTGCAGGTTGGCGATGGTCCGCTTCTGCCCGATGGCTGGCCGGTGCGGAGGGCAGCTTCCGGCCAGGAGCAGACATCGTTTGCTCGATAGGAGACACTGCCCAATCCGCCAATGCACGGTCTTGGGTTAATGACGGAGAGCGCTTTGGAACTTCATGAACATCTGGACGAGGTCAAAGATTCAGCGACTTTCCTGAGTTTTGCTCGGGCACTCGCGGCGGCCGGAACCAATGACGATGGTTGGGAAAACACCACAATCGAAGCCTTTCTGGATGGCGCCATCTCCTGGGCTGAAGATAGCGACTTCGGCTTGAGCCAAGGGATTGCACCATCCAATCCCTGGCGGCAGTTCGCCGCTTTTCTGTATTGCGGCAAGATATACGAGTAGGCGTTCCACTTAACGCCTCGGAAGCGCACAGGAACGCACGGCGGCAACACAGTCCGCTTTGGGTCGGTAGCTGCCCCACTTCACAGACAGAAATCGGCCAGGAGCGGAAGGCCAAAGCTGTCGATGACAAACCCTGAGGACTAACCGGCAGCAAGCTCCAGATTGCTCACTTCGTCGCTTCCAGCACCGCGGCAATTTGCTTGCGCATATACCCATGTGTGTCCTCGACATAGGGTGCTGCCGCTTTCCAGTCGTAGAACCAGGCCGGCATTCTGCGCTTCTCCTCCGGCTCAGTGGCGTAGCGGGGAAAGAGGTGGCAGTGCAGTTCCGGCTCTGAGTTCCCAAGTATCTCGTAGTTCATGCGAAGAGCGCCCGTTACCTGCAAGACCGCATCACCGAGTCGGGCCATGTCCAGCAGGTAGGTGACGCGAGCCTCCGCGTCCAGGTCGTTCAGGCTGGGTACGACAGGGTCGGGAAGCAGCAGGCAATAACCAGGCAGGAACTGCACATCACCCATTACGGCCCAACCGGAGGCCATCCGGCGGATGACTTTGGGATTGGCGCCGTCGCGGGCAAGCTCGACGCGTTCGGTGATAAGGGCCATGGGGCTCGTTTTGTAGATGAAGGAGCTGGGACGGTATCGATATGAGGCTGTGGCCGATAGGCACAGACAGGGAGTTTTTCCCGCATACAGTGCTTTGGGGCGTGGGCCTTGAATCCCCAACTGCCCCTCATCACTGCAAGAAACAAAGCGCCCGATGTGGTGCATCGGGCGCTGGCCAGTGGCATAGGTAGATCGGCGTTGCGTTACGGCGTCATGTTGATGCCATTGGGGTTCTTCGACACCGGCACAGTCTTGACCACCTTGCCTTCCTTGATGTCTACCTTCGACACAGAGTCGGCGAAGGAGTTGGTGACGTAGGCATAACGTCCTTCACGGTCGATCACCACACCATGGGCACCAGCTCCGGTTTCCACGGTACTGGTGACCTTGAAGCTTTCCAGGTCGACCACGCTGACCGAGTTGCCGGGCTTTTCATGTGAGCCCTGGTTGGCGACCACCAGGGTGCGCGAGTCCGGGGTCACGAACAGCTGAATGGGCATGTTGCCGACGCTCACCTTGTGCGCCACCTTGCGTGTGGCGGTGTCGATCACGGCGACTGCGTTTTCACCGGCCAGGGAAACGGCAACCAGGCGACCGTCCGGGGTGAAACTGACCTGTGCGGGCATCTTGCCGACAGGGATCTGCGCCACCTCTTTGCGGCTGGCGGTGTCGACGACCGATACGGTGCCGCCCTTCATGTCTGCGATATAGATCTCCTTGCCATCCGGACTGATGCGCAGGCCATGGGGGAACTTGCCGACCGGGATGGTCGCCAGCGGGCTGCGGGTCGCGGCATCGATCACGCTGATGGTGTTGTCGGCGCTGTTGCTGACGTAAGCCAGGCTGCCGTCGGGGGACACCACCACATGCGCGGGGTGCTTGCCCACTGGCACTTTGGCGACCACCGCCTCGGTGCCGGCATCGATGACCCAGACTGCACCGGGCTTGTCATGGTGCCCACCCTCGCTCTCCTGCTTCGCTCCGTCAGCGGCCATCTTGCCGGGCTCTCCCATGTTGGTCACCCAGACGAACTTGCCGTCGGGCGATACCTGCACGTTGTGCGGCTTCATGCCGACATGGATGCTGGTCAGGGGTTTCAGGGAAGCGGCGTCGAGCACGTCGACCACCGCCGCGCCCTCGTTGGCGGTATAGACCTTGTCGGCGGCAAAGGCGCTGCCTGCAAAGGCCAGCAGGCCGATCTGCACGGCGGCCAGAAGCTTGTTCTTGATGCTTTGCATGTCGATCTCCTCGTTGAAAAAGCGTACTCGTCCGCGCCAGGCTCTCGAGCGAGCCAGCGTGGTCATCTGTCATGGGGCATCACCTGGCGGGCTCAGCCCGTCTGCTCATCCCAGCGCCATGGCGCGGCGATAGTCGTCGCGCAGCAGGGAGCTGCCGGCGATGAGCGAAAGTGATGGTTGGTCGCGGCATCCGGCCCCCGTGCGGGGGCAGGGGCTGTGCATGGGGTCTGTGCGCGTTCATCCGAACGCTTTCTGTGTGGCTTATCCATGTCCACCTTCCGGGGAAGTCGGGCGTCGACGGCGAGTCGACGCCTTGTTGCAGTTACCGGCAGCAGCCGCGCTTTTCCTTGGCTTCACCGGCGTTGGCGGTCACCGTCCCCACTGCTGCCGGGCTGTACCCGGCGGCGCACACGGCGTCGAGAAACTGCGTCGGGTCCTCGTCGGACTCGATCTGCAGCCGACGCGCCGACAGGTCGACCTTCACAGCGGCACTGGCGTCCACTGCCGCAATGACCTTGCGCAGAGTGGCTTCGCAGTGGCCGCAGGTCATGTCTTTGACTTCAATGCTGATCATCTCTCGCGACTCCTGTTGCTTGGTGGATGGAGCCACTTTCAACCTTGACATCATGTCAAGGTCAATGCGCATCAAATGCCTTTTCAACCTGCCGGACGAACGGTCGTGAAAACCGCGGGACCTTAGCCCGCCTCCGTGGCGGCATGGCGCCGCTGTATTTCGTCCATCTTTCTCGCCAATTCCTCGGGAGTGAGAATCTGCTTCTCGAAGCAGAGGTTGGCGAACGCCACGATCCACCGCTCGTAGTAGCTCAGCGCCGAGATCATCTGCGCACCCAATGCTTCGACGCCGCGGCGTTTTTCCTCGGTGTTGATGATCTTGTGGAAGTCGAGGACATCCGCCAGGGCATGGCAGCGCTTTTCCCAGGGCTCCAGCACATGTTCGGTCCGGTCGATCGGGCCGGCCTCGTCGCCGCCGATATCGTTGGGAAGGCGGCGGACCAGTTGTTCACTCTGAGTCATGGGGCGCTCCTTGCGTCCGGGGCGGTGGCGGGAATGACACCGATCATCGAGTCACGGGTCACCAGAGCGGCCAGTTGTTCCTCGTTGTAACCGTCGGTTCCCTCGGGGCGTTTCGGCACCACCAGGAAGCGCACCATCGCCGTGGAGTCGCTGACACGGATCTCCACATCATCGGGGATCTGTGTGCCGAACTCGGCCAGCACCGCACGCGGCTCGCTGACCGCACGCGCCCGGTAAGGCTTGAGCTTGTACCAGTCCGGCGGAAGCCCCAGGAGCGGTCTCGGGTAGCAGGAACAGAGCGTGCAGACGATAAGGTTGTGGACCTTCTCGGTGTTCTCCAGGGCTATCAGCTGCGTATCGTCATAGAAGCTGATGCCCAGCTCTTCACAGGCCGAACGACCGTTGGCAAGCAGGCGCGCCTTGAATGCCGGGTCGGTCCATGCCCGCGCAACGACTCTGGACCCCAGTGCGGGCGTCCGCGAATCCAGCACTTCGATCTGCCGGCGAATCTCGTCGGCGCCTATGAGCCCCTTGGCCACCAGCAATTCGCGGACGGCCGTCTCCATGATCTCGTAGTAACCCGGCCCGCCGGACTCTGCAATTTCGTCGTGGGTATGGTCATGGTCATGATCGTGGTCGTGTCCCTTTTCGCTCATTGATCGACTCTCTCCAGCCAGGTTTCGAAGACCTCGATCCTCAGCCCATCCTGGGCCGAGCCCGCGTACTGCGGCCAGATCTCGGTCATGGGGAATGCCATACGGTAGTAGTGACGCTTTGCACCCGCGTTACGGCCAAAGCCTTCCTGCTCGTTGTCTACGGCAGACGGTTCGACAACGGCCTCGACCGTGCCCACCTTGCCGCGGATATAGATCGGTACTCGGTAATGCCCCACCGGCGAGCGAGTGGCGACGCGTACCCGCTCGCCCGGACGGAAAGCAGGCTGCTCTGCCAGAGCGAAGACGACATCGGGGGCGGGAGCAGAAACGTCCCACGGGCGAACAGTCATGGAATTGTCTCCTCGTTTGCAGCCATCGCGAACCTGTCGCAGGCGCTCAGACCGGACAAGAACTGCGCTGTCGGAACAGACCGGTCTGCATCAGTCCAAGCCAGCCACGCCGCGCAACAGCGGCCCCACCACCGCCAGCGGTGCTGCGATTTCCGGCGGCAAACCGTACTCCGTAGCAAGGACGCTGGCGGCATCCTGGTAATCGATATGCGTCGCACCCTGCTCGTCTTCCCAGACCACCGCGCGCAGTGGCAACTCCACCGCCGCATGGGCGTTGGCCTGCATGGCCGGAGTGCCGCCTTTGGGATTGCCGAACAGAATCAGTTGCGTCGGGCGCAGCGAGGTCCCGGCCTGCAGAGCAGCCGCTCTTTGATCGATATCCGCAAACACGGTCACCCCGTGCGAGTCCAGCGCCTCGTGGAGGCGCGCCAGCGTGGTGGCAAAATCGAAGCGACTGGTGAGTGTCTGTGTACGGGATGGATGCGCCATCTATAGGTCTCTGTGGTCACGGTTGGAAGGAGCCACGAAGACGATAGACCGTATCTGAAAGACTGCTCTATTAACCTTTGTCGGTATATGTCCGCCCACCCTGGAGAGGGCTGGGCGGACGCAAGCGAGTGGTCTTCGGCGGACAGAGCGCCGGGCTGATCCTGGTATCGGCACGCACCGCGGGCGAGCCGCTGGACGAGGAGGGCATCAGCCTGCTCCTGGTCGACCCGGACAGCCCCGGCGTGCGTCGTCGGGACTACTCGACGCTGGACGGGCGCATGGCCTGCGACCTGTACCTGGACCAGGTGTTCGTGCCCACCGCCGCCCTGCTGGGCGCTGACCCTCGACTACCTGAAAACAAGCCAGCAGTTCGGCAACGTCATCGGCAAGTTCCAGGCGCTGGAGCACCGCATGGTCGACCTGCGTATCGAACTGGACCAGGCCAGCTCCATGGCGCTGCTCGCCGCGTGCCTGGCCGATGAACCCGATAGCATCGAGCGCAGCCGTGCCCTGGCGGCGGCCAAGTACATCGTCAGCCGCGCAGCCCGCCTGATCGCCGACGAGAGTGTGCAGCTCCACGGCGGCATCGGCCTGACCTGGGAATACCAGCTCTCGCACCATGCCAAGCACCTGCTGATGGTGGCCCGCCAGCTGGGTGACGATGACCACCATCTGCAGGTCTTCAGTGACCTGATGTCGCCTGCCTGATCTGCGCGGAACTCGTCGACCGGCCCGCCGAGCACCCGGTGCTGCGGCCTCTCCGAGCGTCTGATGCTGCTGGCTGATTTGCAGAGCTTTGCGACAGTCAGCTAGCGCACCAGCGCGGAGACTCTCTCCGTGGCCGCTACATACCGTTGTGGAAGTCGCGGTGCTCGAGCTGGATGCGCTCCTTCAGGCCCTTCATGCTGTGGGCGTATTCGCTGAGCACGCGCAGGGCCCAGTCGGACCGGCGGCGGATGCGCAGGTCGTCTTCCCCGGCGGGTTCGGCGGTGTTCAGCACCTGGTCGACCTGGCGGATGACCAGTTGCTCGGGCAGGTAGCAGATGCGCGAGTTCTTGTAGCTGGAGGCGCGCAGTTCGGAGAGCGGGTAGGAGCCGCCCAGGCCCGCCGACACGCCCACCAGCAGCGCCGGCTTGTGCGCCAGCTCGGCATAGCCGGCGTAGAGGAACAGGTTCTTCAGCGCCGGGCAGGCCATGCCGTGCCACTCGGGCGAGATCACCACCAGGGCGTCGGCACGCTGCAGTTGCCCGGTCTGCTCTACCCAGGCGTGGTCTTCGATCGGCGCTGGCCAGAGTGGCAGCGGGGTGCGGCCGAGGTCGACGACGCTGGCGCTGCTGCAGATTTCCAGCGCCTGCAGGCGCTCGGCCAGATAGCGGGCGACCTTGGCGGACTGGCTCGATTGCTGGCTGGAGCCGGCGATCAGGGTGACGTTCAGGTTCATCGGGCAATCTCCGTTGCTTCCTGGGACTGTGTCTGTGGTTGTGCATCACGCACCAGCGGCCAGAACACTTCCTGCTGCCAGCTCACCGGATGCATGTCCTCGATGCCATAGGCCGGAGGGCGGCGGCGGGTGATCTTCGCGGTGCCGAACAGCACGTCCCAGAAGAACAGCAGGTTGCCGAAGTTGCCCTTGTAGTTCGTCACGCCGTCCTCGGCGTTCAGGCCGTGGTGCGCGGAGTGGGTGGCAGGCGTCGAGATGGTCCGCTCCAGCAGCCACATCAGCGGGCGCAGCACGCGGATGTTGTAGAGCTTGTCGTCCCAGGCGACGCTGCTGTGTGCGCCGAAGATCACCAGCATCTTCACGATCAGGTAGCCGTAGTAGAAGTTTGCCAGCCCCAGGTAGACCAGTGCGCTGGTCAGCCAGATGCCCGGCATCAGCAGGTAGTAGAAGCTGTTGTTGCGATAGACGATGCGGATGCTCATGTACGGCGCCGAATGGTGGGCGCGGTGCAGGGCATAGAGGAAGGGAACGCGGTGGGTCAGGCGGTGCCACCAGTACTGCGTCATGTCGTCGAGCACCAGGAACAGGCCGAGGGCGGCGTACCACGGCAGGTCGGCCAGGCGACCCTGCAGTTGCGGGGCGAAGTGGCCCAGCAGGTGGTTGGTGGTGAACAGGATCAGCGGGAAGGTGACCAGCAGCAGGATGCCCGAGCCGAAGATTTCCACCAGGGCGTCGCGGCGCCGGGAAGCGGGCTGGCGGAAACACGCGCAGGCCATTTCCAGCAGTATGAAGGCAATGAAGATCGCGACCACCACGGGGGTCGGATTATTGGCGAGCAGTTCAGAGTTCATGGCACTCTCTTCTTGTTGGCTTCTTGTTGGCTTCTTGTTGGCTTCTTGGTTGCCCCTTGGGGCGCGGCAAGCACAATAAGAAAACAAGGGCTCGGCCCACGTCAGGCGTGAAATGGACAGAAATCCCCGAGAAGTGGCCAATCCGCAGCGTTACCACCGTGGTTCACTGGGGCTGGTGCTGGAGCGTTACCTGCTGGGCATGCGCCGGCATCGCGAGGGCGACTACAGCATGGTCGCCCTGGAGGAGCTGCTGGCCGAGGCCCAGCAGCACGACCCTGCCATCGGTCTGCACCTGTTCGGCCAGTTCACGGCACAGGACCGCCACATCCTGGCGATCTCCGCCGGCTACTGCGCCAGCATCGGCGAGGCCCTGCAGCTCTGGGCGCGATACGGGCGGCTGGCGTCGGACATGGACACCATTGACTACGTCGAGGACGAGAATGGCGCCGGGGTGGAAGTGATGATCGATGCCCCGGCCGATCTCGCGCGTTTCACCGTCGAGCACTACTTCGTCATGAGCCTCACCGTGATGCGTGAGGCCAGCGGCTGCCCGATCACACCTTTGCGCGTGGAGTTCAGCCACCCGCGCCCGGCCTATCACGCCCGGTACGCTGAGGCGTTCGGCGTGCCGGTGACGTTTTCCGGTCGCGGCAATCGCCTGTACTACGCGAAAGAGGACCTGACCAGAGCGCTGGCTAGCCGCCACGCCGGCATGCTGGAGATCATCTGCCAGGAGCTGGAGCGTCGCCTGGGCCGCCAGCGGCAGCTCAGTGGCTGGGCCGGGAAGCTGGCGCGGAACATGCGCCGGGCCCTCGCTGAAGGGCGGGTGCCCGGCCTGGAGGAGCAGGCTGTGGCCCTGCACCAGAGCGCGCGGACCTTGCGCCGACGCCTGGAAGAGCAGGGGCTGAGCTTCCGCCAGTTGCTGGACCTGGTTCGTGGCGAGCTGGAGCAGCACTTCGAGTTGCAGGGGCTGACTGGCGGCGAGATCGCTACACGCCTGGGCTACGGTGACCAGGACGCCTACCAGCACGCCCGCCGTCGGTGGCGCGAGGCCGAATAAACGGTACTGGGCCAACTGGCCCGGCGCGGACACGGTCCCTGCTTCTACGAGCGCAGTCCAGGCGGCCTTTGTGCTGGCTTGCTCATTTCACGACAGGTGCCAGCATGGCGCGGCGGAAAGCAGTTGCTAGAGTAACGGGCAGGCGGTGGCACGGCAGTGTGTCTGGAGCGCAGCTCCAGCACGCCATCGGCAGGGAATCCGAATCGACGGAACAAGGAACAAACCCGTGTCCATGCGTGAACAGATTGCAGCCCTGGAGGCCGCCGTTTCGGCGCAGGTGCTGGGCCAGGAAGAAACCGTCCGGCACATCCTGCTGGGCCTTCTGGCCAATGGTCATGTCCTTCTGGAAAGTCTCCCGGGCCTGGCCAAGACCCGTACCGTAAAGACCCTGTCGCAGCACCTCGATGCGCGGATGAGCCGGGTCCAGTTCACCCCCGACCTGTTGCCCTCGGACATCACCGGTGCGGAAATCCTCCAG
The DNA here is from genome assembly GCF_014851965.1 of Pseudomonas sp. PDM22. NCBI lineage: Bacteria > Pseudomonadati > Pseudomonadota > Gammaproteobacteria > Pseudomonadales > Pseudomonadaceae > Pseudomonas > Pseudomonas sp. PDM22. Next base: position 291,816 of record NZ_JACVAR010000008.1, read on the forward strand.
CAGACCGAGCAGGGCAACCAGCTGAAATTCCAGCCCGGGCCACTGTTCGGCAACGTAATCCTCGCCGACGAGATCAACCGCGCCCCGGCCAAGGTCCAGGCGGCACTGCTCGAAGCCATGGAAGAGCGGCAGATCACCGTGGCCGGGCAGACCCACCGCATGCCGGGGCTGTTCATGGTGCTCGCCACGCAGAACCCGATCGAGCAGGAAGGCACCTACCCGCTGCCCGAGGCGCAGATGGACCGCTTCCTGATGAAGCTGCTGATCGACTACCCACGGGTCGAGGACGAATCCCGCGTGCTGCAGCTGGTGCGCGCCGAGGAGCGCAGCCAGCAGTCCGGCACGTCGCCCGAGGCGATCACGCCGCTCGCGCAGGAGGCCGTGTTCGAGGCCCGCAAGGAAGTCGGCAACGTGCATGTTTCCGAGGCCATCGACCGCTACCTCATCGACCTGATCAACGCCACGCGCCGTCCGGCCGACTACGACGCCGACCTGGCCCGTTGGCTGAAGGTGGGCGCCAGCCCGCGCGGCGGCATCAGCCTGGACCGGGTTTCCCGCGCCCACGCCTGGATGGCGGGTAACGACTACGTGACGCCCGACGATGTACGTGCCGTGGTGCACCCCGTGCTGCGCCATCGCCTGCTGCTGTCCTATGACGCCGTTGCCGATGGCGTGGCGGCCGATCAGGTGATCGACCGTCTGCTGGACAAAGTGGCGATCCCGGCCTGAGGAGGGTTTCCATGGCCGAATCGCAGCCGGTTGCCGATGGTTTTGTCTATGCGTCGCTGCCGCAGCTGATGCTGCTGGAGCACCGCGTGCGCGGGCTGAGCTTTGTGTCGCGGCAACCGCTTTCCAGCGTGCTCTCCGGCAGCCACGCCGCGCGCCTGCGCGGGCGCGGCCTGAGCTTCGACGAACTGCGCCAGTACAACCCCGGCGATGACCTGCGCCACCTCGACTGGCGCGCCTCGCTGCGCTACGGCAAGCCCTTCGTGCGCAGTTACACCGAGGAGCGCGACCGGCCGACCCTGTTGCTGGTGGACCAGCGCATGAGCATGTACTTCGGCTCCCGGCGCAGCTTCAAGTCGGTGCTCGCCGCCGAGCTTGCAGCGCTCGGCGGCTGGATGGCGTTGCAGGCCGGTGACCGGGTCGGCGGCCTGGTGTTCGGCGACCGACACATCGAGTACATCCGCCCCCTGCGCAGCCGGGCGCGGGTAGAGGCGCTGTGCGCGGCCATCGTCCGCTACAACCACGCGCTGCACGCCACGCACAGCGACGAGGACTCGCCGGGGCAGCTGGACCGTTTGCTGCGCCAGTGCCTGGGCGTGGCTGGGCACGACAGCCTGGTGGTGATCATCAGCGACTTTGCCGGCGTCACCGAGCAGACGTTGCAACTGCTGCGACAGCTGAGTGCGCACAACGACGTGCTGGCCCTTCAGGTCTTCGACCCCATCGCCCTGCAGCTGCCCGACAAGGGACGGGTGACGGTCACCCAGGGCGAGCTGCAGGTCGAGCTGGAAGTGGGCCGGCGCCAGGTCCACCGGCCGCTGGGTGAGTTTCTTTCCGGGCGGCTCAAGGATGTCGCGACGCTGCTGCGCCGCAGCCAGGTGCCGCTGATGATGTTCAGCAGCGGCCGCGACGCCCTGGAGCAGCTGCGCGGCGAACTCGGGCGCCTGGCGCGATGAGCATTCCCAGCATCGATCAACTCCAGGAACTGGCGCCGCCGGCTCCGCTGGTCAGCTACTGGCCGCAGACCTGGGCCTGGGTCTGGCTCGCCATCGTGTTGCTGCTGCTCCTGGCGACATGGGGCTTCTGGCGCTACCGGAAATGGCAGCGTGATCGCTACCGGCGCGAGGCGCTGGCCTTGCTCGATGAACTCGGTGCGGCCATCAGAGAGCCTTCCCATCGATTGGCCGCGCTGCGCCAGTTGCCGATTCTGGTCAAGCGTGTCGCGCTGTCGATGCCCGATGGTGCTGCTTCGGCGCCCCTGGCCGGTGCTGACTGGCAGGCCTTTTTGCAGGCACGCACCCCGGCGGCGCTGCCGGCCGATCTGCAGCGGCAACTGACGCTGCTGGCGTACGCACCTGACTCCAGGGTCGCGAATATGGACGAGCAGGAGGTACAGGCGCTGCTGTCAGCCTGCCGGCAATGGGTCGAGGTGCACCATGTGGCAGCTTGAGTACCCCTGGTTGCTGCTCCTGCTGCCCTTGCCCTGGCTCGCCTGGCGCTACCTGCCGGCCTACCGCGAGTCGCGCAGCGCCCTGCGGGTGCCGTTCTTCGCCGCCATGAGCCACGCTGCGGGCCAGGAGCCAAGCCGTGGCGGCACCGCTGGCGGGCGCTGGCAGTTGCCGCTCAACCTGCTGGTCTGGGCACTGGTGCTGCTCGCCTGTGCGCGCCCGGTGCTGGTGGAGAAGCCCATCCAGCGCGTGCAGCCGATCCGCGACCTGATGCTGGCCATCGACATCTCGCAATCCATGGAAACCAGCGACTACCGGGATGCCGCAGGCAATCGCGTGGATCGTCTGAGCATCGTCAAGGGCGTGGTGCGCGACTTCATCGGCCAGCGCAAGGATGACCGCATCGGCTTGATCGTCTTCGGCACCGGTGCCTTCGCGCAATCGCCGCCGACCCAGGACCACGCCAGCCTGCTGATGCTGCTGGACGAAGTGGGCATCGGCATGGCCGGGCCCAACACCGCCCTGGGCGATGCCATCGGGCTGACCCTGAAGCTGCTGGAAAAGGCGCCGGAGCAGCAGAAGGTGCTGATCCTGCTCACCGACGGCAATGACACCGGCAGTGCCATCACGCCGAGCCACGCCGCGGCCATGGCCCATGAGCGCGGTGTGGTAGTGCACACCATCGGCATCGGCGACCCCGAGGCCAGCGGCGAGTCGAAGGTGGACCTGCAGACCCTGCGCGATATCGCCCATACCACCGGCGGACGGTTCTTCCGCGCGGGCGACCGCGAGGCGTTGCAGGAAGTCTACGCGACGCTGGACCAGATCACTCCGCACCAGGTGAAAACCCTCAGCCACCAACCCAAGCGCGACCTGTTCTGGCTGCCGCTGGGCGCTGCCTTGCTGTTGCTGCTGGTGGCGCATGTGCTGGCGGCCATTGCCGGGCGGCTCGCCGTTCCGCGTGCGGCGCAGGTCGGCCAGGAAACGGAGGGCTGATGGATATCGATCTCAGCGCCTTCCATTTCCTCCGCCCGGTATGGCTGTTGCTTCTGCTGCCGGGCATCCTGCTGCCGCTGCTCTGGAGTCGTCGCCACGACCTGGCGCGTCGCCTCGACGGGATCATCGCGCCCCACCTGCTGCAGCACCTGGTGATCACGCCGGTCGACCAGCACCGCGTGCGACCGGTGCAGCTGCTGGGTGCGCTGCTGGTGGTTGGCGGCGTGGCCGCTTCCGGTCCGACCTGGGAGCAGGATCGCCCGGCCTTCATGGAGAACCGCGCGCCGCTGATTCTGGCGCTGGACCTGTCGCCCTCGATGGCCGCCAATGATGTCCCGCCTTCACGCATCGAGGCGGCCAAGCACAAGTTGCACGACCTCATCGCTCGCCGGCCGGGCAGTTCCACGGCACTGATCGCCTACGCCGGCAGCGCGCACCTGGTGCTGCCCGCAACCCAGGACGCGGCGCTGCTCGACAGCTTCCTGCAGGCGCTTTCGCCCGGCCTGATCCAGAGCGAAGGCAAGGATGCGCTGGGTGCCATCGAGAAAGCCGTGCAGCTGCTGGCCGCCGAGCATTCGCCGGGCACACTGGTATTGCTCACCGATGGCGCCGACAAGGGGCAGTTCGATGCCATCGACAAGGCGCTGCGCGGCAGCGACCTGCAGGTGCTGGTGCTGGCGGTCGGCAGCCAGGACGGCGGCCTGCTCGCCGGTGGGCAGCGGGACTCCGAGGGGCGCCCCTTGCTCGCTACCTTCGATGCGGAAGGCCTCAAGGGCCTGGCGGACGCCGCCGATGCGCCCCTGGGCAGCCTGACCCTCAACGACGATGACCTGGACTGGATCGAGTTGCACGCCCAGCAGCACTTCCAGGCCGCCCAGGGCGATGATCAGCAACTGCACTGGAAGGATACTGGCTACTGGCTCTGCTGGCCCCTGCTGCTGCTCGTGCTGCTAAGCGTGCGCAAAGGCTGGAAGGTGCACTGGCTGAGCGCGCTGCTGCTCGCCGCCAGCCTGGGCGGCCTGCCTGAGCCGGCGCGCGCGGGAGTGCTCGCCGATGCCTTCTTCACCGCGGATCAGCAGGGGCGCTGGGCATTCGAGCACGGGCACTATCCGCAGGCGGCCGCGCAGTTCCGCGATCCGTTCTGGAAGGGGGTGGCTGCCTATCACGCGGCGGACTACCCGCTGGCCCTGGCCAGCTTCGCCCGGCTGGATACGGCGCAGGCCTACTTCTATCTGGGCAACACCTACGTGCGCCTGTCGAAGTTCGACCAGGCCATCGGCGCCTATCGCCAGGCGCTGAAGCGCCAGGCCGACTTCCCGCAGGCCACGGCCAACCTGGCGCTGGCCCAGGCGCTGGAGAAGGATCGCGAGGACCAGCAGGAGGCCGGCCCGCCGGGCGAGAAGCCCGATCAGGAAGTCTTCGACAATACGGCCGACAAGGGCAAGAACGTGGTGCTCAAGAAAGGCGCGGCCGAGTCGGACGAGCAATGGCTGAACAACCTGAGCACGTCGCCGGCGCAGTTCCTGCGCCGCAAGTTCATGCTGCAGGACGCGGCAAAAGGGGCGGGATCATGAAGCACGTGCTCGCCGCTCTGCTCTTGTGCCTGCCGCTGCTCGGGCTGGCCGCCGAGCCCGAGGTGAGGGTCCGCACCCAGTTGTTGCCGGGGGATTCGGCGTTGGTCGGCGGCACGCTCAGCCTGCAGGTCGATCTGCTGGTGGACACCTGGTTCAGCCAGCCGCCGCAACTGCCGCCGCTGAAACTGGCCGGCGCACTGGTCTCCGAACCGGCCAGCGAGGCCACGCACCTCACCGAGAAGATCGATGGCAAGACCTTCTTCGGCCTGCGCTTCCACTACCAGATCACCCCGCAAACGGCACGTGGCTTCGACATCCCGCCGCTGGACATTCAGGTCCAGCCGGGGCAGGGCAGTGGTGCGATCCAGGTGCACAGCGAAGCGCTGCACTTCACGGCACGCCAACCCGCCGGCGCAGGTAGCGAATCGGCGCAGCGCCTGGTGGCGCGCCGGGTGACCATCAGCCAGGAACTCACGAAGTCCCATGAGCCGCTGCGGGTGGGCGACAGCGTGACGCGCAAGGTGCATGTCCGCGCCGAGGGCGCCCAGGCCATGCTGATTCCCGCAGCGGATTTCGCCGAACCGGAAGGGCTGCGTCGCTACCTGCAATCGCCAACCGTGCAGCCCCTCAGCGACGGCCGTGGCGATGTGCTGGGTGGCGAGCGCATGGACGCGGCGACCTATGTGGTCAGCCGGCCGGGTGACTTCCTGCTGCCGGCCATCGAGTTGCACTGGTGGGCGGCGGACACTGGCGAGGAGCAATCGGTCTCGCTTCCCGCATTGAAACTGTCGGCCAGCGGTGCGGCTGTCTACCAGGCGCCATTCTCGATCAGTGACGATCTGCGTGAACTGGGCCGCCGGGCGCAGGTGCGCATCGCCAGTCACTGGCTGGCGCTGGCCGCCGGGTTGGCGCTGCTCGCAACCGTTGCCTACGCCGTACGCGCCTGGGGCGGGCCGCTGCGCATGGCTGCCCGGGCTGCTATCGAGCGCCGCCATCTGGCCTGGCGGGACTCGCCAGCCTATGCCTGGCGACAGGTCCGCCAGCAACTCGAAGGAGAGCCGCCGCAAGTGGGGGCGCTTTATCTCTGGCTTCGTCGGACGAACGGTTGTCGTGAAATGAGTGCTGCAATTCCCAATCGCACCATCAAAGCCGTCAATCCTTTGCTAGCGTTCCTAAGGGCCCGCTACGGGCGTCCGGGCGCGCAGCCCGGCGCGGGGCCGCAACCACTGATCCAGGCTTTGCCGGATATCCGCCGGGAACTGGGCCAGGGCAAGCCGACGGGCTTGCCGGCCCACGCTCTCAAACCCTTGAATCCGTGATCCAGGGATGTGACATGCATTCGAAACTCGCTCCACCGATGGCCCGCTGGCTGCTCCTGCTGCTCCTGGGCATGCCGTTCCTGGTCCGCGCGGCAGACGCATTGCCCTCATGGAACGACGGCCCCTCGCGGCAGGCCATCGTCGCCTTCGTCGAGGCGGTGACCCAGCAGGGCGGCAAGGACTTCGTGCCGCCGGCCGAGCGCATCGCCGTGTTCGACAACGATGGCACCCTGTGGAGCGAGCAGCCGATGTACTTCCAGGTGCTCTTCGCCCTGGACGAAGTGAAACGGCAGGCGCCGCAGCACCCGGAGTGGAAGGAGAAGCAGCCGTTCAAGGCGGTGCTCGAAGGCGACCACAAGGCCCTGGCCGACAGCGGCATGCAGGGCATCCTGGAGATAGTCGCCGCCACCCATGCGGGCGTCAGCACCGACGAGTTCATCGCCAACGCCCGCAGCTGGCTGGCCAGCGCCCGCCATCCGCGCAGCCACAAGCCTTACACCGAGATGGTGTTCCAGCCGATGCTGGAGTTGCTGGATTATCTGCGCGCCAACGGCTTCAGGACCTACATCGTTTCCGGCGGCGAAGTGGCGTTCATGCGTGCCTTCGCCGAGGAGGTCTACGGCATCCCGCCCGAACAGGTGATCGGCACCACCCTGGGCAGCCGCTTCGAGGACCGCAACGGCCAACTGTCGATCCAGCGCCTGCCCAAGCTGGTGCACAACGACGACGGCCCCGGCAAGCCGGAGAGCATCGACAGCACCATTGGCCGTCGGCCGATCCTGGCCTTTGGCAACTCAGACGGCGACCTGCAGATGCTGCAATGGACCACCGCGGGCAAAGGGCTGCGCTTTGCCGGCCTGGTGCACCACACCGATGAAAAACGCGAGTGGGCCTACGATCGGCAGAGCAAGGTCGGGCGCCTGGACAAGGCGCTCGACATGGCCAAGAGCAAGGACTGGGTAGTAGTGGACATGGCAAGGGAGTGGAAGCGGATCTATCCGTTCGATCAATAGCAAGCCAACAGGCGAACCGCAGGGACACGGGGATTTCCAGCCAGGTAGTCGGCATCTCCAGTGACGCAGTCGTGGCAAACGATGAGTAACTGGAAGGGAGAAACACCAATGAAGCGCACGGGAAGATGGATATCGCGGTTCGCCCTCGCGGCGACGGCGATAGTGGGGTGCTCGGTCGCCAGTGCGGCGGACAAGCCGAACATCCTGGTGATATTCGGCGACGATATCGGCCAGACCAACATCAGCGCCTACGCCTTCGGCGTGGTCGGCTACCAGACGCCGAACATCGACCGCATCGCCAAGGAAGGCATGATGTTCACCGACTACTACGCGGAGAACAGCTGCACTGCCGGCCGCTCCACCTTCATCACCGGCCAGGCGGCGCTGCGTACCGGCCTGTCCAAGGTCGGCATGCCCGGTGTGCCGGTGGGCCTGCAGGACCGCGATGTCACCATCGCCCAGGCGCTCAAGGCCCACGGCTACGCCACCGGCCAGTTCGGCAAGAACCACCTGGGCGACCGCGACGAATACCTGCCGACCAAGCACGGCTTCGACGAGTTCTTCGGCAACCTGTACCACCTCAACGCCGAGGAGGAGCCAGAGCGTCCGTACTGGCCCAAGGACGACGAGGCCTTCACCAAGGCCGCCTCGCCCCGCGGTGTGCTGAAGGCGACCGCCGACGGCAAGATCGAGGACACCGGCCCGCTGAACAAGAAGCGCATGGAGACCATCGACGACGACACCACCCAGGCTGCGATCAACTTCATGGACAAGCAGGTGAAGGCGGACAAGCCGTTCTTCGTCTGGATGAACACCACGCGCATGCACGCCTTCACCCACGTGCGCGAGGCCATGCAGGGGCAGAGCGGTATGCCGGGCAACGAGTACGCCGACGGCATGCTCGAGCACGACGGTGATGTCGGCAAGCTGCTCAAGGCGGTGGATGACCTGAAGATTACCGACAACACCATCGTCATCTACACCACCGACAACGGTCCGAACCAGTGGTCCTGGCCGGATGCCGCGACCACGCCGTTCCGCAACGAGAAGAACTCCAACTGGGAGGGCGCTTACCGGGTGCCGGCGATGATCCGCTGGCCGAACCATGTGAAGCCGGGCACCGTCTCCACCCAGATGTTCTCGGGGCTGGACTGGTTCCCGACCTTGCTGGCCGCGGTGGGCGACACCGACATCAAGGAGCGCCTGCTCAAGGGCGCCGATGTCGGCGGCAAGAACTTCAAGGTGCACCTGGACGGCTTCAACCAGCTGGATTACCTGACTGGCAAGACCGACAAGGGCGCCCGTGACGAGTTCTACTACTTCAGCGATGACGGCGACCTGGTGGGTATGCGCTTTGGCAACTGGAAGCTGGTGTTCTGCGAGCAGCGCGCGCCGGGCGGCTTCAAGGTCTGGAGCGAGCCCTTCACCTGCCTGCGGGTGCCCAAGCTGTTCAACCTGCGGATGGACCCGTACGAGCGCGCGGACACGGTCTCCGACCAGTACTACGACTGGCTGGCGAAGAACGACTACCTGCTGTTCCAGGGCGAACGCAAGGCGGCCGCCTTCCTGCAGACCTTCGTCGAGTACCCGCCGAGCCAGAAACCGGCCAGCTTCAGCATCGAGTCGGTGCGCAAGGAAGTTGACGCGAAGATCGAAGCGAAGATGAAGCAGGGCGCCAAGTAGTGAGCGACAACCGGGGCGCCCGAATCGGGGCGCCCGACCCATCCCCCGCGATAGCCTGGCTATCGCGGGGGCTTTTCTGTCAGACAAGGTTGATTCGATGCCTCCAGCGGTCAGCTCGTCCCCGATGAACACCCGTGGCGCCACCCCGACGCAGCTCCAATCGAAACCTGGGCTCGCGGCCTGGGTGCCGGCATTGCTGCTGTTCGCCTCGGGCGGAGCGGCGCTGGTGTTCCAGGTGTTGTGGGTCAAGCAGCTGTCCCTGGTGGTGGGGGTGGAGGTGTATGCCGTCACCACCGCAATCAGTGCCTTTTTCGCCGGGCTGGCCCTGGGCGGGTTGGCTTTCGGCCGTCTCGCGGATCGCTTGGAGCGACCATTGCGGCTGTACGCCGGTCTGGAATTCCTGGTGGCGCTGCTGGCGGTAGCCGCCACCGTCGCGCTGGCCAATGCCGCCAGCGCCTATGCCTTCCTGGAAGACGCCTTCGGCGCCCTGGCCTGGGCGCTGCCGTTCGTGCTGGTCGGCGTGCCGGCGTTCTTCATGGGCGGCACGCTACCGGTGCTGATGCGCGCGCTGGAACCCGCCGAAGGCCAGATGGGCCGCGCCGGCGGTGGCCTGTATGCGGCCAACACCGCAGGCGCGATCGCCGGCACACTGCTGGCTGCCTTCGTGCTGTTGCCCTGGCTGGGTGTGCTGGGCAGCGCCTGCGCGGCGGCTGTGTTCAACCTGTTCGCTGCTGGCGGGGCATTGCTGATTCGCCAGCAGGCGGCACGGACCCAGGTGCAGGATGCACCGGCAGCCGGCTCGCGCAGCAGCGCGGCACGCCTGGCCATAGCGCTTTACTGCGTTGCCGGTGGGGTTGCGTTGGGGTACGAGGTGGTCTGGACGCAATCCATCGTCCAGTTCATGAGCACTCGCACCTTCGCTTTCGCCGTGGTCCTGGCCACCTACCTCTGCGGCCTGGTGCTGGGCAGCGCCCTGTATGCCCGGCGCGCCGACCGCATCCGCGATCCCTGGGGCCTGTTCGGCCTGCTCATCGCTGCGGCGGGGCTGCTGGCCATTGCGCAGATCGCCGGTCTCGGCACCTGGCTGATCGGCTTGCAGACCCGCGTCGAATGGCTGGTGATGCAGGCTGGCGGCAGCGAGCTGGCGGGCATGTGCGCGCGCTTCGCGGTGGCGGCGCTGTGCGTGGTGTTCCTGCCGACGACCCTGCTGGGTGCGGCGTTCCCCATCGCCCTGCGCCTGTCGGTGGACCGCGACCACGTTGGCCGCGATGTCGGCGTGGTGGTGGCACTCAATACCCTGGGCGGTATTGCCGGGGTGATGCTGACAGGCTTCGTGCTTGTTCCCGGCCTGGGGCTGGTACGCACCCTGGCCGTGCTGGGCGCGCTGGCCGCCGTCATCGGCCTGCTGGCCGTGTGGCGCGGCGAGGGCGTGAGCAGGAAGCTGCGCCTGGGCGTTGCCGGAGTGGCGGTACTGGCGGTGGGCATCGGCGCCACGACACCGCCGCAACTGCTGGCCGAGCTGATGCCGGGTGCGCGCAACGGCCGCATCGGCTACTACGCCGAAGGCCGTGGCGGCACCGTCGCGGTGGTGGAGCAGGGCCGTGGCGAAAACCGCTTCAACCGCCTCTACATCCAGGGCGTCTCCAATACCGGCGATGCCATGCCGTCGCTGCGCTACATGCGCCTGCAGGCGCTGCTGCCCCTGCTGATCCATAACGGCGAGCCGCGTTCGGCGCTGGTGATCGGCTTCGGCACCGGCATCACCGCCGGCGCCATGCTGCGCTACCGCGACCTGCAACATCCGGTGGTGGCCGAGCTGCTGCCGGAAGTGCTGGCCGCCGCGCCGAGCTTCAAGGGCAATTTCGACGCCATCCACGACCCGCGCCTGGACATCCGCCTGCGTGATGGCCGCCGCGAGCTGCTGCGCAGCGCCGAGCGCTACGACATGATCACCCTGGAGCCGCCGCCGCCGTCTGCGGCTGGTGTGGTCAACCTGTACTCCCGCGACTTCTACCAGCTGGCCGCCTCGCGCCTGGAGGAGGGCGGCGTGGTCGCCCAGTGGCTGCCGCTGCCGACGCAGAACGACGAGGAAAGCCGCTCGCTGGTGCGCAGCTTCATCGACGTATTCCCTTACGCCACGCTGTGGACCACCGAGTTCCACGAGATGTTGCTGGTGGGCTCGCTGCAGCCGCTGCACCTGGACGTGACGAACATCCGCCAGCGCTTCGAGCAGCCGGAAGTCGCCGCCGCGCTGGGGGAGGTCGGGGTCGACTCGGTCGAAGCCCTGCTGGCCACCTGGGTCACCGACCGCGCCGGACTGGAACGTTACGCCGGCGATGCATTGCCGGTGACCGACGATCACCCGCGCATCGAGTACGCGCCCTGGGTTCGCCCGAAGGAGATCGCCCGCGTGCTGCCGACCCTGCTCGCCCTGCGCACGGCGCCCCCGCTGGAGAACGCCCTGCCTTCGGTCCAGGCCTCGGTCAACGACAACTGGTTGCGGCTGCGGCGCTTCTACGACCTGAGCCTGAGCGCCTACCGCGGCGACCGCCAGGGCTGGGCGCGGGACGCCCGGCAGGTGGCGCTGGATGATGGCGACAACCCCTATTACCGCTGGTTCCTCGGCGCCCCTTGAGGGGGCGTGGCTGGCAGATTGCGGTTCGTAGCTACTGGCAGCATTCGGCCCAGGCTGTGTGAAAACGTCGTCCTCGCCTAGAGTTGCTGGAGCAACGTCAGCGGGGGCGGCGTATGAAGCGATTCATCGAAGAGGTGAGCCGAGCACAGGTCAGCTTGCTTCCCGAATGCCTGGA
>NZ_JACVAR010000009.1:0-276837 GCF_014851965.1 Pseudomonas sp. PDM22
AGGGCAGCAGCATCGATGCCACCCTGGTGGCTCACGATGCCGCTGGCAACAGTGCCGACGTGAAGGCCAGCCATGCGTACACCGTGGACCTGACCGCACCGGTAGCGACCCTGACCATCGACACCGTGGCCGGCGACGACATCGTCAACCTCGAGGAGTCGAAGGCCCAGCAGACCATCAGCGGCAAGGTTGTCGGCGAGTTCCAGGCCGGTGACGTGGTGAGCTTCAAGCTCAACGGCACCGACTACAGCGCCAAGGTAGCGGCAGACGGCAGCTGGAGCGTGAAGGTAGCCGGTGCGGACCTCGCAGCGGAAACCAACATCCACGCCACCCTGGTGGCTCATGATGTCGCCGGCAACGTCGGCCTCATCGTGGCCGATCATGGATACACAGTGGACATCACGGCGCCATCCAACCCGACCATCGATCAAGTCTACGACGACTATGGCAGTATCCAGGGACCGATACCGCAAGGTGGTGTAACCGACGACAAGACTCCAGCTTTGTCAGGCGGGGCCGACGCCGGTTCCACCGTGGTTATCTATGACAATGGTGTGAAAATCGGTACAGCCACAGCGACTGGTGATGGCAAGTGGACCTTCACTCCAAGTACCGACCTCAGCGAAGGCGAACACAAGTTCACCGTCGATGCGACCGATGCGGCCGGCAACACCAGCGCCAAGTCCGATGTGTTCGATATCATCACCGACTACCACACGGACAAGCCCGTCATTACCTCGGTGTTCGACGACGTCGGCAGCAAGACCGGCAATTTGAGTCCGGGCGATATCACCGACGATACCAAGCCGACTATCAGCGGTACCGCCGAAGCCAACAGCGTAGTCACCATCTATGACAAGGGGCTGGCAATCGGCAGTGCCACGACAGGTCCGGACGGCAAGTGGACCTTCGAGCCAACAACGGAGTTGGCAATCGGTGCGCACAGCCTCACGGTTCAGGCTACTGACCTGGTGGGTAACGTCAGTGTCCCGTCCGATAGCTTCGCCTTCACGGTGCAGTTGGGTTCCATCGGTTTCGAGGACTTCGAGGAGTACTCCACCTACCAGAACGGTGTAACGCTGAAATCTGGTGTAACCGTCAGTTGGACGGGCAACACTTCCGTTGCCGGTGCCGCTGTGGAGTACGGCGGTAGTGTGGCGCAGGGCGTAACAGGTAAGGAGTTTATTCTGTGGCAGGGTACTGTCAGGATGACGCTTCCTGACGGAGGCAGTCCTTTCGTCTCCATCGCCTCCGGAGGAGTGGATGGAGCCGGTACGTCGCATATCAAATACTACGACAGTCAGGGTTCGCTGTTGGGTACTGTTGCTATTGCGGGAGGTCTCGGCTGGAAGACTAACAAGTTCACTGCACCAGATGGCAAGATCGTCGCCTACTTGGAAATCGACACGGTCGACCTTGCTGGTATCGCCCTTGACCACTTGGTCTGGGGCGCGGAAGGTGTCGCCAGCCACGCCATGCTGCTGAGTTCGACGAACCCTGTGAGCAGCGAGGCGCTGGATACCTCGCTGGCGGACCCGGCGGCACAGCAGTCGACCGTCACACCGGAAGGTCAGGATAGCAGCGTCTACACGGCACAAGCGATGCAGGCGCTGGGGCTGAGTATGCCGAATGCTATGCATGTCATTTCTGGTATGACCGACACTTACTACGGCGCTAACGATGGCAGCGTGGTTACCCTGAAGTACGTCGCCGACCAGTACCTGGCCAGTGACGCCAACAAAGGCATCCACGGCGGTGACGGTGTCGACGTGCTGAAACTGACCGGGCACGACCAGGTGCTCGACCTGACGCTGGCCACTTCTCAGGGCAAGCTGACCGGGATGGAGGTCATCGACCTCGGTGGCGCAGGCCACAACACCCTGACGCTGTCGCTCAAGGACGTGCTGGAAAACGGCCAGGCCGACCTGTTCCACAGCACCGACAAGCACAGCGTGCAGATGCTGGTGCAGGGCGACGCCAGCGATACCGTCAACCTGGCTCAACTGCAGGGTAAGGACGGTGCGACGGGTGGCAGCTGGACCGACAAGGGCGCCGTGATGGTTGGTGGCACCTCCTACGAGGTCTACCAGCACTCCAGCCTGGACGCCGAACTTCTGGTCCAGCAGGCGGTGAAGGTCAACCTGGTCTAAGCGCTGGCCGGTGCGCGGCATCCGCCGCGCACCGGCACTCCTCACCCTTTTCTAGAACGTACCCTGCCGCCAGGCGGCGGGGTACTGGAGATACGAACATGGCAATTTCCCTTATCCGCCCGCTGCGTCAGGCCGTCTGCCTGGCCGTGCTGGGCCTGGCTGTGAGCCAGGGCGCCGTTGCGGCGACGAAGTCCATCTATGGCGAAACCTATACCCGCGAGGAACATGTCATCGCGCAACAGGCGCAAATCGTGATGTTCCGTGGCAACGACGGCGGCAAGCAGGCCGCCCACGTCTACATCGACGGCCAACTGCAGAGCGCGCTGATGCCCGGTGGCTACACCGTGTTCTGCACCCCCGCGGGCGAGCACTCGGTGGAGTCGTACATTGGCGATGCGCCGCAGTACACCGGCAAGCGCAACCCGCAGAGCTACGCCAAGCTCGACGGCGGCCAGACCTACGTCCTGGAAGCGCCGGTTGGCGCCAACCAGAGCACGCCGATCGTGCACACCGGCAAGGACGCCGAGCAGAGCCTGCAGGGCATGCGTCGGCAGATCCACGTGATCAGCCGTGCCGCCTCGGTGGTGCCGTGCCAGACGCAGACCAAGACCACTGTGGGCCTGCGCAGCGACGTGCTGTTCAAGTTCGGCAAGAGTGGCTACAACGACCTGACGCCGGAAGGCCACGCCCAGTTGCGTCAGGTTGTGCAGCAGATCCAGGGGCAGGGCGATGCCATTCAGAGCATCGAAGTGGTGGGTCACGCGGACCCGATCGGCAAGGCCCTGGCGAACCAGCGTCTGTCGCTGCAACGTGCCGAGACGGTGCGTCGGGTGCTGCTGGAGCAGGGCATTCGCTCCGAGCTGGTACAGGCCTCCGGTCGTGGCAGCAGCGAGCCGGTGGTGCAGTGCAACAGTGGCTCGCTGAAGTCGCGCATTGCCTGCAACGAACCTAACCGCCGGGTAGAGCTGGTCATCCAGGGGCTGCACACCAGCGAGTAAGCCTGGCCCGGTGAACAGTGCCAGGGAGTGGTCCCTGGTGCTGTGCCGGCAAAGAGCATCCCTTCGAGCCCGACAGCGTTCCACCTACCTCGCGTTGTCAGGCTCGAAGGGGGCACCTCCACACAAGGGCGTGCCGAATGCCCCGCAAACATCCCTCCCGGGGATATCTCTAGTCTCCCTCCCGCCCCAGATGCTCCTTGCGCCACGCCGCCGGCGAGACGCCGAACTGCACCGCGAACCAACGGGTGAAGGAGCTGGGCATCGAATACCCCAGCAGGTCGGCGATGCGCCCCAGTGAATAGCGCGGGTTTTCCATGTAGCGCAGCACCAGCTCGCGCCTGACCTCGTTGATCAGGTCGGAGAAGGTCACGCCGTTGTCTTCCAGCCGGCGTTGCAGCGTGCGCACGTTCAGCCCCAGCGACTGGGCGATCTGTTCGATGGTCGCGCGGCCCATGGGCAGCAGCAGGTAGATGGACTTGCGCACCTCGTTCAGGGTGCTGCCGTCGGTGGCGCCGGGCAGGGAGTCGACGAAGCTGCGTGCATGCCGCGCCATGGCCGGGTCGGCCATGGGGTTGGCGGCGTCCAGGTCGGCGGCGGGGATGACGATGCCGTTGAACTCGCTGCCGAACTCGATCTTGCAGCCGAACACCCGGCGATGCACCTGCATGTCCGCCGGGGCGTCGTGGCTGAAGTTCACGCTGATCGGCCGCCAGTGCGGGCCGAGGAGGGCGGCGCAGAGGCGGTAGAGGGTGCCCAGGGCCAGTTCCAGGCCCTGGCGCATGGGCATCGGCGGCACGGTGAGGAGCTCTTCGCGCAGGATCGCCAGCTTGCCTTCCTGGTCGATGTACAGGGCCAGGGATTCGTTGAGCAGATGGCGGTAGCGAATGATGGTGTCGATGGCCTCGCGCAGCGTCGCCTGGTGCGACAGCAGCAGGCTGATCACGCCGAAGTCGGCGAGCTGCCGCGATTCGGCCATGCGCAGGCCGAAGGTCTCGCAGCCGCTGATGCGCGCCGATTCCTCCAGCAGGGTCACCGCCGTGGCAACGGGGATGCGCTGCTCCGGGTGCTCGAGCATGGACTGGGACAGGCCCACCGCGCTCAGCTGCTGATGCGGGTTGAGGCCCAGGTGGCGGGCCACTTCCAGGTAGTTGGTGAGGGCCGCAATGCGAACCATTGGGGTCATGCCGATCGCCTTCTTGTTCTTGTGGTTGCTCCGTGCCGAAGGGGTCCGTGGACGCCCTGTGGCCAGAGTGCACGCTGGCTGGGTCGATGACGTCAGATTCTAGCGACAGCTGTTACCAATCGTGTACGAAAGTTCTCACTTCGGCCAGTGCCTGCGGCGCTCTGGAATGCACCGTACGTCCCGGTAGGCCCGCCACGCGTGGAGTCGGCGGGACAGCAGGCTGGCCGGGGCCTGTCATCAAATGCGAAGTGCCTGACGCTCAATGCAAAGCACCTTCACCGGTGCACCTCTACTGTCTGTCCAACAAGTTCGAAATCACCCAAAGGTGAACCGGTGAGCAACAACAAGACTTCCACCACCGTCCTCATGGTCCCCGGCTTGCGCGACCACGTCGCCGAGCACTGGCAGACCCTGCTTGAGCAGCGCCTGCCCAATGTGCGCAGCGTACCGCCGCTGACCGAGAACAAGCTGGACCTGAATGCCCGCATCGAAGCCATCCAGCGTGAGCTGGAAAGCATCGACGGCGAGGTGATCCTGGTTGCCCACAGTGCGGGTGTACTGATGGTCGCTCACTGGGCGGCACGCTACAGCCGGCCGATCAAGGGCGCGCTGCTGGCTACTCCGCCGGATCTCGACGGTGACTGGCCGGCGCACTACCCCAAGCCTGCGGTCCTGGCCGAGATGGGCTGGTCGCCGCTACCGCTGGAGCCGCTGCCGTTCCCCACACTGGTGGCCTGCAGCGACAACGACCCGCTGGCGAGCCCCGAGGCAGTCCAGTGCATGGCCCGCCACTGGCGCGCCAGCGTGGTGGAGCTGGGCCGGGTCGGCCACCTCAACCCCGCTTCGGGATTCGGCGACTGGCCAGAGGCCGAGACGCTGATCCAGATGCTGGATAGCTGATTCACCCAGGCCATTCACTGAACCAAGCAACCCCCAGTTCCGGCGCTCGCGCCGGGGCAGGCCCCCGTGCGCCCTGGCGCACGGCCAAAGGGGCTGCGGGACGGGCCCGGAAAGCGTCCCGACCACAACAAGAAACGGAGCACACGAATGCATCATCAGAGCAACCCCCTGCAACGCTGCCTGCTGGCGACCGCAGTCCTCGCTGCCATGGCCGGCCAACCGCTGCTGGCCTTCGAGCTGGACACCGGCAACCCGGACTTTTCGATCCGCTTCGACAACACCGTCAAGCTCAGCTACGGGCAGCGCGTCGAGTCGCCCAACAGCAAGATCGCCGGCACCGCCAACACCAACGACGGCGACCGCAACTTCTCCTCCGGCACCCCGGTGACCCAGCGTTTCGACCTGCTCAGCGAACTGGACTTCGTCTACCGCGACAGCATGGGCTTCCGCCTGTCCGCCGCCGGCTGGTACGACCACGCCTACGATGATGTCGGCTCCGACAACCCGTTCCCCGGTCAGAAGGGCAACGCCGGCCACCTGGTCAGCCGCAACGGCACGGTGATCGCCCCGCGTGGCGCGCAGCCGGCCACCCACGGCCTGAGCAACTTCGCCGACCGCTACTACAACGGCCCGTCCGGTGAACTGCTCGATGCCTTCGTCTTCGCCAGCCACCAGGTCGGCGACGACATGCAGCTCAGCGGCAAGCTCGGTCGCCACACCATCTACTGGGGCGAGACCCTGTTCAGCGCCGCCAACGGCATCAACTACGGCCAGTCGGCCCTGGACCTGGGCAAGCTGTACAACGTGCCCGGCACCGAGGCCAAAGAGCTGTTCATGCCGCGCAACCAGCTGTCCGCCTCGCTGACGGTCAACCCCGAGCTGACCCTGGCCGCGCAGTATTTCCTCGAGTTCGAGAACTCGCGCTTCCCCGAAGGTGGCACCTACATGGGCCCCTACGACATGCTCAACGACGGCGGCAACGTCTTCTGGCTGCCGCTGCCCGCGCTCAACGCCTTCTACGGCGCCCCGCGCGGCCATGACCGCGAGCCGGACAACACCGGCGACTTCGGCCTGATGGCCAAGTG
The DNA here is from genome assembly GCF_014851965.1 of Pseudomonas sp. PDM22. Lineage (NCBI taxonomy): Bacteria > Pseudomonadati > Pseudomonadota > Gammaproteobacteria > Pseudomonadales > Pseudomonadaceae > Pseudomonas > Pseudomonas sp. PDM22. Next base: position 6,317 of record NZ_JACVAR010000009.1, read on the forward strand.
GAGCCCGGAATGGCTCGACGGCACCCTGGGCTTCTACTACCGCAATACCTCCGACACCCTGCCGGCGGTACTGGTGAATGCGCCGAACCTGCACAAGCCCGGCCTGGCCGGCCTGCAGGGGATGAACTACGTCACCGCCTACGCCGACGACATCGACATCTATGGCATCAGCCTGTCCAAGGAAATCGGCGGCGTGAGCGTCGGCATGGACCTGAACTACCGCGAGAACATGCCGCTGGCGAGCAACTTCACCACGGTCAACTCCACGCTCTATGCAGCCTCCAAGCGCGGCGCTGTCAACGGCGCCAACCTGATCGGCGAGATGCCCAGCGATGGCGACACCGGCCTGGCCCGCGGCAAGACCTTCCACGTCGTGCTCAACGGCCTGGTGACCTTCGGCGCCACCCCGCTGTGGGACGCCTCGTCGCTGGCCGTGGAAGGCACCCTGACGCACCTGATCGACGTCACCGAAGGCGAGCAGACCTTCAAGGGCGACTCCAGCTACCGCGGTGTCGACAAGGTCACCACCAACGCCTACGCCATGTCCGCCAACTTCACCCCGACCTGGTACCAGGCCTTCCCGGGCGTCGATCTGTCCATGCCCATGGCCTACAACGTCGGCCTGCACGGCAACTCGGCGGTGCAGCTGGGCGGCAACGAAGACGCTGGCAGCTACTCGGTCGGCGTGGCCGCGGACTTCCACCAGAAATACCGTCTGGACCTGAAATACGTCGACGCCTTCGGCCCCTTCGATACCTGCGAGAGCGGCCGCGACAACAACACCCCCGGCGCCAACGGCCAGTACCAGTGCATCCCCGGCCAGATCACCTCGCAAGGCGGCCTCGCGCCCCTGCTGAAGGACCGCGGCATGGTTACCGCTTCCCTGAAGGCCACCTTCTGATTTCACGTAAGGCCTCGACTTCGAGGCAGGAGAAAAACAGCATGAACTTCAAGCCCACCCTGATCGCCACCGCCCTCGGCCTGACCCTCTGCGGTCTGGCCCAGGCCGCCGTTTCCCCGCAGGACGCCGCCCAGCTGGGCAGCACCCTGACCCTGGTCGGCGCCGAGAAAGCCGCCAGCAGCGATGGCGCGATTCCCGCCTATGCCGGCGGCCTGACCACCGCCCCGGCCAGCTTCAAGGCCGGCGACAGCATGCGTCCGGACCCGTTCGCCAGCGACAAGCCGGTGCTGGTGATCGACGGCAAGAACGTCGACCAGTACAAGAACCAGCTGTCGGCCACCACCGTCGAGCTGGCCAAGCGTTATCCGACCTTCCGCGTCGACGTCTACCCGACCCACCGCAGCGCCGCGCTGCCGGACACCGTGCTGGAGAACAGCAAGAAGAACGCCGTCACCGCGCAGTCCCTGGAAGGCGGCACCGCCATCGACAACGCCCTGCCGGGCGTGCCGTTCCCGATTCCGAAGACCGGCGCCGAGGCGATGTGGAACTTCCTGCTGCGCTACCAGGGCGTGAACATCAAGGCCAAGTACGACTCCTGGAACGTCGATGCCTCGGGCAGCGCCAACCTCGCCACCACCGGCCAGGCCTTCATCAACTACCCGGTGTACGAAGACCTCACCCAGCCGGTGAAGGGCTCCGAGGTCTACTACCAGATGAAGCTGTACTACAGCGGCCCGGCCCGCCGCGCCGGTGAGGCGATGATGCTCAAGGACGCCGCCAACCCGCTGCAGCAGCCGCGTCGCGCCTGGCAGTACCTGCCCGGCCAGCGCCGCGTGAAGCTGGCACCGAACCTGGCCTACGACACCCCGAACCCCGGCATGGCCGGCGCCGGCACCTACGACGACGTGTTCGTCTTCAACGGTGCGCTGGACCGCTATGACTGGAAGCTGGTGGGCAAGCAGGAAATGATCGTGCCCTACAACACCTACCGCCTGACCTACGCCAGCGACATCAAGCCGGTGGTCACGCCCAACCACCTGTCGCCGGACTATGTGCGCTGGGAGAAGCACCGCGTGTGGGTCGTCGAAGGCACCCTGAAGTCCGGCGCGCGGCACATCTACGCCAAGCGTCGCTTCTACCTCGATGAAGACAGCTGGGTGGCCGTGGCCTCTGACCAGTACGACGCCCGTGGCCAACTCTATCGCGGCTCCTTCGCCTTCCTCAGCCAGAGCTACGACAAGCGCATCCCGGACGCCACGCCGTTCATGATCTACGACCTGACTGCCGGCTCCTACAACATCAACGGCGTCGTCGGCCCGTACGGCGGCATCAGCTACATCGACCCGCTGGCCAAGACCCAGTGGTCCCCCGAGGCGCTGGCCGGTAGCGGCATTCGCTGATGAAGGGCGCGGCGGCCCGGCTTGATGCCAAGCGGGGTCGCCGCGGCTCCTGCAGCGAAAGCTGCCGGAAAAGATGCGAAGAGAGTTGTGAGGAAAGCACCATGCAGATCCCCTTCAAGCGCCTGATGCTCCTGGGCGCCTTGCTTCTGGCGGGCGGCGCTCAAGCCGGCGCAACGGTCGCAGAGTTCGTCGATGTACTCGACCAGCCGGCGCCCCACAGCGCCGTTCCCTGCCATGTGCCGCTGCTGGCCGTCACCCGCGTCGACAAGCGCCTGGTGAGCGTCGGCCAGCGCGGCCACATTCTCTATTCCGATGACGGCGGCACCAGCTGGCTGCAGGCCGAGGTGCCGGTCAGCTCCGACCTCACCGCCGTGCGCTTCCCCACGCCGCAGGACGGTTGGGCGGTGGGCCACGACGGCGTGGTGCTGCACAGCGCCGACGGCGGCAAGCACTGGGAGCGCCAGCTCGACGGCCGGCAGATCGGCCAGCTGATGCTCGACTACTACGCCGCCCACCCGCAGCCGGACAACGCCACCTGGCTGGACCAGGCGCGCCGGTACCAGGAGGAGGGCGCCGACAAGCCGTTCCTCGACCTGTGGTTCCGCGACGCGAAGGAAGGCTTCGTGGTCGGCGCCTTCAACCTGATCCTGCACACCAGTGACGGCGGGCGCACCTGGGAGCCCTGGAACCACCGCATCGACAACCCGCAGGCACTGCACCTGACCGCCATGGCGGCCAGCGGCGATGACCTGTTCGTCGTCGGCGAGCAGGGCCTGCTGTTGCGCCTTTCCCCGCAACAGGAGGGCCAACAGCAGCGCTTCGTCGCCCTGCAGTCGCCCTACGCCGGCAGCTTCTTCGGTGTGGTCGCGCGGCCGGGCCTGGTGTTCGCCTACGGCCTGCGCGGCCACGCGATCCGCAGCCTCGACGGCGGCGAAAGCTGGAACACCGTGGACACGGGCCTGCCGGTCAGCCTGACCGCCGCCAGCTTCGACGCCAACGGCCGGCTGTACCTGTTCAGCCAGGCCGGCCAGGGCCTGGTCAGCGATGACAGCGGCGCCAGCTTCAAAGCCCTGGACCTGGCCGAGCGCCTGCCTGTCAGCGGCGCAGTGGCCGGTCCCGGACGCCTGCTGCTGGTCGGCGCTCGTGGCGTACGCGAGAACGCGATGCCGGTGCGCTGAGCGCACCGGTGTTTCACCCGTTCAAGAACCATAAGAACAAGAGATAGAGAGACAGCCTCATGGTCGACCTGAAGCAAGGCGAGATGCCTGTAGTCCGCGAACTGCGGGACTTTGACACCCACAGCGGCAACCTGCTGGAGCGCCTGGTGTTCAACCACCGCGCGCTGTTCATCGCCCTGATCGCGCTGGTCACCCTGGTGCTGGGCTACATGGCCGTGACCCGCCTGGAGATGCGTCCGGCCTTCGAGAAGATGATCCCGCACAGCGATCCCTATATCCGCAATTACCTGGACAACCGCGCCGCATTGCGCGGCCTGGGCAACTCCGTGCGGGTGGTGGTGGAGAACCCCAACGGCGACATCTTCGACCCGGCCTACATCGACAGCCTGCGGCAGATCAGCGACCAGCTGTTCCTCAGCCACGGCGTCGACCGCGCCTGGATGAAGTCGCTGTGGTCCCCGGCGGTGCGCTGGACCGAGGTCACCGAGGAAGGCTTCCAGGGCGGCCCGGTGATGCCCGACGGCTACGACGGCAAGCCCGAGTCCATCGGCCAGCTGCGCCAGAACATCGCCCGCGCCGGCATCGTCGGCAGCCTGGTGGGCAACGACTTCCGCTCGAGCATGCTGGTGGTGCCGCTGCTGGACCGCGACTCGGCCACCGGCAAGGGCATCGACTACCGCGAGTTCTCCCGCGCCCTCGACGACCTGCGGCTGAAGTACGAATACCTGGGCGACGCCCGCGCCTTCGCTGCTGGAGAGGAGGGTAAAGGTCCGGTGCGCCTGCACGTGATCGGCTTCGCCAAGCTGGTGGGTGACCTGATCGACGGCCTGGTGCGGGTGATGTTGTTCTTCGGCCTGGCGGTGGTCACCGCCTTCGTCATCATCTTCTTCTACACCCGCTGCCTGCGCAGCAGTCTGCTGGTGATCGGCTGCTCGCTGCTGGCGGTGGTCTGGCAGCTCGGGCTGGTGGCCTGGCTGGGCTACGCGCTGGACCCGTATTCGATCCTCGTGCCGTTCCTGATCTTCGCCATCGGCGTGTCCCACGCCACCCAGAAGATGAACGGCATCATGCAGGACATCGGCCGTGGCACCCACAAGCAGGTGGCCGCGCGCAACACCTTCCGCCGCCTGTTCCTGGCCGGCGTCACCGCGCTGCTGTCGGACGCCGTGGGTTTCGCCGTGCTGATGCTGATCGACATCCCGGTGATCCAGGACCTGGCCATCGCCGCCAGCATCGGCGTGGCGGTGCTGATCTTCACCTCGCTGCTGATGATGCCGGTGGCGCTGTCCTACGTCGGCGTCAGCCCGAAGGCCGCCGCGCGTGCCCTGCGCGAGGATCGCCAGGTGGACCAGCATGCTGGCCTGGGCAAGCTGTGGGACCTGCTGGACCGCTTCACCGAGCGCCGCTGGGCCAGTGTCACCCTGATCATCGCCGCGCTGCTGGGTGCCGGCGGTCTGCTGGTCAGCCAGCACCTGCAGATCGGCGACCTCGACGCCGGTGCTCCGGAGCTGCGCGCCGACTCGCGCTACAACCGTGACAACGCCTACATCACCAGCCACTACGCACTCTCCAGCGACCTCTTCGCGGTGATGGTGAAGACCGCGCCGGAAGGCTGCCTGAACTACCGCACGCTGATCCTCGCCGATCGCCTGGGCTGGGCGCTGCAACAGCATGAAGGCGTGCAGGCGACCACTTCGCTGGTCACCGCGGTACGGCAGATCACCGCCGGCACCTACGAGGGCAACCCCAAGTTCGCCAGCCTGCAGCGCAACCAGGACGTGCTCAACTACGCCGCCCAGCAGGCTTCGGTGAACACGCCGGAGCTGTTCAACACCGAATGCTCGCTGATGCCGGTGATCGCCTTCCTCAAGGACCACAAGGCGCAGACCCTCGACGAAGTGGCCGGCATCGCCGAGAACTTCGCCCGCGCCAACAGCACGCCGGACCGCCAGTTCCTGCTGGCCGCCGGCAGCGCCGGGATCGAAGCGGCGACCAACCGCGTGGTGCGCGAGGCCAACCACCGCATGCTGTTCTACGTCTACGCGGCGGTGGGCATATTCTGCCTGATCACCTTCCGCAGCTGGCGCGCAACCCTGGTGGCGCTGCTGCCGCTGGTGCTCACCTCGATCCTCTGCGAGGCGCTGATGGTGATGATGGGCATTGGCGTGAAGGTCGCCACGCTGCCGGTGATCGCGCTGGGCGTGGGGATCGGGGTGGACTACGCGTTGTACCTGCTCAGTGTGCAGCTACAGATGCAGCGCGCCGGGTTGCCGCTGTCGGTGGCTTACAAACAGGCCGTGGCTTTCACCGGCAAGGTCGTCGCGCTGGTCGGCGTGACCCTGGCGGCGGGCGTCATCACCTGGGCCTGGTCGCCGATCAAGTTCCAGGCCGACATGGGGATTCTGCTGACCTTCATGTTCCTGTGGAACATGCTCGGGGCGCTGATCCTGATTCCGGCGTTGTCGCATTTCCTGCTGGGTGGGAAGAAGCTCTGAGCCAGCCTTGGGCGCGCTCACCGTCGCGCTCAGGTTCCCCCGTAGGGCGCATAACCCGGAACGGGTTATCCGCCGCTCCCACGACGGCGGATAACGCTGGCGCGTTATCCGCCCTACGGTCCTAAAGAGGCAACAGGCAAACCTCGAACGTAGGATGGGTGGAGCGCAGCGATACCCATGCTGTCGCCGTACGGAATCGATGGGTATCGCTGCGCTCCACGCCATCCTACGAGGTGTTCCTCCTGTCGCTTCTGTGAAAGGCAACACCCCATCAATCAAACGCCGGAATCGCCTCCAGCTCATGCAGCAGCCAGTCGGCGAACTCCCGCGCCAGGGCCTGGTTGCCGTGGGGCGGGATGATCAGGAAGTAGGGGTGGGGCGCCGGGAAGTCGATGTCGAACAGGCGCACCAACCGTCCCTGATGCAGCTCCTCGCCGGCGAGGATGTGGTCGCTGATGGTCACGCCGCCGCCGGCCAGGGCGGCGCGGATGGTCAGGTAGGCGTCGGGCAGGAAGACGTTCTGCCGTGCCTGCAGGCCGGGCACGCCGGCGGCAAGAAAGTAGCGGCTCCAGTCGAAGCCGTCGTCCTCGTGCAGCAGCACCTGGCGCGCCAGGTCGCGGGGTTTGCGCAGGTGTTCCTGGGTGTTGAGCAGGCGCGGGCTGCACACCGGAAAGTAGCGGATATCGCCCAGCGCGGCGAAGCGCTGGCCTTCGATGTGCGTCTCGCCGAAGGAAATCACCATGTCTACCTGGCCCAGGTCGCTGCTCATTGGCAGCAGGTGCAGGGCGACTTCCTGGTAGTTGCGCAGGAATTTCTCCAGCAGCGATGACACCCGTGCCAATAGCGCCGGGGCGCAGGCGATGCGCAGTTCGCCGGCGGGCTCCTCGGTGGGCAGCGCGCGGCGGATGTCGCGCAGCTGGTCGAAGGCACTGCTGATCTGCTGGCTCAGCTGGCGCCCGGCCGGGGTCAGCTTGACGCCCTTGCCCTGGCGCTCCACCAGCGCCATGCCCAGTTCTTCCTCGAGCTTCTTCACCTGGTGGCTGACCGCTCCGTGGGTGACGTGCAGCTCCAGCGCCGCGCGGCTGATGCTGCCCTGGCGAACCAGCGCCTCGAAAGCGCGCAGGGCGATGAGCGAGGGCATGCGAAACGCACTGTTCTGACGCATGAAGGACCTTCTTTCGTGAATTTGACTAACGATTCAGGTGGAAATCTATTGAATTGTCGTTAGTTAAATTTGCACAGAAGATGAGCCCAAGCCAACACCGATCAACAAGAAAAAACGGCTGGAGATCCGCCATGCAGCATTTCGTCGACTTGCTCGGCCTGGGCAAGCGCTACGGCAACCTGCAGGTCCTGAGCGACCTCAGCCTGAGCATCCGCCAGGGCGAATTCCTCACGCTTCTGGGCCCATCCGGCTCCGGTAAAAGCACCACGCTGATGATGCTCGCCGGCTTCGTCGAGCCCAGCGAAGGGCGCATCGAGCAGGACGGCCGCGACATCACCCATCTGTCCCCCGACCAGCGCGAGTTCGGCGTGGTGTTCCAGGGCTACGCGCTGTTCCCGCACATGAGCGTTGCGCAGAACGTCGCTTACCCGCTGCGCATCCGCAAGGTGCCGGGCGCGGAGATCGAGCGCCGGGTCGCCGAGGTGCTGGAACGCGTCGGCCTGGCCGGCATGGGCGAGCGCGGCATCAGCCAACTGTCCGGCGGCCAGCAACAGCGCGTGGCGCTGGCCCGCGCGCTGGTGTTCAAGCCGAAATTGCTGCTGCTCGACGAGCCGCTGTCTGCCCTCGACCGCCGCCTGCGCCAGGAGATGCAAGGCGAGCTGGCGCGCATGCACAAGGACTTCGGCACCACCTTCGTCTTCGTCACCCACGACCAGGAAGAAGCCCTGGCGCTTTCCGACCGTATCGCCGTGTTCAACAAGGGCCGCCTGGAACAGATCGGCACCCCGCGCGAGGTCTACGAACGCCCGGCCAGCCGCTTCGTCGCCAACTTCCTCGGCGACACCAACCTGCTGGAGGTCGGCGTGGTGCGGCGCGAGGCCGAAGCCACGCTCTGCGATTTCCGTGGCCAGCACCTGCGCGTGGCCAATACGCCCAATGCCGGCCAGGGCGGCAAGAGCTGGCTGGCGGTGCGCCCGGAACACATCGACCTGCGCCCGCTGCAGGACGCCGGCCGCGACAACGGCCTCTGCGCCACCGCAGGCCCCGCGACCTACCAGGGTGCCCACGTCAATCTCGAACTGACCCTGGAGCAGGGCGATCGCCTCGACCTGCGCCTGCCGGTGTCGCACCCGCTGCTGGGCAGCCTGCGCAGCGGCCAGCGCTACTGGTGCAGCTGGTCGCCGCAGCACTGCCACCTGTTGTCCGCCTGACTAACCCATAACGAAAACAAATGATCGGGGAGCAATCACATGAGCGACTCTATAAAAGCAGGCCGAGGCTTCATCGAAGACGCCATCGAGATCGCCGCCCAGAAGGGCGAGCGCGCCGGCATCAGCCGCCGCGATTTCAACCGCAGCCTGCTGCTGCTCGCCGCCGCCAGTGCGCTGCCGTTCGGCGCCGGCGGCCGGGCCTTCGCAGCCGGCGGCAACCTGGTGCTGGCCAACTGGGGCGGCGATGCGGTGCCGGCCTTCGAGAAGAGCTTCGGCGGCTTCGACCAGGCTTCCGGGCTGACCCTGAAAGTCGACGGCAGTGGCCCCACCGAGGGCGCGCTGAAGACCCAGGTAAGCAGCGGCGCGGTGCGCTGGGACGTGTGCGACGGCGAGATGTATTCGTCCTACCGGCTGGGCAAGGACAAGTTCCTCACCCCCATCGACTTCGGCATCGTCGACAAATCGCTGATCGGCTACGGCGACGTACATGACTTCGGCCTCGCCAACTACACCTACAGCTACGTGATCGGCTACGACCACGAGCAGTTCGGCAAGAACCCGCCCAAGTCCTGGGCCGACTTCTGGGACGTGAAGAAGTACCCGGGCAAGCGCACCCTCTACAAGTGGATGAGCGCCAACCTCGAGTGCGCGCTGCTGGCCGACGGCGTTCCGCCGGAACAGCTCTACCCGCTGGACGTGGACCGCGCGCTGCGCAAGATCGAGGAGCTGCTGCCGCACATCGCCACCCACTGGTCCACCGGCGCCGAGTCGCAGCAGCTGATCCGCGATGGCGAGGTGAGCATGGCGCAGATGTGGCACACCCGCGCCGAACTGGTGAAGAACGACACCGCCGGCAAGATCGACTGGAGCTTCGACGGCGGCATCGTCTCGCCTTCGGTGTGGATGGTGCCCAAGGGTAACCCGGCCGGCGCCAAGGCGGCCATGGACTTCATCGCCTATGCCCTTCGTCCTGAAGTCCAGGCCAAGCTCATGGAGGTCTACAACATGGGCCCGGTGAACCTTGCGGCCAACGACCTGCTCAGCGCCCAGCTGCAGGCGATCAACCCCACCGCACCGGACAACCTGAAGAAGCAGGTGTCGCTGAACAACAAGTGGCACGCCGAACACTACGGCGAAACCCTGGAGCGCTACCTCGCGCTGATCGGTGGCTGAGATGCGACGTTTCGCACCGGGCGTGCTGCCGGTCTACGGCCTGCTGATCCTGCCCCTGCCTGTGCTCGTCGTGGTCGGCTACCTGTTGCCGACCCTCGGCGTGCTCGGCTGGAGCTTCAGCCTGCCGGAGTGGGGCACGCAGAACTACGCGGCCATCGCCGACAACGCCAACCTGCAGGCGGTGATCTGGCGCACCCTGCGCATCTGCCTGCTGACCACCGCGATCAGCGTCGCCATCGCCTACCTGATCGCCTACCGCTGGCGTTTCGCGACGCCGCGCGGCCGGCAGCTGATCGAGCTGTTCGTGCTGCTGCCGTTCTGGCTGTCGATGCTGATCCGCGCCTTCGCCTGGCTGGTGCTGCTGCGCAACGGTGGGCTGGTCAGCCAGGGCCTGATGGCCACCGGCTGGTTCGACGCGCCGCCGCCGCTGGTGCGCAACGAACTGGGCGCGCTGATCGGCATGGTGCACTTCATGGTGCCTTACGCGGTGCTGCCGCTGCTGTCTTCGCTGAAGCAGGTGGACGACAGCCTGCTGCGCGCTTCCAGCAGCCTGGGTGCGAGCCACTGGCAGACGCTCAAGGACATCTTCATCCCGCTGACCTTGCCGGGCGTGGTCGCCGCGTCCGCCATCGTCTTCGTGTTCAGCCTCGGCTGCTTCGTCACCCCGGCGCTGCTGGGCGGCGGCAAGGCCGCGATGCTCGCCGAGTACATCTACGTGCAGATGTTCCAGCTCTCCAACTGGGGCCTGGGCGCAGCGCTGAGCATCGTGCTGATGCTGCTGGTGGTGGGTTGCGCGCTGCTGTTCGGACAACTCATCGGCTTCCGCCGCCTGCTCGGGAGGAATGAGCTGTGACCCCGCAGGGAACCTTCGTCTCCGCCATGCCCAAGCCGGGCAAGCCGCAACTGCCGCGCCCGCCGCTGGGGCGCTGGCTGTCCTGGACCGCGCTGGTGCTGTCCGCGCTATTCCTGCTGCTGCCGATCCTGGTGATCGTGCCGCTGTCGTTCGGCAACCAGCGCTACCTGGCCTTCCCGGACGGCGGCTGGTCGCTGCGCCACTACGCGACGCTGTTCGATGGTGCCTGGCTGGTGTCGATCCTGCAGAGCCTCGGTCTGGCGCTGGTAGTCGGCGCGCTGTCCACGGCGCTGGCCTTCCTGTTCGCCACCGGCATCTGGCTGCAGCGGCGCTTTCGCACCGTGCTGACGCTGATCGTGTTGCTGCCGATGATCGTCCCGCAGGTGGTCTCGGCCATGTCGATCTACTACCTCGACGCGCGCCTGGGCATTCTCGACAACCTGCTGGGCGTCGGCTTCGGCCACCTGCTGATGGCGCTGCCGTATTCGGTGATCGCCATGCTGGTGGCCTACGCGCGGCTCGACCAGAGCCTGTACAAGGCCTCGCGCTCGCTGGGCGCCGGGCTCTGGCCAACGCTCTGGCACGTGCTGCTGCCCAACGTCCGTGGCGGCATCCTCGGCGGCTTCTTCATGGGCTTCGTGATGAGCTGGGAAGAAGTGGTGGTGACCCTGTTCACCAGCGGCCTGAACGTGGTGACGCTGCCCAAGCGCATCTGGGACGGCCTGCGCTACAACCTCGACCCGGCGATTGCCGCCGTGTCCACCCTGATGATCGTCCTGACCCTGGCGGTGATGCTGCTGCGCATGTACCTCGAACGGCATCGACCGCCTTCCTGATCCACCCTGATTTACATCCGGTCGCCACGCTGGCGACCAGCCAATCTGCCTGTCGCTTGCACCTTGTCCCTGAGGAGGGAATCCCCATGCTTACCGCTTTCCCCGCGCGCACCTACCGTCAACGCGTCGAAGCCGTCAAACGCCGCATGGCCGATCGTGGCCTGGATGCCCTGGTGGTCAACTACCCGGACAACATCAACTACCTGACCGGCTTCGACAGCCTGGGCTTCCTCTGGTACCAGGCGCTGATCATCTCGCCGAAGCTGGCGGAGCCGGTGTTCCTCACCCGTACCAGCGAGGAGCCCTGCACCTGGGAACTGTCGTGCATCAACGAGGCGATCTTCTATGACATCGCCAAGCAGGACCCGCTGAAGATCGTCGCCGACGTGCTCGCCCAGGCCGGCCTGTCCCAGGCGCGCATCGGCCTGGAAATGACCGCCTCGACCTTCTCCCCGGCGCAGTACAACGCGCTGCTGGGCTACATGCCCGAAGCGCGCTTCGAGGACGCCGGCCCCCTGGTCGCCGAGAACCGCCTGATCAAGACCGCCGAGGAAATCGAATACCAGCGCAGCGCCGCACGCATGGCCGACCAGGGCATGCTGGCCGCCTTCGAGGCACTGCGTCCGGGTATCTCCGAAGTGGAAGTGGCCGGCATCGTCGCCAACGCCCTGGGCCGCGCCGGCAGCGAGTACTCGGCGATCAGCCCGATGTGCGCCACCGGCCGCCGCAGCACCATGACCCACGCCATGCCACACCGCCAGACCATCAGCCATGGCGACGTGGTGATCCTCGAACACGCCGGCGTGTGCAACCGCTACCATGCCATCCTCATGCGCACCGCGGTGATCGGCAAACCCAGCCCGCGGGTGAAGGAAGTGGCGACCCTGCTCACCGAGGCCTTCAACGCCGCCATCGACATCGCCAAGCCGGGCACTCCGGTGGGCGAAGCCAACCGCGTGTGCAACCAGATTCTCGACCGCATCGACCTGTCGCGCACCCGCGTGCACCGCATTGGCTACAGCCTCGGCCTGGCCTACCCGCCGACCTGGCTGGAAGCGATGATGGTCGACGAGGCGGACGACCATGTGTTCCAGCCGAACATGTCGTTCTCCATCGAGCCCAACCTGTCCTTGTACAACGAAGGCTTCGGGATCAAGCTCGGCGACACCGTGCTGTGTGGCGAGAAGGGCTCGGCGAGCCTGTCGGAACTGCCGCCTGAGCTGACCATTATCGACTGATGGAGGTTCGCCCCCGGTCCGCGTAATGCCGGGGGCGAATCCGTGTTGCGTGTCTGCGCCTGCGCGCGCAGTGATGGAATCCGAGGGTTTCTGATGAGTCACACGATGGATATTTTCTGGCACGACGACGTGCTGCGCCACGACACCGCCGCCGGCGTATTCGAGGCGCCGCCCAGCGACCTGCTGGCCGAGCAGCTGCTGCACCCGGAGAGCAATCCCCGGCTGCTCAACATGCGCGCCATCCTCCAGCGCGGCCCGGTCGCCGACTCGCTGCGCTGGCACGCAGGTCGCCATGCCAGTGAAGAAGAACTGCTGCGCTTCCACGATGCCGATTACCTGCGCGGTATCTTCGAGGCGGACGCCCAGGGCAAGCGCTTCAGCAGCACCACGCTGATGTCCGCCGGCAGCCTCGCCGGCCTGCTGGCCGCCGCCGGCACCAGCCTGCTGGCGCTGGAAAGCGTGCTGGCCACCGGCAACCCGGCCATGGCGCTGGTGCGCCCGCCGGGTCACCACGCCGCGCCGGCCATGGCCGACGGCTACTGCTTCTTCAACAACGTCGGGGTTGCCGCGCGTGCCGCCCAGGCGGCGGGGCTTGAACGGGTCGCCATCGTCGACTGGGACGTGCACCACGGCAACGGCACCCAGGAAGGCTTCTACGACGATCCGTCGGTATTTACCGTGTCGCTGCACATGGACCACGGCGCCTGGGGCCCGAGCCACCCGCAGTCGGGAGCGGCGGATGAGCGCGGCTACGGCGCTGGGCTGGGCAGCAACCTCAACCTGCCGCTGCCCATGGGCTCGGGCGACCAGCTCTACGAGATGGTCTTCAGCCGCTTCGTCGAGCCAGCGCTGCGCGCGTTCAAGCCAGACCTGCTGATCATCGCCAATGGCCTGGATGCCTCGCAGTTCGACCCCAACGGCCGCCAACTGGTGACCATGCAGGGCTTCAACCGCCTGGCTCGCCGCGCCCGCGCGCTGGCCGACGAACTCTGCCAGGGACGCCTGCTGGTGGTGCAGGAGGGCGGCTACAACCCGGCCTACAGCGCCTACTGCCTGCATGCCGCGACCGAAGGCTTCCTCGGCCAGCCGTCCACGCTGCCCGACCCACTGGCCTACATGCCGGAACCGGCCGCGCGGGTGGAAGCCGACCTCGCCGCGCTGGACACCCGGCTGGCGACGGCGGGGTGGAAGTTCGCTTGAGCCATCAGCTCTGGCAGGGTCGGGCTGACCGGTAGGGCGGATAACGCGCCAGCGTTATCCGCCGCGGATGCCCCGGCGGATAACCTGTTCCAGGTTATGCGCCCTACGAGTCGGGCCGGCATGCCGCTGCGCTCTTTGTAGGATGGGTGGAGCGCAGCGATACCCATGCGGATGGCGCAGGAAACTGATGGGTATCGCTGCGCTCCACGCCATCCTACGAACTCTCTCTGACCTCGACATTCAACCGGCTAGCGATGATTGCGATAGCGCTCGGTCAGGGACTGCACGCGGGCGACGTAGGTTTGCGTCTCGGCGTAGGGCGGTATTCCGTTGTACTTGTCGACGGTCATCTCACCGGCGTTGTAGCTCGCCAGCGCCAGCCGCTGATTGCCGTTGAAGCGCTTGAGCAGCCAGGCCAGGTAGCGCACTCCGCCACGGATGTTCTGCCGCGCATCGAAGGGGTTGCTGACATTGAAACGCTCAGCGGTGTCGGGCATCAACTGCATCAGCCCCTGCGCGCCGGCGACGGAAATGGCGTTGGGCTGGAACGCCGATTCGGCATGGATCACCGCGCGCACCAGCGCTCGGTCGACACCGTAGCGCAGCGACGCGGCCTCGATCTCGCGGCGATAGGAACGGGTGTCCAGGCGCAGCGTGGCGACGTTGAAATCCTTCGGCGCCATGCACAGGTAGCAGCCCTTGATGTAATACACATCGATCACATCGACCCGCGCGGAGATCCCGACCGGGCGACGGCTCACGTACTGGCGAACGCCCTTGTGGACGAAGGTGTAAACCCGAACCCGCCCTGCGCCAGGCTCGTCCCCGCGCTCGCTCGCTGGCGCGGCCTTCGACCTGGCGCTGGCAGTCGCGCCCGACTTGCTGGTCTGGCTTGTCTTGCTGTTCTGAAGCGTGCAGCGCGCCCCGGCAACGGCGTGACTGGTGTGGCTGACGGTCCCGTCGCGGGCCTGGCATTTGAACAGGGCGTTGGCGTAGAGCGGAGCGACCAGCAGTGCCAGTCCGATGCAGCCAGGGAGGCTCCTGCGAGCCCATCGCCAGGTTCTGGAACTCATCAAACCGCTCCGCGCCGCGGGCGCCGATCAGGCTGGGGAAGCCTGATCCGGGTAAAGGAAAAGGGCCATCAGGGGCGGTCGTAGCCGGTTGATCCCGGGTGACCTGCCGTTTCGTTTCGCTAGTTATAGCCCTTTCAAACGGTTGTGGAGCTTGGGGGGACGTACGGCTTACCGGCGTTCCAGGTCAGGGTGCAGGTCCGCAGATTCGCGAGCAAGCTCGCTCCTACGCAGAGCGTGTGGCACTCCCTTGTAGGAGCGAGCTTGCTCGCGAACACCTGCAACGCCGAACTCAACCGAGAATGAAATACACCTTGCGCACCGGCGTGAGGTTTTCCCAGGTGCCCTTGAATCCCGCCGCGACCACGAAGGAATCCCCCGGCCCGAAGGTCTTCGCTACGCCATCGGCGTCGGTCAGGCGCACGCTGCCTTCGAGGATGTGGCACAGCTCGTCGTAGTCGCACTCGCAGCGTTCCAGGTGGACGCCGGCTTCCCAGATACCGGCGATGGCGTTCTTTTCCGGGGCGCTGAAGTGCCGCCAGCTGCGGCTCTGGTACGGCGCATCGACGATCGCCGGGTCGTTGATCTCGCGCTCCTGCGGGGCGAGATCGGGGTTGGCGAAGTCGATGACGTGGCGGGGCAGGGTGGACATGAGGTTCTCCATCAGGAATCGAAACCGACGCCGAAGGCATCGAAGGTCTTGAGCAGCAGATCGCGGCGGCCGGTGCGGTCTTCCTTGGCCAGCGAACGCTGAGCCAGGCGCACGCCGAGGTAGCGCAGCGGCTCGGGAGGGAAGGGGAAGGGCTTCTGCGAGGTCATGCGCAGTCGGGTGCGCTCAGTGCTTTCGCCGCCCAGCTGGTCGAGCATGTTCAGCGCAGCGAAGCGGCTGGCCGCCACGCCCTGGCCGGTGAAGCCCAGCGCATAGGCGACGCGCCCGCCGAGCACGCAGCCGGTGAACAGCGTGGTGCGCGCCGAGGTGTCGATGATGCCGCCCCAGGCATGGCTGAACTCGACTGGGCCGAGCTGCGGGAAGGCCTCGCGGAACTGTCCGGCCAGGCGCTGGAAGCTTTCCGGGCGCTGGGTCAGGGCCTCGTCGCGGCGGCTGCCGAAGTGATAGATGGCGTCGAAGCCGGCCCAGAGGATGCGGTTGTCGGCAGTCTTGCGCAGGTAGTGGAACTGGTTGCCGGCATCGGCGATGCCGTAGCGGTCGACCCAGCCGATGGCGCGCAGCTGGTCGTCGGTGAGCGGCTGGGTGACCAGCGAGTAGTCGTACACCGGGATCACGCTGGAGTTCAGGTGGCCCAGCAGCGGCGGGGCGATGTTGGTGGCCAGGGCGATCTGCCCGGCCTCCAGCTCGCCACGATCGCAGCGCAGCATCAGGCGGTCGCCGCGCTGGTGCAGCTCGTGCACCGGGGTGTTCTCGAACAGCTCGATGCCCTGCTCCAGGCATACCCGGCGCAGCTCGGCGGCCATCTTTGCCGGGTTGAGCAGCGCGTAGTTGGGTTCGAAAACGCCGGCCTTGTACAGCGGCGAGTCGAGTTTCTGCGCCAGTTCCGCGCCTTCTAGCCACTCGCAGTCGATGCCGAAGCGCTGGTAGTTGCTCTGCATGCCGCGCAGGCCTTCGACCTGCCAGGGCTGCATGGCGACGCTGAGCTTGCCGCGACGCTCGAACTCCACGTTCATCCCGAAGCGCTTCAGGTCCGCCTCGAACTCTTCGAGATTCTGACGGCCCAGGCGTACCAGGGTTTCAGCTTCTTCCGGCCAGCGGCGCAGGGCATTGCCTACGCCGTGGGAAATACTTGGCGCGCAGAAGCCACCGTTGCGCCCGCTCGCCTCGCCACCGCAGCGACGCGCCTCGACCACCGCGATGCTCGCGCCGGGCCAGCGCAGGCGGGCGTGCAGGGCGGTCCAGAGACCTGTGAAGCCGCCGCCGACCACCACCAGGTCGAAGCGGCGATCCGCTTCCAGCGCCGGTGCGGCGGGAGCGGGATCGAGAGTGTCGAGCCAGAAAGGTCGGGGAGTGGCGTGCGCAAGAAGGGCGGATGTCATCGGAAAACTCCGGCAGAATGTCGGAAGAAAAAGCGGTCTTCGGGCCGCGTCCGAGTTTTGTAATCGCTCCGGGGTGCCCAGGCATACGGCTAGTCGCTCTTTGCGGGCACGCCCGGAGCAGGACAAGCCGGCCAAGACCGGCAGGGGAAAACCATGAGCGCAGAAGCATGAGCGAAGAGCAGGGCTGGAGCGCCACGCTCGAAGGCACGACATACCAGCCCGACCCGGCGAGCGCCGTTACCCACGCGGTGGTCATGCGTTATCACCAGGCCTGGCGTCGTCATGACATCGAGGCGCTGATGGCGCTGTTCGACCCGCAGGTGGAGTACAACGATTTCTTCCAGGGTCGTCGGATTGCGCCGAACGAACTGCGCGAGTACCTGCTGACCAGCATGCCCGCAGCAGGGGATGAGTCGCAGGTCTACGCCGACCGCCTGCGGGTCGATGGCGACACCGCCTTCCTGCAGTATCAGGTGACCCTGCGTGGCACCCAGGGGCTGGTGTCCTTCCGCGCCACCGAGGCCTATACCGTGCGCGACGGGCGGATCATCCGCGTCAACGAGCACGCAGCGCTGATCGGCCAGCCGCAGAAAACCGCCAGCGAGCCGCAGCCGCGCATGGCCGACAGCCGCCTCGGGCTCTCCGCACGGCAGCTGAGCCTGCTGGGTGGCGACATCCAGCAGTACTTCCAGCAGACCCGGCCCTTCCTCAACCCCGACCTGGACATGCCCCAGGTCGCGGCGGCCACCGGCTACACGCGCAACCAGATTTCCTACTTCCTCAACCAGGTACTGGGGCTGAGCTTCTACCAGTACCTGAACCAGCTGCGGCTGCGCCACCTGCTCAGCCAGCTCGACGGCGCTACCAGCGTCACGCGCATCGATGAGCTGGCGCGGGCAGCGGGGTTCCGCTCGTTGTCGACCTTCTACCGCTGCTTCCGCGAGGAGACGGGGTTGTCGCCCAAGGCGTACCTGGAACAGAAGGCGGCTTCGTGAGCGGAGTGCTTTTGTAGGATGGCGTGGAGCGAAGCGATACCCATCGATCACGGGTGACCCTGGCGATGGGTATCGCAAGCTCCACCCATCCTACGGGGCTTCCCCTCGGCTTCGCAGCCGGGCGGTTTGCGAGCAAGCTCGCTCCTACAGACAGTCCCCTCCGCGCGTGCCCGCATGCACGGCGCCCGCGTTATCAACCCCGTGCCCATTTCCCTATGCTCGGCCCACAAGCATTCCAACAAGCTCAGGAGACCTTCGCATGCGCGACCAGCTCTATATCGATGGCCAATGGCAGGCACCCGCGCAAGGCGGCCGCTTCGAGGTGTACGAACCCTCCAGCGAAGCCGTACTGACTGAAGTCGCCGCTGCCACCGGCGAGGACGTGGATCGCGCCGTGCAGTCCGCGCGCCGGGCTTTCGATGAGGGCGAGTGGGGCCGCAGCAGTGGGAAGGAACGCGCCGGCTACCTGCGCGCCATCGCCGACAACCTGCGTGGCCGCCGCGAAGACCTGGCCCGCCTGGAGGTGCAGGACAACGGCAAGCCGCTGCCCGAGGCGCAGTGGGATATCGACGACGCCATCGGCTGCTTCGACTACTACGCCGAGCTGGCCGAAGGGCTGAATGACGAGGGCGAAGTGGTCGCGCTGCCCGACGAGCGTTTCGCCTGCCGCGTGCTGCGCGAGCCGGTCGGCGTGGCGGGGCAGATCATCCCGTGGAACTACCCGCTGCTGATGGCTTCGTGGAAGGTCGCGCCGGCGCTGGCCGCCGGTTGTACCGCCGTGCTCAAGCCTTCGGAACTGACCCCGCTGACTTCCCTGGAACTGGCCGCTGCCGCCGATGCGGTGGGCTTGCCCAGGGGCGTGCTCAACGTGGTCACCGGCCTGGGCCGTGACGCCGGTTCGCCGTTGTCGGCGCATCCGGGCGTGGACAAGCTGGCCTTCACCGGCAGCGTGCCGACCGGGCGCGCGATCATGCAGGCGGCGGCCCAGGACATCAAGAACGTCAGCCTGGAGCTGGGCGGCAAATCGGCGTTCATCGTCTTCGATGACGCGGATGTCGAGGCAGCCGTGGAGTGGATCCTGTTCGGCATCTTCTGGAACCAGGGCCAGGTGTGCAGCGCCACATCGCGCCTGCTGGTGCAGGACGGGCTGCATGATCGGCTGATCGAGCGCCTGGTGGAAGAAACCCGCCGCATCACCATCGGCAACGGCCTGGAACCAGGCGTGCTGCTCGGCCCGCTGGTCAGCGCCGGCCAGCACGCCAAGGTGTTGCAGGCCATCGCAGCCGGCGTGCGCGATGGGGCGAAGCTGGTCACTGGCGGCAAGCGTCCGGCCCATTGCGACAAGGGCTGGTTCGTCGAGCCGACAGTGTTCATCGACGCGCCGCTGGAGAGCGCCGTCTGGCGCGAGGAAATCTTCGGCCCGGTCCTCGCCGTGCGCCGCTTCAAGGACGAAGCCGAGGCGCTGCGCCTGGCCAACGACAGCCAGTTCGGTCTGGCGGCGGCGGTGATGTCCGCTGATCCGGCGCGTTGCCAGCGCGTGAGCCGCGGCCTGCGCGCGGGCATCGTCTGGGTCAACTGTTCGCAGCCGACCTTCACCCAGGCGCCGTGGGGCGGCTACAAGCAGAGCGGCATCGGCCGCGAGCTGGGCGTATGGGGGCTGGACAACTACCTGGAGACCAAGCAGGTCACCGAGTACCTCAGCGACCAGCCGTGGGGTTGGTACATCAAGTGATGTGAGGGGGCGGCGGATAACCTGTTCCAGGTTATTCGCCCTACGCCGGCATGCCCTTGTAGGGCGCATAACGCGCCAGCGTTATCCGCCGTTGGCGTTGCCTGCGTTGTTGTGCGTGTTTCTGCAGCGCTTCGGCGTAAGCGCGGATTCTGTGTTTCGCCCCCTCGGGCGACCAACTTTGCCAAACGACGGATGGCCGCCCCACGCAAAGTAGGCAAAGGTCTTGCCCCGGACATCCGGTTTTTCGCTTAGGCGAAAAATTCCCTCGTTGAACGGGGCGTTCGGAGTGCGCTGATGCTTCTCTGGAAGACTTAAGAGCCAAAGCCAAAGCTGGATCGGTGGGGCCCTTCGTAGGACCGAGGGGGACGCCTAGTCCTTGCTCGCGAACCGCACGGCACGGGGCATCAAACGCTCAGCGCCACCCGCCCCTTGCTGCGCAGGTAGAGGCCGTAGATCAGCCCGATCACCAGCCACGCGCTCCCCATGGCCAGCGCATGAATATCCATGCCATCGAGCACCGTCAGCACCACCGCGATGCCCACGATGGGCACAAGCCAGTGGGCGAACCAGCGCCGGCTGCGGCCCTTGATGCCCAGCTTGACCAGCACCGACAGGTGCAGCAGGACGAAGGCGGTGAGCGCGCCGAAGTTGACGAAGGAGGCGAGGGTGTCGATGCGCTCGCGCATCACCAGGGCGATGCCCAGCGACAGCAGGGTCGACAGCACCAGCGCCACATGCGGAGTGCCGTGGCGGCGGTGCAGGCGGGCGAACAGCGTTGGCAGCTGGCGGTCACGGCTCATGGCAAACAGCACACGGGAGACGCCGACCTGCATCGGCAGCGCGTTGGTCAGCCCAACCATCACCGCGATCACCCAGGCCAGCAGCAGGGCGACCCAGGGGCCGATCTGTGCTGCAGTCAGTTCGTAGATGGCCGCCGAGGCGTCCTTGATCGCCACACCCGGCATCAGGTTGCCCAGCACCCAGGTGGTCACCACGAACAGCGTCGCGCAGATGAACAGCACCAGCAGGATGGCGCGGCCGACCAGCCGGCGGTCGTTGTCCTTCACTTCTTCGGCGAGGGTGGAAATGGCATCGAAGCCCAGGAACGACAGCACGCAGATGGACGTGGCGGTGAACACCTTGCCGACATCGAAGGCGCTGTTGTCGAAGAACGGCGCGGCAGTCAGTGTGCCGGCGCCCTTGCCTTGCGACAGCGCGAACAGCGCCAGCGCCAGCAGGCCGAACATCACCGTGAACTGCAGGACCACCGAAACCATGCTGACGCGCGTAGTGACGGCGACGCCGAACCAGTTGATGCCCAGTGACACCGCCACCAGCAGCACCAGGCACAGCGCGCGGTCGAGGCCGGGAACCAGGATCTGCAGGCCCACCGACATGATCAGGAACACCAGGGCAGGGATCAGCAGGTAATCCAGCAGGATCAGCCAGCCGGCAACGAAGCCCGGAACCTCGCCCAGGCTGTGCCGGGCGAAACCATAGACGGAGCCGGCGCTCTGTACTTCGTTGGACAGCGTGGCGTAGCTCTGCGCGGTGAAGTACATGCAGATCGCGCCCAGCAGGTACGCCAGCGCGATCAGGCCGCCCGAGGCGTCCCAGACGAAGCCGAAGGTGGTCAGTGGCGCCATTGGCGCGATGTAGGCCATGCCATAGGCCACCAGGTCTTTCAGGCCGAGGGTGCGCTTGAGCTGCGCGCCCCCGTGGGGAACTGCAACGCCCATGATCAGGCTCCACTTTTATTGTTGTTGGAAGAAGGGCCCGCCTCGCTGGCGGGCCGCTGGCTCAGCCTGCGAAGGCGGCGTCGCGGTGGACCTCGCGGCCTTCGAGCAGGGTCAGCAGGACCTGGGTCTGACCGATCTCGTAGGGGGAGATGGCATAGAGGTCGCGGTCCAGCAGGATCAGGTCGGCGTACTTGCCCGGTGCAAGGCTGCCGGTACAGTCGTCGCGCCAGGCGGCGTGGGCGGCGTTGATCGTGTAACCCTTGATCGCATCCGCGATACCGATGCGGTGTTGCGCGGTCTGCACCGGGCTGTCGTTGCCCAGCGCCGGGTTCTGCCGGGTGAGGGCGCACTGGATGATCTGGAACGGATCGAAACCGGTCACCCCCCAGTCGCTGCTGAGCATGCAGGTCACGCCCTGGCGCACGAACTCGCCCAGCGGATAGATGTACTGGCTGCGCTCGGGGCCGATCATGGCTTCGACTATGGCGTCGGCCTCGGGGTTGGGTTGCGCCCACAGTGTCTGGTAGTTGGCCAGCGCGCCGAGCTGGTTGAAGCGCGGGATATCCGCCGGGTCGACCACCTGCAGGTGCGCCAGCTGGTGGCGTGAATCCCACTGGCCGTTACGCTCGCGGGCGACCTCCAGGCCGTTGAGCGCGGCACGCACGGCGCCGTCGCCGATGCTGTGCACGTGGATCTGGAAACCCTCGCGGTCGAAGGCGCTGAAGAACTCGTCGATCTGCTCCTGGCTGAACATCAGCTCGGCATTCCCGCCGGTATCGCTGCGGGGCGCGGCCAGCACCGCCGTGCCGTTCTCCAGCACGCCGTCGAGGAAGAACTTGGCCGAATGCAGGCGCACCCGGTCGCCTTGGTAAGTGGCGCGCAGGTCCTTGAGTTCGGCCATCTGCTCGGCCAGCGACTTGTGCGCGAAGATCTTCGACGTGGCGCAGACGCGCAGGGTCAGGTCACCGCGATCATGGGAGGCCTGGTAGTTCTTCAGGTAGTTGCGCGCGGCCATGGCGTCGAGCACGCCGGTGATGCCGCGCGCGTTGAAGGCCTTGCTGTAGTGCGCCATGGCCTGCAGGTAGTCGTCGTCGGTATAGCCGGGGGCGATGCGGTTCATCGCCCAGATGGCGTCTTCCACCAGCCAGCCCTTCGGCGTGCCGTCGGCCAGGCGCAGGTATTCGCCGTTATCCGGCTCGACGCTGCCCGGGCGCACGCCGGCCAGTTCGAAGGCGGCGCTGTTGGCCCAGCCGTTGTGGTAGTCGCTGGCGAACATCAGCGCCGGACGGCCGTCGGTGACGCTGTCGAGCAGCTCCTTGGTGAGCTGTTCGGGCGTGAAGCGTGCAGAGGAGAAACCGACGCCGCGAATCCAGGGTTTTTCCGGGTGCGCCTGGGCGAAGGTGCGGATGGTTTCCAGCAGCTCGTCGAGGGTGGTGGCGTCATACAGCGAGGCGTTGTGGTAGAGGTCGGCGGCGCTGAGCTGGAAGTGTACGTGGGTGTCCTGCAGGCCCGGCAGCATCAGCCGGCCGCCGGCGTCGATGCGGCGGGTGGCACTGTTGGCCAGCGCCTCGATCTCGACATTGGTGCCGACGGCGAGGATGCGACCGCGCTGAATGGCGATGGCCTCGGCGCGCGGTTGGCGCTCGTTCATCGTGCGGATGTCGGCGTGGGTGATGATCAGCTCGGCGGAGGTGGACATGGTGACTCCAGGCAAGGCGGAAGGGTTCGAAAGGATCAGGGCCTGACGGGATCGAACGGGGCGTCATCGCGGAGGCTGCGTATCGCCCGGATGACGGTCGTTCGTCCACGCTGGAAACGGCGCTGGGGAGAGAGCAGGGCGGACTTGCCAAGCGCGTCACCGAACGCGGCACGGGGACGCATCAGGACGAGCGCAGGTAAGCGGGCAAGGCAGCTTATTTTCATTTCTGAGTTCAAAATGCGTGACGATGAGGCAGGGTGGCTTTCCATGGGGAAAGGGCCTTTCTCTTGATTCTTGTTGGCGTTGCGCAGAGGCTAAGGGCCTTCCAGGCGGCGAGTAAGCGGCGCCTTGGAATAACACTTGGGAAAATTCGGACTCAATCGTGGACAAGCTCAACAGCCTGCAGCTATTCGTCATCAGCGCCGAACTCGGCAGCTTCAGCCGCGCCGCCGAGGAGCTGGGCAAGACGCCTTCGGCGGTGGCCAAGTCGGTCGGGCAGTTGGAGCAGGAAGTGGGTGCGCGGCTGTTCGAGCGCACCACCCGCAGCATGGCGCTGACCGAGGCCGGGCAGCTCTATCTGGAAACAGCACGGGAAGTGCTGGAGCGCATGCGCGAGTCCGAGGAGGAAATCGCCCAGCTGCACCACAGCCTCAAGGGGCGCCTGCGCATCAATGGCCCGTTGGCGTTCGGTCGACCCTTCCTCAACGGCGCCTGCGCCAGCTTCATGCGCAAGCACCCGGACATGAGCCTGCAGGTCGACCTGACCGATGCCTACATCGACATGCTTGATGGTCGCTACGACCTTGCCCTGCGCCTGGGACACAGCGACCTGCCGGGGCTGATCGCGCAACCGGTCGGAGAGAGTCACATCGTGTTCTGCGCCAGCCCCGACTACCTGGAGCGCTGCGGCGTGCCGGAGCGGCCCGAGCAACTGGTGGAGCACGAATGCCTGGTCTATCGCCACCCGGCGCTGGGCGAGAGCTGGCTGATCGAGCGGGCCGGCGAGCGGCTGTTGCTACCGCGCAGCGGGCGCTTGAACAGCGATAACCAGGAATTGCTGCTGGAGGCCTGCCTGGCCGGGCAGGGCGTGCTGCCGTGCCCGGTCTGGAGCGTGCTGCCGTACCTGCGGGACGGGCGGTTGCGGACGATCCTCGATGACTGCCATTTTGACCCCAAGGCCTTGGGGTCGGAGTTGCTGGCGGTGTACCCGAGCACGCGAAGGGCAACGCGCAAGATCATCGCGTTCATCGAGCATCTGCGGGATTACCTGCGGGAGCAGAGGTTGGTGTAAGACGTACAACCGTTCGCGGTGGTACGCCGCTCCATTGTAGGAGCGGGCCATGCCCGCGATCCGCCGGCAGGGCCGGCGCCAGCATTGCAGAGTTGCTTCGGCTTGGGTGTATTGCGCCGCCACGGCGTGCGCGCGGGCTTCTTGTTTCGCCCCCTCGGGCGACCTTCTTTGGCAAACGACGGATGGCCGCCCCACCCAAAGAAGGCAAAGGTCTTGCCCCGGACATCCGGTTTTTCGCTTGGGGCGAAAAATACCCTCGTTGAACGGGGCATTCGGAGTGCTCGGATGTTTCGCTGGAAGACTTAAGAGCCAAAGCCAAAGCCGGTCGCTGCGTATTTGTAGGATGGGTGGAGCGCAGCGATACCCATGCTGTCGGTGTGAGGCATTGATGGGTATCGCTGCGCTCCACGCCATCCTACGTTGAGCCGCTGTCAGACCAACCCCTTCCCCTGCAGATGCTCGCGCAGGTAGTCGATGAACACCCGCACCTTGCGCGTGCTGCGGCGGTGCGGCAGGTAGAGCACATGCACCCAGGGCCCGAAGGCGCTCTGGTCGCGCCAGCAGTCGGGGAGCTGTTCCACCAGTTCGCCGCTTTCCAGGTAGGGCAGTGCGCTCCATTGCGGGAGGAACTGCAGCCCCTGGCCGTCGAGCAGGCAGGAGAGCAGGAAGTCGTAGTTGTCGCTGGCGATGCGCGGCACCGGCTGGCGGATGCGGATGCGTTCGCCGTCCTTCTGCACCCACCAGAAGTTCCGGTTCAGCAGCGGGTGACGGAAGATCAGCCAGTCGTGCTGCTCGTAGTTCTCCAGCGTCACGTCCAGGCCCTTTTCCGCGAGGTATTTGGGGCTGGCGCAGAGCATCAGGCGGTTTTCGAGCAGCGGCTGGGCGATCACGTCCGGCAGGTCGATGGGGCCGTCGCGCAGGGCGATGTCGTAGCCGCCTTCCACCAGGTCGACGAACTCGTCCAGCAGGTCTACTTCCAGGCGTACCTGTGGGTGCTCGCGCAGGAAGCGGCAGCACACCGCGTTGAAGAAGGCCGGGGCGAAGGAGGGCGGTGAGACGATGCGCAGGCTGCCGCGCAGCTCGGTCTGCAACTGCTCGACTTCCTCGCTGGCACGCTGCAACTGCATCAGCGCCGAGCGCGCGCCTTCCAGGTAGATGTGCCCGG
Source organism: Pseudomonas sp. PDM22 (assembly GCF_014851965.1). Lineage (NCBI taxonomy): Bacteria > Pseudomonadati > Pseudomonadota > Gammaproteobacteria > Pseudomonadales > Pseudomonadaceae > Pseudomonas > Pseudomonas sp. PDM22. The sequence continues at coordinate 31,707 of NZ_JACVAR010000009.1, forward strand.
CCTCGGTCAGCGCCATGCGCCTTGTGGTGCGCTCGAACAGGCGCTGGCCCAGGTCGGCCTCCAGCTGCGCCACGCCTTTGGTGATCGCTGATGGCGTCTTGCCCAGCTGTTCGGCGGCGCGGCTGAAGCCGCCGTGGTCGGCCGTGGCGACGAACATGGTGAGCGCAGTCATCTTGTCCAAGGATTGCTTCCTGATAGGAACAGAAGTTGTGCGGGAAGTCAGTGTTAAAGCCGAGGAGGCTTTTGCTTAACCTTCGTCACAGATCAACAATAACGAAGGCTCTGCGATGAAACTACTGATTCCGGCGCTGGTGTCGGCGGCTTGCGCTTTTTCCTCGATGGAAACTATGGCCGCCGTCGACCTCATCTTCCACGGCGGCAAGGTCTACACCGCCGAACCCGGCCAGGCGCTGCAACAGGCGGTGGCGGTGGAGAACGGTCGCATCTTCGCCGTCGGCTCCGACGCGCAGATCCTCAAGCTGCAGCAACCGGCGACCCAGGTCATCGACCTGCACGGTCAGGTGCTGATGCCCGGCTTCATCGACGCCCACACCCACCTGGTCAAGGGCGGCCTGCAGATGCTCCAGGCCAACCTGGACAACCAGGACCTGCCGCTCGCCGAGTTCGAGAGCAAGCTGCGCCAGTGGCGCGACGACGGTCGTGCGCGGCGTGGCCAGTTCCTCTATGTCGGTGGTGTGCCCACGGCGTATTGGGACGAGCTGGGCGAGCTGCAGCAGCGCTTCAACCGGGGCGAATGGGCAAAGCAGCCGATCCTCCTGGCCGGCGGTGACTATCACACCGGCTGGGCCAACCAGGCGCTGCTCGACCTCGCCGGGATCGACGCCGCCAAGGTCAAGTCGCTGAAGGGCGAGGAGCAGGCCACCATCGGCCACGACGCCGACGGCAAGCCCAACGGCTTCCTGGTGGATGCCGGCCTCTTCCCGGTGCAGGCACTGCTGCCGCTGGCCAGCAACGACGAGCTGCTCAAGGCCCTGAAGGGCGCGCAGAGCTATTACCACGAACTGGGCATCACCGCCTGGATGGAACCCCTGGCCAACGAGAACCCCGGCGGCGACATCCACAACGATTCCGTCGGCGTACTGCCGGCCTACAGGATGCTGGCGCAAGAGGGCGGGCTGACCGCGCACGTCGCGGCCCTGCTGATGGCCGACTCCAAGGCGACCCCCGCCGACCTCGACGAGCTGGACAAGGTACGCCAGCAGTTCATCGGCGTGGACAACCTGACCCTGCCGGGCATCAAGATCTTCGCCGACGGAGTGGCCGAGTTACCCGCGCAGAGTGCGGCCATGCTGGAGCCCTACAGCAACTCGAAGAAGTACGGCGAACTGCTGATCGACCCCAAGCATTTCGGTGAGCTGGTCAGCGCGGCCGACGCCCGTGGCTGGCTGGTGCACATCCACGCCATTGGCGACCGCGCGGTACGTGAATCGCTCAACGGCATCGAGCAGGCGCGCAAGGATCGCCACAGCGGCATCCCGCATTCGATCACCCACCTGCAGATGGTCAACCCCAGGGACTTCCCACGCTTCAAGGCGCTCGACGTGATCGCCGCCATGCAGCTGTACTGGGCCGCCGCCGACGAGAACAGCGTCGACCTGGTCAAGCCCTACGTCAGCGCCATGGCCTTCCTGCACATGTATCCGGCGCGCTCGCTGCTGAAGAACGGCGCGACCATTTCCGGCGCCAGCGACTGGCCGATCACCACGCCCGATCCCTGGAAGGCCATCTACCAGGCGATCCAGCGCGTCGGCCCGAAGGGCGTGCTCAACGCCGCCGAGGACATCGACCGGCAGACCATGTTCCAGGCCTACACCCTCAATGCCGCGCGCACCATGCGCCTGGAACAGAGCATCGGTTCGCTCAAGCCGGGCAAGCAGGCCGACCTGATCCTGCTCGACCGCGACGTGTTCACGGTCAAGCCCGAAGCACTGCGCGACACGCGGGTGCTCAAGACCTGGTTCGCCGGCCGCGAAGTCTATAGTCGTCCAGGCGACAAACTCTGATCCAACCGGAGCGCCCCGCGCTCCGGCCCGTTTAAAAAGCAATTGCAGGAGCCTTGCCGTGATTCTTCACACCTTCACCACCGACATCCGCGACCCGCTGCAGCGTGGCCGGCAGATCGGCGAAACCTTCGCCGAACAGATCCGCCAGACCGTGGCGCTGTACCTGGACTTCTTCCCGCGCGTCGGCGTGGAGTTGGACAAGGCGCGCGCCATCGGCGAAGCCAGCCTCGCGGCGCTGGCCGACTGGTGCCCGGCCCTGGCCAGGGAAGTCGAAGGCCTGGCGCTGGGCGTGTCCTTGCCGCTGTGGCAGCTGGCGGCGCTGAATGCACGCACCGAAATTCTCGCGGTGATGCCCGAGCAACCGGTGGAAGGCGAGTGCTCCACCTCCGTCCATGCCCCGGCTGGCGCTGCTGCCCCGCGCAGCCTGCAGACCTGGGACTGGCACGACAGCCTGGTGCCCCACGGCCTGCTGCTGGGCTTCACCGGTAGCACCGGCCTGACCGCCAAGCTGTTCACCGAGTTCGGCATGCTCGGCAAGATCGGCGTGAACAGCGCAGGGCTTGGCGTGCACTTCAACATCCTGCACCACGCCAGTGACGACGGCAGCGCCGGCGTGCCGGTGCATGCCATCGCCCGCCGCGTGCTGGAAGAAGCCACCAGCGTTACCGAGGCCATCGACATGGCGCGCTCGGCGCGGGTCAGTGCGTCCACCGTGCTGACCGTCTTCACCCGCAATGACGTCCGTGCCCGTGCCGCCAGCATCGAGATGAGCCCGGCGCACACCGCCGTGGTGGTGCCGCGCGAGGATGGCTGGCTGCTGCACACCAACCACTTCCTCGACGGCGAACTGAGCTGGGGTGAGCGCACGGCCGACGTGTCCACCACCTACGCGCGCCTGGAGCACCTCAAGGCCGGCACTGCCGGCATGACTGGCAAGGCCCTGCGCGAGCGCGCCGATGCCTTCTGCGGCGCCGACGGCGACCAGGCGGTGGTGTGCTTCCACCCGGACATGTCCGAGCCGGACACCGAACGCTGGGAAACCTTGCTGAGCATCGGCCTGGATACCAATGGCTGCGCGCTGGAGTACGTGGCCGGCACGCCGAAGAAGCTGGCGGATGAGGGGTTCCTGCGGTTCTGACGCTCCTCCTCCCGTCGTAGGGCGCATAACGCGCCAGCGTTATCCGCCGCCGAGCTACCGGCGGATAACCCGTTTTGGATTGCGCGCCCTACGTATCACCACTTGCCAAACCAACGCCCCGTGACGGCCCGCCGGCCGCCGCGCGGGTTTCGTGTTGCCACAAAAACAAGAGTGAACCGCCATGATCGACCACACGCCCGCAGCTCCCGGCTCGCGCTCGGCCTTTCGCACCTTCTGCGTCTCCGGCATGGGCACCGCGCTGGAGTTCTACGATTTCGTCATCTACGGCTACGCCGCCGCACTGATCTTCCCGCAGCTGTTCTTCCCCGGCATGGATCGCCTGACCGCCGTGTTGGTCGCCTTCGCGGCGTTCGGCGCCGGCTTCTTCGCCCGCCCGCTGGGCGGCGTGGTGTTCGGCCACCTGGGGGACCGCTACGGTCGGCAGAAGGCGCTGGTCGCCACCCTCGTGCTGATGGGCCTGAGCACCCTGCTGATCGGCTTCCTGCCGACCCACGCCAGCATCGGCGCGGCCGCGCCGGTTCTGCTGGTGCTGCTGCGCCTGGTGCAGGGTTTTGCCGCCGGCGGCGAGTGGGGCGGAGCAGCGCTGTTCGGCATCGAGGTCGCGCCCAAGGGGCGTCGTGGCCTGTGGGGCAGCTTCACGAGCATGGGCATCGGCATCGGCGGCATCTTCGGTTCGGCGGTGTTCGCCATCGTCAGCTTCGCCTTCGACGACGACCTCAGCGGCATCGCCTGGCGCATCCCGTTCTGGCTCGGTGGCCTGCTGGTGCTGGTCGGCCTCTATGCGCGCCTGCAGAACACCGCGCCGCAGCCCAAGGCCGCGCCGCAAGCCGAGGCGCGCATGCCGCTGATGGAGGCTTTCCGCCGTCGCCCGCGCGAGCTGCTGCTGTGCATCGGCATCGCCTTCGGCTACGTCACCATTGCCTATATCGGCAGTACCTTCTTCCTCGCCTACGCGACCGACATCGGCTACAGCAGCAGCCATGCCTTGCTGTTCGACTTCTCGCTGTCGGTGGCCATCGTCGCCTCCGCGCCGTTCTTCGGGCACCTGTCGGACCGCTTCGGCCGCCGCGCGGTGATGATCTTCGGCGCGGCCATCATGGCGCTCGGGCTGTTCGCCTTCTTCCCGCTGATCGGCCTGCACAACCTGCCGCTGGCGCTGCTGGCCTATGTCGCCGTGGGCTTCTTCATGGGCGCGACCCAGGGGCCGATCCCGGCCTTCCTCGCCGAGCAGTTCCCGCGGGAAATGCGCTACTCGGGCATCTCGTTCAGCTACCAGATCGGCGCGGCACTGGGCGGCGGCACGGCGTCGAGCATCGCCACCGCCATCCTCATCGCCACCGGGCGCAACCCGTTCGGCGTGGCGCTCTACGGCGCGGCGGCGCTCTTGTTGGTGGCGGTGTGCTCCTGGCTGCTGCGGGAAACCTCGCGCCTGCCCATGGAAGTGATCGACCGCGACGACGCCGCGCCAGACGCCGTCCCGGTGCAGGCGGTCAACTGACCGCTCGTGCCCTGGTGCCCGGCACGAGGCCGAGCACCAGAGCGCAGCCGAGCAGGATGATCAGCGCGCCCACGCCCTGCATCAGCGACAGGCTTTCGCCCAGCACCAGTGCACCCACCAGCACGGCGACCACGGTGACGACGAATTCCACGCTGATGGTTTTCGTGGCGCCGATACGCGCGACGAGCTGGAAGTACACGACGTAGTTCACCGCGCTGAGCACGCAGCCGCACAGCAGCAGGAAGAGGAAGTCGATTGGCTGCGGCGTGCCGGGCACCGGCACCCAGATCAACAGCGGCAGGGTTATTAACCCGCCGATCAGGAAGGCGCCGCAGGTCACTTCCCAGGGCCCGGCGGTGCGCAGTTTCAGGCTGGCGTAGTTGCTGCCGAAGGCCGCGCACACCGCGCCGAACACCGAGGCCGCGCTGCCGAGGATGAATTCGTGGGTGATTGGCACCGCCGGGAAGCCCACCAGCAGCACCATCCCGCAGAAGCCCAGCACCAGCCCGCCCAGTCCGCTCCAGGTGATGCGCTCAAGGCCCCAGAGGCGGCCGATGAGCATGGAGAACAGCGGAATGCCGGCGACGAAGATCGCCGCCATGGCCGTGCCGATGCGCGGGGTGGCGTAGGTCATGCCGATCAGCTGGCCGGCCACCGTGGTGGCGCCGACCACGCAGAGTGGCTTCCACAGCCCTTCGAAATTCAGCCGGCGCCCGGATAGTTTGGCCACCGCGAACAACGTGAAGCTGGCGATCAGCGCGCGGAAGCTGACTGCGCCAACCCAGCCGAACCCGGCGATGGCCTTGAGCAGCACGAGAAAGGACAGCCCCCAGCCGATCGCAAGGAACAGATAGGCGGCAAGGTCGCGCGGTTGCATACGACTCCGGTGGCACAAGGCAGAAGAGGGCCACCGAAAAGCGGCGGCGAATGCGTCCATCTTGCCGGGCGCCCGTGGCGCTTGGGAAGGCGGCGCACCGACGTTTTTCTATCTGCCAGCGGCGCCCTCAACTGCTGGCATTGCAACCTGGCACGACAGTGCGCCGGCGAAGCAGTCTCTGCCAGGCGTTCTACGCCCGCCTGTTCGCCAGGGCCTGCGGATTCGCCATGTTCTTCGGTGTTCCTTCGAAGAACGCCACCACGTTGTCGAAGGCATCGCCGAAGTACAGCTCGTAGCCGTTCTTCTCCACGTATCCCAGGTGTGGGGTGCAGAGCGCGCGGGGATGTTTCAGCAAGTCGTTGTCGGCGGCGAGCAGCGGCTCCTGCTCGAAGACGTCCACGGCCGCGTAGCCAGGCCGACCGGCGTCCAGGGCCTGCAACAGCGCGCCGGGGGCGATGAGCTCGGCGCGGCTGATGTTCACCAGCAGGGCGCTGGGCTTCATGCCCGCGAGGTCCGCGAAGGTGACGCCATGGCGAGTGCTTTCGGACAGGCGCAGGTTGAGGCTGAGGATATCCGCCTCGGCGAAGAAGGCCGCGCGCGAAGCCGCCGCCTGATGACCGTCGGCGATGGCGGCGGCCCGGCTGTTGTCGCTGCCCCAGACCAGCACAGGCATGTCGAACGCCTGGGCATAGCGCGCCAGGCGCTGGCCGATCTTGCCGTAGCCCCAGATGCCCAGCGTCTGCCCGGCCAGCGCGTGGCCCAGGTTGACCTGCCATTGCCCGGCCTGGAAGGCTTCGATGGCCGGGACGAGCTGCCGGCGCGCCGTGAGAATGAGCGCCCAGGCCAGTTCCGCAGGTGCCACGGGCGAGCCCCGTCCCTCGGTCACCACGATGCCGCGCTCGGTGCAGGCGTCCAGGTCGAGGTGGCCGGACACCTTGCCGGTCTGGCTGATCAGCTTGAGCCTGGGCAGCCTGTCGAGCAGCGCAGCGTCGATGCGGGTGCGCTCGCGGGTGAGCACCAGCGCGTCGGCCTCGGCGAAACGCGCGGCCAGCTCGTCCGCCGAAGCGGGGCCCAGGTCATGCAGCACGCGCACGTCGTGCCCGGCCAATTGGCTGTAGCAGTCCAGCGTGCGTATCACGTCCTGGTAGTCATCGGGGATGACGATGTTCATGGGGAGTCCGCCTCTGCGGTCGTTTGGATTACCGCAGGACGATATCCGATCTTCAGAAGGCTTTCGATCCAGAGTGGAGCTTCAGCATTCCTGATGCCTGAACGGCCAACAAGTCGTGCAAGGCATCGCCCAGCTACTCGCAGGCCAGAAACAGCCCGCACAAGGGCGGGCTGAAAACTGTGGCAGGTTCGTGCGTGGCCTCAGCGTGACGCGCGGGCTTCCGCCTCCAGCAGTCTGGCCGCGTCGCCCACACGCATCCATACGCCGCCCTGCCATTCCAGCATGGCCAGCGAATGGTCCTGCACCCTGCGCTGGAAATAGCGCGGGCCGTTGCCTTGCTGCAGCTGCGAATCCCGCAGCACCGGCACCACCTCGTTGCTCAGCCACTGCCGCAGGTTGCGGTTTTCCGGGTGGAAGAAATAGAGCAACAGCAGCGTATACAGGCCGCTTTCGCTGACCAGCAATTCGTCCTCGCGGCAGCCCGCCAACTGCTCCCAGCGGTACTGGTCCGGGTCGAGCTTGCGCGGCACGCGGGCGCTGAAGTGGGTGTTGGTCAGGCGCGCCAGGTCGCGGGCGACGAACCAGGCCTGGTGGTCGATCATCAGCGCGCGCAGGGTGCGGTCGAAGCGGTGGAAGGTCTGGGCAATCAGGCCGGGGTTGGCCGGGAATTCGATCCTTGGGGTCATGGCGTTCTCCTTGCTCAGGGCAGGAAGTACAGCGAGAAAACCGCCCCCGAAAGGGAAGGGAGGCGGACCGTGCAAGGGTGGAAACCGGTTGATCAAACCAAAGACCGGCCGGGCCGAAGCCCGCCTCGCACGGTCCGCCATAGACAGCCAGAGCTACCCCGGTCTGGTAAGAGACCGGGCTATCTCCGCTACGGCATAAGTCTGATCAAACAGGTTTCCACACCTGGCCACGGCTGTTCCGTGGCGGGAGAAACGCTAAGCAGAGGCTTTGTAGGACCGCAATGCCGATGGCGAGTCAGGAACTTCCCGGAAGCCAGCGCTGCGCCGGAAGGATACTTCGCGGCGTAGGAGACAGGTTCAGGAAAGGTGGGAGAGGGTGACAGTCCAGGTGGTTCGCGTATGTAGGCTGGTTCGCCACGACTGGAAGGAAGGCGGATAACACGGCGGGTCATTCGTCCTACAGCTGGAGTGGGCCACTACAGACGGCCGCTCAGCCCCGGCTGGCGCCGCGCACGCTCTGCCTCGAACGGGTGACGCTGGATACCTTGCAGCCTATCGCGCCAAGGCTGCGTGACAGAGGGGGGGTATCCGGTCATACGCCCGCTTCCGGCCGATTGGTGCCTGTGATGTGGGGCAGTTGCCGACCCATAGCGGTCAGTCGATAGATGTTACGAAGCGGGTATCGATACCGAGACACGGTGAGGGCTGCGAGTTGATGAATACGGCTGCTTCATCTCCGTTGTTCAGAAAGACTAAGTAGTCACCGGTCTCAAAAGAAACTCTAAATCCGACAAGCCGAGGCTCCTGTCCAGTCGCAGTATCGAGCACCCCCTCGACGTCACGAACGATCGCTCCCTCCAGATGATCCGCCGATAAGCCAGCAAGGAGGTTTTCTCTCTTCCAAGCGCAAGAAGCGTTGGGCTCTATCTCGAAGAAGACAGGCGTATCAAGCGGTAATGAGTCCGCTCCAACGCTCTCGCCATCACTCAAGAGGTACATGGATAAAACCTCACCTTCGCCGAAGCACCACTCAAGAAAGCCCACGTCTCCTGGGTGTTTCTCGCCATTGAAATAGTATTGGTCATGCCACAGCGCGCTCAGTCGTTTGCCCATAAGCAAGCGGGCGTCGCGTAGATCTCGCGCGGCTCTGTGGGATGAAAACGAAAGGCGGCCAGACATCAGGTTGCTCCCGTGGGGCAGATTGACAATAGATACTACACAGGCCTCAGAACATCCGCTTCTGGCCGTTTTCTGCCTCTGGCGAGAGACCGCTACCGACCCAGGGCGGACGCTCATTTGCCCTGTCCGGCGGCAAGTAGAACGGCCGATGCAATCAGGTTGGATGTTCAGTGTTGCGCTGAAATTCGAATCCGTGCTGAATGGCTTCGCTTCAAGGGTGGCAGTCGCCCGTCTGCTGGATCTGCTATCAATGGAGCCTGGCTCAGGCTGACCTGATCCTGCCCCCTAACGCGGAGACACCCATGCCACATGTCATTATCAAAATGCTCGAAGGCCGAAGTGAGGCCCTCAAGGTCGAGCTGACAGAAGAAATCGCGAATGCATTGAAGTCGGTCGTCGGGTGCGGGGACGAATCGATATCCGTAGCCATTGAGGATGTGGCGCCTGCGGACTGGAAACGGACGGTTTACGACACCGATATCCTCGGTGCAGGCGACAACCTCTACAAGAAGCCAGGTTACAAGCCCTGAGCTTGGTATCCGCGCGGCCTCGACCCTGCCCAGGCTTCTTGCCTATTCTCGCGGTGCTGCCGCGTCGGCGTGGCCGCGCAAGGACTTGAGGTCCAGCCTGGGCGCGATGCCAAACAGACGACTGTACTCGCGGCTGAACTGGGAGGGGCTTTCATACCCGACCGAGAAGGCCGCCCGTGACACATCCAGGTGCTCATTGAGCATCAGCCGACGAGCCTCGTTCAGGCGCAACCACTTCTGGTATTGCAGCGGGCTCATGGCGGTCAGCTGGCGGAAGTGGTGATGGAAGGTCGGCGGGCTCATTTGAACCCTTGCCGCCAGCTCTTCGATCCGCAGAGGCAAGTGGAAGTTCTGCTTCAGCCAGTCGACGGCCTTGGCGATCCGGTATCCCTGGCTATCCACCGAGGCGATTTGCCGCAAACGCGCTGCCTGGTCGCTTCGCAGCAGGCGGAAGTGGATCTCGCGCTGGATCAGCGGGGCCAGCACGGGAATCGCATCGGGGTCGTCCAGCAAGTCCACCAGACGTCCGAACGAGGAGAGCAGGCCTGGGCTCATGGTGCCGATCCCCACCCCTCTGCTGACAGCCCGCTCGCGGGTCGGTGGCAGGCCGCCCTGGGCGATGAGTTCGGCCAGGATGCGAAGGTCGAGCTTCAGCACCAGTCCTACGCAAGGGGCGTCCTCGCTGGCTTGCAGCACTTCCGAATTGGCCGGCAGATCCAGCGAGGTGACGAGAAAGCGCGATGGGTCATAGGCATATCCCTCCGCGCCCACCCAGAGCTGTTTCTCGCCCTGGGCGACGAGGACGATGCTGGGCTCGACCATGCAGATGCACGGCGGTGACGGGCTGTTGCGGCGGAACAGGCTGAGCCCGGCGATTGCAGTGGAAACGTCGCTCGGTTCGGCGATGCGCGCGGCAATGGCCTGTGCCATCGACTGGGCTGGATGCGGGGTGAGATCGGTCATGCTGTTCGGGTCTGACACCTGTTTCGCTAGAAGCTACCGCGAGCTTCGGCTCGCTTTCCATCAAAAAGCTGCACGCCCAGAGGATCAGGCAAGTAATCCAGTGGATTGCGCTACTGATTCAGCCGCGCCTGACCGGACAATGGCCTCCACGAATTGAAGGAGGGCCATTCCCATGCAAGTCAACGCTTATGGTGCCCACGCGGGCAATCAACCCCTTGAGCCGCTGCGTATAAGCCGACGTGCTCCGAATGCCCACGACGTGCAGATCGAGATCGCTTTCTGTGGCATCTGCCACTCGGACCTGCACCAGGTGCGCTCCGAGTGGGAGGGTACGCAGTACCCTTGCGTACCGGGCCATGAGATTGTCGGACGGGTGACCCAGGTCGGCGCGCATGTCTCTGCCTTCAAGCCGGGCGATCTGGTCGGTGTCGGCTGCATTGTCGACAGCTGCCAGCACTGCGAAGACTGCGATGCCGGCCTGGAGAACTATTGCGATGGCATGATCGGCACCTACAACTTCCCGACGCCGGACGCGCCGGGCTGGACGCTGGGTGGTTACTCCCAGGCGATCGTCGTGCACGAGCGCTATGTTCTGCGCATCGGCCACCCCGAGGAGCAATTGGCCGCGGTCGCGCCGCTGCTGTGTGCGGGCATCACCACCTACTCTCCGTTGCGCCACTGGAATGCCGGCCCCGGCAAGAAGGTCGGTGTGGTTGGCATCGGCGGCCTTGGTCACATGGGGATCAAGCTGGCCCACGCCATGGGGGCTCATGTGGTGGCCTTCACCACGTCCGAGAACAAGCGCGAAGCCGCTCTGGAACTGGGTGCCGACGAGGTGGTGGTCTCCCGCGACGCCAGTCAGATGGCGGTCCATGCCAAGAGCTTCGACTTCATCCTCAACACCGTGGCGGCGCCCCATGACCTGGATGCCTTCCTGGTCCTGCTCAAGCGCGACGGGGCCATGACGCTGGTGGGTGCGCCGGCATCGCCGCATACCTCGCCGAACGTCTTCAACCTGATCATGAAGCGCCGCACGCTGGCTGGCTCGATGATCGGCGGCATTGCGGAAACCCAGGAGATGCTCGATTTCTGCGCAGAGCACGGCATCGTTGCCGATATCGAACTGGTGCGCGCCGAGCAGATCAACGAAGCGTACGAGCGCATGCTGCGCGGCGAGGTCAAGTACCGCTTCGTGATCGATAACGCCAGCCTCGCCGGCTGAGGGGCGCTGCCGATGACGTCTTCTTCCCGCCCAGCCGCCGCGGAACAGGGTTCCTGGGGCGCGGTGCTCGCCATGTCGATGGCGGCCTTCGCCCTGGTTGCCTCCGAGTTCATGCCGGTGAGCCTGCTGACGCCCATCGCCGCCGACCTGGGGGTCTCCGAAGGTCAGGCAGGGCAGGGCATCTCGGTCTCCGGGTTGTTCGCCTTGCTCACCAGTCTGATGATTGCCGCAGTCGCGGCGCGGGTCAGCCGCAAGCCGCTGCTGATTGCACTGACCTTGCTGATGGTGCTGTCAGGTGCGTTGGTGGCTTTCGCCCCGAATTACGCGTGGTTCATGGCCGGGCGTGCGCTGATCGGCATCGCCATCGGCGGCTTCTGGTCGTTGTCAGCGGCTACCGCGATGCGCCTGGTGCCACAGGACCAGGTGTCGCGCGCGCTGGCCATCGTCAATGGCGGAAACGCCCTGGCCACGGTGATCGCTGCGCCCCTGGGCAGCTACCTTGGCGCGCTGATCGGCTGGCGCGGTGCTTTCTTCTGCGTCGTTCCGGTGGCCGTGGCCGCCGCGCTCTGGCTATGGATGAGCCTGCCGGCGCTTCGCATCGAGTCCCGTGCCGCCAGCAGCAATGTCTTTCGTCTGTTGCGCCGGGGCCCGGTGGCTTGGGGCATGCTCGCCGTCAGCGTTTTCTTCATGGGCCAGTTCATGTTGTTCACCTACCTGCGCCCGTTCCTCGAGACGGTTACCCAGGTCAGCCCTTCGGGTCTGTCGCTCACGCTTCTGGTGCTGGGGGTGGCCGGGCTGGCCGGAACCTTCCTGATCGAGGCATTCCTCAAGAGCGGGCTCTACCGAACGCTGATGCTCATCCCGCTGCTGATGGCGCTGCTGGCGCTCGCGCTGATCGGCGTCGGAGCTTCGTCGGTGGCCACCGCCGCGCTGCTGGGGCTCTGGGGTCTGGTTGCGACGGCCGCGCCGGTAGGCTGGTGGACCTGGCTGGCTCGCAGTCTGCCGGATGACGCAGAGGCAGGTGGCGGCCTGATGGTGGCTATCGTTCAGCTGGCCATCGCGCTGGGGGCCACCGTGGGCGGGGTGGTCTTCGATCTGCAAGGCTATCGGGCAACCTTCGAACTCAGCGCTTTCGTGCTGTTGCTGGCCGCTGGGTTCGCGTTCATGGCCTCACGGGAGAACGCATCCGGTTGCGCGTCGGCTTCCCCGAGCGGGTGCTGAGCGGGGCGATTCATGAGCCCTGCTAATGAGAGCTATCGGCAAGCGGCGGCTGTGCAGGGCGGGGCCCATGCTACCGTCCGAAGAGAACACCAAGACCAACCAACGTGATAGCGGGTGAGCCATGGAACTGCGGATCAACCAGAAAACCTATGAGGTCGACGCCGAGGCGGACACGCCGCTGTTGTGGGTCATTCGCGACGACCTGGGACTGACCGGAACCAAATACGGCTGCGGCCTGGCCCAGTGCGGCGCCTGCTCGGTGCTGGTCGACGGCAATGTCGTGCGCTCCTGCGTCACGCCCGTCGCTGGCGTGGTGGGCCGTGAAGTCACCACCATCGAAGCCATCGAGGAGGACGAGGTGGGCAAGCGGGTCGTGACGGCATGGGTCGAGCACCAGGTGGCGCAATGCGGCTACTGCCAGTCCGGGCAGGTCATGGCGGCCACGGCCCTGCTCAAGCAGACCCCGGAACCGACGGATGCACAGATCGACGCCGCGATGATCAACCTGTGCCGCTGCGGCACCTACAACGCCATCCATGCCGCCGTCCACGATCTGGCAACGGCTGCCGCCACCTCGCAGGAGAAGGTCTGATGAGCCAGCCTATCGAGTTCGAAGACCGCGGTGAGGCCGTCAACCTATCGCGCCGGCGCTTCCTCCTGGCCTCCGCCGGTGCTGCGGCTGGCGCGCTGGTACTGGGCTTCGGCCTGCCGTTGGGGTCGGCCAGGATGCAAGCCCTGGCGGCGCCCGGCGAGCGCGGCACGCAGGTGGGCGCCTTCCTGGAAATCCGCCCGGACAACCGAGTGCGCCTGCTGTGCCCCTTCATCGAAGGCGGGCAGGGCACTTATACCGCGATGGCGCAGATCGTCGGCGAGGAGTTGGACGCCGATCCTGCAACCTTCCTGGTCGAGAGCGCGCCGCCGGGCGAAGCCTACGTGGTGATGGACAACGGCCTGCGGATCACCGGCGGGAGCATGTCGGTGCGCATGAGCTACGACACCATGCGCCGGCTCGGCGCGCTGGCCAGGGCGATGCTGCTGCAGGCGGCGGCCGCGCAGTGGAAGGTGCCTGTCGCGAACCTGAGCACCGAGCCGGGCCGGGTGCTGCATGCCGCCTCGGGCCGCTCGCTGACCTACGGCGAACTGGCCGCCCACGCGCTGGATCTGCCGGTACCCGACGCCGCCAGTGTCACCCTGCGTGATCCCGCCCAGTTCCGTTGGATCGGCAAGCCGGTGCGCCGGGTGGACAGCTACGAGAAGTCCACGGGCAAGGCGTTGTACACCATCGACATGAAGGTCGACGGCATGCTCCATGCTGCCGTCCAGCATGCGCCGCGCCTGGGCATGACGGTGGGCGAACTGCGCAATGAAGATCAGGTCAGGGCGATGAAAGGTGTCCATTCGGTACACCGCCTCGACGGTGCGGTAGCGGTGGTCGCCGAGCGCTGGTGGCATGCCAGGCGCGCGGCGGAAGCCATCCAGGTGCAATGGCAGGAGCCGGCGGCGGATTCGCCGCTGCGAATCATGCCGGCGGATTTCTCCAGCGTGGCCTATCGCGAGCAACTGGCCAGGCAGACCGACCCTGGGCGCGAAGCCGAGAAGGAAGGCGATGCGCAAGGTGCCCTGTCCAAGGCCGCCACCCGGGTCGAGGCCACCTACTACAACCAGTATCTCAACCACGCCCAGCTGGAGCCGCCCGCCACACTGGTGCGGTTCAATGCCGATGGCTCGCTGGACATCTGGCTGCCCAACCAGGCCCAGGACATGTTCCTGGGGGATATCGCTAAACGCGCAGGGGTCGATCCGGCCAGGGTCAAGCTGCACACGCCGTTGCTTGGCGGCTTCTTCGGCCGGCACTTTCTCTACCCCACTGCCAATCCCTATCCGCAGGCCATCGAGCTGGCGAAGGCCGTGGGACGCCCGATCAAGCTGATCTGGAGCCGCGAGGAAGAGTTTCTGCGTGACGTGTTGCGGCCGATGGCGGTGGTCAGGTTCCGTGCCGCGCTGGACGACAAGGGCCTGCCCGTGGCGCTGGAAGCCGTCAGCGCTACCGAAGGGCCGACGGAGGGCATTGCCGGCAAGCAGGGCGACAAGCTCGACCCCACCGCGCTCGAGGGCCTGGCCGGCAAGTCCTATGCGATCCCCAATCGACGCATCGCCCAGGTCTATGCCAAGGGGCCGGTGATGCTGGGCTATTGGCGCTCGGTGGGCAATTCGCTCAACGACTTCTTCTACGAAGCCTTCCTCGATGAACTGGCCGACAAGGGTGGCCACGATCCCTTCGAGCTGCGCCTGCACCTGTTGCAGGGCAATGCGCGGCTGCTGCACCTGCTGAAAACCGTGGGCGAACTCTCGGGGGGCTGGAAGCGCGGGCCGTTCGACGCCCCGGATGGTTCGCGCCGAGCGCGAGGCGTGGCCATGGCTTCGCCTTTCGGCACGGAGACCGCCGTGATTGCCGAAGTGTCCATCGAGAATGGGCAGGTCAGGGTGCATGACATCTGGCAGGCAATCGACCCGGGCAGCATCGTCAACCCGGCCATCGTCGAGGCCCAGGTCAATGGCGCGGTGTCCCTGGGCTTGTCCCAGGCCCTGGTGGAGGAAGCCGTCTACGTTGACGGCAAGCCACGTGCGCGCAATTACGACCTCTATCCCATCCTGCCGCCCTCACGCATGGCGCGGGTGCATGTGAAGGTGATCGAGAGCGGCGCGAAGATGGGCGGGATCGGCGAGCCGCCGTTGCCGGCTGTGGCGCCGGCGGTAGCCAACGCGGTGTCCAGACTCACCGGCCAGCGCATCCGCAGCATGCCGCTGTCGGCTTATGACTTCAGCAAAACCGTCTGACCGGAGGCCTTGCCCATGAGCAGACGCCCATTCGCAGGATATGTCGGCGCGCTGGCGCTGGCCGGTGTCGCAGCCGCGTGCCTGATGGCCTGGTATGGGACTCGCCAGCCAGGTTCGACTTTCGATTCCGCCGTCAGCAACGCAACCGACGAAGCGTTGGTCCGCCAGGGTGAGTACGTCGCCCGTGCCAGCGATTGCGTGGCTTGCCACAGCCTGCCAGACGGCCCGGCCTTCGCCGGCGGTTTGAAGATGGCCACCCCGCTGGGTGCGATCTACGCCACCAACATCACGCCGGACGACAACGCGGGAATCGGCAAGTACAGCCTGGCGGACTTTGACCGTGCTGTGCGCCACGGCGTGGCGCCGGGCGGCCGGCGACTCTATCCGGCGATGCCCTATCCGTCCTATGCCAAGCTCCGCGATGAGGATGTGCGCGCCTTGTACGCCTTCTTCATGTCGGGCGTCCGGCCATCCGAGCGGGCCAACACGGCCAGCGAGATACCCTGGCCGTTGAACATGCGCTGGCCCATCGCGCTGTGGAATGCGCTGTTCACCGACTCCTCGCCCTTCACCGATCAAGCGGGCAAGGACGCACAGTGGAACCGTGGCGCCTATCTCGTACAGGGCGCCGGGCACTGTGGCAGCTGCCACACCCCGCGCGGCCTGGCCTTCAACGAGAAGGCCCTGAGCGAGTCAGGCACGCCATTCCTGGCCGGCGCTCTGCTCGATGGCTGGTATGCCCCGAGTCTGCGCAACGACCCCAACACCGGGCTGGGACGCTGGAGCGAAGAGGAGGTTGCGCGGTTCCTCAAGACGGGCCGCAACCAGCATGCGGTGGTCTACGGATCGATGACCGAGGCGTTCAACAACTCCACGCAGTTCCTGACCGATGCGGACCTCGGCGCCATCGCCCATTACCTCAAGTCCCTGCCTGGCGACCCTGTTCGTGACGGGCCTGCCTGGCAGTACCAGAGTGCCGAGGCTGCGGCCTTCAGTTCGCCCGGCGGCCATCTCTATCTGACACGCTGCGCGAGCTGTCATGGCGCCGACGGCAAGGGCCAGAACGAATGGATGCCGCCGCTGGCCGGTGCTACTTCGGCGATGACGCCAATCGCCGATTCGGCCATCAACATCAGCCTCAACGGGGCGCTGCGCGTGGTCAGCGCCGGGGTGCCGGATGCGTACCGCATGCCGGCCTTCCGCGAGCAGTTGTCGGACCAGGAGATCGCCGCTGTCGTGAGCTTCGTGCGGACCACCTGGGGAAACCAGGGCGGCAAGGTGGACCCGAAGGCAGTCGCCCGGCTGCGCGAGCATACCGATCCGGCCAGTCCGACGCCGATCGTGCTGCATATGCGTTGAGGCAGGCATGACAGACACACTGACTCCACCCATCTCAAGCACTGCCAGGCCATGGCCGGGAACGCCGGCGAGCCGCTCGCGGGAGTTCGCTGATGGATAACGCTGGCGCGGTGAAGTTTGCCTGCGTGGGTTGCGGTGCCTGTTGCCGTGGCCGGTTCGTACCGCTGACCGGGGACGAAGCCTTTGCCTGGCTGGCCCGCGGTGGCGATGTGGCGATCCTGCTGGAAGCATTCCTGCTCGAGCCGGCGCGAAGCCATGAGCCACGCTACGCCCATGACAGTGGTCGCGCTGGCGTTGGCCGGTCGGGCTCTGCAGACCTCAATGTCATCGCCATATTTGCCGGCGTGGCTCAGCCGCAATGCCCGAACCTCGGCGACGATAACCTTTGTGCAATCTATGCGGAGCGGCCCCTGGTTTGCCGGATCTATCCGATGGAGATCAATCCTTTCATCCCGCTGAACCCCTTGGCGAAGGATTGTCCGCCGGAATCCTGGGGCCGCGCCGACAGTGACGTGCTGGTAGCCACCGATCACCGTGTGAATCCCGAGTTCGCCGCGTTGATCGAGGCGTCGCGCGAGGCTGATCGACGCGATGCTGCATCGAAGCTGTCTATCTGCCAGGACTTGGGATATTCGGTGGCGGGTTGGAAAGGCAATGGGCTGACGCTTTACCTGCCAGAGCGGCAACGTCTTGTCGAAGCTTTTTCCGCCGCGACGCAGCGGCAGGTGATCGCTTCGCAGTGGACTGTACAGGTGCAGGGGAGGGCGTTGGAGGACTCACTGCAGCGCCGGGGAATCCGATTGAACGACACCGCCGGCGAGCACGTTTTTGTGCCGGCTGGGCAATGAGGTTGCGGAGCCTGGATGGAAAGTATCGATCTGTTGGTCCTGCGAAACGCCCGTGACTGGCTGGCCGCGGGCGAGCGCGTGATGCTGGTGACGGTGGCGCGCACCTGGGGTTCTTCTCCGCGGCCGGTGGGCTCGATGATGGCCCTGCGCAACGACGGCCGGGTTGTAGGCAGCGTGTCGGGCGGATGCATCGAGGATGACCTCATTCATCGACATACCACTGCCTACGGCGGAACAGGGTTGCCACAAGCTCGCCCCCAGCTGGTTCGCTATGGCGTGAGCGCTGAAGAAGCACACCGTTTTGGCTTGCCTTGTGGCGGCACGCTGGAGCTGATCCTTGAGTTCGAGCCCGACCTGGCTGCTCTGCAACAACTGCTGGGGCGCCTCGACCAGGGGCAACTGATGCGGCGCAAGCTGGACATCGAGACGGGGCGAACGAGCCTCGAGAGCACGGCAACACCGGATGAGTTCATCTTCGACGGCCGGCGGATGGTCAGCACGCTGGGCCCGGGCTACCGCATGTTGCTGATCGGTGCCGGCGCGCTGGCCGAGTACGTCGCCACGATGGCGCAGTTCAACGGGTTCCAGGTCACCCTCTGCGACCCTCGCCCACAGTACCTGGAGAGTTGGAGCGTTGCTGGCGTGCAGCGCATTCAGGACATGCCGGATGACGTCGTCAGAGCTTTCGCGCCGGATGTCCGCAGTTGCGTCATCGCGCTCAGTCACGATCCGAAGCTGGACGATCTGGCTTTGCTGGAGGCGCTGCGTGGCCCGGCGTTCTACATCGGGGCGATTGGCTCGCGGCGCAACAGCGAAAGCCGGCGCGCTCGCCTGATCGAGCATTTTGGCGAGACGCAGGAGTCGCTCCAACGACTGCGCGGGCCCATCGGCATCTATATCGGCAGCAAGACCCCGCCGGAAATCGCAGTCAGTGTCATGGCGGAAGTTCTCGCTGCCAAGAACGCCGTCGCTCTGCCTGCGGAACTCGCGGTATCCCATGCCAAGCAACTGCAGGATCGGCGCCGCCGGGCCTGATCGATCACGCCAACCTATCTTCGGAGATGACCAGCATGAGCAAGAAAATTGTCGATGCCGTCCTGTGCGGAGCGGCCATGCAGGCTGCCGTGGCCAGCGCCGCTGAGCCGGCAACTGCAAACACGCAGCAGATCAGCCGTGCCGGAACGCAGGCGTCGATGGCAGGTCCGGAGCAGTACTTCACCGGGCGCGTGCGGATCGATCCGGTCTGGCCTGCCGACGATCAGATCAATGCCTCGGGTGGTCTGGTGACCTTCGAGCCCGGAGCCCGTTCGGCCTGGCACACCCACCCGGCAGGGCAGCGGCTGTTAGTCACTACCGGGGTCGGCCTCACCCAGGAGTGGGGCAAGCCGGTTCAGGTCATTCGCCCTGGCGATGTGGTCTGGTGCCCGGCCGGCGTCAAGCATTGGCATGGCGCCGCACCGGGTACCGCCATGACCCACCTGGCGGTCACTGGCTCGGTGAATGGAAAGAATGTCGAATGGATGGAGAAAGTCACCGATGAACAATACAACGCCGAGCGGGCTGACTGACCCGCGCCGGGCGGCCCGCGCACTCGGGGTTGCCCTGGGCCTGGTTTGTACGCTGGGCGTCATGACACAGACACTGGCCGCACAGGAGAACCGATCCATGGCTGAGAACGACACATCAACCCCTCAGAGTGACACGCTCGATGATCGCCAGCGAAGCATCGTGCCCATCGCCGCCTTCGCGGCAGCGGGGGATATTGCTGGTCTGAACCGTGCGATCAATCAGGGACTGGATGCCGGGCTGACCATCAGCGAGGCGCGCGAGGTGCTGGTCCAGCTGTACGCCTATGCAGGCTTTCCTAGAAGCCTGAATGCACTGGGCGAGTTGATGAAGGTGGTACAGGCACGCAAGCAGCAAGGAATCGTGGACCAACCGGGGCGCGGACCCGGCAAATCGATTCCCAAAGGGGATGAGCTTCTGGCGGCGGGTACCGCAAACCAGACCAGGTTGTCCGGCGCCCCGGTGGAAGGTGCTTTGTTCGACTTCGCGCCGGTCGCCAATGAATACCTGCGCACGCATCTTTTCGGCGACATCTTCGAGCGTGACAACCTGGATTGGCAAAGTCGGGAAATTGCCACCGTGGCGATGCTCTCTGCACTGGAGGGCGTAGCGCCACAACTGCAGGCCCATATCCGTATCGCCATGAACACGGGGGTTACGCCGCAGCAGCTCCGTCAGCTGATCCGGGTGCTGGCCGAACAGGTCAGTGCCGACGCATCGCGGCGGGCAAGCGAGGCGTTGGAATTGCATCTGGCTGCCAAGTAACCGAGCGTCGCACACGGTCGGGACGATGGATCGAATACTCGCAACGTCCGTTCCTGGCGGATTTCTGCCTGCGACGTGGGCAAATGCCGACCCATGGCGAGCGTTCAGGAATGCTAAAGCAGCCGCTCGATCAGCCCTGGCGCAATTGCCGTGGTGTCGCGTTCAGGAATCGACGCATCAAGCGCCGCAGAGCTGTTGCGTCCTGGTAACCGACCTGCGCCGAGACCGCTTCGACGGAGTATTCGCCAGACTCGAGCAGCGCTCGGGCCCTGCTCAACTGCACTCGCTGGATGAGTTGCCGAGTGGAATGCCCCGTCGCCTTGTGGACGTGACGCGACAGGGTCCGCTCGGACATGCCGACGCTCGCGGCAAGTGCCTTGACGCCGGGCAGCTCCGGCAGCGAGTCCTCGATCTGTGCGGTCAGGCGTGAGACCAGGGCATTTCCCTGCACCAGCATGGCGGGGATCACGAATGGCGACTGCAGTTGTCGGCGGTCGAGCAGGAGAGCTTTGCTTACGGAGTTGGCGATTTCGGGCGACAAGCGCCGCCGTAGCAGATGCAGCATGAGGTCTGTTTGAGCGAAGGCGGCCCCCGCGGTGGTCAAGGGAGGATCGGCCAGCACCATGAAGTCCGGGTCGACACGGCAGCCCGGAGCGATTTCCTGCAGGTGTGGCGCCAGCCACCAGGAGGTTGTCACCCGTCGCCCGTCCAGTAGCCCTGCCGCATGCAGCAGGAAGACGGCAGAGCATGACGCGGCAATCTCCTTGCCGTTTGCGACGTGAGTCTTTAGCGCCGAGATCAACGGGCTCGCCCAAGGCTCTTCGAGGCGCTGCTGAAGCAGGTCGATGTCACTGACGCCAATACCCGGTATGACCCAGCAGGAGTTGTCCTGGGCGTCATGCTCGATGGGGGCCACCTGCAGTTGCAGACCATGCCCCAGCGTCACCGATCCGGGTTGAGGGCCACATATCCGCCAACGTGGCGCGGCCAGGCCGTGCCGCTCGCCGACGCTGACTGCGGTGGCGAGTATGTCCAGAGTGGAGGCCACGCTCGAGGCAAATGCTCCCGGTATGACCACAATGGTGAAATCGTGCATTGTCCGATTATGCTCGAAAGAGGGCAGATCGGACACTTTTGCCAGCGGCGGACGCCAGGCTCAATAGCGCCTCAATCCATCGTCAAGGTTTCAGCCATGCCCAACATCCTGATCAAGGTACCGACCGGCGCATTCAGCGATCAGCAGCGAGCGCGACTGTTGACTCGCGTCAGCGAGACAGCCATCGCTCATGAGCGCATAGGAAACGATCCTCGGCAGCGCAGCCTGTGCTGGGTGCTCATCGAGGAGGTTCGGGCTGCCGACTGGACCTGTGGCGGCCTTGGCGTGCATGCCCATGCCATTCCCTGCATCGTCATGGTCAAGGTACCTGCCGGTGTCCTCGATGAGCAGATGCGCAAGGACTACGTGCTCGGCCTGCACCAGGCAATCGAAGAAAGCGCAGAGCCGGATGACGGACGCATGCTGATGACTTCGATACAGCTGACGGACACTCCCGATGGCACATGGGGTGCGAACGGCAGTCTTTGGCGCCTGGCCGATTTCACCCGAGCTGCCGGGTACCGGCATCTTCTCCCTGGTGCCTAGACGGCCATACCAGGTCGGGAGGCAAGGAGCGGCCACAATCCTTCCTCCCGCATACATCCGCGATTGGCCGTTCGCTGCCCTTGTTCAGCGGTAGCTATCGGCCCCTGGCAGACATCAGCCAGATAAATACCGCGGCAATACACCTTGCCGCGCATTCATGAAGATTGCCCAGCTTCCCATGGGGTTGATATGATAATTATTCCCATTTGCGCCTGGAAGATGATTGGTGATGACGAGCCAGGGCCCGATCCGGCAGCTGGAGGTCGGCGACCTCTATAAGGAACAGCATCGCTGGCTGCGTGGCTGGTTGCGCAGTCGTGTGGATTGCAGCCAACTGGCGGCTGACCTGGTTCAGGACGTCTTCCTCCGCCTGCTCGGCAGTACCGACCGGCAGGGGCGCATCGAAGCGGTGCGTGAGCCACGCAGCTTTCTGGCGACGGTCGCGCGCCGGTTGATGATCGATCACTTCCGTCGTCAGCGCCTGGAGCGTGCGTGGCTGCAGGCGCTGGCCGAGGTGCCGGAAGCCCTGGACATATCCGCCGAGGATCGGCTGATCCTCATGGAAACCCTGGTTGAACTCGACGCCATGCTTGCCGCGCTCGGCGACAAGGTGCGCCAGGCCTTCCTGTTATCCCAGCTCGACGGCATGACCTACCGCTGCATTGCCCAGACTCTTGGCGTGTCGCTCGTCACGGTGAACCGCTACATCGCCAAGGCCTCGCGTCATTGCATGCTCTACAGCCTGGAGCACGGCTTGTGAGCGGCGCCGGCATCAGCGCCGCGCAACTGGATTCCATCGAACAGGCGGCAGACTGGTTCAGCCTGTTTGCCAGCGGTGACGCGGTTGCCGCGGATCGCGAAGCCTGGCAGCGCTGGCTGAATGCATCCCCGCACAACGGTTGGGCCTGGCAGCAGGCTGAGAGATTGCAGCGGCGCATGCAGGGGATGCCCGGTGATTTCAGCGGACGTGTCTTCGGCCTTGCGCGGGAGGATAGGCGCAGCAACCGTCGCACCGTACTCAAAGGCATGCTGCTGGCCCTCGGGACGGGCGCTCTCGGGCTGGCCGGGTACCGCGAGGTCGAGCAGGGCGCGCTGTTCGCCGATTACCGCAGTGCCATTGGCGAGCGGCTACCGGTCACCCTCGCCGATGGCAGCCAGTTGCTGCTCAATACCCAGAGCGCCCTGGACGTCGCTTATGCCGACGGGCAATGCCGGGTGACCTTGCGCAGCGGTGAAGTGCTGGTGAACGCCCTGGCCGGCTCGAGCCTTAGCGTGACAACGGGGCAGGGCGACGTCCGTGCCGTGGGCGGGCGTTTTTCGGTGCGCCAGTTCGATGCTGTATCTCAGGTAGAGGCCTACAGCGGGCAGGTGCAGGTGCAGCCGAAGTACGCATCGGGTGTTACCACGCTGGATCAGGGGCGGGCCTGTCGGTTCGGTGCCGTCGAGGTGGTCTCCACGCGGAGGCTGGATTACGCAGCGGATGCCTGGTCTCGCGGGCTGCTGATCGCCAACGACCAGCGCCTGGCCGACTTCCTGGCCGACCTGGGGCGCTACCGGCCCGGCCTGCTGCGCTGCGACCCGCAGGTTGCGGACTTGCGCCTGAGCGGCACCTTCGAGCTGGACGACACTGAACAGACTTTTCGTGCGCTGGCCAGCGCCTTGCCGGTGCGCGTGGAGCGTCGCACACGCTTCTGGATCACGGTCGTGCCGGCCTGATCGACAAGAAATAATTCATGTGGGGTGATATCAATTCGCATCTTCGTTCGACCCATGAAAGACGGCCGATTCATACGGTCGGTGACCATGAGAGAAGGACGACGATGAATTCCCCGCATTTCCCCCCGGCAAATTCCCTGCACCCTCTGCGCGCTCGTGTGCGGCTGGCCATCCTCTGTTCCGCCTTGCTGGCGCCCCTGCCGGCGCTGGCCGATACCGGCGCCGCACAGCGCTACCAGATTGCTGCGGGTGAACTTGGTCAGGTGCTGACGCGCTTTGCTGCCGAGTCGGGGATCGTGCTGTCGTTCGATTCGCGCTTGACCCGCGGCCTGAACAGCACGGGCCTGGACGGCCGCTTCCCGGTGGAAGAGGGGTTGCGCACCCTGCTTGCCGGAACGGGCATTCGCGCCGTGCGGGAAAGTGATGGCCGCTTTACCCTGGTGGCCGCGTCCACCGAAGGCGCGCTGGAGATGGACGCCACTTCGGTGATCGGCCAGGGCCTGGGAGAAACCACCGAACACACCGGCTCCTACACCACCGGCAGCACCAGCACCGCCACCAAGCTGCCGTCGTCGCTGCGCGAAACGCCGCAGTCGGTGACGGTGATGACTCGCCAGCGCATCGACGACCAGGCCCTGGCCGACCTCAATGACGTTGTACAGAACACCCCGGGCATGGTCATCCGGCGCACGGGACCGGAGCGCTCCACCTACTACGCCCGCGGTTTTGCCCTCGACAACATCATGTACGACGGCCTGCCCACCAGCCTCGACAGTTCCCAGCTGTCCCAGGACCTGCTGTCCGCAGACATGGCCATGTACGACCGGGTGGAAGTGGTGCGCGGTGCCACCGGCCTGATGCAGGGTGCCGGAAACCCGGCCGCGGCCATCAACCTGATTCGCAAGCGTCCTACGCCAACCTTCCAGGCCAGCATCCAGGGCAGCGCCGGCACCTGGGACCGCTACCGCACCGACCTCGACGTGTCCGGCCCGCTGACCGACAACGGTGCCGTGCGCGGCCGGCTGGTCACCGCCTACCAGACCCAGGGCAGCTTCCGCGATTCATTGGATAACGAGCGCAACCTGTTCTACGGAATCGTGGAAGCCGATCTGAACGACAGCACCACCCTGACAGTCAGCGCGTCGCGCCAGCAGGACGACTACAACGGCAACGGCTGGACCGGCCTGCCCGTGGGCTTTGACGGCAGCGACCTGAAGCTGTCGCGTTCCACCTCGCTGAGCAATGACTGGGAGTACTGGAACAAGACCAGCACCTCCGCGTATGCCGCCCTCGAACACGCCCTCGACAATGGCTGGAAACTCAACCTGTCGGCCACCAGGACCTGGGCCGACCTGGACATGCTGGGCACCTACATACTCGGGCGCACCGCCACCCAGACCTATGACCAGTACGTCGGCGCCGGCCATTACCGGGAGAGCCAGAACAGCTTCGATGCCTACGCCAGTGGCCCGTTCCGCCTGATGGACCGCGACCACGAACTGGTGTTCGGCGCCAGCCATCGCCGCGTGGTGTTCAATGGTGATGTGCCGCCAAACGTGCTGCTGCACAGCAATATCGATATCTACAACTGGAACGGCGACACCCCGAAGATTGCCAGCCAGACCAAATACGGTTGGCAGAACACCAACGCCAAGCTCAACAGCGTTTACGCGACCACCCGACTGAGCCTGGCCGACCCGCTGAAGCTGATTCTGGGCAGTCGCCTGGACTGGTACGAAAACGATACCAGCGCGCCCTACAAAGGCACGGAGACGGAGCTGAAGGTCAACCGTCACGTCACCAAGTACGCCGGCCTGGTCTATGACCTGGACGCGCATCACTCGGTCTACGTCAGCTACACCGACATCTTCAAGCCGCAGAGCTACTTCGATACTTCAGGCTCGGTCATCGAACCCATCACCGGCAAGAACTACGAGCTGGGCATCAAGGGGGAGTATTTCGATGGTGCGCTGAACGCTTCCGCCGCCATCTTCCAGCTGGACCAGGAGAACCGCGCCAAGGCCATCACCGACCAGAGCCTTTGCCCCAGCTACCCCACGACCTCGTGCTACGAGGCGGCCGGCGAGGTGCGCAGCAAAGGCATCGAACTGGAACTGCAAGGTCAGCTCACGCCCAACTGGCAGCTGGGCGCCGGTTACACCTTCACCGAAGCCAAATACCGCAAGGATGCGAACAAGGCCAACGAAGGGCGCCTGTTCGATACCGACATACCACGACACCTGTTCAAGATGAGCACGACCTACACCTTGCCCGGCGCGCTTGACCAGTGGCGCATCGGTAGCTCCCTCTACAGGCAGAACCGCATCTACAACAAAGGCACCACCTACATGGTCGAACAGGACGCCTTCACGCTGGTGGACTTCATGGTGGGGTTCAAGCCGACCGCCCATATCGATGCACAGTTGAACCTGAACAATGCGTTCGACAAGAAGTACTACAACTCGCTGAGTTCCTCCGTCACGGTGCCAAGCAACGTGTATGGCGAGCCGAGGAACATGATGCTGTCGGTCAAGTACAGTTTCTGAAGCGGCTGGCCGGGCAGGCGACGGAGGTGGCTCAGCTGTGCCGCGCCTGGCTCGCCTGCACCACCCGGTGCGCCGGCACGCGCAGTTGCGTCAGCAGGTAGTCGGCGAACTCCGGGGAGAAGGGCTGCAGGGCAATGGCGCGCTCCATGCAGCCCAGCCAGGCGGCGCTGAGAGCTTCGTCGACGGGCCACTGGGCGTGGAAGGACGGGATGGAGATCGAACCATATTTTTCACTGAACAGCCTTGGGCCGCCCAGCCAGCCACTGAGGAAGCAGGCCAGTTTGTCGCGGGACTGCTCCAGGCTTTGCGGGTGCATGCGGCGCAGGTTGGCCGCTTCCGGGAGTTCATCCATCAACCGGTAGAAGTCATCGACCAGGCGGCGCAGGCCGTCGATGCCGCCAGCGGCCTGGTAGGAGGCATCGCCTGTGCCGAAGGGAAGGGTGCTGCTCACGTTCGGGGGCTCGCTGAAGTTTGGGGAAACCCGATCATACCCGGCGCGCCGGCGGATCGCCGCAGGCTGGTGCCGGTTCAGGCTCGATGCTCCTGCTCTATTCGCCTCCCGGCTCCTCCCTGACCGGCGCAGCGAACGCCGCACGCGTCGGATTCGGTGCGGAGCAAAGAGGCCAGCAGGGCTGGCCTCGGGTTCTGCCTGCAGGGGATGGGTTCTACTTCGTCCTGCTGCGCTGGTTCATCAGCCGCTCGATGATGCCCCAGTAGTTCACCGGCACCAGCCGCTCGATGAGCGAGAGGATCAGCGCATCCATGCCGACGATGACCCGCGCGCGGTCCTTCTCGATGCCGTTGAGGATGATGCCGGCGGCCTTGGGCGGTGGCATGCGCAGCAGGCGGTTCATCTCCTTGCGCTGGCGCTCGACCTCGGCCGGGTCGATGTCCTTCGGCGCCTTGGCATTGGTGGCGATGGAGGTGGCGATGCCGCCCGGATGGACGACCATCATGTCCACGTTGCTGCCGCGCAGTTCGTGACGCAGGGAATTGCTGAAACCGCGCACGGCGAACTTGCTCGCACTGTAGGCGGCCTGGCCGGGCGGGGAGACCAGACCATAGAGGCTGGAGACATTGACGAACTTGCCGGGCGCGCCGTTGCGCTGAAGTACCGGGAGGAAGCCGCGGGTGATGTCGACGACGGCGTGGAAGTTGATCGCCATGAGCCAGTCGAAGTCTTCCTCGCTCACCCGGTCGAAGCTGCCGCCGACGGCTACACCGGCGTTGTTGATTACCAGGTGGACCGTCGGGTGTTCCTGCAGCACCTGCTCCGGGAGCTGTCGAACAGCATCCCGTTGCGCCAGGTCGAGCACATGCAGGCTGACGTGGCGGCCGGTGCGCGGGAGGCGGGCGAGGGTCTCGCGCAGGCCGGCTTCGTCGCGGTCGACCAGGGCCAGGTGGCAGCCTTTCGCGGCGAGTTGCTCGGCGAGTGCGCGACCGATGCCGCTGGCTGCCCCGGTGAGTACGGCAACCTGATTATCGAGCTTCATGAGAGTTGTCCTGAGTGCGCTGGATGTGGTCGGCGATCAGGCGCGAGAGCTGATGCGCCTGGAACGAGTCGATCTGGTGGCGCATGCCGCGGATTACCTGGTGAGTCGCGCGGGGAATCGCCCGGGCGGTGGCTTCGCCGCCGCTGGGGTGGACCATCCGGTCGAGGTCGCCGTGCAGCACCAAGCTGGGCGCGCTGATGGTTTTCAGCTGGGCCGTGCGGTCGCCGGAGCGCAGGATCGCGCCGATCTGCCGGAACAGCGCCCTGGCGTCGGCGCGTTCGCCGTTGCGCACCCAGGCCAGCGCGGAGTAGTCCTGCCACTGGGCCAGGGCATCCGGCGCGTTGGCATCGCCGATGTGGCTCATCATGGCGCTGTAGCTGGCTATGGCTTCGTCCCGCGACTTCGGCGCCTTGGCCCGCGACAGGCGCCAGAGCGTCGAGTACGCAGGCTGCCCGACGCGGCGGTTGCCCGTGGTCGAGAAGATCGACACCAGCGACTTCACCCGGCCGGGATGGCGGTAGGCGAGGGTCTGGGCAATCATCCCGCCCATGGACATGCCGACCAGGTGGGCGGCGCCGATATTCAGGTGCTCGAGCAACTGGGCGGTGTCGTCGGCCATCTGTTCCAGGCCGTAGCAGGCGTCCGGCGCCTTGCCGCGCAACTGCTGGAGCTGGCTCGGATGAGGCGTCGAGCTGCGGCCGGAGCGCCCGGCGTCACGGTTGTCGAAGCAGATCACCCGCAGCCCGCTCTCCACCAGTCGGTCGATCAGCGCGGCGGGCCAGTAGACCATCTGCAGGCCGAGCCCGGCGATCAGCACCAGCGCCGGCGCGGCTTCGCTGCCGTGTTCCGAGTAGCACAGGCGCAGGCCGTTGGGCAGTGTGGCGAAGCGTTCTTCGTGCAGGGCCAGGCTCATGCGCGGGCTCCTCCTGCCTTGGCGGAGACGAACTCCAGGGCCGGGTCGTCGATGCGGCCCTTGCGGAATACCTTCACGTCGGCGGCGTAGTTCCAGGACATGGACCAGGGCTGCGTGCTGCCCTGCCGGGGCAGCTTGTCGAGGGAGCGCTGGACGTAGCCGGCACCGAAGTTCAGCAGCGGCTCGGTCTTCATCGACGGGTCGGCCCTAGGGGTGCAGACCTCATACCCGCGCTTGTGCATGTAGCCGAGCAGCCGGGTGAAGTGCTCGCACAGCAGGCCGATCTTCAGTGTCCAGGACGAGGAGGTGTAGCCGATTGCGATGGCGAAGTTGGGGATGCCGCTGAGCAGCATGCCCTTGTAGGTGACGCACTGCGACAGCGGCACCGGCTGACCGTCGATCTTCGGCTGGATGCCGCCCAACGGCTGCAGGTTGAGGCCGGTGGCGGTGACGATCAGGTCAGCTTCGAGATGCTCACCGGAGCGAAGCTGGATGCCCGTCGCGGTGAAGCGCTCGATGTGGTCGGTGACGATGGACGCCTTGCCCGAGGAAATCACCCGGAACAGGTCGCCGCCGGGCACTGCGCACATGCGCTGATCCCAGGGGTTGTAGGGTGGGTTGAAGTGAACGTCCACCGGGTAGCCTTCGGGGAGCATCCGCGTGTTCAGCTTGTGGATGATCTCGCGCGCCTTGTTCGGGAAGCGCTGGCAGAAGGCGTAGACCCAGCGCTGCTTGGCGATGTTGAAACGGCGCGTCAGGGTGAACGCCAGGTCGACGCCCAGCCACGGGCGCAGCCGGCGTGCGATCGGGTCCTGTGCGGGCACCGGCAGCACGTAGGTCGGTGTGCGCTGCAGCATGGTGATGTGCGCGGCCTCGTCTGCCATCGAGGGAATCAGGGTCACCGCGGTGGCGCCGCTGCCGATGACGACCACGCGCTTGCCGCGGTAGTCGAGATTCTCCGGCCAGTGCTGGGGGTGCACAATCTGCCCCCGGAATTCGTCCTGGCCCTGGAAGTCGGGAGCGAAGCCCTGGTCGTAGCGGTAGTAGCCGGCGGCAGTGAAGATCCAGCGCGCCTCGATGACCTGTGTTTCCTGGGTGTCTTCGCGGCGGATCGTGACCTGCCAGCGCTGGCGTTCGCTCGACCAGTCGGTGTCGGTCACCCGGTGCTGGAAGCGGATGTTCCTGTCGATGCCGTTCTCCCTGGCGGTTTCGGCGATGTAGGCCTTGATCGAGGCACCGTCGGCGATAGCCTTGTTCTCCTTCCACGGTTTGAAGCCATAGCCGAAGGTGAAGAGGTCGGAGTCGGAGCGGATGCCCGGATAGCGGAACAGGTCCCAGGTACCGCCCAGGTCGGCGCGCGCCTCGACGATGGTGTAGGAGAGGGTCGGGCAGTCCTTCTGCAGGTGGTAGGCGGCGCCGATGCCGGAGATGCCGGCACCGATGATCAGAACGTCAACGGAAGCAAGACAGTGGTTTTTTGTTGTAGTCATCGAGTTGCACCCTGGTTGTGACAACGAATGGCCGTGACAACGAACGGTTGTGACAACGATTGTTGTCAATTAACTCTGGAGTGTGACAACGCTTGTTGTCAAGGAGTAAGATTTCGCCATGAGTGAATTACCTTCCCCCGCCGATGCGTCGGCGGAGCGCACCTATTCCGGTGTGGCAGTGGCCGAGCGAGCCGCCCAGCGGCGGCAGCGCTTCATCGAGGCCGGTATCGAGCTGTTCGGTACCGTGGGCTACCACGCCACCACCATGCGCACCCTCACGGCGGCGACGGGCCTGACCAACCGCTACTTCTATGAGTCCTTCGCGACCATGGAGGACCTGCTGGTGGCCTGCTACGAGCAGCTCATGGGCGATTACCGGGAGCGCCTGAGCCAGGTGCTGGACGCGGCGGAGGGCGGTGTCGAGCCACGCCTGCGTGCGGGCCTGACCTGCTTCTTCGAAGCCATGACCAATCCCCAGTTCGCCCAGGTGACCCACCGCGAAGTGCTGGGTGTCAGCCCGCGGGTCGACGAGCTGTACAGCCGTCACATGGGCGAGTTCGCCGAGCTGATGATGGAGTACCTCGAGCGCGCGGGCGTGCCGATCACTTCCCATGATCCGCGTGAGATGGCCCTGGTCGGGGCGGCCCTGGCCGGCTCCGCCATCCATGCCGCCGCGGCCTGGGTGCGCAGCCGCTACTCGGCGCCGATCGGTGTGGTGGTGGAGGCGACCCTGAAGATCTTCCTCGGTGCCGTAGGGCAATTGCAGGCGCCGAAAGGCTGAGCGGCCGGCCCCTGGCGTGCACGGAGCGCCGAAGCCTTTGCCTTGAGTGCGCTGTTGCGTCGACCTGCTGGGTCCGCAGCCGAAAGCTGCCATCGCCCTGCAGCAGCCGGGCGATGGTGCGAAGGGCGCCCCATGCAACCCTGGGTGATAGACTTGCACGCTTAAAGTCTCGCCTTGTCCTGCCCTGGAGCTTCCCCCATGTTCGGAGTGACCGATTACGGCGCCTTCCTGATTGCCTTCGTGGTGCTCCTGGCAATTCCCGGTCCGGGCAATTTCGCGTTGATCACCGCGACCGGCAAGGGCGGTGTGAAGGCAGGCCTCGCGGCGACCTGCGGGGTGATCCTCGGCGACCAGGTGTTGCTGTGGATGGCGGTGGCGGGCGTGGCGACGCTGCTCGCGACTTACCCGGCGGCCTTCCACGCGGTGCAATGGCTCGGCGCGGGGTACCTGGCCTGGCTGGGCCTGCGCATGCTGATGAGCAAGCCAAGTGATGCGCCGCGGCAGAGCCGCATGGACAACGGTCACTACCTGCGCCAGACGATGCTGATCACCTTGCTCAACCCCAAGGCCATCGTGTTCTACATGGCCTTCCTGCCACTGTTCGTCGATCCGGTGAAGCACCAGGGGCTGGTGACCTTCGCCTTCATGGCGGCGACCGTGGCGGTGGTGACCTTCCTCTATGGGCTGGTGGCTGTGCTGCTGACCCACAAGCTGGCCGAGCGCATGCGCGCCAACCCGCGGGTAGCCAATCTGCTGGAGCGCCTGGCCGGCGCCTGCCTGCTTGGTTTTGGCATCAAGCTGGCGGCGATGCGCTAGGGAGCGACGCTGCATCCGTTTGAACGAAGGGCCGGCCCGAAAGACCGGCCCTTTGTTTTTGCAACCCGCATTGTCAACGCTGCGAGCGGGCTGCTTTGATAATCTCATCCCCCTGATTCCACTGGCGGCGAATGGAAACCATGCTCAACGAATCCCCCGAACCCCAATCCGTCGATAGCCCGATCACCCGCAGCGCGATCTTCCTCGTCGCCACCCTGACGCCGGGCAAGGACTGGAGCCCGGTGCGCGCACTCTGCGAAGACGTTTCCGCGCTGGTGCGCTCGGTCGGCAAGCGTGTACCGACGGGCAACCTGTCCTGCGTGGTGGGCTTCGGTTCGGCGGCCTGGGATGCGCTGTTCGGCGCTCCACGCCCGGCGTCCCTGCATGCCTTCCGCGAGATCGGCAGCGGCGAGCGGGTCGCGGTGTCCACGCCGGGCGACCTGCTGCTGCACATCCGCGCCGAGCAGATGGACCTGTGCTTCGAGCTGGCGGCGCAACTCGTGGGGCGCCTGGGCGATGCGGTCACGGTGGTCGACGAGGTGCAGGGCTTCCGCTACTTCGACATGCGCAGCATCATCGGTTTCGTCGATGGCACCGAGAATCCGGAAGGCCGCGAGGTCGCGCATTTCACCCTGATCGGCGACGAGGACGCGGGCTTCGCCGGCGGCAGTTATGTGCTGGTGCAGAAGTACCTGCATGACATGACCGGCTGGAACCAGCTCTCCACCGAAGCCCAGGAACGCATCATCGGGCGCACCAAGCTGGCCGACATCGAGCTGGGCGACGATGTGAAGCCCAGCTGCTCGCACAGCTCGCTGACCACCCTGGAGAAGGACGGCCAGGAGGTGAAGATCCTGCGCGACAACATGCCGTTCGGCCGGCCCGGAGCCGGGGAGTTCGGTACCTACTTCATCGGTTACGCGCGCTCGCCGGCGCCGGTGGAGGAGATGCTGGAAAACATGTTCGTCGGCCGCCCGGCCGGCAACTACGACCGCCTGCTGGACTACAGCAAGGCGGTGACCGGCAGCCTGTTCTTCGTGCCTTCGGCCGAGCTGCTTGAGGCGCTAGCGGACAAGCAGCCCTGAGGACTCAGCCGGCGACCTTCGTCGGGAAGCACCCGACCAGCCAGTCGATGAACACCCGCAGGCGGTGCGTGACGTAGCGGTTGTGCGGGTAGACGACGTGGAAGGGGTAGGGCGCCGGGCGCCAGTCCGCAAGAATCTCCACCAGCGAGCCATCACGCAGGGCGGCGCCGGCGGCGTAGGAGAAGGTCTGGACGATACCCAGGCCGGCCACGCAGGCGGCCAGGTGCGCGTTGCTTTCGTTGACGCCTATGCGGTGTTCGAGCTTCAGCTCGCTGCGTTCGCCGTCGCGCTCGAAGCGGAAGGGCACCGCCCGGCCGTTCTGCGGCGACAGGTAGCTGACCAGCCGATGGCCGTTGCGCAGTTCCTCGGGGTAGGCGGGGATGCCGTTGTGGCGCAGGTATTCGGGTGAGGCGCAGGTGACCATGGTTGCCTGGCCGATACCGCGCGCCACCAGTGACGAGGCGTCCAGCGCGCCGCCGCGGATCACGCAATCGACGTTGTCGCCGATCAGGTCCACCGAGCGGTCGGACACGCCCAGGTCGATGCGGATGTCCGGATAGCGCGCGAGAAAGTCCGGCAGCAGCGGCACCAGCACGTCCCGCGCGGTGGAGCCGCCAACGTCGATGCGCAGGTGGCCGCGTGGCTTGCTGCGGGCGATGTTGAAGGTCGAGTCGATGTCTTCCAGGTCGCGCAGCACGCGGGTGGCCTTGGCGTAATAGTCCTGGCCTTCCGGCGTTACCGTGACGCGCCGCGTGGTTCGCTGCAGCAGGCGCACGCCCAGGTGCGCTTCCAGCTCCTGCACCAGCTTGCTCAGGGTGGCGTTGGGCATGTCCAGCGAGTCGGCGGCGCGGGTGAAGTTGCCGGCCTCCACGACGCGGGCGAAGGCGCGGATGGCCTGGAGCTGATCCATGGAAATTCCTCTGAAGGGATCATCTGATTATCCATGGATATGGATAGTCATTCCATTGTATGCGCTTTTTCCATCAATCGACGGGCCCTAGAGTAGCGCCATGCCTCACCGCAAAACCGCGACAGACGCAGGCTGCGAGGCAGAACCCTCAACCGCGAATCTCAGGAGCTCATCATGAACAAGTCCCTCACTGGAAAAGTTGCACTGGTCACCGGCGGCAGCACTGGCATCGGCCTCGGGGCCGCCCAGGAGCTTGCCGCGCAAGGCGCCCGGGTGTTCATCACCGGCCGCCGCCAGGCCGAACTGGACGCCGCCGTGGAAGCCATCGGCCCGGCCGCCACGGCCATCCGTGCCGACGCCTCGGTGCTCGCCGATCTCGATGCGGTGTATGCGCAGATCGCCAAGTCCGCCGGTCGCCTGGACATCCTCTTCGCCAACGCCGGCGGCGGCGACATGCTGCCGCTGGGGGCGATCACCGAGGAGCACTTCGACCGCATCTTCGGCACCAACGTGCGCGGCGTGCTGTTCACCGTGCAGAAGGCGCTGCCGCTGCTGACCGACGGTGCGTCGGTAATCCTTACCTCATCCACCACCTCGATCCAGGGCACCGCCAACTTCAGCGTCTACAGCGCCAGCAAGGCCGCCGTGCGCAACTTCGCCCGCTCCTGGGCACTTGACCTCAAGGACCGTGGCATCCGCGTCAACGTCGTCAGCCCCGGCCCGGTGCGCACTCCCGGCCTGGGCGACCTGGTGCCCGAGGAGGCACGCCAGGGCCTGTTCGACGCGCTGGCCAGCCAGGTGCCGCTGGGCCGCCTGGGCGAGCCGCGGGAGATCGGCAAGGCGGTGGCCTTCCTGGCTTCGGAGTCCGCCAGCTTCATCAACGGCATCGAACTGTTCGTCGACGGCGGCATGGCTCAGGTCTGACCGCGCAATGGACCGGGCAGGGCGCAAGCTCTGGCCGGTCCTGCCGCTTTCATCTGCGTACCGGCTTGCCATTTGCATTAGCGCTAATGTAATTTGAAGCCCTCGATGGAGAGGGCTGCGATGAACAGAAAGAACGAACCCGGCCTGGGTGAACTGCTGCGCTACGTCTCGGAACTGGTAGAGCTGGGCGCCGAGGAGCATTACCAGCAGATGGGTATGAACTACCGGGCCCGCTACACGCCGGTGCTGCGCGCCATCCGTTCCGGGGCGCAGACGGTCACCGAGATCACCGCGCGTACCCACCTGACCCAGGGCGCCATCAGCCAGACCGTCGGCCAGATGGAAACCGACGGTGTGATCACCCGCCAGCGCGCCGAAGACGGCCGCAAGAGCGTGCTGCAACTGACGCCGGTAGGGAAGAAGCTGGTGAGCAAGCTCAACACCCACTGGGCGGCGACCTTCGAAGCCATCGAGCAGCTGGAAACCGAGATCGGCCATCCGCTGCGTCGCGTGCTGGAAGACGCCGCACGCGCCCTGGAAGCACAGGGCTTCTCCGAGCGTCTGAGCCACGCCAAGCAAGCCCTGAAGACAGGAGCCACCAGCCATGAGTAACCCGTCGAGCGACCTGCGTAACTGGTTCGACCAGGGTGGGCAGGCCTACGCGCGCTTCCGTCCCGAATATCCCGTCGAGCTGGCCGCCCATCTGGCAGCGATGGCACCCGACCGGGTGCTCGCGGTCGATGTCGGTTGCGGCAGCGGCCAACTGACCCGGCAACTGGCCGAGCACTTCAATGCAGTGGTCGGCTTCGATCCCAGTGCGGACCAGATCGCCCATACCGCGCCGCAGGAGAACGTCAACTACGCCTGTGCCCCGGCCGAGGACCTGCCGCTGCTCAGCCGCAGCGCCAGCCTGATCACCGCCGCGCAGGCCGCGCACTGGTTCGATCTGCCGAGGTTCTACGCCGAAGTGCGGCGGGTCGCCGAGCCCAGCGCGATCCTGGCGCTGATCAGCTATGGCGTGCTCCGGCTGGAGGGGGCGCTGGGCGAGCGCTTCGAGCAGTTCTACTGGAAGGAGATCGGCCCCTACTGGCCGGCTGAACGCAAGCTGGTGGACAGCGGCTACGCCACCCTCGACTTCCCCTTCGCCGAGTTTCCCGGCCCGGAGATCGCCATTCGCCTGGAGTGGAACCTAGGGGAGTTCCTCGGTTACGTCTCCACCTGGTCGGCGGTGCGCAGCGCCCGCGAGGCCGGGCGCGAAGACCTGCTGCATGACTTCGCAGCCGACATGGCCGAGCGCTGGGGCGATCCCACTGCGCGGCACCGGGTCAGTTGGCCCATCAACATGAGGATCGGACGCGTATGAACCCGCCAGTGCTTGCCGTTGGACTGACTCACAATGAAACCCTGATCGTGGCGCAGCGGCACACGGTGCCCCAGGTGGCGACCGACTGGCCTGGCTTTGCCGACATGCCGCCGGTGTTCGCCACCGCCATGATGATCGGCTTCATCGAGCAGACCTGCATCGAAGGGCTGCGGCCCTTCCTCACACCTGAGCAGCGCACGGTGGGCACCCAGGTGGATGTCAGCCACATCGCTGCCACGCCGGTGGGGCTGAAGGTGACGGCGGCGGTGGAGCTCATTGCCATCGATGGAAAGTCGCTGGTGTTCCGGGTCGAGTGCCGCGACGAGGCGGGCGTCATCGGCGCCGGCACCCATCGTCGCGCGATCATCGATCTGCAGCGGTTCGTCCAGCGGCTGGGGGAGAAGTCCGCTGCGGTTGCCGGCTAGTCGGCGTAGCGCTCAGCACGACTGCGGCGGATCGAAACGCTCGGCGGTGTCCATTCGCACATTGCGCAGGCCCAAAGTCTCCAGGTGCGCTGCATAGAGAGGCTCGGCCCGGTAGCTGATCAGGAGCGTGCGGCGCCGCGCGCCGCTGCTGTTCAGACTGCCGGCGTGCACGAGGTCGACGTCGAACACCAGGATGTCGCCGGCCCGGCCGCTCAACTGCAGGGAGTGGGACTCGTCAAGGAAGTCGAAGGGTGGCTGGCCAGGGGCGTGCCGATGGCTGCCGGGGGCGAGGCGGGTGGCTCCGTTTTCTGGCGAGAAGTCATCGAGGAAGGCGAGGGCGCTGACCATGTCCCCCGGACGCCGGGCAGACAGATCGCGGTGCAGTTGCTGATGGCCGCCTCCGGGCAGGGGTTCACGTCCCTCTGCCTGGGCGAGGAAGAATCGCTCGCCGATCAACGCGCCGGCTGCTTCCAGCAGCGGCGGCAGTCGACAAGCCGCTTGGGCGCAGGGCTCCAGGTCGATCTGCGCGTGGCGCCAGTCCACGCCACGGGGCACGGGCCAGCGATCCGAGGGCAGGACGTTGGCATCGAAAGCCGCGCGCAGCTCCTCCAGCAGGGCGCGCGGGATCGCCTGGCGCAGCAGGGCGTAACCTTCGCTGTGGAGTCGCTGGTAATCGAGCTTGGCTGCATCCATTTGCCTGTCGTCCTTGAGGTCTGTCCGATGGGCCCGGCCTAGAGCGGTTGCCGCGTTGAGCCGGGTTTTCGCCGGCGCCGACCGGCAGCCAAGCCTACGGAGGAATTCTGCTGCGGCCAATATCCGCCGCTTGCGGAGTACCGTAGACTCCGCCGATCTGCAGGGAGAGCTGACAATGCATAAAGGGATCTGGCTGGGTTTTGGGGTGTCGCTGTGCGTGGCGGGAGCGGCCTATGCCGCGGACCCCGCTCAGGACGACCCCTTGCTGTCGAGCCCGCCGTCCTCCGCTGGTTCGGGCGATGTCCGCGGCATCCTGCGGGCGCGGGACCAGGCGATGCTGTCGAGCGAGCTGTCCGGGCGCATCCTGGAAATGCCGTTCGCCGATGGGCAGTCCT
The DNA here is from genome assembly GCF_014851965.1 of Pseudomonas sp. PDM22. Taxonomy (NCBI): domain Bacteria; kingdom Pseudomonadati; phylum Pseudomonadota; class Gammaproteobacteria; order Pseudomonadales; family Pseudomonadaceae; genus Pseudomonas; species Pseudomonas sp. PDM22. Next base: position 68,805 of record NZ_JACVAR010000009.1, read on the forward strand.
TCCGCAAGGGCGATGTGCTGGTGCGCTTCGACTGCTCGGCCTATCAGGCCCAGCTCAACGCCGCCCAGGCTGGCGCCAAGGCGGCCAGCGAACAGCTGGGTCACAACCGCCAGCTGGCGGCGCTCAACTCCGTGGGGCGCTTCGAGGTCGCACTGGCCGAAGCCAAGCTCTCCGAAGCCCAGGCGCAGGCTCAGGTCTACAAGGTCCAGGTCGGCCGCTGTGCGGTGGTTGCGCCCTTCGACGGCCAGGTCGTGCAGCGCAAGGCGCAGCCCTTCGAGAGCGTTTCCGGCGGCGCGCCGCTGCTGGAAATCGTCGACAACCGCAGCCTGGAAATCCGCCTGCTGGTGCCTTCGCGCTGGGTGTCCCGGTTGAAAGTGGGACAGTCCTTCACCTTCGTGCCCGATGAGACCGGCCAGCCGCTGCAGGTAGAAGTCAAACGCCTGGGCGCGCGGATCGACGAGGGCAGCCAGATGCTTCCGCTGATCGCTTCGCTGCCGGGGGACGCCAAGGGCTTGCTGGCTGGCATGAGTGGCACCGCGCGCTTCGCGGAGACGCCATGAACGCCCCGCAGGTCGGTCTGGCCGAGCGGGTCTTCGCGCAGTTTCTCGCTCTGGAGCGGCAGGCGCGGGCTTGCTCGACGGTGGAGCAGCTGGCGTATCACATGGTCAACGACGCCCAGGCGCTGTTCGGTTACCGCCATGCGGCGCTGCTGATCGCGGGCAAGGTCCGGGCACTCACCGGCATCAGCGTGGTGGAGCCCAACGCTCCCTTCGTGGCTTTCGTCGAGCAGGCTTGCGGCCAGTTGCACCAGCACGATGCGCTGGGCAAGGCGCAGCGCGTGGACTTCCAGCAGCTGGGCGCACAGCAGCAGATCGATTGGCAGGAACTCTCCGCCGGCGAGGTCTTCTGGTTGCCGCTGGCTGATCGTCAGGGCGCAGTCTTCGGTGGCCTCTGGCTGGCCCGCGAGCAGTCGTGGAGCGAGGCAGAGCAGGCGTTGCTGGTGCAGTTGGGCGATGCGTACGCGCATGCCTGGACGGCCCTGCAGCCGCGCAAGCCCTGGCGGCTGCGCTGGCCAAAGAAGAAGCTGCTGGCGATTGCCGCAGTGCTCTGCCTGCTGCTGCTTGTGCCCGTGCGCCAGTCAGTGCTGGCGCCGGCCGAAGTGGTGCCGCTGGATGGCCAGGTGATCGCTGCGCCGCTGGATGGCGTGATCCAGCAGGTGCTGGTCAAACCCAACCAGGCGGTGAAGTCCGGCGACCTGCTGGTGCGCTTCGACGCCACCACGTTGCAAGCCCAGGCCGATGTTGCCGAACGCTCCCTCGGCGTGGCCGAAGCCGAGCTGAAGGCCAACTCCCAACGTGCTTTCTCCGATGCCGAGTCCGGCGCCAAGGTCGATCTGCTGGCCGCACGGGTGGAGCAGAAACGCGCCGAGCGTGACTATGCCCGCGACCTGTTGGCCCGTGCCGAAGTGCGGGCGCCGCGTGACGGCATTGCGGTGTTTGCCGACGCTGAACGCTGGACCGGCAAGCCGGTGCAGACCGGCGAGCGCCTGATGGATCTGGCGGACCCGCACCAGGCGGAGCTGCGCATCGACCTGGCGGTGGGGGACGCCATCGTCCTCGAGCCAGGTTCGGAAGTCGTGCTGCTGCTCGATAGCGATCCGCTGCGCCGCCATGACGCTCGCCTGCAGCGCGCGGCCTACGAGGCCCAGACCACTGCCGCCGGGCAGCTGGCGTATCGACTCGACGCGGCGTTCGACGAGACGCCCCCGCGCATCGGCCTGCGTGGCACCGCCAAGCTGTATGGCGATCGCGCCCCGCTGGCTTATTACCTGTTGCGCCGGCCGCTGGCGGCTGCGCGTCAGAGCCTGGGCCTGTGATGCTGCCGGCGCTGCGACCGGACCTGCAGCTGTCGCCGGCCGCACCTGCGCTGGACGGGGCACCGCAATGGACGCTGGCCGATCCGTTGCGCGGGCGCTACTTCAAACTCGGTGGCGCTGCGGTGCGGCTGTTGCGCCACTGGGCGCTGGGCGACCCGCAGCGGGTGTTGGGGGCGGCCAATGGAGAAACCGGCGAGACCCTGGGGGCGCAGGAGCTGGAGGAGTTCCTGCGCTTCCTGCGCGGGCATGACCTGATCGCCGCCGTGGACGCCGAACAACGCGCCAGCTACGGGCAGAAGGCGCAGCTGCAAAAGCGCAGCCTGTGGCAGAAGGTGCTGCACCAGTACCTGTTCTTCCGGATTCCGCTGTGGCGCCCGGATGCCTTTCTCAATCGCGCCTGGCCGGTCCTGCAGCGCAACGGCGGGTGGATACTGCGCTGGGGCTTGCCGCTGGTGTTCGCCCTCGGGCTGTTCCTGGTGGCGCGGGACTGGCAGCGCTTCCTGGCGACCTTCCCGCATCTGTTCAGCCTGGGCGGGGCGCTGGCCTTCGGTGTTTCGCTGACCTTCGCCAAGCTCTGCCACGAGTTCGGCCATGCCTTCATGGCCAAGCGGGCCGGTTGCCGGGTGCAGAGCATGGGTGTGGCGTTCATGGTGATGCTGCCGATGTTCTACACCGACGTCAGCGACGCCTGGCGCGTCAGCGACCGACGCTCACGACTGTTGATCGGCGCCGGTGGCGTGCTGGCCGAACTGGTGCTGGCAGTGCTTGCGCTGCTGGCCTGGTCGCTGCTGCCGGACGGGCCGCTGCGTACTTCGGCCTTCATGCTGGCCAGCGCCACCTGGATCACCACGGTGCTGGTGAACCTCAATCCGTTCATGCGTTTTGACGGCTACTTCCTGCTCACCGATCTGCTCGGCGTGGAGAACCTCCAGGCGCGGGCTTTCGCCCTGTGTCGCTGGCGGTTGCGCGAGGCGCTGTTCGGCTACGGCGAACCCATGCCTGAACCCTGGCCCTTACCGTTGCGCCGGCGTCTGCTGATCTGGGGGTACGGCTCGTGGATCTGGCGCGCGGTGCTGTTCTTCGGTATCGCCCTGGCGGTCTACCACCTGTTCTTCAAGCTGCTGGGCATCTTCCTGATGCTGGTGGAGCTGGTCTGGTTCATCGGCCTGCCGATCTGGCGGGAGCTGCAGGAATGGTGGCAGCGCCGCGAGCAGGCTGCACCGCGCAAGGTCGTCGGGCTTGGCCTGGCGCTGCTGGCTCTGCTGGCGCTGCTGATCGTGCCCTGGCGCAGTGCCGTGGAAGTGCCGGCGCAGCTGGAGGCGACGCGTGCCGTGGCGCTGCATGCACCGGCGGCTGCCCGGGTCGGGCGACTGCTGGTGCGCGATGGCCAGACGGTGGAGCAGGGCGAGTTGCTGCTGGAACTGACTTCACCGGACCTCGATGCCAGACAGCTCATCGTGCGCCGCGAGATCGATCTGCTGCAGTTGCAGTTGCGCCGCCAGGCGGGCCGTAGCGAGACGGCTGCCGATGTCGGCATTCTCGAACAACGGCTGGCGGAGTCGGTGGCCCAGTACCGGGGCCTCGCTGCCCAACGCGAGCGCCTGCTACTGCGCGCACCGCAGGCCGGGGTCATCCGCGACCTGCTGCCCGACCTGAGCCCGGGCCGATGGTTGAAGCCTGCCGATGTGCTGGTGCGTGTGGTGGAGCCAGGCCTGCGCCTGCGCGGTTATCTGGCGGAGGCCGACCTGTGGCGTGTGCAGAGCGGTGCGCAGGGGCGTTTCATCGCCGACGACCCGGCCCGCCCGGCCGTGCCGGTGCAGCTCGATGAAGTGGACGCCAACGGCGCGGTCTTCGTCGAACTGGAGGCGTTGAGCTCCGATCATCATGGCCCGATTGCCGTGCGCCGCGATGCCCAGCAGCGCGCCGAACCGGTCCAGGCGCAGTACGGTGTGCGCCTGAGCCTGCGCGATGCCCCGTGGGCCCTGGCGCAGCCGCAGCGCGGCATGGTCGTACTGGACGGCAGTGGGCAGTCGATCCTGGGGCTCGCCTGGCGGCGGCTGGCGGCATTGGGTGTGAGGGAAAGCGGATTCTGAGGCGGCGGCTTTTCTCGGAGCAGGGAGAGTTCCATGAGCGCGACATCGTTACCCCGCTGCGCCCGGCTTGGGCTGGACATCCCGTTGCAGCCGTTGCTCGACGCATTGGCTGCCGTGGACCAGGCGGCGTGGCAAGGGCATTTCAACCGTGGCTTCTACGAAGGAGACTGGAGCGGCGTTGCGCTGATCACCCCCGACGACGCCCTGATGCCGCTGGCGCCGGGGCAGGGCGCACCGCTGGCCAGCGACCTGTTGCGGCGCAGCGCGGCCTGGCAGGCCGCACTGGGCGCCTTCCGCACGACTATCCGTAGCGCGCGCCTGCTGCGCCTGGGCTGCGGCTCGAGGATTCACGAGCACTGCGATCCTGATCTGGGGCTGCCCGACAGTGACCTGCGCCTGCACCTGCCGTTGCTGAGCCCTGAGGGCGTCGAGTTCCTGGTGGACGGGCTGCAGGTGCCGATGCGTCCGGGCGAGTGCTGGTTCATCGACCTCGCCCGCCCGCACCGGGTCGACAATCCGGGGCCCGGGGAGCGCATCCATCTGGTCCTCGACTGCCAGCGCAACGACTGGCTGCTGGCGTTGATCGAGCAGGGGCTGGCGGATACGCCGAGCCTGCGTCCTGGTCGAGCGGCCCTGGCATTCGAGCAGTTCCGCGTGCAGGTCGCGCAGGAGCCTGAGCTCGCCCAGGCGCTGCGCTCGATGACCGACAGCGCAGACTTCGTCGCGCGGGTGGTCGCTCTGGGGGCCGCCCGCGACCTGCACTTTTCCGCCGCTGAAGTTCGCGCCACGATGCGCCTGGCCCGCAGAGCCTGGAGTGACCAATGGAGAGCCTGAGCCCCGTGCTGGACCTCAGTGGCTGGCGGCCCATTCGTGCCTGGTGTGACGCACGGGACTGGCGCCTGGACTGGTGCTGGTTCGGCGAGCAGCGCCTGACCCGACCATTCTTCCATGACGACGTGGAGCAGGCCCTGCGCCTGCCTTTCAACCTGGCGTTCCGTCGCGAGACCGGCCTGACGGAGCTGCTCGATTGGCAGCGCGCGAGCCCCGGCTTGGCTCCGAGCCTGCTGGTCTTCCACGCCTCGCGCTGCGGCTCGACGCTGTTGGCACAGATGCTCGCCGGGCTCGACAGTCACCTGGTGCTGTCCGAGCCCGGTCCGCTGGATAGCCTGTTGCGCAGTCACTACCTCCACGAGTGGGAGGCAGGCCAGCAGGAGCGGGCCGTCATCGCGATGCTGTCAGCGCTGGCGCAGAACGCGGGGCCGCCGGCGCAGCATCTGGTGGTGAAGCTCGATGCGTGGAATCTATTCGAGTTGCCGCTGATTCGCCGTTGCTTCCCCGAAACGCCGTGGATATTTCTCTACCGCGACCCGCTGGAGATCGCTGCATCGCACCTGAAGATGCCGGGCATGCAGATGATCCCGGGCCAACTGAGTCCGTCGCCGTTGAACCTGGTCGATGAGCCGGTGGCACCCCGCGAGGAATACATCGCTCGTCGCCTGGGGCGGTTGCTGGCGCTGGCGGTGGAAGCGTGCCGCGGACAGGGCGGCCTGGCAGTGGCTTACGAGGAGTTGCCGCAGGTATTGGGCGGACGCCTGCGCGAGCGCCTGCGGCTGACGACTGGGCAGGTCGAGCAGGCCATGGCGGTGAGCCGGCAGAATGCCAAGCGTCCGGGCGAGGCTTTCGTGGCGGATTCCCGCGACAAGCGCGACTCCGCTTCGGCGCTACTGCGTGACAGTGTGGCTCGTTGGGCCGATGCGCCTTACCGGGAGCTGGAGGCGTTGCGCAGGGATCAGGCGGGTTGAACGGGCTCGCGGCGCATCTGCCATTGCGCCTCGTCCGGCGCTCCTCCCAGGCTCGCGAAGCCCAGGCGCTGGTACAGGCGCACCGCAGGATTGTGGCGCATCACCGCGAGCTCAAGCGCCTTGCCCTGATGGTCGGCGTGGGCGACGACCTCGCGCAGCAGCTGCTCACCCAAACCGCGTCCGCGCTGATGCTGTTCGAGACCGATTTCGAGGATGCGCAGGCTGTCCGGGCGGTCGTCCAGGGTCAGCACGCCGATTGCTTCGCCGTCGAGCAGGATCAGTTCGGTAAGGGCGCCTGGATAGTCACTGGCGAAGATGCGCTGCTGCAGTTGCCACTGCTGGTCGAGCAGGGCGGGGCAGGCTGCGATCAGCGCCGCGTCCAGGCCGCGCAGTTGCGCGAACAGGCGCTTCAGCCAGGGTTCGTCGGCGCTGTCGGCGGGGCGGCGAAGCAGGCTGGGGCGGGTCTTTATCTCGCTCATGGGCTGTTGTAGTTTTCCAGGCCTTGGTTTTCAGGGGCAGATTTTCAGGCTCAGGTTTTCCAGGCTTCGCGACGGCGGAGCCTGCCATTCAACGATCAGGGAGTGACCTCATGCTCATCGACCTCCAGGGCCTGACGGCCCAGGCATTCAGTTCTGAACTCGGCCAGGTGTTCACTGCGCACACCGTTCCCGATCCGGTCCAGCTGACTTTGCACAACGTGATCGAAGGGCGCGAGGTCGGCGGTGGTTTCCGCACGCCTTTCTCGCTGATCTTCACCACGCCGATGAATGTACTGCTGCTCGAGGCCCAGTATCGCCTGAGCAGCCCGAGCGGGCGCGATTACGAACTTTACCTGGCGCCGCTGGCGGCAACGCCCGGCGACCAGCGCCACTACCAGGCCCTGTTCAGCTAGGGCCTGGCAGCGGGCCGGGTCGATCAGTTGCGGCTGGGGAAGACCCCGAGGGCGCAGATGCACTGGGTCAGCGCCAGATAGGGCTGCAGGATCGAGACAGGCTGGCTGCCGCCGGCCGCCGCCAGTGTCACGTTCAGTTGCCCCTGTGCCGGCAGTTGCACCGAGCCCGGCGCGGGACCGTAGATCTGCACCGTGACGGCATCACGCCCGGCGGCCCCCAGCGACTGCGCCAGCGTATCGCTGGTCGTCGCCTGGCTGGCGCTGGCGGCGCTGCTGGACTCCGACAGCAGCACGGTGGCCTCCGCGGTGGCGCCGTGGGTATGGGTCGGCAGGTTGCTGGTGAGCAGGGTGGTGTGTTCCGTACCGGCCACGGCACCCAGCGGGTAGCTGGCGTTCTGGCCGAGGCCGGCGCGTCCGCCAAGATTGGGCAGGCAGAAAGTGTTGACGCCGTCGCCACCGTAGGTGGTGCCCAGCAGCGCGTAGAGCGTCTGGTTCTGCGAGATGCTCATTTGCTGGCCATTGCAGGTCATCCAGTTTCTCGGCGCGAAGCTGCCGGCAAAGGGCGCGACGACGCCGATATAGCTTTCGACATCCATGTGGTGCTCCTTGAGTCGTCAGTTGCGCGAGGGATACAGCCCGGAAACGCAGATGATGTAGTTGATGGCCTGGAACGGCTGCAGGATGGAGAACGGCTGGGAGCCGCCGGTCATCTGGACGTTGACCGTCGCCGAACTGGACAGCGGCAGGTTCACCGAGCCCGGTGCCGGCGCGTAGATCTTCACGTCGACGGCATCGCGGCCGTAGGCGCCATTGGCGGCTGCCAGCACCGAGGTGGCGCTGGGCGTGGCCGAGGTGGCGGCTGCCGTGCTGGTCGGCAACGAGGCGCTGAGGGTGCCGGTGGCGGCGTGGGTGTGCATCGGCATCTGCGCGGTGGTCAGGGTGGTGCTTTCCGTGCCCCCCACCTGGCCGAGCGCGTACATGGATGTACCCGGCGACTGGCCCACGCCGACGGGGACGCGGCCCTGCAGGTTGGGCAGGCCGAAGGTGGTCTGGCCGTTGCCGCCGAAGTTGGTGCCCAGCAGCGAGAACAGCGCGGAGTTCTGCTGGACGGCGAGGATCTGCCCGGCGCAGATCATCCAGCCGCGCGGTGCGAAGTTCGGGGCCCAGCCGCTGATCGAGCCGAGATAGGACTGTTCACTCATGATCATTTCCCTACTTTGAGTTGTTATCGCTTCATCACGGGACTGGCCCGCCGACCATTCCGCTGGCGATCGGGCCGAGAGGAAACATAGACGATATCCATGAGAGCGTCGGGCTCGCGGTTATTGAGCGAATTGCCGGCAAATGCCGGCAAATGCCGGCTATCGGGCCATTGACGTCAGCTTTCCATCAGGCATTATGGTGAGATCAATCCAATAACAATTTGCCAGCTTGCAGTCGTCGTACCGGAGCCGGTGCGGCTTTGCGTGTGTGCTCTCAGGGAGGAGGCCATATGTTCAGGCATTGGTTCGCGTCATCGGCCGTTCGCAAGCATCAGTCCGGCGCCATGCGCTCCCCACTGGCCCTGAGCCTCGAAGCCAGGATGATGTTCGACGGCGCGGTCGCCGCCACCGTCGCGGATACCGCCGCCAGCCAGGGCGCCGATCATCCCGCCGCCCAGGACAAGACACCTTCCGACTCGTCCTCCCACGACACCCTCGCCGCAGCCCCCACTGCTTCCTCCGACCAGCGCCATGAAGTGGTGTTCGTCGACAGCAAGGTCGCCAACTACCAGCAGCTGGTCGCCAGCCTGAAGCCGGGTACCGAAGTGGTGGTGCTCGACGGCAACAAGGACGGCCTGCAGCAGATCGCCCAGTACCTCAACGGCCGCACCGGCATCGACGCCATCCATATCCTCAGCCACGGCGAAGAGGGTGAGGTGCATCTGGGCAACACCGTGCTCAGCGCCGACAACCTGGCCAGCAAGGCCTCGCAACTGTCCGCCATCGGCGACAGCCTGGACGCCGACGGCGACATCCTTCTATACGGCTGCGACGTGGCAAAGGGCTCCGGCGAAGTGCTGCTTCAGCAGCTATCGGCGCTGACCCGCGCCGACGTGGCTGCCTCCACCGATCGCACCGGCGCCGCGGCCCTGGGCGGCAACTGGACGCTGGAAGCCCACACCGGCAGCATCGAGACGCAGCGCCCCTGGGCTTCCGACAGCGGCCCCGATTATGCCGACCTGCTGGCGCTACCCTCGGCAAACCAGTCGCTAGGCGACACCTACTGGACCAACAACACCGGTGGCAACACGGTGGATGGCTTCACCCTCAGTGAATCCACGGGGGCGGTGCGGATGAGCTCGCCGGACTCGATCTATTTCAGCACAAGCTCCGTGGCCGACGGGGACGGCAACCACTACTACCAGCTGACCTGGACCGCGGATAACGTCGATCTTGGCAAGTTCGACCTGGACGGCCTGGTGATCCAGTCCTTCGGCGGCAACTACCGGCTGGACGTCAGCGCGATTTCCGGGGGCGCGACGGTTACCCAGTCGTTCACCTTCTCGGGTGCACAGGGGCCGCTGACCGTCAACATCGACAGTTCACTGTTCAACGACATCAGCGGTTTCACCCTGCGCGTCACCAATCTCAACGGCTCCACATCGGTCGCCAACATGGACCTGCAGCAGGTCCTGCTCACCGACCTGAAGGGACCCAACGCCGACCCGGTGCTCGGCGGGCTCAATGGCAGGACCGCGAGCTTCACCGAGGACAGCGGGCCGACGCTGATCGATGCGGCGGGTCTGGCCACGGTGAGCGACAGCGACTCGGCGAACTTCGATGGCGGTCAGTTGCGCGTGGCGATCACCTCCGGCCAGCAGTCGCTGGAGGACGTTCTGGGCATTCGCAACCAGGGGACCGGCGCTGGCCAGATCAGCGTTTCGGGCGCCAATATCTCCTACGGCGGAGTGCTCATCGGCACTTACACGGGGGGCAGCGGCGGCAGCAACCTGGTGGTGACGTTCAACTCCGTGGCCACCGCGGCGGCAGCCCAGGCGCTGGTGCGCAACCTGACCTACGTGAACAGCAACGGGCTTGACCCCAACACCTCGGCACGCACCATCAGTGTGACCGTCTCCGATGGCGACGGCGGCACCAGTGCAGCATCGAACGTTACCCTCAGTGTGATCGCCACCAACGACGCCCCGATGCTCGCGCCGGCCAACAACGTCATCGGCTATACCGAGAACGCAGCCGCAGTGGCGCTGAGCCCCACGCTGACCCTGGTGGACGATGGCAGCAGCTTCCAGAAGGCGACAGTCACCATCAGCGATCTGCGCGTCGGCGATTCCCTCACCGTCGGCAGCCCGGGCGCTTTCGCCACCAGCTACAACAGCGCCACCGGCGTCCTGACGATCACCGGGGCCGGCAACGCCGCGGCGCTGCAGGCCGTCCTGCGCTCGGTGAGTTTCTCCTCCAGCTCGGATGATCCGACCTTCGGCGGTTCCGATACCACCCGGCAGATCAATTTCGTGGTCACCGACAGCGCTGGCGACGACTCCAACACCGCCGTCGTCCAGGTGGCGATCACCGCCATCAACGACGCGCCGACCCTGTCCGGCGGCCCTTACACCTGGGTGGGTACCAGCGAAGACACCAGCTCCCAGGCCGTCACGGTCAGCAGCCTGCTGGCCGGCGTTACCTACGCCGACGTCGATGGCCCCGCCAGCGGAATCGCCCTGACAGCCAGCACCGGCAGCAGCGTCTGGCAGTACTCGACCGATGGCGTGACCTGGACCGATGTCGGCGCGGTGTCCAATGGCAGCGCGCTGCTGCTGTCGGGCAGTACCCTGCTTCGCTATGTGCCCGATGGCAAAAACGGTGGGACGGCCACACTGACTTTCCGCGCCTGGGACCAGACCTTCGGCATCGCCTCCCTCAACGGCATTCGCTCCACCTCCGATACCAGCTCCAACGGCGGCAGCACGGCGTTCTCGACAGGCATCGCGCAGGCAACGATCAGCGTCAGCAGCGTCAACGATGCGCCCGTGTTGAGCCCCTCCAGCCCGGTGCTCAACACGCTGACCGACGGTGACGTGAATAACGTCGGACAGGCGGTTTCCAGCCTCATCACCGGTCATGTCAGCGACGTGGACACGGGCGCGGTGCAGGGCATTGCCATCACCGGCCTGAACTCCGGCGTCGGTGGCACCTGGCAGTTCAGCCTGGACAGCGGCGCCAGCTGGCAGGACGTCGGTACGGTTTCCACGGCTTCGGCGCTGCTGCTGCGCAGCAGCGATCGGGTGCGCTTCGTGCCCGACGGCGTCCATGGCACCACTGCCAGCTTCACCTTCAAGGCCTGGGACCAGAGCGGCATCACCGCCGGCCAGCAAGGGTTCAAGCTCGATGCTTCCAGCAGCGGCGGCACCACGCCGTTCTCCTTGGTCAGCGATACCGCCAGCGTTACAGTCGTCGCAGTCAATGATGCGCCGACGGTCACTAGCAGTGGCGGCAGCGCGGCGTTCGTCGAAGGGGCGGACGTGGCGTCCACGCCGGTGGTGGTCGACAGCGGCCTCACCGTGTCGGACAACGATTCGCCGCTGCTCTACAGCGCCTTGGTGAAGATCACTGGCAATTTGCGGCCCTCCGAGGATGTGCTTGGATTCACCAACGATCCTGCCACCATGGGTGACATCAGCGGCAGCTACAACGCCGCCACTGGCACAATGACCTTCACTTCCGCCAGTGGCGCCAGCGCGGCCCAGTGGCAGGCAGCGTTGCGCTCGGTGACCTACAGCAACAGCTCGGACACCCCGGACACCACCACGCGCAGCGTCAGTTTCAGCGTGAGCGACGGCCAGCTCGACAGCGCCGACGTCACGCGCAGCGTGACCGTGACGGCCGCCAACGATTCTCCTCAGCTCAGCCTGCCCGGCGTGATCAGTCTCAGCGAAGACGCTACCGGGATCATTACCGGCATCGTTGTCTCCGACGTCGACGCGGGTACCGGCAACGTTCAGGTCACCTTCACGTTGCCGCCCAACAGCGGCATCCTGTTCGCGACCGTCAGCGGAAACATCGCGGTTGACACGGGGCTCAACACCATCTCCCTCACCGGCAAGGTCGCGGACATCAACGCCTACATCGCCGGGATGAACCTCTTCTACTCGCCGAACGCGAACTTCAACGGCAACGTCACCCTCGGTGTCAGTATCACTGACCTGGGCAACAGCGGTGGCCCGGCGAAGACCGACAGCGGCAGCCTGATCCTGCAGGTCGACGCGGTGAACGATGCGCCGAGCACCCCCGTGGTGCCGTTGTTGCCGGTGAGCGGCAGCGAGGACGTCCCCCTGGTGTTGAACGGCATCAGCTTCAGCGACATCGATGCCGGATCGGGTGTGGTCCAGGCGACCTTCAGCGTCGCCCCGGGCAGCGGCACCTTCAGTGCCCTGGCGGGCGCCGGCGTAACGCTGACAGGCTCGGGCACCAACCAGCTGGTGCTCAGCGGCAGCCTCAGCGATATCAACGCCTTCATCGCCGGCAGCCAGGTGAGCTACCTGTCGGCGGCCAACGCTTCGGGCATCGTCATCGTGACGGTCAGCCTCGATGACCGCGGCAATACCGGCACGGGCGGCGCCAAGGTTTCATCGGCCACCTTCAACCTGGACATCAGCCCGGTGAACGACGCTCCGGTGAACAGCGTGCCGGGTGCCCAGACGGTGCTCTCGAACGAAACGCTGGTCTTCAGCGCCGGCAATGGCAACGCGATCTCCATCTCGGACGTGGATGTCGCGGGTGGGAACCTGCGCGTGACGCTCGTCGGCATCAACGGGCTGATCACCCTGGGCAGCATCTCGGGCCTGTCGTTCCTGGCCGGTGATGGCACAGTCGATGCCATCATGACTTTCGATGGCTCCCTCGCCGACATCAACAATGCGCTGGCAGGGCTGAGCTTCACCCCAATGGCCGGCTACCACGGCGCGGCTTCGCTGCAGATCATCACCAATGACCAGGGGCAGTCCGGCGCCGGTGGCCAGCAGACCGATACCGATATCATCTCGATCAACGTCGAGCAGCCCAACCCGCGTATCGTCGGCGTCAGTGCCGGCATCCCGGACGGCACCTACAAGGTCGGTGATCAGATTCTGGTCCTCGTCGAGTTCGACCAGAGCGTCAGCGTCGACACCACCTCCGGCAGGCCGAGCCTGCTGCTGGAAACCGGCACCATCGACCGCACCGCCCAGTACCTGGGCGGCAGCGGCAGCAACGTCCTGTCGTTCCTCTATACCGTGCAGGCCGGCGACCAGAGTGCGGACCTCAACATTGCCGGCGTCGGCGCGCTGTCGCTCAACGGCGCGAGGATCTTCAACGCGCGCCTGGACGATGCCTTCAGCGACCTGCCGGACCCGGCCAGCATCGACAGCCTGGCCAGTCGCGCCAACCTGGTGATCGACGGCGTGGCGCCTGTCGTCAACAGTGTCACGGTGCCAGCCAACGGCACCTACGTGGCGGGGCAGAACCTCGATTTCGTCGTCAACTTCAGCGAGAACGTGATTGTTGACACCAGTGGGGGCACGCCGAACATCCTCGTGACGCTGGATGGCGGAGGCACCGTACTGGCCCAGTACCTCAGCGGCAGCGGCAGCACGGCCCTGCTGTTCCGCCTGGTGGTATCCAGTGGTCAGTTCGACAGCAACGGCATCAGCCTTGGCTCGACCATCCAGACCGGCGGCGGCACCCTGCGTGACAGCGCCGGCAACGACATCGTTGCCAGCCTCAACAGTGTGGCGAGCACCACAGGCGTGCTGGTCGATGCCGTGGCGCCCACGGTCAGCAGTGTCAGTGTGCCGGCAGGCGTTCCCTACAACGCCGGCGATACCCTGACCTTCGTGGTCAACACCAGTGAAGCCGTGCTGGTCAACGGCAGCCCGCGGTTGGCCCTGGACATCGGCGGCAGGACGGTATTCGCCGACCTCGTCGCTGGTTCCGGCACCTCGACCCTGGTGTTCCAGTACACCGTCCAGGCCGGTGACAACGACGCCGACGGTATCAGCGTGAACGGTCTCTCCGCCAACGGCGCCACCCTGCGCGATGCCGTCGGCAACAACATGAACCTGACGCTCAATAATGTGGGTGCCACCTCCGGCGTGATCGTCGACACCGTGGCACCGACACCCAGCGCCATCGTCACCCTCGACCCGTCGCCGACCAATGCCGGCAGCGTGCGCTACACCGTGACCTTCAGCGAAGGCGTCAGTGGCGTCGACCTGAGTGACTTCGCGCTGGTCGGCACTGGCACCGCCGCGGGCAGCCTGAGCGGCCTGCAGCAGATCGACGCGCGCACCTACCAGATCACTGTCAGCGGCGTTTCCGGTACCGGCACCCTGGGCCTGAACCTCAACGGCAGCGGCACCGGTATCCTCGACGCGGCTGGCAACCCGCTCAGCGGCGGGCTGACCGGCGCGGTGTACAGCGTCGACCGCGATGCCCCGACCGTTACCGCGGTCAGCGTGCCTGCGGGGAGTCTCAACAACGCGGGCGACACCCTCGAATTCGTGGTGCAGACCAGCGAAGCCGTGGTGGTGGACGGCTCGCCGAAACTGGCCATCGACATGGGCGGGCGCACCGTCTACGCCGACTACGTCAGCGGCTCGGGCAGCAACAGCCTGGTGTTCCGCTACACCATCCAGGCTGGCGACAACGACGCCGACGGCATCCAGGTCAGTGGGCTTTCCGCCAACGGCGGCTCCCTGCGCGACGCCACCGGCAACGCACTGAATCCTTCGCTGAACGGCATCGGTGACAGCCATGGCGTGCTGGTCGATACCCGCGCGCCCACCGCCACCGGAGTCGTGCGGCTGGACCCGTCGCCCACCGGCGCAAGCACGGTGAACTTCCTGGTGACTTTCGACGAGGACGTCAGCGGCGTCGATGCCGGCGATTTCTCCCTGGTGACCAGCAACTCCGCCAGCGGCAGCATACTCTCCGTCGTGCAACTGGATGCCCGCATCTACCGCGTAACCGTCGGCAGCGTGAGCGGGCAGGGCAGCCTGGGCCTGGCGGTCAACGCCGGCGGCATCAGCGATGCGGCCGGCAACGCGCTGGCGAACTCGCTGCGGGGCGACAGCTATGTGATCGGCTCGCTGTCCGATGGCGATCCGGAGTTCCGTGTCACCACGCCGGGCGTTCCGGCCTTGCCGTCGCCCACGCCATTGCAACCCGATGTGCCGGTGGTTGTCACGCCGCAAGGCACCTCGCCGGTGCTGCCGCCGTCGCTGTTCCCCAGCGAAGGAACCGGTGGCCTGCCACCGCAGGGCAATATCTTCGTGAACAACGGCGCACCGTCGCAAAGCTTCATTGCCCAGGCCTTTGGCAGCTCGTCGTTCGGCGACGGCAGTGGCAAGGGCTTCCTGGGCTTCGGCGGCGGTGACGCAGGCGTCTTCGGCAGCAGCACGCTGGCCGGCATCTTCGATAGCGACGGTTTCGACGACAGCTCGCCGCTGAAGGCCTTCGACCGTCGCAGCGGCGATATCGACCAGGGCATCCGCGGCATCTTCGGCGCGCCGAGCCTGACGCAGCAACTGCAGCAGATCCACGAATCCGAACAACAACCATTGCGCGAGCTGGCCTGGGCGCTGGGGCAAGTAGCCCAGGACCGCGACGCATCCTGATCACCACATCGCCAAGTAGAAAAAGCACAAGAACGAAGCCGTAACGAGGGGGACGGCCAGGGATGAAAAAACACACGACCTTGCTAGGGATCAGCTTGTTGGCGCTTGCCGTGTCCGGCTGCGCCGTCACCACGCAACCCATCGACCGTAGCGTCAGCGAGCAACGCGCCCGCGACGACCTGCAGGCGATGTTCAAGGATCAGGAGCCGCTCAGCGGCCCGCTGACCCTGCACGAGGCCATGGCCCGTGCGGTGAAGTACAACCTCGAGTCGCGTCTGAAGGTAATGGAGGAGGCGCTGTCGCGCCGGCAACTCGATCTCGCCACCTTTGACATGCTGCCGCGCATGGCGCTCGAGGCCGGTTACGCCGGGCGCAACAACCAGAGCGCTTCCAGCAGCCAGAGCGTGCTGACCAACACCCAGTCGCTGGAACCCTCCACCTCGCAGGACCGCGACCGCGACGTCGCCGACCTGACCATGGTGTGGAACGTGCTGGACTTCGGCGTCAGCTATGTCAGCGCCAAGCAGCAGGCCGACCAGCGCCTGATCGTCCAGGAGCGCCGACGCAAGGTGGTGCAGACCATCATCCAGGACGTGCGCTCGGCATACTGGCGCGCGGTCGCCGCACAACGCCTGCTCGACCGTATCGACGCGCTGATGGCACGGGTCGACGGCGCGCGCAAGGACAGCCAGCAGATGAGCCAGCAGCGCATTGGCGACCCGGTCCAGGCGCTGGGCTACCAGCGCGCCCTGATCGAGGCCAGCCGCCAGCTGGAAGAACAGCGCCGCGCACTGTCGCTGGCGAAGACCGAACTCGCCACCCTGATCAACCTGCCGCTGGGCACCGAGCTGACCCTCGCCGCGCCGGAAGGCTACGACGTGCCGGAGCTGAAGGTGGGCCTTGGGCAACTGGAGCAGCAGGCCCTGGCCAGCCGCCCGGAACTGCGCGAGCAGGACTACCAGGCACGGATCAGCGCTGCGGAAACCCGCAAGGCCATGCTGCGTCTGCTGCCGGGCCTGGAGTTCTCCGCTGGCGGGCACTACGACTCCAACAGCTTCCTGGTCAACAACCGCTGGGCCGACTACGGCGTGAAGGTCACCTGGAACCTGTTCAACGTCCTGTCCGCCCCGGCCGCCATCGACGTTGCCAAGGCCGGTGAAGACGTCAACGTGGCGCGCCGGCAGGCCATGTCGATGGCCGTGCTGGCGCAGCTCTACGTGGCCAACGCCAACTACAACGAGGCGCGCCGCCAGTTCGTCACCACCCAGGAACTGGCCAGTCTGGATACCCAGATCGTCGGCCAGCTGCGCAACCGCCATCAAGCGCAGGGCATCGGTGAGCTGGACCTGATCCAGGGCGAACTCAATGCGCTGCAGGCGGACCTGCGCCGCGACCTGGCCTACGCCGAACTGCGCAACAGCTATGGCCAGGTATTCGCCTCGGCCGGCGTCGATCCGCTGCCCAGCAACGCCCCCGATACCAAGCTGACCACCCTGGCCAATGGCCTGGCCGAGAAAGAGCGCCAGCTCGACAGCGGCAACGTGCAGTAATCGCCCCAGGCGTGCCAGTGCCGCAGTGCTACTGGTACGCCGAGGGCTATGCGCCTGCTGCGAGCTTGCGGGTCATCCGAGCGGACGCGCTCAACCTGTTGCCTTGCAATCCTCGGCCTGCTGCTTTGGTGCAGGCTGAGGAGCTGCCTTGGCCCCGGACAACCGCGACACGCCGAACAACACCAGTGCCAGCCCGGCAATCTGGTAGACGGTGATCGCCTCACCGAGCAGCGCCCAGGAGGCGAATACGGTCAGCACCGGGCCGAGGTTGCCGAACGCGGCCGCATGGGTGGCGCCCATGCGCTGGATCGCCAGCGCCATCCAGTAGATCGGCAACACGGTGGAGATCAGTGCCATCAGCGAACCGTGGATCCACACTGCGCCGGGCAAGGTCGCCAGTTGCTGCACGTCGCCACTCGCCGCGTAGTGGATCAGCACCATCACCGATGAGGCGCCGCCGGCCAGCCCGGCCAGGCGCATCGAGCCCACACGCCGCACCACGGCGGCCGTGCCCATGTAGTAGAGGGCATAGGTGACGGCGCTGGCAAACACCCAGAGCGCGCCAAGCAGTATCTGTCCGTCACCGCCTTCCACACGGATGTCATGCACCAGCGCGATGCCCAGGCCCAGGTAGCACAAGCCCATGGCGACCAGGGTCCGGGAGTCGGGGCGTTCGCGGTTGACGGCCATCTGCAGGAGCAGCACCAGGGTCGGGTAGGTGAACAGGATCAGCCGTTCCAGCCCGGCGCTGATGTACTGCAGGCCGTAGAAGTCGAACAGGCTGGACAGGTAATAACCGAACAACCCGAGCAGCAGGATGCGCAGGCCGTCGGCCAGCGTCAGGCGGGGCTGTTGCGGGCTGCGGCTCAGCCAGATCAGCCAGAGGAACAGCGGCAGCGCCAGGCCCATTCGGATGGCCAGCACCGTTACTGCATCCACCGGCGCGGCGGCGTAGGAGAGCTTCACGAATACCGCCTTGAGGCTGAAGCCGGTGGCGGACAGCACGGCGAAGAACACACCGTTGCGCAGGCTGCGCTGGTAGAGGGAGGTCAGGCTATTCATGGCGGCACGGATGCAAGGCAGGGGAAAGGCTTTATTCTAGAGAGAAGGCCATTCCACTAGAATCGCAACTTGGCGAACGTGGCTTTCGTTTTTGGAGAATACCCCATGCATTTCGATCTTGCCGACCTGCGCCTGATCGCTGCTATCGCCAGCACCGGCAGCCTGAGCAAGGCGGCGGCTTCGGTGCCGGTGGCGGTCTCGGCGGCGAGCAACCGTCTGCGCCTGTTCGAAGAGCGCTGCGGGCTCTCCCTGTTCGCCCGGCACAGCGACGGCATGACCCTCACGCCAACCGGCCGCCTGGTGCTGGAGGCCGGCCAGCGGGTGCTGAAGGAAGCGCGGCAGCTCAGGGACACCCTGCAGGAGCTGAGTGGAGAGCGGCGCATCACCTTGCGCCTGGCCGCTTCCACGGTGGCCAACAGCACCTTCCTGCCCACCGCGCTGGGGCCGTTCCTGGCGGACTACCCGGAAGTGGATCTGCAACTGACCGAGCAGAACAGCAAGGACGTGCTGCGCTCCGTGCAGGAAGGGCAGATCGACATTGGTGTCTACGACGGCAACCTGACCACCGCCGGCCTGCTGTCGCTGCCGTTCCGCAACGACAAGCTGGTGCTGCTGGTGCCGCAGGATCATCCGCTGGCCAGCCAGCACCTGCCGAGCCTGCGCGATGCACTGAGTTTCCCCTTCGTCTGCCTGCCGGCCGAACGCGCCATGCAGCGTTTCGTCGAGGCGATGGCAGTACGCAATGCAATGCCGCTCAAGGTGCGCGTGCGCGCGCCGAGCTTCGATGCCATTGCCCAGTTGGTCGCCCAGCGGGTGGGCGTGGCCATGCTCCCTGAGGCGGCTGCTACACGCATGGCTCAGGAGCTGCCGGCGGTAGTGGTGCCGCTCGCCGACGCCTGGGCCACCCGTGAACTGCGCATCTGCGTGGCTGACTGGGATGCGTTGTCATCCCATGCGCGGCAGTTGGTGACCTACCTGATGAATGAAGGAGCCGCCGCTCGCTGAAACGTGGCGAAGGGGAGTGAGCAGCGGCAAGCCCTGGCAGCGTCGAAAGCTGGCCGCGCGACTTCACGCGGTGGTATTCACCGAGGTGCCGCTGGTGCTGCTGCCGGACTCGGTCAGGGCTTCTGAGTAGGCCGCGGTGGCCGCCGCTACCGCCGCCGAGGCGGACGAGACGCGTGCCTGGGCAGCCTGCGCGGCGATCTGCTGGGCCTGCTTCTCTTCCTCGGTCTGGCCACCGCCCTGGCTGGCCTTGGCCAGTTCCTGCTCGGCCTCTTCCAGCTCCTTCTG
Organism: Pseudomonas sp. PDM22; assembly: GCF_014851965.1. Classification (NCBI taxonomy): domain Bacteria; kingdom Pseudomonadati; phylum Pseudomonadota; class Gammaproteobacteria; order Pseudomonadales; family Pseudomonadaceae; genus Pseudomonas; species Pseudomonas sp. PDM22. The sequence goes on from NZ_JACVAR010000009.1 coordinate 88,023, forward strand.
CGCCTGCTCCATGGCCTGCTTGAGTTTCTCCAGGGTGGTGTCGGAACTGCTGTCGGAGCTGCCGCTCGCTCCGCCGGCGGCACCGCCGCCAGCTGCTCCACCCGCCGCCTGTGCCGAAGAGCTGGCCGTCGTCTGGGAAGTGCTGGTGGCATCGCTGGTGGCGCTGTCCTCGCTGCTCGTGGCAGAGGTCGAGGCGGCCGAAGTCGAGGCGGTGGTGTAGCGAACGTTGGTGGCGCTGACGGCGCTGATGGTAGTCATGGATGGGCTTCCGCTGAGGATGGGTATCCGCAATGGCGGCCGCCAGGAAGAGAAATTTAGAGCGGTTTGTTATCGACTTGGTATCGGGCCTGGTACTTCAGGCGCACCCCCTCATTTCTGCTCCACCAGCCGGGGTGTCTGCGACCCTTCCAGGGCCAGGTGGATCACGCCGGCGCGGCTGGGGAAGTTCGGCGCATCGTCGTCGCTGTTCTCCATCACCGGGATGTCGATCAGGGTACGCTTGCCCGCCGGGTCGGCAACCAGCCGGGCGTCCAGCTTCTCGACCGAACGCCAGCCACCGCCGCCGATCTGCATGGCATCGAGCAGGCTGTAGTGCTCCTGGCCTTCTTCATTGGGTGTGGAGGAAAAGACGGCGAGGTACTGGCTGTAGTTGTTGCCCATGTCGAAGCCTTCGATGGTGAACACCGCCAGGATGATCTCGCTGTCCTGGCCGGTCTTCAGGGTCTGCACATGGGTGGCTTCGGGGTAGCCGGTGGCGAAGCTGTCCTTGTACAGCTCCACCAGGCGGCTCACCTGTTCTTCCAGGGGCTTGGGCACGGGCGGCTGCTCGGCGGCGTGGGCGAGGGTGCAGGCCAGCAGCAGGCTGGCGGGCAGCAGGCGAATCTTCATCGGGGGAACATCCGTGTCGGGGGTAGGGGTGGCATGGCCGGCATCTTGGATGCCGGCCTTCGCCGGATTACTGCTTGAGGCCGGGAATGGCGTTCTTCGACACCCAGTCACCGACCGCCGAGCAGGAGTAGGTGTTGGAGTAGTCGTAGAACTGCTGGGCGAGTGAGCTGGCCTCGTAGGTGCCGCACTGGTAGACCGACGTGCCCTTCTGCAGGATCAGGAAGTGGATCTGGGTGACCCGCCCCGGCGCCACGTAGGCGGCCTTCACTTCGTAGCCGCTGCGCAGCAGTTCCGTCACCTTGACCTCTTCGGCAGAAGCCTGCGAGCCGATGGCCAGGAGGCCGAGCAGCGCAAAGACGGCTTTCGCCGGATAGTTCAGGTTAGCCATGGTTGTGTCTCGTCCTTGAGGGGGCCTGGGCTCAGGCTTCCGGCTTCAGCGCGATGCCGCCGCAATTGCCGCGGGTCAGCAGGTAGTCCACCTGGCGGGCGCGGTTGATGGCGACGCGGATTTCGCAGCTGGCCGAATGGACCACGTCGCCCCAGTACTCGGTATGCACCAGCTGGCCGTTCTGCGGGCCGGTGTAGGTGCCGAGCGCCTCGCGGGAGACGTAGGAGGTGTCGCGGCGATAGATCAGCACGACCCAGTCATTCTCCGGCGCCAGGCCGATATCGCTGGGCGCGCCGAAGTGGTCGATGGCGTCGCCGGCCGGGCGGCCCTTCCAGTAACTGCGGGCCTGCGCTTCGGGCAGGGTGGGAATGGCGGAGCAGCCGCCGAGCAGGATGGCGATCATCCCCAGTGCGAGTAGTCCTTTCATTGCACGCCCTCCTTGGCCGGTGCGTTCTTCACGGGCATCTGCTCGAAGCCCTTGTCGACCATTTCCAGAATCAGGTTCTTGGCGTGCTCGCGGTTGCGCAGCTGGAACAGGCCAGGAGCGGCGGAGACCAGTTGCAGCATGGGCATCTTGCCCAGCGGGTACATCTTCTGCTCGACGTGGGCGTCCGGCTTGCAGAGGAAGTCGCGGCTCTGGGCGATCCACGCCTCGGGCTTCTTCTGCCATTCCTTGGAAACCTTCTTCGGACGGATGTCGTTGTAGAACTTGTCGTAGTTCTGCGCGCCGTTGAGGCGCACGCGGTTCTTCGCGCAGTCGACCTCGACGTCATAGGCGGTAAAGGTCGGCTTGGCGCCTTCCTCGTAGAATTCGTAGACACCCAGCGAGCGCACGCCGTTCTTGCGGTCATAGATGTTGGCGGGGTCGCCATCGATGACGAAGATTTCGTTCTTGTAGAGGCTGCCCTGCTGGTGAATCAGCCAGAAATCGCCAGAGGGGCCTTCCGCTTGCGCGGCGAGCGGGCTGCAAAGCAGCAGGGCAGGCAGCCAGGGCCTGAGGGGCTTGAACATATCGGACATTCCTTTGCCGTCGTGATCGCCCGAGCGCAGCGCACCCCGGCGAAAGAAGGGTAGGAAACTAGAGGCGCAGGTATTGATGGTCAACCTGCTTGTAGGATTTTTGTGACAAGCGGCAGTGAAGTTGCTGTGGCAATGGGGAACGGAAGAGCACCTGTTGGCGCTCTTCGAGGGCATGGCTCGCTCCTACAGGCGAGTCCTGCCCGTCAGGGCGAAATGAACTGGCGAACCGCCTGGATCGTCTGGGTCGGCGCCTCTTCCATCAGCCAGTGCCCGGCGCCCGGCACCACCACTTCGGTGACGTTGTCGGCGGCATTGCGCATGACGATGGCTTCACTGGCGCCGAAGGATTTCTCACCGCCGACGGCCAGCACCGGCATCGTCAGCTTGGTCTTGTTCGACGCCTCGTTGTCTACTGCATCCTGGCGAATGCTGCGGAACTGGGAGAAGGCCGCATGCATCGCACCGGGGCGGGCATAGAGCTTGGCGTAGTGCTGCCGGGTGGCTTCGTCGACCTTGTGCGGGTTTCCGGCGAATTCGTTCCAGAAGCGGTCCAGGTAGATGCGCTCGCGCCCGGCCACCAGGCGCTCCATGTCCGCGCCGCCAAAGTCGAAATGCCAGAGCATCGGTGAGCGAACGATGTCGTTCCACGGCGCGATGCCGGGGACGGGAGCGTCCATCACCACCAGGCGTTCAGTCTGCTGCGGATATCGGGCGGCGTAGGCGTAGGCCACCATGGTGCCGATGTCATGGCCGACCACCACCGAGTGCTCGATGCCCAGCGACGCCAGCACTGCGCGAACGTCGCCGGCCTGGGTCTTCTTGTCGTAACCGTCGGCGGGGATGGACGACAGACCCATGCCGCGCAGGTCCGGCACCACCACGGTGTGATCCTTGACCAGGTCCATGGCCAGTGGCGCCCACATGTCGCCGGTATCGCCGAACCCGTGCAGCAGCACTACAGCCGGACCCTTGCCGCCGACGCGGACGTGGATGGTCGCGCCGTCTACGGCGATGTCCTGGGTACGAAAGGAGGAGGGGAAAGCCACTACGCCGGCATGTGCCGGAATGCTCAGGATCACCAGCAGGGATGCGGTCAGCAGGGAGCGGATCATGGTGAGCTCTCCAGAGGTCGACTGGAGGAGCGTAGTCCGCTTTGCGAGTCTCACACGAGCCGCTGTTCTCGCCGCCTGCGTTACCATCACTGCGCGAGGGATTGCTACCCGCTAACGCACTGGTTCGATCCTGGGAAGGCCATTCAGTGGACGGGGAATTGATCTGTCAGTGGTGCTCATTGTCCATCAGAAGACGGCCCTGCCGGAAACGCAGTGCTGCACGTCTCCTCCTACCCAGATTGTCCCGTCGATGCTTTCGATCTGTACTCTGCCGCGGCGCCCGATCACCGTACCCTGGCTGGCCGTGTAGCGGTCGCTCAGGGTGCCCGAGCCGATCAGCCATTGAGCCAGGCCGGCATTCAGGCTGCCCGTGACGGGGTCCTCGTTGCATTCCTCGCCCATGAAAGCTCTGACCTCCACATCGGCTTCAGCGTCCGGGCCCGTCCACGGAGCAATGACGCCGACATTCAGCCCTTGCAGTGCGGCGTAGTCGGGCCTGATGGCCAGCACTTCAGCTCGATTTGCCAGCAGCACGCCGGCCCAGCCCGGGCCGTTGTCGACCCACTGGCTGGCGCGGACCTGCCCGGTGGCGAGGCCGAGCCCCTGTTCAATCAGTTTCAGCGTCGCCGCATCCAGCGGTCCGCTGCGCTTGAGCGGCGGAGCGGAGAACGCCAGTTGCCGGCCTTGCCTGCGTATGCGGATCAGGCCCGCCGGGCACTCCTGGACAACCTCGGCAAGCTCGAGACTGTCCTGCTGATGCAGCCATACCTTGCAGCTGCCCAGCGTCGGGTGCCCGGCAAAGGGCAGTTCGCGCAGCGGGGTAAAGATGCGCACGCGGTAATGCGCTTCCGGCGTTCGGGGCTGCAACAGAAAGGTGGTCTCGCTGAGTTGCGTCCACCGTGCAAACGCCTGCATCTGTTCGGTGGTGAGCTCGTCGGCATCCACCACCACTGCCAGCGCGTTACCTTCGTAGGGGTGTTCGGCAAAGACATCGACCTGTTCGAACTGCAGGTAAAGCGGCATCAGATTTCCTTGATAGGCAACGGCGGATCAGCCCGGACCGGGGCGAGGCTAATCGCTACGCGAAGATTTTAAAAGGATGCCGGGAGTCCGATGCGGTCCGCGACCGGCCGCTGTCGACAGATTCCGTTCAAGCATGGGTTTCTACCGCAACAACAACCGTCGTCACGGCAGTTGCGAACGTCATTTCTACTGGTTTCGGGCGTTCTCCAGGGCCTGTTTTTCTGCCGCGGCGGTGATGGCGGTCTGGCGATTCTGCTCCGCCATGTAACAGGCATCGCGGCTGACTCCCTGTGCCAGGCAGGTGGACATCCGCTGCGCCGGGCTTGAGCAGCCGGCCAGGAGGAGGACGGTAACGGTGACTGCGAGTAGTGCGCGCATGGCACATCCTTCTTGGGTCGTTCAACGGGAGGGGAGGAAAGCTCGAAGGGAAGTGACTTCCCCTGGCGCTATTGTTTGCCGGCGCGCGTGGGGCGACAGCGCGAAATCCAGTCACGACTTGTAGGAAAGTGATTACACGCCCGGCGCTCGCTCTTCGAGGGCTCCCTCGCAGCCCTTTTGTATCCCACTGTATCCGGCGACCGATCTGACATTCGCGGAGATGGCGGCGGCTGTTTTCGACACGCTGCAGATACCCCAGGGGCTCTTAATCAGCACCAACAGCTCATCGGCACGGCAAGCACTCCAGGGTTCTCCAGTGCGTGGTGTCCCGCTCCGATGAGCTGTCCCCCCTTACCCCTTGAGGATCGATGCCATGAAAAACCTGAAAACCTTCATGACCGCTATTGCCTTCTCGCTGGCTGGCGTCGCAGTGCACGCGAATGCCGCTACCGAAGCCAGCTGCTCCCAGGGCGCTGCGTGCTTCCAACTGACACCCCTGGCCAAACAGGGCACGGCGCCGCAACTGGCTGAAGAGGGCTTCAGCCGGACGCCCCTGGGCATGCGGGTGAACTCGGCAGCGCCGGCAGAGCAGACCATCGCTTCCGACGGTTTCAGCAGAACTCCGCTGGGAATGCGCGTGAGCCCCGATGCGCCGGCACAGCAGACCATTGCCGAAGATGGTTTCAGCCGTACTCCCCTGGGCATGCGCGTGAACTCCGAAGAGCCGGCGCAACAGACCCTTGCCGCCGATGGCTTCGGCAGGACTCCGCTGGGCAAGCGCGTGGCTTCCCCGCAGGATTCGGGTATCGCCTGATGCCCGTTTGCGGAGGGCGCCTCGCTTGTGGCGCCCGAGGATTGTTAGGATTTGCAGGCCTTCTGGCGGCAAGCGCCGCGCTGATGAGTCAATACAGGTGAGGCGATGAAGAGCAACGAAGCAGGGCGCAACAAAGTCGCCATGGTTTTTGGCGGTTCCCGAGGTATCGGTGCCGCAGCGGCAAGGCAACTGGCAGCCGACGGATTCGCCGTGGCGCTGACCTATGTGTCACGGCCGGATAGCACCCAGGCGCTGGTCGCCGAGATCGAATCCGGCGGCGGCCGGGCCATTGCCATCCAGGCTGACAGCGCGGACGCCGGCGCCATCCGCGACGCGGTGTCGGCGGCGGTCGAACACTTCGGTGAGCTCGATGTGGCGGTGGTGAATGCCGGCGTGCTCCGGCTGGCGCGTATCGACACGCTCAGCGTCGAGGATCTCGACCTGATGCTCGATGTGAACATTCGTGGCGTCATCCTCTCGATCCAGGCCGCCGTGGCTCGCATGCGGGACGGTGGACGGGTGATCACCATCGGCAGCAATACGGCATCCGGCCGTACTTCGGTGGAGGGCGCCGTGTACTCGATGACCAAGGCCGCCGTGGCGCGGCTGGTACAAGGGCTGGCACTGGACCTGGCGCCGCGCAGGATCACCGTCAACAATATCCAGCCCGGCCCGACCGCGACGGACATGACGCAGGCGCATCTGGAGGCGCTGGCTGAACTCGTCCCGCTCGGACGAGTCGCCCAGCCTGTGGAGATTGCCGGCCTGGTCTCGTATCTCGCCAGCCCGGCTGCGGCCCACATGAGCGGCTCGAGCCTGACGCTGGATGGCGGCTATGCCCTGTAATACCCGAAGCCCCAGGAACGCTCTGTGCCCCAGGACCTGACCCATAGCGAAGCAGACGTGCCCACGCGGTGGAGCGTCGTTGTCCTGTGCATGCTCTTCAACGTCATCGACGGGCTGGACGCCATGGCGATGGCCTTTACCGGCAGCCGCGTGTCCGCGGAATGGGGGCTGGGCGCGGGCCAGCTTGGCGTGTTGCTCAGCGCCAGCCTGCTGGGCATGGCCGGCGGTTCGCTGCTCGGCTCCCGGGCTGACCTGCACGGCCGCCGGCCACTGCTGCTGGCGGCGCTGTCGTTGAGCGGCCTGAGCATGCTGCTGTCGTTTTGCAGCCAGGGCTACTACCAACTGCTGCTTCTTCGGGTACTCACCGGCCTGGGCATCGGCGCGGTGCTGGTGGGCGCCAATGTGCTGGCCTACGAGTCCGCCAGCCGACGCCGGAGGAACCTGGCGATTGCCTTGCAATCGGTCGCCTTTGCCCTGGGCGCGGGTCTGGGCGGGCTGCTGGCGCACCAGTTCAATGAATGGATCGGCTGGCGCTACGTGTTCCTGGCCGGTGGCGGAGTCACGCTGGCTGGCGCGGTGGCGGGCGCATTCTGGCTGCGCGAGTCGCCGCAGTTCATCAGGCTCGCAGCCACCACGCCGCGAGTGCCGCGCAGCGAGGTCTACGGGCAGTTGTTCGCTGCCCGGCAGTGGCGACTGACCGCATCGCTGGCGCTGGCGCTGTTCCTGGCGATGGCGGGCTTCTACTTCGTGATGAGCTGGACGCCGACACTGATGGTCCGCAACGGATTCAGCGAGCAGCAAGGGGCCGTCGATGGGCTGCTGCTGTCCTGCGGTGGCATGCTCGGCGCGTTGCTGGTGGGACTCTCGGCGAACCGTAGCGGGGGACGGGCGCTACTGCTTGGCCTGCTGCTGATCAACGCGCTGGTGATGGTGCTGATGGCCTTGCTGGTCGCCGAATCGGCGCTGCCGGTTGCCGTTGGCGTGTTAGCGGGGATGGCCCTCAACGGGGCCATCGCGGCGCTGTTCGTCCTCGCGCCGCAGTCCTTCCCGGCGGCGATTCGCGCCAGTGGCGTGGGGCTGGTGCTGGCGACCGGGCGGCTGGGGGCGATCATCTCACCCGCCATCGCCGGGAGCCTGCTCGTCGCGCAGTGGAGCACGGGGGCGGTGTTCCTGCTCTTTGCTGGCGGCCAGATAGTGGCGGCACTGATGGTCTGGCTCGGCTATCGGCGGATTGTGCAGGCATCCACCTGACATGCCGAGCTGGCGGCGTGCCGGCCTCCGCGCGCAGCGCTATGGCCCAGAGCGGGGCGTTTGTATAATCCTTTCCACAAGCGGCAGAACCGGCTTTGTGCCGGGCGGGCGCCAAGGTGAACACCTGAGCTGAAGTACCTGCCAACAAGAATTCACAATGGTGTGCAGTGGTGGAAAGACGACAGTTCAGCGAGTCCATGCAGGGGCAGAACCTGCGCTTCGTCGGCGATCGCAAGGCCGAGCCGCAGCGCCCGCGCAAGGTCGGTTTCGTCCTGCTGGAGAACTTCTCCCTCCCGGCCTTCACCCAGGCGCTGGACACCCTGGTCACTGCCAATCTGATCCGTGAAGGCGCCTTCGCCACGCGCACCTACAGCCTCGATGGCGAGTCGGTCACCAGCGACCTGGGCCTGGTTATCTGCCCGGCCTCCGCGCTGGAAAGCAAGTACCTGGACATGGACCTGCTGGTGGTGTGTGGTGGCCTGCGCACACCGCTCAAGGACATGCCCAACCTGAGTCGCCTGCTGCACCTTGCCGACGAGCGCGGCATCGTCCTGGCTGGCCTGTGGAACGGCGCCTGGTTCCTCGGCAAGGCAGGCCTGCTGGACGGCCACAAGTGCGCGGTGCACCCCGAGAACCGCGCCTCGCTGGCGGAGGTTGCGCGCAACAGCGTGGTGACCGCCGAGAGCTACATCCTCGACCGCAACCGCCTCACCGCCGGCAGCCCGAACGGTGCCTTCAACCTGGTGCTGGAGTGGATTCACAATTTGCACGGCCGCGAGCTGGTGGAGGGCATCGTCGATATCCTCGCCTTCGAGGAATCGCGCTACCGGCGCACCCGCCCGGCACTGCACGAGAAGATGACCCAGCCGCTGCGCGACGTGCTCAACCTCATGAGTGCGAACATCGAGGAGCCGCTGAGCACCGACCAGTTGTCCGAGTGCGTGGGCCGCTCCAAGCGCCAGCTGGAGCGGCTGTTCCAGGAGCAGCTGGGGACCTCGCCGGTGCGCTATTACCTGGAGCTGCGCATCACCGAAAGCCGGCGTCTGCTGCAGCATTCCGATCTGTCGCTGGTGGAGGTGGCGCTGGCTTGCGGCTTCGTTTCGCCCAGCCATTTCAGCAAGTGCTACACCTCGTTCTTCGGCCATTCGCCGTCGAAGGAGACCCGCTTCGGCTGCGTGCGCTCGGCCAAGTGAGCAGGGCGGGCCGGTCTGCGGGCCCGCAGTACTGCTCCAGTGGTGTTCCTCGCGCGGGGCGGCTGGTTAACTGCCAGAACGTGCGAACAACAAGAGCGAGGAACAGGACGTGATCTTTCTTTACAACGCCGAACCCGAACACGCCGAGAAATGGCGGGCCCTGCTGACCGCCCAGGTGCCGGACCTGGAATTCGTCGAGGGCTTCGATGCGGTTGACCCGGCGCGTGTCACCTACCTGCTGACCTGGAAGGCGGTCGCCGACATCGAGCGCTACACCGGCCTGCGCGTCCTGTTCGCGGCGGGAGCCGGGGTGGACCAGTTCGACCTGTCGAAGATCCCCGAGTCGGTGGCGCTGGTGCGCATGGTCGATGACTCCCTGGCGGACATCATGGCCGAGTTCGTGGTGATGTCGGCGCTTGCCCTGCACCGCGAGATGCCGGCCTACCGCTGGCAGCAGGCCAGTCAGGTCTGGGAGCCGCTGAGCATCCTGCCGGCGGCGACCAGCCGTGTCGGCGTGATGGGCCTCGGCCAACTGGGCCAGGCGTGCCTCGCGCAACTGCGCCACCTGAAGTTCCAGCTGCTGGGCTGGAACCGCTCCGCGCGGCAGATCGACGGGGTGCAGACCTACACCGGCCCCGAGGAACTGGCGAGCTTCCTGTCGCAGTGCGACATCCTGGTCAACCTGCTGCCGCTGACCGACAGCACCCGCGGCATTCTCAACCGCGAGACGCTGGCGCAACTGCCCAAGGGGGCGGGGCTGATCAACGTTGGCCGGGGCGAGCACGTGGTGGAAGCCGATCTGGTCGCAGCGCTGGATGCGGGGCAGGTCCGCGCGGCGATCCTCGATGTATTCCGCGAGGAACCGTTGCCGCAAGACCATCCGCTGTGGTCGCACCCGCAAGTCTGGGTCACTCCGCATATCGCCAGCACCATGCAGGTGGAAGGCGGTGCGGCGGTGGTGGCGAAGAACATCCTGCGCGACCTGGATGGCACCGAGCTGCTGCACACGGTGAATCGCCAGACCGGTTACTGACGCGTTTCGCTTATCACTGAAATAGCCGGCGCGCGCTGTTTGTCCCGCACGGCACTTTCGATACTGGCGGCTCCCAACCGCCGTTCAGGAAGTGCCGTTCATGGACCACGAACCGATTGATGCCCGCGACTTCGCCTTCACCCACTTTGCTGCCGTTGCCCTGTGCGGCTCGCTGATCCTCGCGCTGGCGTTATTCCTGGCGCGTGTGGGTGTATTGCTGCACTGAGGATCAGGCGGCGATGGCCTGGCTCAGCGTGCTGATCAGCGCGCGGGTCTGGGCGTCGCGATGGGCGCTGTAGAGCACCACGTCGCGGGGCGGCAGCTCCGGCAGGCCGAAGCGTTCGCGCACATCCGTGCAACCTGATGGCGCCATGCGTTCGACCATGGCACCGATGCCGATACCGGCCGACACTGCCGCGCCAATGGCGAGAATCCCCGAGCCGACGAAGGCTTCGGTCCAGCTACGGCTCTGCGTCTGCAGCGCGTTTTCGACCATGCTGCGCATGCCGCAGGGCGCCGGCTGGATCGCCAGCGGCAGCGGCGAGCCATCCTCCAGTTCGAAGGACTCGGCGGCCATCCAGCCGAAGCGTTCGCTGCCGATCACCTCGCCATCCTGGCGGCGGTTGTCGTGGCGCAGGATCAGCGCGATATCCAGCGCGCCTTCCTCGTAGCTCTCCAGCATCTGCCGCGAGGTGCCGAGGCTGAAGGCGACTATCACCTCCGGATCGGCCTGTGCCAGACGCTTGAGCCAATGGCTCAGGTCGGCGCCGAGGATGTGGTGGCTGACGCCGATGCGCAGGGTACGGCGCGGCGTGTCGAAGCAACGCAGGGTTTCGTCGTAGCTGGCCAGCAGGCGGCGGGCGCTGGCGAGGAACACCGAGCCGTGGGCCGACAGCGTGACGCGGCGCGGCGTGCGCTCCAGCAGCGGGCGGCCGAGGGATTCCTCCAGGCGCTTGATCTTCAGGCTGATGGCCGCCTGGGTGGCACCGGTGGCTTCGGCGGCGCGGGTGAAACTCTTCAGCTCGGCGACCAGCAGGAAGGCGCGGATGGCTTCTATATCAGGGGTTTTCATGGCGGCGAATCGTCCTTGGGGCTGGCTGCAGTCTGGCAGTTGGGCCGGCACAACCCAAGCGCTGGATGCGCTACAGTGCCGCCTCCCTCTTCATTGGCCGCTGACAAGGAATCGCGATGCTGACCCAGGCCTTCGCCTACAAATGCTGGTCGGACCGCCGGGCACTGGACGCCATCGCCCGGATCGATGCCGAGCGCTTCCCCGAGGAACGTGCCTTCGCGCTCCAGCAGCTCAACCACGTGGCCATAGTCGAGGACTTGTTCCGCGCGCGGTTGCAGGGCGAAGCGGACCCGCACCCGGCCACCAATACCCAGTCGGTGCCCGGCTATGACGAGCTGCGCGGGCGCCTGCTGACTTCCGCTCAGTGGTACGTCGAGCAACTCGCCGCCCTGACCCCGGAGCGTGCGCGGGAGGTCATCCGCTTCCGCTTCACCGATGGCCGCAGCGGCAGCCTGACCCGCGAGGAGATGTTCTTCCACATCCTCAACCACGCCACGTACCACCGCGGCTCCATCGCCCGCGCGCTGGACCAGGCTGGCGTGGCGCATCCGGCGGACACCTACACGGTGTTCGTGCACACCACCCAGCCCGAGCGCCGCGAAGGCTGAGCGCTCAGCAGGCCACTTCGTCGATGATGATCTGCAGCGTCTGCCGCGAGCAGCGCTCCACCCGCGCCTGCACGCCGTACACCTCGCCGAACAGTTGCGGTGTAAGGATGGATTCGGCGCCCCCGGCAGCCACCAGCCGGCCCTGGTGCAGCACCGCCAGCTGATCGGCGTAACGCGCGGCGAGGCCGATGTCGTGGAGAACGGCGATGGCGATCAGGCCGTGGCGGCGCACTTCCTCCTGCACGCACTGCATGACCCGTAGCTGGTAGTTCAGATCCAGCGCGCTGGTGGGCTCGTCCAGCAGCAACACCTGCGGACGCTGCGCCAGCAACTGGGCCAGGCTGACCATCTGCCGTTGGCCGCCAGAGAGGCGGTCCAGGCGCTGGTCGCGCAGGTGCAGGATGCCGACCCGACGCAGCGCTTCGAGGGCGGCGGCCAGCGGGTCGGCGCGACGCAGTTCGGTGTCGAATGGGTTGACCCGCAGGCTGGCGAGCAGCGCGTCGAGCACACTCAGGGCGATGCCGCCGGGCAGGTTCTGCGGCATGTAGGCGATGCGCCGGCTGCGTTCGCCAACCGACAGCGAGGCGAGTGACTGACCGTCCAGGCTCAGGTCGCCGCGCACCTGCTCAAGGCCCGCGAGGCCGCGCAGCAGGGTGGACTTGCCCGCGCCGTTGGGGCCGATCAGGGCGGTGAGGGTGCCGCGTCTGAGCTCCGGCAGCGTCACGTCGTGGACCACCGCGTGACGGCGGTAGGCAACCGTCAGGTTCTGTGCGAGCAAGCTCATGCGCTGCGTCCTCCCCGGCAGATCAGCGTGATGAAAATCGGCACACCCACCAGCGCTGTGACGATGCCCACCGGCACGATCAACCCCGGCATCAGCAGCTTGCTGGCCACCGACGACAGCGATAGCAGCAGCGCGCCGACCAGCGCACTGGCCGGCAGGTAGAAGCGCTGGTCCTCGCCGATCAGCATGCGCGCGATGTGCGGGCCGACCAGGCCGATGAAGCCGATGGTGCCGACGAAGGCCACCGCGCACGCCGACAGCAGGCAGATACGCAACAGGGCGAAGCGGCGCAGGCGGCGCACGTCCACGCCAAGGCTGCGGGCGCGGTCTTCGCCCATGCGCAGCACGGTGAGTTTCGACGCGGCGGCCTGGGAGAAGGGCAGGCAGAGCGCGAGCACCAGGGCCAGCGCGCCAGCCTTGTGCCAGTCGGCACGGGCGAGGCTGCCGAGGGTCCAGAACACCAGCTGTTGCAGCACGTCCTCGCTGGCCATCATCTGCAGCAGCGCCACCGCCGCATTGCAGCTGAACACCAGGGCGATGCCGAACAGCACCAGGCTTTCCACTCCGCCCCCGCGCAGGCGCGAGAGCAGCTGCAGCAGCACCAGCGACAGGCAAGCGAAGACGAAGGCCGCTAGCGACACCGCGGCGTTGGCCGACAGCCAGGCATTGCCGAGGTGGAAGAAGATCGCCAGCGAGGCGCCCAGTGCGGCGGACGAGGACACGCCAAGGGTGAAGGGGCTGGCCAGCGGGTTGTCGAGGATGGTCTGCATTTCCGCGCCGGCCAGGGCCAGCGCGCCGCCTACCAGCAGCGCCATCACCGCGTAGGGCAGGCGCACGTTCCAGATGATCACCCGCTGGCTCGGCTCCAGTTCGCCCGGATGCAGCAGGCCATGGAACAGCGCGGCGGGCGTCAGCCCGGACGGCCCGCTGAGCAGGTCCCAGGCCATTGAGCCCAGCAGCAAGACGAGCAGCGCGACCAGCACCGCCCCACGGCGGCGCAGTTGCAGCCGGCGCTCTTGGCGTGCCTGCTGCAGGTCGATCTTGTCCAGGGCGGCGTTCATTCAGACTGGCCGGCGTCGATCCAGTAGGTGCCGTCCAGGCCGATGCGCAGGAAGTCCTGGTTGATCTGCGCCTGCGTCTTTGCCGGGTCGAGATCGGCGAAGCGTTCCGGGTGGACCCAGCGTGCCATGGCCTCGATGGCGAGGATGTTGAAGGGCGAGTTGTAGAAGTCGTGCCAGAGGCCGTGGGCGTTGCCGGTGCGAATCGCGCCGAGGGTGGCGAACTCGGGGCGTTGCAGGACTTTGCCCAGGCTCTCGCGGGCCTGCTGCTGGCTGACGCCTGCGCCGAGGATCAGCCCCGGATTGCGGTTGCCGGTGGCGATGTAGATATCCGGTTTCGCCGACAGGGCGTACTCCACGCTGATGTCGCCCAGCGCGCCGGGTACCACGCCGGCGGCGATGTTGCGCCCCCCCACTGCGTCGATCACGCTGCCCAGGCCGCTCTTGCCGGTGGTGTGGCCCGGCGCCTGCCAGACGCCGGCCAGCAGTTCGAGGAACACGCTCGGCTTGTGCGCGTCATCCAGCCCGGCCACGCCGTCGCGGATGCGCTGCAGGTGGGTGTCGTAGAACTTCAGGTACTGGTCCGCCTCGGCCTGGCGACCGAGCGCTGCGCCCAGCGCGGTGAGACTGGTACGCACGCCCTCGATGGGGTGCACGCGGAAGTCGACGAACACCACCGGCACGCCGGCGGCGGCGAGGATGTCGGCGATCGGGCTGTGCTGGGTCGGGCCTTCGCCGGCGATGCTGAACACCGCGAGGTCCGGCTTCAGCGCGAGTATCTGCTCGGCGCTGACGCTCTGCTCCGAGGCCTGGCCAATCAGCGGAATCTGCTTCACCTGGGGGAAGCGCTGGGCGTAGACGTCGAAGGTGTGCGGGTCGAGCAGGCGCACGTCGTTCTGCCAGCCGACCACGCGCTGGAAGGGATTGTCGCGGTCGAGCAGGGCGAGGGCGAAGAACAGTCGGCCTTCACCCAGCACTACGCGCTGGGCGTTGCCGTTCACTTCGACCTTGCGTCCGAGCACGTCGGTGACGGTGAGCGCCTGGGCGGGCAGGGCGAGGCCGAACCAGCCGAGGCAGAGCAGGGCGAGGGTGGCGAAGGCGTGAGTCAGACGGGAGCGGGAAGCGCGGGACGACAGGAAGGGCATGCGGAACGACCTGGGCATGAAGTAGAATTAATCGCATTTGCAATCCACTCTACCGCTGCCGTCGCGGGCGAGCCGGGCGGCTTTGTATTGGAGGGGCGCGAAATCCCGCGCCACAACATTCCATTACATTTGCGCCGTGCAGCCCCTGCCAACAGCCGGAACGATAGCGACCCGCCGCGAGTTTCCCGATGTCCAGGCCAGACCACATCCTCGTCGTCGACGACGACCCCGAGATCCGCCAGCTGCTGGCCGACTACCTCAAGGGCATGGGCTACCAGGTGTCCGCCGCCGCCGATGGCCGCGAAATGCAGCGCCAGCTGGAAGTGCAGCCGGTGGACCTGGTTGTGCTCGACCTGATGCTGCCCGGCGAGGACGGCCTGACCCTGTGCCGCGACCTGCGAGCGCGCAGCGACGTACCGGTGATCATGCTCACCGCGCGCGGCACGCTGATCGACCGCATCATCGGCCTGGAGATGGGCGCCGATGACTACCTGCCCAAACCCTTCGACCCGCGCGAGCTGCTGGCGCGGATCAAGGTGGTGCTGCGTCGGGTGCAGAGCTTCCCGCAGCGCGCCCAGGTGGACGAGGCGGCGACCCTGCGCTTTGCCGGCTGGGAGCTGGACACCCGTGCCCGCCACCTGCGCTCGCCGGCCGGCCTGAGCATCGCCCTGGCCGGCTCGGATTTCCGCCTGCTGCGCCTGCTGCTGCAGCATCCCAATCGCCCGCTGGGCCGTGACTTCCTGTTGCGCCAGGTGTTCGACAAGGAGCGCCTGCCGTTCGATCGCGCCATCGATGTCTGCGTCAGCCGCCTGCGCCAGCACCTGGAGGACGACCCGAAGTCGCCGAAGCTGATCCGCACCGTGCGCAACCAGGGCTACATGCTCACCGCCGAAGACGTGGTCAGCGCCTGATGCGCTTGTGGCCGCGCACGCTGTTCGGGCGGCTGGTGGTGATCCTGGTGGGCGGGATGATCGCCGCCCAGGTGCTCACCGGCAGCATCTGGTACGACGTGCGCCACACCCAGGCGCTGGAGATTCCCCTGCGCCTGGCGGCCGCGCGGCTGACTGATCTGCAGCACCTGCACCAGCGTCAGCCGGAGAGCTTTACGCAGGCGCTGAGCGCGCTCGATCGGCCGGGGTTCGAGGCGCGCCTGGTGGATTCGGCGGACGAGCCGGATGGCTCCTTCGATCCAGCGGCCGAGCGCCTGCTTCGTCGCGCGGTTCACGATCAGGGCGGCGACTCGCAGGGGCTGCGCCTGTTGCGCGTGGAACTGCATGACGGTGCTGGCGAGCGCAGCGGGCTGACCGGGCTTTTCACCGGCAATGGCACCAAAGCGCACCTGTTGCTGGAGGCGCCGCTGGACGATGGCCGCTGGCTGCGCATCGCGATGATCGAAGGGCAGGGCTGGAGCAGCCAGTCGACCCTCGACGTGGCGCTGGATTACCTGCTGCGCCTGTACCTGCTGCGCATCCTCGTGGTGGTGCTGCTGGCTCTGCTGGCGGTGCGCCTGGCCATCGGCCCGCTGGACAAGCTGGCGCGCGCCGCCGAAGGCCTGGGCCAGGACATCCAGCGGCCGCCGCTGGCCGAGGAAGGGCCGCTGGAAGTACGTCGTGCCGCCCGCGCCTTCAACGCCATGCAGCAACGGCTGATCCACAACCTTGGCGAGCGCATGCGTTTTCTTGCGGCCGTGTCCCACGATCTGCGCTCGCCCATCACCCGTCTGCGCCTGCGCACCGAGATGCTTGACGACGAGACCGCGCGACAGAAGATGCGCAAGGACCTCGACGACATGGAAGGCATGGTCACCGCGACCCTGGATTTCATCAGCGGCAGCGACCTCGATGAGGCACGGCAGAACCTCGATGTGAACGCGCTGCTGCAGAGCCTGCAGGCGGATTTCGAGGAGCAGGGCGAGCGGGTTTCGTTGTCCGGGCGCGCGCTGCAACCGCTGGCCGGTTACCCGCTGAGCCTGCAGCGGGCGCTGCTCAATCTGCTGGAGAACGCCATCCGTTATGCCGGTGGTGCCGAGGTGGAAGTCGAGGACAGCGCGCAGGCGCTGTGCATCCGCGTGCTGGATCGCGGGCCGGGCATTGCGCCGGAGCAGCTTGAGCGGGTGACCGAGCCGTTCTACCGGCTGGAGCCGTCGCGCAATCGCGCCACGGGTGGCTACGGATTGGGGCTGAGCATCGCCCAGACCATTGCCGCTGCGCACCACGGGCGGTTGGAGCTGCGCAATCGCGAAGGCGGCGGGCTGGAAGCGACGCTGCTGTTCGATCGCGGCGCCTGAAGGGCAGCCCCCCTGTAGGAGCGAGCTTGCTCGCGAATAGCCTGACACCGTGAATTGCAGGTTCGCGAGCAAGGGCTAGGCGCCCCCCTCGCTCCTACAAAAGAAGATCGGTGCGGGGATTGGGTCGCGAACCTGCCCGCCGGGTTTCCGGGGAGGGAGTCCTGTTGGCGGACAGGTTCGCGGTTGAAGAGATGGACGGGCCAGCAGCGTTTCCGTAACCGGCCCCGAGCGGCCTCGATACCCGACTGCAGCATGGGTATCGCTTCGCTCCACGCCATCCTACGAAAAGCAGGTTCGGCGCAGGCTGTCCTCACTCAGAACGAATAATCCGCACTCAGCACCGCGCCGCGGCTCGCGCCCGGAACGCCGTAGCCGCGGCCGTTGTACTGGCTCCAGTAGTGCTTGTCGAACAGGTTGTTGACGTTCAGGCGCAGCTGCACGTCCTGGGTCGCCTGCCAACTGAGCATGGCGTCGTGTACCACGTAGCCGGGCACGGTGGTCTGGCCGGCGCGGGTCATGGTCGAGCCCAGGCCGGGGTAGATCTTCACGTCGTCCACGTACTGCACGCCGTAGCTCAGAGCAAAGTCGTCCGGCAGTTGCCAGGTGCTCCACAGGCTCAGGGCATTCTGCGGGGTGTTGGCCAGTTGCACGCCCTTGTCCGAGCCGTTGTAGGGCTTCACCAGCTTGCTGTTCTGGTGCACGTAGGCTGCGTACAACGACCAGTTTCGGGTGATGTTGCCGCTGGCGGACAGCTCAATGCCGCGTACCCGCTCCTCGCCGCCGGTGTAGGCGGAAAGTTCTTCGTCGTCGATGTAGGTCAACTGGCGCTTGGTCTCGAACACATCACCGTTCAGCGCCAGCTGGCCGTCGAGGAACTCCCACTTGCTGCCCACTTCGTAGGTCTTGCCACGGTCGCCCTTGGTCGAAGCGATGCTGCCGGTCTGCGCCACGGCGAGCACGCCGGAAGGCTGCCTGGCGTTGGCGTAGCTGATGTAGAGGCTGCCGTTCTCCACCGGCTTGTAAGTCAGCGCGGTGTGCACGCTGGTGAGCTTCTCGTTCTGCGAGGAACTGCCCTTGTCGACCCAGGCGGCGCTCTGGCTGGCGCGGGTCTGGCTGTCCAGCACGCGGGTGTCGAAGTGATCCTGGCGGGCAGCCAGGTGCAGCTGCCAGTGCTCGTCGAATTTCAGCGTGTCGAGCACGTAGAAGGCCTTGTCCAGCTGCTCCACCGACTGCTTGGCGGAGGTGTAGGTGTCCAGCGCGTAGGGGTACTTCGACCAGTCGTTGCTGGCCACCGGCAGGTTGCCCATGGCGCTGCGGCTGGCGGCGGTCAGCGCACCGGTCTTCGAGTCGAGCGTCTGCTTGCTCAGGTCGAAGCCACCGACCAGGGTGTGACCGATGCCGAAGGTGTCGACACGCCAGGTCAGGTTGGTCTGGTTGCTGTAGGTGTCGTTGGTCTGCTCGCGCAGCGGCGTGTTGATGTTGCGCCGGTAGATGCCCTTGCCGGCCTGGATGCCGGGCGCACCGGCGTTCGGGTCGCCGCCGGGGGTGGTGACGAAGAAGTCGTGGTCCAGGTGGAACCAGGTGAAACGGCTGTCCAGGCTCAGGGCGTCGTTGAAGTCGTGGGCGAACTTCAGGTTCACCCGGTGCGATTCGTTGTTCTCGTAGTCGAGGTTGCGCCAGCCCCAGTAGCTGCTCCAGCTGGCGCCGCCGGCACGGTGCGGCGAGCCGCCGTTGCTGCCGTTGACGGTGGGGATGCCGTAGTCGGGCGTGGCGTTGTCGTGCAGGTACTCATAGGCCAGGGTGACGCGGGTGTCGGTGCCCAGGCCCAGCGCCAGGGATGGGGCGAAGCCGTAGCGCTCGTCGCCGACCCAGTCGCGGCCGTCGGTGCCGGTGTTGGCGCCCATCACGTTGACGCGGAAGGCCGCACCTTCGCCGAGGCCGTCGATGCGGTGGTTCACGTCCAGCGTGCCGCGCTTGAAGTTGGCGGTGCCGACGCCGCCGCTGAGCAGGTTGAAGTCGTCCAGCTGCGGGGTCTTGGTCACCAGGTTGACCGCGCCCCCGACGGCGCCGACGCCCCAGGCGGCGGTGCTGGAGCCCTTGAAGACCTCCACGCCTTCGGTGTTGAAGAAGTCATCGCGGGAGTACTTGGCCGGGTCGCGCACGCCGTCGCGGTAGATGTTGCCGTCGGCGTTGAAGCCGCGGATGGTCAGGCTGTCGCCGACGCCACCACCGCCCTCGCCGGAGTTGAAGGTGATGCCCGGCACGTTGCGCAGGGCGTCCTTCAGGCTCTGGGCGTTCTGCTCCTTGAGCAGCGTCTCGGAGAGCACGGTGACGCTCTGCGGGGTGTCGCGCAGCGGCTCGCTGTACTTCGCCGAGCTGGCGCGGTCGACCTTGTAGGGCGACTCCCGGGTGGCCTGCACGGTGCTGTCGGGCAGGGCCAGGGCGTCCTGGTCATCGGCAGTTGGCGGCTGATCTGCCCAGGCACTCAGTGGGATCGCCATGAAGGTGGCGAGGCCGACGACGGGTGCGAGGGTGAGAGGTGCTTCGGAACGGGTAACGGGAGTGAGGTTCAGGCGGGACGACATGGACGGAAAGCTCTCCGGCAAATGCGAGTTATTTGCATTGCGGGAAGGCTAACAGTGATGGCCCGTGGCCCAGGCGGCGCAAATGTATCGCCGGCGAGGCTCGGGGCGCTTTACAACAATCCATTACATTTGCCCGCGCACGAACGGCCGGGCGAAGGGTCTGCCGCCGGCTCGGGGCCGGCGGCAGAAGGCTTACGCTTTCTTCTTGGTGGACGGCAGCAGGATGGTCAGGCAGCCCAGCAACGGCAGGTAGGAGCACAGCTTGTAGACGTACTCGATGCCGCGGATGTCGGCCAGGTGGCCGAGGAAGGCCGCGCCGATGCCGCCGAAGCCGAACATCAGGCCGAAGAATACCCCGGCGATCATGCCGACGTTACCTGGCACCAGTTCCTGGGCGTAGACCACGATGGCCGAGAACGCCGAGGCGAGGATGAAGCCGATTACCAGGCTGAGGATGCTGGTCCAGAACAGGTCGACGTAGGGCAGCGCCAGGGTGAAGGGCGTGACGCCGAGGATGGAGAACCAGATCACCGCCTTGCGGCCGATGCGGTCGCCCACCGGGCCACCGAAGAAGGTGCCGGCTGCCACCGCGCCGAGGAAGCCGAACAGGTACAGCTGCGAACTGGCCACCGAGAGGTCGAACTTCTCGATCAGGTAGAAGGTGTAGTAGCTGGTGAAGCTCGCCATGTAGAAGTACTTGGAGAACACCAGCAGCGCCAGCACCACCAGGGACGCGGTCACCCGGCCCTTGGACAGCCCGTGGGTGGCCACGCCGCCGGCCTTGAGCTTGAACAGGTTGAGGTGGTGGCTGTACCAGCGGCTCAGGCCCCAGAGCACGCCGACGAGGAACACCGCGAACAGGCCGAAGTAGGCCACGTTGCCCTGGCCGTACGGAATGATGATGGCCGCCGCCAGTAGCGGGCCGAAGGCGCTGCCGGCATTGCCGCCGACCTGGAAGGTGGACTGCGCGAGGCCGTAGCGCCCGCCGGAGGCCAGCCGCGCGATGCGCGAGGTTTCCGGGTGGAAGGTCGAGGAGCCGATGCCCACCAGCGCCGAGGCCAGCAGGATGGCGTGGAAGCTGCCGACGAAGGCCAGCATGAGGATGCCGATCAGCGTGCAGACGCTGCCCAGCGGCGCCAGCCAGGGTTTGGGATGGCGGTCGGTGTGGTAGCCGACCCAGGGCTGCAGCAGCGAGGCGGTGAGCTGGAAGGTCAGGGTAATCAGGCCTACCTGGGTGAAGCTCAGGCCGTAGTTGGCCTTGAGTACCGGGTAGATAGACGGCAGCACGGCCTGGATCAGGTCGTTGGTCAGGTGGGCGAGGGCGCACGCGCCGATCACGCGCATGACCAGCGGGCTGGCCTGGCTGGCCACGGACGGCGTGGCCAGGGAAGAAGCGGTGGTAGACATGGGACTCCGGGGCAGCAAGGTGTGGCGCGCGGGCAGGGCGCGCCGGGTTCTTCGTATTGGGAGGCCTATGCTAGGCGTGCGAACCCTGGCTGTCTCACGCGATCCGGACGACGAATATCGCGAAACGGCCAAATACCCCACGCGTCGGACTGGCGGAGCGGGCGCCGCCAGAGCCGGTCAACCTATCTTCTTCGGGCACGAGAGGAGCTAAAACATGGACAAGACCACCGGCAGCTGCCTGTGCGGCAGCGTGCGTATCGAGGCGACGGGCCTGCCTTACCGGGTCGGTATCTGCCATTGCCTGGACTGCCGCAAGCACCATGGCGCGCTGTTCCACTCCTCGGCAATCTTTCCCGAGAGCGCCGTGCGTATCGAAGGCGACACGCAGGAATATCAGGGGCGATGCTTCTGCCCGCGCTGCGGTTCCTCGGTGTTCGGCCGTAGCGGCGACGAAGTGGAAGTGAGCCTTGGCGCGCTGGACGAGTCGGACCGCTTCCAGCCCACCTACGAACTCTGGACCTGCCGCCGCGAAGCCTGGCTGCCGGCGTTCCCGCTGAGCCATCGTTACGAGCGCGACCGCGAGTCGACCGAGCGGCGCGAAGACTAGGGAAAGCGCCGATCACGGACAGAAAACGCAAGCCACGGACAGATCGCGCCGGCATTTCCCTTTGCTGCAGGATTGTCACATTCGCGCTCGAAAACCCTGCCGATAGTAGCCCCCGCCAACAAAGCTCAAAGAGGCTACATCGTGTTCCATCGTGCTCTGCTTTCCGCATCCACCCTCGGCCTGTCCCTGCTCAGTCTGTCCATCGCCTGCGCCAACGCGGCCGAGACCTATACCCTGGACACGCCGCATCTGGCCGGCATCGACAACTTCCGTGACATCGCCGGCACCACCACCGCCTACACCACGTCCAACGACGGTGTGATGCGCTCCGGGGTGTTCTACCGCTCCAACGCGCTGACGCCCAAGGGCACGGACCTGGCGGTATTGAACAGCCTGGGTATCAGCGATGTGTTCGACCTGCGTACCCCGAGTGAAATCGCCGGCACGCCGGATACCCTGCCGGCGGGTGCGACCTACCAGAACATCGACATCATCGGCAGCACCACCTCCGGCGCCAATGTCACCAATATCTCCTTCACCAGCGCCGCCCAGGCCATCGAGATGATGGAGGAGACCAACCGCGCCTTCGTCAGCGACGCTGGCATGCGCAGCCAGTTCACCACGCTGTTCAACGAGCTGGCCGCCGCCGACGGCGCCTCGGTGTTCCACTGCACCGCCGGCAAGGACCGCACCGGCTGGACCGCCGCCGTGCTGCTGAGCATCGCCGGGGTGGACAGCCAGACCATCATGGAAAACTACCTGGCGACCAACGACTACACCGCCGCGCGAGTCAAGGCGACCCTGGCGATGCTGCCGGCGAGCATGGCGGCCATCTACGAGCCGCTGCTGGGTGTGCAGGCCAGCTACCTGCAGGCCGGCCTGGACGAAGTGACCGCCGAATACGGCAGCATGGACAACTACCTGAAGGAAGGCCTCGGCCTGTCCCAGGAAACCATCTACGTGCTGCGCGGCAAGATGGTCTATTACAGCACCCTGCCGGGCGTCGCAGGTCTCTCCGGCAACGCCGCCGCTGGTGCGCAGTTGCTGACCCAGTTGCAGAACAGCAGCCTGTCCGGCGACTACACCGCCTACAACTACTACCTGCAGTCGGCCATCGACGCCGGCACCCTCGGTGGCGTCGAGTCCACCGTCGGCGGCCAGGTGCATGCCGACGCGGCCAGCTACCTGCTGCGCCAGGATGCGCTGATCGACCGCGCCGCCGCGCCCTATGCCAGCGGCGTCGACCTGAAGGCCGGGCAGACCCGCCTGTGGACCACCGCGCTGGCCGGCTACCAGGGCAACTCCGCCACCTCCAGCGCCGAGAGCAGCAACGAACACACCCAGGGCATGATGATCGGCGTGACCCAGCGCTTCTCCGAGCAGCTCAGCGGCAATGCCGGCTTCGGCTACAGCAAGGGCAGCGTCGGCGGTGCCGGGGGTGACGTGGATACCGACCTGACCTTCATCCGTGGCGGCGCGCGCTTCGCCCTCGACAGCCTGGAGCAGGGCCTGTTCGTCGACGCCGACCTCAGCTACGGCTGGCTCGACTACGACAGCAAACGCGACATCGGCGGCGGCCTGGGCAAGGCCAAGGGCGACACCAACGGCAACCTCAGCGGCGGCAGCATCGCGCTGGGCTATCGCACGGCGGTGTCCACCGTCACCCTGGAGCCGAGCATCGGCCTGCGCTACAGCCATCTGGACCTGGACGGCTTCCAGGAGAAGGGCAGCGAGCTGGCGCTGGACGTCGACGACATGAGCGAGAACCGCCGCAGCGCCTATGCCAACCTCAAGGCTTCCTTCGCTCCCGTGGCGCTGGGTAGCGGCTGGCAGATGGTGCCGGGCCTGGAAGTGGGCTACGACCACGCGCTGGGTGACTACAAGGTCGACAGCGAAGGCCACCTGCTGGGCCTGGACGTTTCCCAGCGTGCCGCCTTCGACAATCGCGACCAGTTCAGCGGCGCGTTCAGCCTGACCGCCAGCCAGGGCGACTTCAGCGTCGGCGCCGAAGCTGGCGTACTGGGCGGTAGCGGCAGTCATGGTGCCAGCGGCACTCTGAAGGCCAGCTATCAGTTCTGATCGGTACCGCGCTGTAAGAGCGGCCTGCTGGGAACATCCGGCGGGCCGTTTGCATTTGGCGAGCGAGTAGGGCGGATAACGCCAGCGGCGTTATCCGCCATGATGGCCGGCGGATAACCCGTTCCGGGTTATGCGCCCTACGTATCGGCTCTGCATGGTCATGTGGGCGGGCCTGCTCGCGAACCGGAACCGGTTGAATCATCACCGGCGAGCGAGTAGGGCGCATAACGCCAACAGCGTTATCCGCCATGATGGCTGGCGGTTGACCCGTTCCGGGTCATGCGCCCTACACGGGCAGCGCCAGGTTCC
This sequence comes from Pseudomonas sp. PDM22, assembly GCF_014851965.1. Lineage (NCBI taxonomy): Bacteria > Pseudomonadati > Pseudomonadota > Gammaproteobacteria > Pseudomonadales > Pseudomonadaceae > Pseudomonas > Pseudomonas sp. PDM22. The sequence goes on from NZ_JACVAR010000009.1 coordinate 111,910, forward strand.
TGCGCAGGTCCGCAGGGCTCATGCCGTAGGCGCTCTGGAAGTACTGGCAGAAGCGCCCGACGTTGCTGAAGCCCAGGGCCAGGGATAGCTCGCTGACCGACTGCGCGCTGTCCTGCTGCAGCGCGTCATAGGCGCGCTGCAGGCGCACCTCGCGCTGGTAGGCGACGATGGAGCTGCCGACGAAGCGGCGGAAGCCGTCCTGCAGGGCACGCAGGCTGACGTTGGTCAGCTCGGCCAGTTCGCTGCCGCTGACCATGGTGTCCGGCTGCTCCTGGATGGCGTGCTGGATGTAGTCCATGGCCAGCTTCACGTGGCGCGGAGCGATCTGCGGTGCGGGGCGCCTGAGTGCATCGCTGTAGTTGTGCGGCCAGATTTCCAGCACCGAGTCCACCAGCATTTCCTGCAGGCGCGCCGGCATCAGCGCGCTGGAATTGATCAGCAGGTCGAACTCGTTGCCGGTGGCCATGGCGACGATGGCCTTGATGCCCTGGAAGGCGTCGTTGCTCAGGTCCACCCGTGGCTGGAAACGCACTTTGTGGCTGATCGGCCGGCCGAGCAGGGTCGCCAGGCGACGGGCGAACAGCGAGCGGCGCACGGATAGACCATGGTGCGCGTGGCCGTCGATGAAACCGACCGACCGTACCGAGGCCTTCTCCATGGCCAGGCCGACGCTGGGCAGGCCGACGCTGTCGCTGCACTGGTTGAAGACGACGCGGCCGGCGCTGGGGAAGATGAAGGTGATCTCGTCGTCCAGGTCCGGCATCTCGGCCAGCAGGTCGCCGCGAAAGCTCAGGCGGCGGAAGCTCACGCCTTCGTAGCGGCCGTAGACCCCGCCGATGGCGATGGGCTTTTCGGGGCGCGGCATCCCCGAATAGAGGTTGCCGAACATCCGCGTGTAGAGCTCGCCGAAATCATCGGCGGTCATGTTCTCGGAACGGATCAGGAACTGCTTGCGCGAGGTGCTCGTGTCTACCGTCATGGTCCGTCTTCTGGCAGCGCCGGGAGGAAAGATGGGCGAGCACGTTAGTCGGCGAGGGTTACAACTGCGTGTCGGTGGCCGCGTGAAGCGCAAATGGCGGGTCAGGCCGGACACCGGTACTTCCCTGTAGGAGCGGGCCATGCCCGCGATCGCGCGCACGGCGCGCTCCTGCAAGCGTGCCGCTATGGCGGATAACCCGTTCCGGGTTATGCGTCCTACGAGGTGACGCAACCCGTCAATCCGGCAGTCCCGCCTTGCGGAAGCCTTCGACGAAGTGCTCGCGCACCGCTCCGTCGCGCAGGGGCTCGGTTTCCACCCAGTGACGGATGCTGAAGTCCGGGTTGGTGACCAGGAAGAACTCGGTTTCCGCACGGGCTTCGTCCAGCCGGCCCAACTGGGCGAGGCTGGCAGCGAGGAAACGCCGCGAGCTGCTGCGGTAGGTCTCGTCGCGGCGCAGGGTCTGGATCGCGCCTGGATAATCGCGCGCCGCGTACTGCGCCTGGCCCAGCGTCAGGTAGTACCAGCCGGCGGGGAAGGGGTTGAGGCGAAAGGCCCGGCGGATGTACTCCAGGCCCTCGTCGATGCGCCCGGCCAGCACCGTGACATCGGACAGCGCGGTCCAGGCGTCGGCATCGTTGGGGTCCAGTTCGAGTGCTCGCTGGAACTGCGCGTCGGCTTCGGCGTACTGGCGCTCGTAGCTCAGCAGGTAGGCCAGGCTCCAGCGGCAGCCGGCATCGTTGGGGTCGATGGCCACCGCCTCGCGCGCCTGCGCCAGGGCGGTTTCGCGCTCAAGCGTCGTCGGGCCGCCGCTGTGTATCCAGCCCATCCAGTGGTTCATCGCCAGCCAGCGCCGCGCCTCGGCATACTGCGGGTCGAGGGCGATGGCGCGGCTGAGCATCAGGTGCGCTTCCCGTGCGGCCAGTGGTGAATCATCCATCAGTTGGCGGGCGCGCACGCAGAGTTCGTAGGCTTCCAGGTTCTTCGGCCGGTTGCGCGGCAGCGGCCTGCGCAGGTGGCCGAGCAGGGCCTGGATGATCTGCCCGGTCAGCTGGTCCTGCAGGTCGAAGAGGTCTTCCGCGCGGCTCTCGAAGCGCTCGGCCCAGACATGCTCGCCGGTGCTGGCGTCCACCAGCTGGGCGTTGATCCGCACGCGCGCATCGGCACGCCGCGCGCTGCCTTCGAGCAGGTAGCGCACGCCCAGCTCGCGGGCGATCTCGCGCACGTCCATGGCCTTGCCCTTGTAGGCGAAGGCCGAGGTGCGGGCGATGACGAACAGCCCGCCGACCCGCGAAAGCTCGGTGGTCAGGTCTTCGGTCAGGCCGTCGGCGAAGAGGGTCTGCTGCGGGTCGTCGCCGAGGTTGGCGAAGGGCAGCACGGCGATGGACGGCTCCTCCGGCAAGGCCGGCGGCGTGCGCGGTGCGTCCGCCAGGCGCTGCACCGCAGCGCTGAAGCGGTAGCCGACACGGGGCACCGTGGTGATCCAGGGGCTGCCGTCCGGCGCTTCGCCGAGCACCTTTCGCAGTTGCGCGATCTGCACGGTGAGGTTGCCTTCCTCGACTACAAGGCCTGGCCAGGTGGCGTCCATCAGCTCGGCCTTGGTACGAATCTCACCCGGCCGCTCGAGCAGGGTCTGCAACAGGTTCAGTGCGCGAAAACCGATGGCGACGGGCTGCTCGTCGCGCTTGAGCACGCCGGTTGGGCCATCGAGGACGAAGGGGCCGAAAGCCAGACGCGATTGCTGCATTACGCCCCCTTTGCAAGTTTTTGGAAGTGTTTGGCGCGGCTTGAGGACGGCGCCCCGGGCGACCGCCATGCTCGGCCCCATGAGGCACGAGTCGAATGGAGGTTGCCATGAACCATACTCCCCGCCTGCTGCTGCCGGAAGCCTCGCGCCGGTCGTTCAGCCTGTCGTCCCTGCTGCAACTGCTTGCGCTCTGGCAGACGCGTGCGCGGGTCCGCCGCCAGCTCGCCTGCATGGCCAGGGCCAATCCGCACCTGATCGAGGACATCGGCCTGACGCGCCGCCGGGTGGCACAGGAGATCGCCAAGCCGTTCTGGCGCGCATGACTGTCACTGTTCCAGTCCGAGGCGCTGGTGCCACTGGGCGATGGACTCCTGCGGGTAATCGTCGAACTGCAGGTCATGTGGCCCGGCCTCCACCTCGACCCAGCCGGCCTTCGATCGCAGCAGCAGGTGGGTGTGCTCGGGAGGAACCGGCAAGGGCGTGTCGATGGCCGAGGCGAAGGGGTGGATCAGTTCCGGCCAGCGTGAATCGTAGAGCCACAACCCGCTGCCGCACTGGCTGCAGAAATGCCGCTCGGCGCCGCTGGTGTGGGTGCGCTGGCCCTCCTCACGGATCTTCGCGTGGTAGATGCTGATGTGCTTGCGCCCGCGCACCCTGAGGCTGGCAGCCTCGCCGCCGAGGTTGATCGCATAGCCACCGCCGCCCTGGATCTTGCGGCAGATCGAGCAGTAGCAGCGCTGGTAAGGGTAGGGATTGGCGCTGTGCAGGCTGAAGTGCACGGCGCCGCAGTGGCAGGAACCTTCGAGCAGCATGGCGTCTCTCCTTGCTGTTTGGCCTTGAGGGATACCTGGGCAGGGACTCGCGGGCGCGCCGGGGATTCCATCGGATCGCACCAGCGGGACTGGCTCCGCCCCGTGCAGTAGACTAGCCGCCCGCCCGGCGCCGGACTCTGCCCATGCTCAGGAATTTCACCGACCTCGATCTGCGCCTGCTGCGCATCTTCGCCTCCGTGGTGAAGTGCGGCGGCTTCACCGCGGCGCAGGCCGAGCTGAACATGAGCCAGTCGAACATCAGCATGCACATCGGCAGCCTGGAAAAGCGCCTGGGCTACCGCTTGTGCGAGCGCGGCAAGGGCGGCTTCCGCCTGACGGCGAAAGGGCAGCGGATTCTCGAGGCGTCGCAGGCGATGTTCGACGCCATCGGGCTGTTCCGCGACCAGGCGCAGGCGCTGTCCGGGCAGCTGGTCGGTGAGCTGTACCTGGGGCTGGCGGACAACGTCACGACCCTGCCGCAGGCGCGCTTCGACGAGACCCTGGCGGCCTTCCACGGCCGCGAGCAGGATGTGCAGCTGAACCTCTACGTGAACTCGCCCACCGAGCTGGAGCTGGCGGTGATCGACGGGCAGCTGGACCTGGCGATTTCCTACTTCAGCCGCACCCGGCCGACGCTGGATTACCTGCCGCTGTACACCGAGGAGATCGGCGTGTTCTGCGGCGAGCGCCATCCGCTGTTCAGCGCGCGCAAGCCGACGCTGAAGCAGATCGCCGAGTACAACTGGGTGCGCCATGGCTTCCTGCCGGCGGACCAGGAACTGCCGTTCCGCCCCGAACGCAGCAGCGCCACCGCGCATCACATGGAGGCGGTGGCGCATTCGGTGCTGGCCGGTACGCACCTGGGCTACCTGCCGACCCACTACGCGAACATCTGGGTCGAGCGCGGGCGGATGAAGCCGCTGCTGCCAGAGAAACTCTGCTATGAGGTGACGCACAGCATGATCACCTATGCCGGGCGCCCCCGCAGCGAGGCCGCCCGCGCCTTCATCGAAGACCTGCTGAGCGTGCACGGCCTCGGCGGTTAACCCTCAGGCGAGTACGCCGTTGACTGCGTTGAGGTAGATGCGCGAGTAGTCCCCGGCTTGCAGTGGCAGGGCATTGGTCTCGGAGGAGGAGATGTCCGCCACGGCCTGCTCGCCGACCCATTGCGCGTCTTCGCCGTCCAGGCCCACTTCCTTGAGCGTATGGGGAATGCCCACGGACGAGCGCAGCTCCAGTACCCAGCCGAGCAGGCCGTCGAAGCTGGCTTCCGGCAGTTCCAGATAACGCGCCAGGCGCGTGGCGTCCGCCTCGATGGCCGGGCGGTTGGCGACCAGCACGTAGGGCAACAGCACGGCATTGAGCAGGCCGTGATGCTTGTGGTGTCTGGCGCCCAGCGGATGGGCCAGCGCATGCACGCCGCCCAGTCCCTTCTGGAAGGCCACGGCGGCGCTGGCCGAAGCCACCAGCATGCCTTCGCGGGCGGCCAGGTCGGTTCCGTTGTGGACGGCGCGCTGCAGGTGCTCCTTGACCAGGCGCACGCCTTCGATGGCGACGCCGGCGGACATGGGGTGGTAGAGCGGCGAGAACAGCGACTCCAGGTGATGGGTCAGGGCGTCCATGCCGGTGGCGGCGGTGAGCGACTTCGGCAGGCCGACGGTCAGCTCCGGGTCGAGGATCACCGAGCGGGCCAGCAGTTCGCGGTGGCCGACGACGATCTTGATGCCGCGCGAGGTGTCGGTCAGCACGGCTTCGCGGCCCAGTTCGGAACCGGTGCCGGCGGTGGTCGGAATGGCGATCAGCGGCGGCAGGTCGAGGGCCGGATGATCGCCCAGGGTCGGGTACTGCGCGATCAGCTGCGACCATTCGAAATGGCGCAGGCCATCGGCATCACGGCTGAGCAGGGCGATGCCCTTTGCCGCATCCAGCGCGCTGCCGCCACCCAGGGCGATCAGCGAGTCGTGGCCGCCTTCGGCCAGGGCCAGGGCGCCGGCAGTGACTTCCTCCAGCGCGGGGTTGCTGGAGAAACCGTGGAACAGCGCGTAATCGATGCCGGCGGCTTCCAGGCGGCGGCGCACTTCGTGCAGCGGCGGCAGTTCGAGCATGCCGGGGTCGGTGACCAGCAGCGGCTTGCGCATTCCGGCGAGGCGGCAGCGCTCGGCCAACTGGTCGAGGGCGCCGACGCCGCAGAGGATTTCCGTGGGGTAGTTCCAGTAGTTCAGGGTGGACATGGGAAGCTCCGGATTGCAGGCATGACCTGCCCGTGCCGGGGCGCAGGGCAGTCCGGCAGGGCAGAAGGAAGGGAGAGGCGCCGGTGCGTGCCGGCGCGGATGATTCAGTCGATGGCTCAGCCGACCGCGCGGCCAGCGAAGCTCAGGCTGGTGGCGATGCGGCGGTGCGGCTTGGCGATGAACAGGTAGGCCAGGCCGAACAGGGCGAGCACGGAGAACACCACGACCACCGCCCAGACCTGGAACCAGGGCGCGCCGGGCGGGGCGAGCATTTCCCGCGGCCAGGCCACGTTGATCGCCTCGAACACCAGCCAGACCACGGCGATGACGTTGACCAGCAGGCCCTTGCGGCCCAGCTTCAGTGCGCCCTTGTCCGGGTCCCAGCGACCGCTCAGGCGGGCATACAGGGCGCTGGCGGCAACGATCAGGAAGACGAAGAAGAAGCCGCCGCTGCCGAAGGCGATCAGCGTACCCACCGCGGTGGCGTTCAGCCCCAGCGCCAGGCCCAGGCTGGCCAGCAGGGTGCTGCAGACCATCGCGGCCATCGGCACCTTGCGTTTGTCCACGCGACGCAGCAGGGCGGAGCCGGGAAGGATTTCATCGCGGGCCATGCCGAAGATGGCGCGGCCGATGTACGTCTGCACCGACACCACGCAGGCAACGAAGGCCACCAGCACGATGGCCACGAACGGCCGCTCGGCCCAGGCGCCGAAGGCGTCCACCACGGCGGGGGTCACCGGGTCGATGATCTGCCCGCTGACCACGGCGGCCGGGTCCTTGTACGACAGGGTCACGGCGAAGGCGGTGAGCATCACGGTCAGCCCGACCACCAGCATCGAACGCAGGATGGCGCGCGGTGTGGAGACGCGGGCGTCGGTGGTTTCCTCGGAAATCTGCGAGCAGGCGTCGAAGCCGAGGAAGGCCCAGCCGCCCACCGCCAGCGCGGTGAGGAAGCCCGACCAGTAAGTGCCGCCGGAGACTTCCAGGGCATTCAGGCTGCTGAACAGCATCTCGAAGGAGTGGTTGCGGAAGAACAGCAGCAACAGCACGCCGATGCCGATGGAGGCGATGGCCTCGGCGAAGATGCCGGCGTTGACGAAGTACTTCAGCGGGTTGATGCCCAGCAGGTTCACGCCGAGCCCCAGGGCCAGCAGCGCCGCACCGCAGAGTACCTGGGCGTTGGCCGATGGCGGCTCGCCGGTCACCAGCAGGCCGAGCCAGAAGCCGCCCAGGTAGGCAACCGTGGTCAGCGAGGCGAGGGCAGAGGCCAGGTAGAGGAAGCCGGTGAACCAGGCCGCGCGGTCGCCGATCAGTCGGCGCACCCACTGGTAGCAGCCGCCGGCCAGGGGGAACTGCGAGGACAGTTCGGCGTACACCAGCGCCACGCTCAGTTGCAGCAGCAGGCACAGCGGCACGATCCACACCCACGACGGCCCGACGCTCATGGCGCCCAGGGACATCACCGAGTAGATGCCGACGACCGGGGAAATGGTGGCGAAGCCGACGGAAAACGAGGACCACAGGTTCAGCCCGCGGTCCAGCTCCTGGCGGTAGCCGTGGCTGGCGAGCAGGCTTTCGTCGCCACTGGCGACGGTGGAGCTGCGAAGGTCAGACATGCCGGCCTCCGGTGTTCAGGGAAAAGGGGGATTCACGGCCAGGCATGAGTGGGCGAAGGCGCATGGGAGATCCTCGGGGCAGTTGGAGTTGTTATCGAGAACCCGCGTCTCTAGAGGACGGCTGAGTAGCTGGCGCTGTCAGTGCAGCGCAGAGCCAGAGTAGGGCGCTGCCGCATCAGGAAAAATTCATATTTGATTGGGCTGACATCAATTGAGGCTGATGTTTGTGGGGTAGTTGCCGGAATGATGCCAGGGCAGGCAGGGGATTGCCCGTGTAGGAGCGCGTGCCAACGATCAGGCTGGGCGGAGGGCAGGTAACGGGCGGAAAAGGCGGGAACCGGGAACGACAGCGCGCTCCCGGCGTACAGCAGTATCAGCAGTGCTTGTCCTGTCCGGCCTTCTTCTCGGCATCGGGCTGGGCGTTCTGTGCGGTCTGCTGCTCGGCATCGGCCTTGGCGCGAGTGGCCTGCATGGCCTGGTAGTTGGACTCGGTCAGGCGGTTGGTCATCAGGGCGGATTCTTCGGCCATGGAAGCCTGGCTGGCGAGCAGGGCGGCGAGGGACAGGACACTGGCAGTGAGCAGTTTCATGAAGGAATTCTCGGGTAGTGGACTTCTGATGGGTGTTGCTCGCGAGTGGCCACAGTCTACTGACCGGTAGCCTGACGAACCCATGCGGAAATCTGTTGGGAATGATCGAATCGTGCAGGCCAGTTGATGCAGGCCAGCCCCCGTCGAGTTGGGAGCTGGCTCGCAGCCAGCGAAATTGCTGGCTTGGAGGAGAAAAGTGATCAACCTGTCGCTGATCGCGAAATAGCCAACCCTGAAGCCCTGCTAATGAATCCATGCAAGGCGCCTAACGAGTCGATCGTCTCGTCAGGCCTTTACATAGACCCATGCCTGCAGGCCCGACTGCAGCCGGACATTGATCCGCTGGTAGTCGGATACCTCGTAGGCGTCCGCTGCCAGCAGCTCCTGCGGGGTGATCTCGAAGACGGTGCCGGGCACGCGGTCGGCCTCCGCGCCGCTGTACTGGACGATGGGGTGGTGGGTCTTGCCGCTGGTGGCGAGCACGGCCGGGTCGGTGATCTCCACCCAGTCGGTGCGGAAGGCCACCAGCGCGTCGGCGCGGCCTTGCAGCTCGCGGCCGAAGCTGGCCAGTTGCACGGACTTGTCCTGCAGGGTGCCGTAGGAGAACAGCAGTACGTTTTCAGTCATCGCAGGGGCTCCGGGTCAGGCCAGCAGGTCTTCGTAGAAGGCGCCGTAGGCCTTGCTCGGGTGGGCGATCTGGATTTCCAGGATCCACAGGCCGCCGTGGGGATGCTCGGCGTAGTCGCCCAGGTCGCCGGCGCGGTAGATGGCGTGGGGGAAGTCGCTGACGCGGTGACCCTTGATGTCCAGGTTGAGCTTCCAGCCCATGGCCTCGGCCTGCTGGTGGGCGAAGTCGTAGAGCTCGACGCCGCTGCAGCCGGTCTCGCGCCAGCGCGCCTCGACGCGCTGGAACAGCGTCTTCGCCGCCGCTGCGCAGGCTGTCATCTGCGGATCGTCGCCGGTGACGAAGGTGGCGCCGGCGTCGCCTTCATGGCCGCGCCAGACCACGCCCATGTCGATGAAGAAGATGTCGTTCTCACCCAGCACCGGGTTGCCCTCGGAGCGCTGCTTGAAGGTCTTCAGGGTATTGGCGCCGAAGCGGATCAGCAGCGGGTGCCAGATGCGCTCCATGCCCAGGTCGGCGAGCACCTGCTTGCCGATGGCGACGGCCTCCAGTTCGGTCATGCCGGGGACGATCGCGGCGGCGATGGCGTCCACGGCTTCCCAGGTGCGAGCCTGGGCGTATTGCATCGATTCCAGCGCGTAATTCGCGCCGACGGCTTCCTTGGCGTACACGGCGGTATTCATTCTTCTTCTCTCTGAGCGACAACCTTATCGCCGTATATATTTCTACATACCGGTAGGGAAATTCAATCGCGGGCTCAACAGCAGGACATTGCACAGGCGATGAAGGCGGTCGTCAGGGTAGTGATGCTCAAGCCGACCAGGAACAGGGTGTCGGCGAGGCGCTCCAGCCGATGGTTGCGCTGCAGCTTGCGGGTACGCAGGCCGAAATAGGCAGCGAGGGTGGTGGCCAGGTAGATCACCGTGTTCACCGCGAGCATGTCCTGGCCGATCAGGTCGACGCGGTGCTGGCCGACGATGATGCGCAGGATGCCGACCACGGTCAGGCACACGCCGACCATGGCGCCGGACGCGGCGAAGATGTGCACGCAGATGTCGTCGTCCAGTTGCGCGGTGTGGCTCTTGTGGCTCATGACGGGACCTCCCGGGCCGGCCGCTGCGGTTCATCCGCTCGCCTTGCCGGCTTCGTTGTGGCTGCCATGATAGGAAGGACGCGGCGCTTGCTGTACTCGCTTTCCCGGTGGCCCCAGGTGATACGAAAAACAGCGGAAAATCAGCCAGATAGCCGTCGCTTGCCGAGGCAGGCGCGGGCGCTGGAGAAGGTCGAGCTCATATTGGAGGCTTCGCGGCGCATCCTGGAACGTCATGGCCTGGAGGGGTTCACCACCAACCACGTGGCGGAACTGGCCGGGGTCAGCGTCGGTTCGCTCTACCAGTATTTCCCCAACAAGGAACGCATCCTCGACGAACTGGCCCGACGCGAACTGGCGGCGCTGGCCACCGGCATCATGGGTGCGCTGTCCGCTCGCCCGCCAGAGACGCCCGGCGAGCGCATCCGTGCGGTGATCCACGCGGCCGTCAGCGCCTACGGCGGGCGCACCGGCGCGCACAAGGCGCTGATGCACTACCTGATGACCCGCGGCGGTGGCAGCCCGCTGCCGGCGCTGCGCGGCAGCATCATGACCCACCTGGTGACCCATGGCCTGATCGGCCATGACCAGCAGCTGCGCAAGCTCGACGAGCCCGAGGTGTTCGTGCTCGCCCACGCTGTCGGTGGCGTGCTGCGCGCCCTGCTGGAGGACCCCGCTGCCCTGGCGCCGGGGCGGCGCGAGGGCATCGAGGAAGCGCTGGTGCGACTGGTGCTGGCGTACTACGGGCGGGGCGAGGCGGGCTGAAGCCCGGCGCCCGTCACAGCCACCAGCGCAGCAGGTAGAACGCCCCCATGCTGAGGAGCACGCTGAGCAGCACGTTGCGGGTCCACAGCACCAGGGCCACGGCGACGATGGCGCCGAGTAGGTAGGGGTTGTCCACGCGCAGGTTCAACTGGTGTTCGGGAAGGAACACGATCGGTCCGCAGATCGCCGTGAGCATCCCCGGCACGGCGAAGCCGAGGAACTGCCGCACGTTGCTGCTCAGGCGGATCGGCAGGCGCGGCTCAAGGAACACGTAGCGGTTGAAGAACACGATCAGCCCCATGCCGAAGATCACTGCCCAGGCCATCATGCGCGCACCCCCGAGAATTTCTGGCAGAGGAAGCCGGCGAACATCCCCGCCAGGCCGGAAAGCACCAGCGCCGAACCGACCTGCCAGTAGCTGAGCAGCACCGAGCAGAACAGCGAGACGGCGACGCAGACCACGGTCGGGATGTTCTTCACCACCGGCACGATCAGGGCAACGAAGGTGGCGGCAATGGAGAAGTCCAGCCCCAGGTGCTCGAGGCCGGGAATGCTGGTGCCCACCAGCACGCCGGCGAGGGTGAAGAGGTTCCAGGCGATGTAGAACGTCAGGCCCACGCCCAGGGCGTACCAGCGGTTGAAGGTTTCGCGGTCATGGCCGCTGGTGAGGGCGAACAGTTCGTCGGTGAGCAGGAAGCCCAGCGCGGCGCGCCAGCGCCCCGGCAGCGGGGCAATCACCGGGCGCATGGTCATCCCGTAGAGCAGATGCTGCGAGGTCAGCAGCAGGGTGGTGATCATGATCGAGAAGAACCCGGCACCGCCCTTGAGCATGCCGATGGCCACCAGTTGCGCGGCGCCGGCGAAGACGATGGCCGACAGGCCCTGGCCGTGCAGTGGCGAGAGCCCGGCGTCGATGGCCAGGGAGCCGGCGAGCAGACCCCAGGGCAGGACCGCGAGCGACAGCGGCATGATGTCGATCGCGCCCCTGAGGAAGGCGCGAGAGGGAAGCTGATCTTGGGACATGAACGTTTCTTGCAGGCAGGTAAGTGCTTTCAGCGTGGCAGAGATCGGCGCCGGCTGGCTTGAACAATCTTGCTCTCATTGCCCTCGAGTGCTTCCTTTTCGCGAATGCTCAGGACGGCGTGCGCGAGAGAAATGCCAGGAGGGTAGCCTCTTCGGCGCTCAGGTTCTGCCGCTTGCGCTGCTTGCGCAGGCCGGCCAGTTCGCCAGCGAGGAAGGCTTCGACTACCTGCGGATGCACGTAGCATTTGCGGCAGATCGCCGGCGTATTGCCCAACTCGTCGGCGACCTGCTGGATGATCTCCTTGAGCTGGCGGTTGGCGCTTTTCTCGTCCTCCCAGCGGGTCTTGCGGCAGTACTCCAGGGCCAGGGCAGTGCCCGCCCAGGTGCGGTAGTCCTTGGCGGTGAATTCTTCGCCAGCGTGCTCACGCAGGTAGGCGTTGATGTCGCGGGAGTCGATCATATGCCGCTGCCGCTCTTCGTCCAGGTACTGGAACAGTTGCTGGCCGGGCAGCTCCAGGCAGCGCCGGAGGATGCGCGCCAGGCGCGGGTGGTCGATGTCCACGTTGTGTTTGACGCCGCTCTTGCCGCGAAAGGCGAAGTGGATGCGGGTGCCCTGTACCTCGACATGACGGTTGTTCAGGGTCGTGAGGCCGAAGGAGCGGTTCTGCTTGCGGTAGCGCTGGTTGCCGATGCGGATCAGTGTGCGATCGAGCAGCGCGACCACGGTCGCCATGACCTTCTCCGCGCCCAGGCCCGGCTGCGCCAGGTCTTGCTCGATGCGCCGGCGCAGGGCTGGCAGGCATTCGCCGAAGCGCAGCAGGCGTTCGTACTTGGCGCTGTCGCGCACCTCGGTCCATCGCGGGTGGTAGCGGTATTGCTTGCGCCCGCGCACGTCGCGCCCGGTGGCCTGCAGGTGGCCGAGCGGGTCGATGCAGATCCATACATCGATATATGCCGGCGGAATGGCGAGCTGGTCGATGCGCTGGATTTCCGCCTCCACGCGGATGCGTTCGCCACCCGGGTCGAAATAGGCGAAGCGCCCGCGCAGCCGGCGCCGGCTGATGCCCGGCAGGCTGTCGTCGACGTAGTGCAGGTCGGGCGGTAGCTCAGGCAGTTCCGACGGTGTACCCATGGCGGCTCCTCGAAGGCTCTTGCGTGTATGGATCGCGGAAGGGCGCTTCGAGTGCCGTTTTTTTCACTTGGCCAGATTCAGGGGCGGACGTCCTCCACTGCCAGGTGCGTGGGCGAGATCAGCCGGGGATCCGCCCCGCCGAACAGGGTGCGCAGATAATCCTCCTGGCTTTGCAGGCCGCGGCGCACCAGCCAGGCGCGGCCGCCGGGCAGGGCGCGCAGCAGACAGTGGAAGAGCAAACGCGGCGGCGCGCTCAGCAGCGGGTACCACGGCAGGCTGCCGCCGGGCAGGCCGAGCGCGCGACGGCCATGGGCGTCGATGAAGGTGCCGGCGATGCTCAGGTGGATGGCCCGGTTCAGCCGCCCGCGCAGCCAGGCGAAGTTGGCGTAGTGGCGCTGCAGCGGTTCGTCCACCAGCGCCGAGCCGAGAATACGGCTGCTGTCGTCTGGCGGCGCCTGGGACAGCAGGTTGTGGTAGAGCGCGCGGATCGCGTCGTTCTCGCTGGCGCACAGCCAGCGCTCCTCGACGCCCATCAGCCAGGCGATGTAGCGCCAGAGGTGAATGATCGCTTCGCGCTCGCGCCGGCTCAGGGCCACCCCCAGCATGCGCTGGCCGATCAGGAAGATCGCCGAGAAGGCCAGGTAGGTCGCGTGCATGTCGCCCTGATTGACCGGCAGGCCGTAATGGGCGAAGTCCCAGGCTTCCAGCCGTGAAACCCGCCGCCGCACAAGGGCGTGCACCAGCCGCACGTGCAGCGTGCTGCGATAACCCGCTGCGCCCCGCGCCATGCCGCCGGGACGGGTGCAGTCGATCCACCATTTGGTGGTTTCGGCAATGCGCCGCTGCGGGCCTTTCTCCAGCGCGCCGGTGAGCACGAGGGTGCGGTTGATGCCGGAGGCCTGGTAGCCGGCCAGCAGGCCCAGGTCGCGGAGTACGCGCATGCCGGTGAGCCCCGACAGACCACAGGCACGGGCACCTTCATCGAGGCGTTGCAGGTCGACCCAGGCGGGCAGCGCATCGACCTGGGCAAAGAAGGTCTTCAGCGGCTCGGGTGCGTCGGGGATGGCGGCGATACCCTGGTTCAGCGCCTGCTCGTACAGCTGCATGCCACTGCCAAGGCCGATGTCGAACATCCACTCCACCAGCGTATCCATGGGCGCATCGCCCACCGTGAGGGACTCGCCGATGGCCTGCCAGGTCGCGGCGTCCGGCTCGCTCGGACCCTTGAGAAAGCGCCGTACCGGCGCGGCAGTGCGGCTGGCGCGCTGCAGGTCGGCGCCGTGGCGGGTGGGCAGGGCGGTTGCGCTCATCGATTCATACCTTGGTTGGGTGGCCGGGGGGATTCGTCGAATTACGCTATTGCGAGTATTTGCTCGCATTCAACTCGCATCCGGCTCGCACCAGGAGACAGGCATGAGGAAGCAACCCACGCAGCAGCGCGCCAGCGAGATGGTGGCGGTGCTGGTCGAGGCGGCGGCGCTGGAGATCGGCGAGCGCGGCCTCGATGGCCTGACCACCAACCATGTGGCACGTCGCGCCGGGGTAAGCGTCGGCTCGCTTTACCAGTACTTCGCCAACAAGGAGATGATCGTCGAGGCCCTGCTGATGCAGCGCGCCGGGACCTTGATGAAGGTGGTGCACGAGCGCGTCACGCCGTTATTGGGTGCAGACATCGGCAGCGTCACCCGCGCTGTGCTGGAGGGCATCTTCGAGCAGGTCGAGGGCGATGCGGCGCAGCGCGAGCTGCTGCGGCACTGGCACCGGCTCAATTCCGCGCCGGTGTTCCAGACCCTGGAGCAACAGATGATGGAGGTGTGCCGGCAATACCTGATGCGCCACTTCGACGACTACCGCATCGACAACCTGCCGGCCGTGCTGTTCGTGGTTATCAACTCCGTGCAGTACACCACCGCGCGCTACCTGAGCGAGGCACAGCCGCTGCTGGGGCGCGAGGAGGTGATCGATACGCTGGCACGGATGGTCGAGTCCCTCTGTGCGCCACGCACCCGGCCAAGCCAATAGGAGCGCCGGCAGCGGCGCAGCGTTCGTCGCAAGGCATCAGGAAGGCACAAGTAGGATGGCGTGGAGCGCAGAGTTACCGGCAGGTATGGTGCCAGCGGGTACCGCCAGAAAGTGCCAAAGAAAAAGCCCCGGAAGGCTCGCGCCGACCGGGGCTTCGTTCACTGCATCAGGCCACGACAGGAATCATCGGGTCAGCCGCTGCCAATGCGGTGGCGCGATCGGCGGCCGGCGGGTAGATCCACACGGTGTTGATCTCGGTCTTGATCTTCTTGCCTTCCTCGCGCTGGAAACGCACCTGGCGGTCCCAGCCTTCGGTGAACAGCGCGCCCCAGGCGCCCAGGTCCAGGCAGGTTACGTACTTGGGCTGGCTGTAGGGGATCGGCGCTACGCCCAGCAGGTCGGCGGCAGCGTTGTTGCCGGCGGAGCGACCCAGGGCGATGGCGTGCTGGCAGGTCATCAGCGCGTAGTTGCCGACGTCGTCGGTGGCGGCGTAGGCGGTATCGCCAGTGGCGAATACCGCGTCCTGGCCGATCACCTGAAGGTTGCGGTCCACATGCAGGCGGCCCTGGCGGTCACGCTCGCCGGAAACCTGCTCGGTCAGCGAGCTGGCGCGTACGCCGGCGGTCCAGATCACCGTCTTCGCCTCGATGCGCTCGCCGCTGGAGAGGGTCACGCCGTTCTCGTCGATGGATTCCACCGAAGCCTTCAGGCGCCATTCCACGCCCAGTTCGGCGGAAGCCTCGGCCACCACGGACTGCGAGGTGACGCCCAGCGCGCCGCCAATCTCGGCGCCGCGATCGACCACGATGACGCGCACTTTTGCGTCCGCGCCCAGCACTTCGCGCAGTCGCGCCGGCATTTCAGCGGCGGTCTCGATGCCGGTGAAGCCGCCACCAGCGACGACTACGGTGTTGCGTGCTTCGGACTCCGGCAGCTGATGCAGCGCGCGGATGTGCGTTTCAAGGTGCACGGCCTGGTCGATCTCGTCCACGTCGAAGGCATGCTCGATGCCCGGCAGGGCGGGGCGGGCGACCTTGCTGCCGCTGGCGAGGATCAGGCGGTCGAAGCCCAGGGTGGCGATCTCGCCATAGGCGTCGCGATAGTCCAGCTGGCGGCCGTCGACATCGATCTGCTCGGCGCTGCCCTGGATGAAGGTCACGCCCACGGCGCCGAACAGGTCGCCCAGCGGCGCGGCCATCTGGTGCACGTTCGGCTCGTAGAAGCGCGGACGGATGCGCAGTTCGGCCTGGGGCGCGAGGACCGCGACTTCGACGTCGCCGCGCTGGTGCAGGTCGAGCAGACGGGTGGCGCTCAGGGCGCTCCACATACCCGCGAAACCGGTGCCGACGATCAGGATGCGTTGCTTCATGGTGCTCTCCGACGAAAAGGATGAATCCAGGTTGTTGGGTTCCCGAGTGCCTGATATCGGAGCGGTTCGCTTCCCGGCTCGCCTCGGATAACTACGACTATATTGGTCGTAGTTAACTGGTGCAACCGATTTCTGCTGCAAACTCCGACCGTTCGTCACGGTTGGGGCGAAAAAACGCCGCTACTTCTGTTTATTGGCTAGACACGCCAAATCGCCGCGCGCCGCGCATTGCGGGTGACAGCTCGTCAGAATACGTGCTTAAGTGCTTGCCGGATGCCCGGTAGGGCTTGAAAATAGTACGACTGATTTGGTCGGAGTTAGAGATGGCTATGTACAGCGCAGGAGTGGAGTACGGCATTCACTGCCTGCTCTACCTCACCGACGAGAAGGGCGATAGCCGCGACTCCAGCGTGCGGGCACTGGCGGAACTGCAGGGTGTGCCCCAGGAGCTGCTCGCCAAGGTCTTCACCAAGCTGGCCAAGGCCGGGCTGGTGGCGGCCACCGAAGGCGTGCGCGGCGGCTTCCGCCTGGCGCGGCCGGCTGACGAAATCACCGTGCTGGATATCGTCAGGGCCATCGACGGCGACAAGCAGATCTTCGAGTGCCGCGACATCCGTGGCCGCTGCGCCGTGTTCGAAGGCTCGCCCCCGGAATGGGCGACCTGCGGCACCTGCTCGATCCACGCGGTCATGCTCACCGCGCAGAAACGCATGGAAGAAGCCCTGGCCCAGCACACCGTGCTCGACCTCGCGCGCCGCGTCGGGCGCAAGGCTCCACCGGAGTTCGGCGAGGCCCTGGTGCGCTGGATGGACGGCCAGCGCGACGGTTCCAGCGCGGTCAGCTGACCTGAAGCGCCCTAGCGCGCATCACCGCCGCGCGGCTTGTAGAAGACGAACTCGTCGGTCTCTGCCGTGCGGATGTATTCCTTCGCCCATCCAGGCGAGGCGTGGCGGTCGTGGAAGTACATGGCGCCACGGGTGCGGTCGCTGAGCTGCTGGTTCAGGGCCCGGCGGGCAATTTCCTTGGCGATGTCGTAGCGGTTCTTCTCTTCCACCTGGTCGGATCGGCCGTCGCACCACCAGGAGAACTGGCAGTGCTTCTGCGCCTGCCCCTGCTTGACCACGCCGCACACGGTGTCGGGGAAGCCCCCATGGCCCATGCGGTTGAGCACCACATTGGCCACTGCCTCCATGTCCGCCTTGCCGCCGCCCTTGGCTTCCCAGTAGATGGTCCGCGACAGGCAGGTGATGGCGTCGTCCAGCGGCGCCTTGCCGGCCGGGTCCAGCGCCTTGACCTCGGATTTGCTGATGGGCGCCGGGCTGGTTACTGACGTCGCCGGGTGGGCGACCTGCTGTTCCAGCACTTCGGCCTTGTTCACCGCGGCCTGGGCTTTCTCGTCGGTGGAGGTGCCGATGGAGGCGGCGAAGGATGAGGGCGCCCACAGGGTGAGCAGCAACAACGGAAGAAGGCGGCACATGTTCGAACCTACCTGCGCGGCGAAATCAGTCTGGTCGTTGTGCGAATCCTGCGAAGCAGTCGCGCAACGACACCCTTCAGGCCGCCTCCCTCCGTCTCGAAGTGGCGAGGCGACTGCGCCTGGTCGTTGTGACTGGGCTGCGCGGAATTAGATTCAACTTTCCAGCCAGACGGTAGCCGCCGTAGCCCACGAGTGACGGGACCTAGGGCACATAGCGCTGAAGGAATTCGTCTACCGCCTGCAGTACCGCCGGCTGTTGCTCGCGGTGCGGAACGTGGCCGCAATCGGGCAGCAGCCTGAGCATCGTCGGTACGCCGGGGACCGAGGTGAAACGCTCCGGGTGTGCGGCCGAGCCGTACTCGTCCTGCTCGCCGTGCAGGCTGAGGATCGGGCACTTCACCTGCGCCAGTTCCGCATCCAGGTTCCAGTCGCTGAAGTCGTCGGACAGCCAGGTATCGACCCAGGCGCGCAGCACCCAGAAGGCCTTGTCGCCGTGGTACTTCTGCAGGCGCTCCAGCTGCCCTTCGCGGGCGAACTCCACCTCGGCGGCGCGGATGCCGTCGCGGGTCTGGTGCTCGACGAAGGCCTGGGCCGACTCGGTGATCAGCGCCGCGCACGCCTGCGGATGCTGTGCCACACAGGCCACCGCCATGGCGCCACCGACGCTATGGCCGAACACCACGCAACGTTCGAAGCCGAAGCGCTGTTGCAGCAGGGGGAAGAAACTGCGCGCCTCGTCGTCGATGAAGTCCAGCGGCAGGCCGCCGGGATAGCGCTCGGAGCGGCCGAACCCGAGGCGGTCGTAGGCGATCACCTGGCGACCGATGCTGCGCGCGAGCTGCTCCGGGAAATCGCGCCACAACGTCACGCAGCCCAGCGAGTCGTGCAGCAGCAGGATCGGCTCGCCGACGGTTTCGGCGGGCGTCCAGTCCTGGGCGAACAGCTGGCCCTTCTCGCTGCTGATCCAGTGCTCCCGGGTGATGACGGGCAACGACATGACACTCTCCTGTACTGACTCGCTGTGGGTTCGGTCATAGTATTCCCGCCAGGTGCCCGAGGCGATGTTCAGACGGGCGTATGCATAGTCCGATCGGGCCAGGAGGGTGTTTGAAACAGGTGGCGATTCTGGCCTATGACGGCTGTTGGGCGATGGGGTTGTTTTCGGCGGCGGACTTTTTCCGCATTGCGGCTTTGCTGGAACAGCATCTGGGCGTGGAGCCCTCATTTGCGGTGCGCGTGGTCTCTGTCGATGGCGCGCCGGTGTGCGCAGCGGGCGGCCACGTCATTACGGCGGAGGCTGCGCTGGCGGATGTCGAGGTCGCCTCGCTGGTCGTCCTGCCGGCCATCGAGGGGCCGCGTCTGGCCGGCTTCGAGGCGGATGCGCGGGTGCTGGCGTGGCTGGGCCGGCATATCGGCGCTGGCGCGCGGGTGCTGGCTTTGACCACGGGCGCCGCCTGGCTGGCAGCCAGTGGGCGCCTCGATGGCGGCCTGCTAGCCACGCACTGGGCGTTCGTCCGGCAACTGGGCAAGCGCTATCCAGCGTGCCGCTTCGTGGCGCGGGAATCCTTCCTGCAGGAGGGCGGGCTTTACAGCACCGGATCGCTCAATGGTTGCTTCGATGCGTTGCTGGATATTCTCGCCCGCGATTGCGGTGACCGCTTCGCCCAGCTCTGCGCCACCCACCTGCTGGTCGCCGACCCACACCGCCTCGGACCGATCCTGCCGGGCCATCGCAACCATTGCGACGACGCTGTGCTGCGGGTGCAGGACTGGATCGAAAGCCACCACGCCGAACCGCTGACCATCGAGCGCATGGCGCGTCAGGCCGGGGTCAGCGAGCGCACCTTCAAGCGCCGTTTCAGCGAAGCGACGAAGCTGCCACCCAATCTCTATCTGCAGCAGGTGCGCATCGACAAGGCTAAGAAGCTGCTGCTGGCGACCCAGATGTCGGTGCGCGAAATCGCCGGCGAGGTCGGCTACGAGAACGTCAGTTTCTTCGTCCGTCTGTTCAAGGCGCGGGTCGGAACCACCCCGGCGCGCTGGCGTGAAGGTGCTTCCTGAAGGCTGCTAAGGAAACCTTAAGGCAGCTCGGCGATGATGACGACTCGCGGCCGGTAGTTGTCCCGGGCAGTGCTCACACCGGGTCCGGCCGCTTTTTTTGAATTGAAGAGGAGTCCTGCCTTGGACACTTGCCCTGGTCGATTGCGACAGGTCTGAACAGCGAGCCGTCCGGCAGAACCCTGCCACTGTCTCGCTGCGTTGCGGACAGTGGCGCGACGCATCCCGCCACGGGATGACGTCGCACCATTCCCCTGCGGGGCCGGTCCGGCCCTTCGCTCCCTAGCAATCCATCACCCGAATGCGCGCCGGCGTCGCCCGGCGCATGGAGCGGCCGCGCGTCGCGAACGAGGTGGAACATGGATTGGAAAATCTTCCTGCTGCGGGTCGCCGCGGCACTCATTCTGGGCGCCCTGATCGGCGCCGAACGCCAACTGCGCCAGCGCCTCACCGGCCTGCGCACCAACGCGCTGGTCAGCACCGGTGCCTGCCTGTTCGTGCTGATGACCCAGGCCATGCCGGGGCTATCCGCCGATGCGCCGCGTATCGCTGCGTACGTGGTGTCGGGGATCGGCTTCCTCGGTGGTGGCGTGATCATGCGCGATGGCCTGAACGTGCGTGGCCTGAACACTGCCGCCACGCTCTGGTGCACCGCTGCCATCGGCGTGCTGTGCAGCATGGGGCTGTTGCTGGAAGCTGCGCTGGGCAGCGTGGTGGTGCTCTGCGCCAACATCCTGCTGCGTGACATCGCCCAGCGCATCAATCACCAGGACGTGCTGCCGGCCAGCGAGGCGGAGCAGCGTTATGGCGTCGCCATCATCTGCCGCGCCGAAGACGAGATCCAGGTGCGCAGCCTGATGCTGCACAGCCTGGACAGCAGCGAACTGCGCCTGCAATCGCTGCACAGCGAGGACCAGGCCAACCCGGCGAAACTGGAAGTGCGCGCCGAACTGCTCGGCGGCCATGGCGCCACCGGCCAGCTGGAACGCATGGTCAGCCGCATCAGCCTGGAGAAGGGCGTCAGCTCGGTACGCTGGCAGCTGTTCGAGCTGGCCAGCGATTGATAGTCCACGCGCGCTCCTGGGCTCTTCGTAGGATGGGTGGAGCGCAGCGATACCCATGCTGCTGGTGTAATGCGTTGATGGGTATCGCTACGCTCCACGCCATCCTACAAGGGCTCGCAGCTCTCAGCTCTCGCGGGCGGTGCGGCAGCCGCAGCGCGGTGCCGGTGCGCGGGCTTCCTCGGCCACTACACCGCGCCACCAGCGCTCGCCCTGGTGCGGCGCTTCGATGTCGATGCGCTCGCCCATCATCGGGGTGGTCACGGCCAGCCCGCGCTCGCCGGCGATTTCAAGCACGCGCTCGAAGGGCTCGTACCAGGCGTGCATGGCCAGGTCGAAGGTGCCGTTGTGGATCGGCAGCAGCCAGCGGCCGTTGAGGTCCTGGTGCGCCTGCACGGTCTGCTGCGGGTGCATGTGCACGTAGGGCCAGTGTTCGTTGTAGGCGCCGGTTTCCATCAGCGTCAGGTCGAAGTGACCGAAGCGCCGGCCGATCTCGGCGAAGCCGTCGAAGTAACCGGTGTCGCCGCTGAAGAAGACGCGCAGGCTGTCGTCCTCGATCACCCAGGAGCACCACAGGGTGCGGTTGCCGTCGCGCACGCCACGGCCGGAGAAATGCTGCGCCGGGGTGGCGGTCATGCACAGGCCGTCCACCGTGGTGCTCTGCCACCAGTCCAGCTGGCGGATTTTCTCTGCCGGCACGCCCCAGTCGAGCAGGCGGTCGCCGACGCCGAGCGGGGTGAGGAAGACTTCCGCGCGCTCGGCCAGTACGGCGATGGTCGCGCGGTCGAGGTGATCGTAGTGGTCGTGGGAGAGGATCACCCCGCGGATCGGCGGCAGGTCCTGCAGGGCAATTGGCGGCGCGTGGAAGCGCTTGGGCCCGGCGAAGCTGAAGGGCGAGGCGCGTTCGGAGAACACCGGGTCGGTCAGCCACCAGCCACCGCGCAGCTTGAGCAGCAGGGTGGAGTGGCCGAGGCGGTAGAGGCTGCGGTCGGGCGCCTGCTCCAGCTCTTCACGGCTCAGCGCGCGCACCGGCACCGGGGCTCGCGGCACGGTGTTCTTCGGCTTGTTGAACAGCAGATCCCAGAGCACCTTCGCGCCCGGTTCGGGCATCTCGGCCGGGCGTGCCTTGAGGTTGCGGAATCTCCCGGCGATGTATTGCGGCGAGTGGCTGTAGTCGTCGATGGGCGCGCGTTGCAGTGGGAGGCGGGGCAAGGCACTGATCCTCAGTGGCGGAATGCGTCAGGGAAGCACGCTACAGGTTCCGCCGCCAGGGAGCATTACCGGCATTTTGATTCAGAACATCACCGTTATCGATGAAAGCGCGCCGGGGTTTCCCTGTAGGAGCTGGCCATGCCTGCGACATTTCTTGCGCCGGACCGTCACGGACGCCTGGAGCCGCGCCGTCAGTTGATCGGCCCTGCGAGCGGACATTCGCGGCGCCTGGTGGGCGCATACCTTGTCCGCGTATCGCGGGCGTGGTCCGCTCCTGCAGGGCACGCCGGGCGGCTCAGTTGAGCTTCGACAGGATGTCCCAGGCCAGCTTCACCCGCACCTCGTTGGGGTAGTTGCGGTTGGCGAGGATGACGATGCCGCGCTGCTTCGACGGGACGAAAGCCACGTAGGCGCCGAATCCACCGGTGGCGCCGGTCTTGTTCACCCAGACCTCCTGCTGCGGCGGCAACGGTTTGCGCAGCGCCGTTACCGGCTGGCTTTGCAGCACCATGCTGCTGCCGTTGTACTGCTGCAGTTCGGCGAGCTTGGGCGGGTAGGCGTACTGCTCCCAGATCAGGTCCTGGGTCATCGGGCCGACCTGGTAGTAGCCGGTACGAGTGGCATCCACCGCCGCCCGCAGCTTGTCGCCGAGCTTCACCTCGCCCAGCTGCACCTGGACGAAACGCAGCAGGTCGCGGCTGCTGGATTTCACCCCATAGGCCTCGTCGGCGATCTGGTCGGGGTTCACCCGCACCGGGGCGTCATCCTTGTCGTAGCCCTGGGCGTAGATGGCCTGGCGGGTCACCGGCACGTCAATGTGGGTATTGCTCAGGCCCAGCGGCGCGAAGACGTTGCGTTGCATCGCGGTCTTGAACGGCACGTCGAGCGCCCGCGCGGTGACGATGCCGAGCAGGGCGATGCTGGGGTTGGCGTAGCTGCGCTGGGTGCCGGCGGGGTACTGCGGCTGCCAGTTCCTGTAGTAGTCGGTGAGCTGCTGGGGCGTCTTCACCTCGTCGGGCAGTTGCAGCGGGAAGCCGCCGGCGGTGTGGGTGGCGAGCTGGATCAGCGTCACCTTGTCCAGCGCACTGCCGCGCAGTTCCTTCAGGTAGCGTGTCGGGCTGTCCTGCAGCTTGAGCTTGCCCACGGCCTGGGCGAAACCGGCGAGGGTGGCGGTGAAGGTCTTGCTCACCGAACCGATCTCGAACAGCGTGTCGCTGCTCACCGGTTGTTTGTTCTCCTTCGACGCCACGCCGAAGTTGTAGAAGCGCTGCTCGCCGTGATCGGTGACGCCGATGGCGAGGCCGGCGATGTTCTGCTCGCGCATGACCTGCTGGGCGAGCTTGTTCACCTTGGCATCGAAATCCGGCGGGGCGGCCTGGGCGAGACTGGCGACGAGCAGGGAGGTGAGGCTGAGTACGAGCGGGGCGGTCCGGTGCATGACGACTTCCTGGGCAGTGCAATGGGCTGACCCTAGCATCGCTGCGGCCAGGTCTCCAGCCAGACCGGTAGCGCTACGCCGGCGCCCACGGCAGTGGTAGGATTCGCGCCCCATGCGAATCCACGACCTCGACCAACGCCTCGCCGACCTTGGCGCGCTGCCCCTGCACCGCGCGCGGATGCTGCGCGCCTGGCTGCAGGGCCGGCCGCTGGACGCCGGCACCAAGCGGCAAGCGACCGAGGATTTCCTGCCGCTGGGCGTGCGCAACGGCGTGGCGCAGGTCGCCGCCGAACTGGACGCCCTGGCGACCCTCCACTCGCGTCATCCCGGCGGTGACAACTCCGAGCGCCTGCTGGTGCGCCTGGCCGACGGGCAGATGGTGGAGAGCGTGCTGTTGCCGCGCGGCGGCGTGTGCGTGTCCACCCAGGTCGGCTGCGCCGTGGGCTGTCGCTTCTGCATGACCGGCAAGAGCGGCTTGCTGCGTCAGCTTTCCACCACCGAGATCGTCGCCCAGCTGGTGCTGGCACGGCGCGTTCGGCCAGTGAACAAAGTGGTGTTCATGGGCATGGGCGAGCCGGCGCACAACCTCGACAACGTGCTCGAAGCCATTGACCGTCTCGGCACCGACGGCGGTATCGGCCACAAGAACCTGGTGTTCTCCACTGTCGGCGACCCGCGCGTCTTCGAGCGTCTGCCGCAGCAGCGGATCAAGCCGGCCCTGGCACTGTCGCTGCACACCAGCAATGCCGAGCTACGTGAGCATCTGCTGCCGCGTGCGCCGAAGCTGACGCCCGAGGAGCTGGTGGAGCAGGGCGAGGCCTATGCGCGCGCCACGAACTATCCGATCCAGTACCAGTGGACGCTGCTCAAGGGCGTCAACGACAGCCAGGAGGAGCTCGACGGCATCCTGCGGCTGCTCAAGGGCAAGTTCGGCGTGCTCAACCTGATCCCCTTCAACGCGCTGGAAGGCGACCAGTACCAGCGCCCGGATGGCGAGCGCATCGTCGAGATCGTCCGCTACCTGCACAGCCGTGGCGTGCTGACCAAGGTGCGCAACAGCGCCGGGCAGGATGTAGAGGGCGGCTGCGGCCAGTTGCGCGCGCGGGCGACCGGGCTGATCGCCACGTCCGGTCGGCGGATTTCTCGTCTGGGCGAGTAATTACCGCGCGCCTTTGCTGTTCGAGATCTTGCACGGGTATCGCGCCGGTTGTTAGCCTTCCCCATCTGAAAAAACCAGCAGGGCTGGGTATGGCGATCCGGGTTGTCGAAGCACAAGAAGTAGATCAGCAGCGCATAGCCATTCCTGGTTGGGAACAGCAGTACACGCAGATGTCCGCCGGGCGATTCGCCGGGCGCATCCTGCACGCCGAAGTCGAGGGGATCGAGCTCTTTGAAGAGCAGATGAACCTGCGCGTGGAGCAGGAGTTCCACGCCCCGCCCGGCGCCCTGGTGTTCAGCTTCGACATGTCCGACAACGCCCTCTACCTGCTCGACGGGGAAACCCGCAACGCCTGGGTCACCCCGGAGAACTACCGCGAGGTGGCGGTGGTGATCAAGGAGTCGGCGAACTGGGGCCAGCCGGCCGATGCTTTCGCCGACCTGGTACTGACACCGCTGCGCTCGGGCCACTGCCAGTCGGTGGCCACTTCGCTGAGCAACCTGCTGACCGGAGCCTCGGTCGGCGGCGACCCGATGGATGCGCCGGGTGTGGCGCAGAGCATCGTCTCCCACTGTTTCTCGCTGCTGTGCGAAGCGCCCCTGGATGGCGAACGTCGCGCGCGCTCCATCGTCCAGGCCAAGCGCGTGGTGCAGCGGGTCAAGGAAGTGGTGAGCGACTGCCCCGACGAGCAGTTCGGCATGGCCGACCTCGCCGCCAAGGCGGGCGTTTCGCCGCGCACCCTGCAGCAGTCGTTCCTGCATTACGCGGGCATCCCGCCCATCGTCTGGCTGCGCAACCGGCGCCTGAACGCGGCACGACGGGACCTGCTGGCAGCCGCCGAGTCCGGCATGACCGTGGCCGAGGTGGCGATGAAGTGGTCGTTCTGGCACCTGGGGCGGTTTTCCCAGTCGTATTTCGCGCTGTTCGGCGAGTATCCGAAGACCACGGCGAAGCAGGGCGGTCGGGCCTGGTAGCGGCTATCAGTCATGGGCGCGGACGTTGTCCGCGGGTCGCGGGCATAGCCCGCTCCTACACCGGGGTTTGCCGGTAGGAGCTGGCCATGCCTGCGACAGCCAGCGCGCCGGAGCATCACGGACGCAGTCCGCCACGGAAGAGAAAAGCCCCCGAATCGGGGGCTTTTTCGTTTACCGCAGAGCCAGTGATTAGCCCAGCAACTCGCGTACCCGATACCACGCCATGCCCAGCGCCAGCAGCGGCGAGCGCAGCAGCTTGCCACCGGGGAATGTCAGGTGCGGCACGGCGCTGAACAGGTCCAGCCCCTTGCTCTCACCCTGGTGGATGGCTTCGGCGAGCAGCTTGGCTGACCAGTGCGTGACGTTCAGTCCGTGGCCGGAATAGCCCTGGGCGAAATACACGTTCGGATGGCTCTTCAGCCGGCCGACCTGCGGGAAACGATTGGCGGTGATGCCGATCATGCCGCCCCACTGGTAGTCGAGCTTCACGTGCTCCAGCTGCGGGAACACCTTGAGCACCTTCGGCCGCATGTAGGCACCGATGTCCGCCGGGTCGCGCCCCGAGTAATGGCAGGCGCCGCCGAACAGCAGGCGACGGTCGGCCGTCAGGCGGTAGTAGTCCAGCCCCACCTTCTGGTCGCACAGCGCCATGTTCTGCGGGATCAGCTGCGCCGCCAGTTCCTCGGACAATGGTTCGGTGGTCACCACATAGCTGCCGGCGGGCAGTACCTTGCCGGTGAGCTTGGGTTCCAGCTCTTCCAGGTGCGCGTTGCAGCCGAGCACCAGGGTCTTGGCCAGCACGCGGCCCTGGGCGCAATGCACCACCGCCGTGGTGCCGTGCTCGATGCGCAGTACCGGGCTCTGCTCGAAGACCTGCGCGCCGAAGGCCTTGGCCGCACGGGCCTCGCCCTTCACCAGATCGAGCGGGTGCAGGTGGCCCGAGCCCATGTCGATGTGTCCACCCGCGTAGAGATCGCTGGCGACCACTTCGCGCATGCGCTCCGGCGGCACCAGCCGGGTCTCGTGCGGGTAGTCCGAAGCGCTCAGCGACTCCTGCTCGCGGACCATGGCGGCGTATTGCGCCGGGGTGTTGGCCAGCTCGCAGAAGCCCCAGCGCAGGTCGCACTCGATACCCAGTTCGGCGATACGCTCGGCGACCAGGGCCACCGAATCGACACCCGCCTGCTCCAGGTAGCGCACGCCGTCTTCGCCGACGTACTTGGCGAAGCCGCTGACGTCGTGACCGATGCCACGGATCAGCTGCCCGCCATTGCGCCCGCTGGCGCCCCAGCCGATGCGCCGGGCCTCCAGCAGCACCACGGAGTGGCCGCGCCGGGCCAGCTCCAGGGCTGCGTTCACGCCGGTGAAGCCGCCGCCGATCACGCAGACATCCGCACGCACCTCCCCCGCGAGGGAAGGGTACTGCTGACGGTCGCGGGCGGTCGCGGCGTAGTAGGACGCGGCGTGCTCCTCGGTGTGCTTCATGGCGCTTTCTCGTTTCATTGGTTGAACTTGATCTTGCTCCAGCTGCGGGTCATCAGGCGCATGATCTTGGGCGGCGGCGCCTTGGCGATGTACAGCTTGTCGAGCACGGCCTGGCTCGGGTAGACCTCGGGGTTGTTCTGCATTTCCTCGGGCAGCAGGGTCTTGGCGTCAGCGTTGGCGCTGGGGTAGCCGACGTACTCGCTGATGCCGGCGATCACCTTCGGATCGAGGACGTAGTTGATGAACGCCAGGGCCTGCTCCGGATGGCCGGCATCCGAGGGGATCGCCATCAGGTCGAACCACAGGTTCGCGCCTTCCTTGGGAATGCTGTAGGCGATCTCGATGCCGTTCTTGGCTTCCTTGGCGCGGGCGGCGGCCTGGAACACGTCGCCGGAGTAGCCGAAGGCCACGCAGATGTTGCCGTTGGCCAGGTCCGAGATGTACTTGGACGAGTGGAAGTAGGTGACGTACGGACGTACCGCCACCAGCTTCGCCTCGGCCTTGGGATAGTCCGCCGGGTTGGTGCTGTTGGGGTCCAGGCCCAGGTAGTTGAGCACCGAGGGGATCATCTCGTCGGGGGAGTCCATGAAGGCCACGCCGCACGCCTGGAGCTTCTTGATGTTCTCCGGCTCGAACAGCACCGACCAGGAATCGATCTTGTCGACGCCCAGCACCTGCTTGACCTTGGCGACGTTGTAGCCGATGCCGTTGGTGCCCCACAGGTAGGGCACGGAGTGCTTGTTGCCCGGGTCGTTCTGTTCCAGCAGCTTGAGCAGTACCGGGTCCAGGTGCTTCCAGTTCGGCAGCTGGCTGCGGTCGAGTTCGAGGAACACGCCGGCCTGCACCTGACGGGTCAGGAAGTGGTTGGATGGCACCACCACGTCGTAGCCCGAACGGCCCGCCAGCAGCTTGCCCTCCAGGGTCTCGTTGGAGTCGAAGACGTCATAGACCGGTTTGATCCCGGTGGTCTTCTGGAAGCCGGCGAGAGTGTCCGGAGCGATATAGTCGGTCCAGTTGTAGATGCTGACCGTCGGTGCAGCGTGTGCGGCCGAGGCAAGGGCTGCCAGGGCGAAGGGCGCAAGGGTGCGCAGCAGTCTCATGGGGACTCCCGAATTGTTGTTGTGAAGTCGGTGACGCGGAATCAGACGCTCAGCAGCAGGAACTCACGCTCCCAGGAGCTGATCACGCGCTTGAAGTTCTCGTGCTCGGTGCGCTTCACCGCGACGTAGCCCTGCACGAACTTCTCGCCGAGGAATTCCTTGAGCACGTCGCAGTCTTCCATCTGCTGCAGCGCGTCCTCGATGGTGATCGGCAGGCGCAGGTTGCGGCGCTCGTAGGCGCGGCCCTGGACGGCGGCGCTGGGGTTGACCTGCTCGATCATGCCCAGGTAGCCACAGAGCAGGCTGGCGGCCAGCGCCAGGTACGGGTTGGCGTCGGCGCCCGGCAGGCGGTTTTCCACGCGCATGGCGATCGGCGGCGCGGCGGGGACGCGCAGGCCCACGGTGCGGTTCTCTTCGCCCCATTCGACGTTCACCGGCGCGGAAGTGTCCGGCAGGAAGCGGCGGAAGGAGTTCACGTTGGGCGCGAACATCGGCAGCACTTTCGGGATGTACTTCTGCAGGCCGCCGATGTAGTGCAGGAACAGCTGGCTCATGCTGCCGTCTTCGGCGGCGAAGATGTTCTTGCCGGTGGCGATGTCCAGCACGCTCTGGTGGATGTGCATGGCGCTGCCGGGCTCGTCGGTGATCGGCTTGGCCATGAAGGTGGCGCTGACGTCGTGCTTGAGCGCGGCTTCGCGCATGGTGCGCTTGAACACGATGATCTGGTCGGCCAGGCTCAGCGCGTCGCCGTGACGGAAGTTGATTTCCATCTGCGCCGGGCCGTCCTCGTGGATCAGCGTGTCCAGGTCCAGGCCTTGCAGTTCGCACCAGTCGTAGACGTCTTCGAACAGCGGGTCGAATTCGTTGGCGGCATCGATGGAGAAGCTCTGGCGGCCGCTTTCCGGGCGGCCGGAACGGCCGACGGGGGCTTCCAGCGGGAAGTCCGGGTCGCTGCTGCGCTTGGTCAGGTAGAACTCCATCTCCGGCGCCACCACCGGGCTCCAGCCCTTGTCGGCATAGAGCTTGAGCACGCGCTTGAGCACGTTGCGCGGGGACAGCTCGATGGGGTTGCCGACCTTGTCGAAGGTGTCGTGGATGACCATCGCGGTCGGCTCCAGCGCCCAGGGCACCAGGAAGATGGCGTCCGGATCGGGCTTGCAGACCATATCGATGTCCGCTTCGTCCAGCAGGTCGTAGTAGACGTCGTCATCGACGAAATCGCCGGTGACCGTCTGCAACAGAACACTTTCGGGGAGTCGCATGCCCCCCTCGCCGAGGAACTTGTTGGTGGGGGAAATCTTGCCGCGGGCGATGCCGGTGAGGTCGCTCACCACGCATTCGACTTCGGTGATTTTCTGTTGCTTCAGCCGTTGCTCCAGTTGCTCGGCGGGGGTGGTCATACAAGCCTCGGGTGTTTTTTTTGATTTTCTAAAGGGGGTTTTGTAATGGGTGCACGTGCAGCGCCTTGCTGCCAGCGTGGCTAGTGTCGGTCGGAGGCAGGCGTGCGTTCTATCCACTTTCCGCAAGGCTTGGGCATCGTCGTGAAAAAGGCGCCCCTTCGAATGCAAACAGCCCCGGGCGCTATGGCGACCGGGGCTGCGGATGAGACGGGAAGGGCGTCGGGAGTCAGACCCCGGACTTGATCCGGCTCCAGTCGCGGGTGATCAGGCGCAGGATCGACGGGCTCGGCGGCAGGCTGACGTACATGCCCTTGACCAGCTCGGCGTTGGGGTAGACCGCCGGGTTCTCGCGGACCTTCTGGTCCATCAGCGCCTTGGCCGGCACGTTGGCGTTGGCGTAGTGCAGGTAGTCGCTGGTCCTGGCGATCACATCCGGGCGCATCAGGTAGTTGATGAACGCGTGGGCGCCTTCGGGGTTGCGGGCGTCCTTGGGGATGGCCAGGTTGTCGAACCAGATGTTGGTGCCTTCCTTCGGCACGCTGTACTGCACGTCCACCGCGCCGCCGGCTTCCTGCGCGCTTTTCTGCGCCTGCAGCACGTCGCCGGAGAAGCCGATGGCCACGCAGACGTTGCCGTTGGCGAGGTCGGCGATGTACTTGGTCGAGCTGAAGTAGGTCACCGAGGGCTTGAGGCTTTCCAGCAGTTTGGTGCCGGCCTCGTAGTCCGCCGGGTTGTTGCTGTTCGGGTCCTTGCCCAGGTAGTGCAGGGCCAGCGGCAGGATCTTCGCCGGCGAGTCGAGGAAGGCCACGCCGCAGCCCTTGAGCTTGGCGAGGTTCTCCGGCTTGAACACCAGGTCCCAGGAGTCCAGCGGCGCGTCGGCGCCCAGCGCGGCCTTGACTTTCGCCGGGTTGTAGCCGATGCCGACGGTGCCCCAGAGGTAGGGCACGGCGAAGCGGTTGCCCGGGTCCGACTGGGCCACGCGCGCCAGCAGGTCGGGGTCGAGGTTCTTGCGGTTGGGCAGCAGCGCGTCATCCAGCGGGCGGTAGACGCCGGCCTTGAGCTGGCGGGCGAGGAAGTCCGCCGAGGGCACCACCACGTCGAAGCCCGAATGCCCGGTGAGCAGCTTGGCCTCCAGCACTTCGTCGGACTCGAAGGCGTCGAGCACCACCCTGATCCCGGTTTCCTTCTGGAAGTCCTGCAGCACGGTCGGCCCGATGTAGTCGGCCCAGTTGGCGAAATGCACCTCTTGCGGCGCCGCCAGCACCGGCAACGCGGCACCGGCCAGCAGGCCGGCCAGACAACCCAAAGCACGCTTGTTCATCTTCACTCCTGGAGGACGCCGGCTTGCGCGGCGCCAATACGATCGGCAGGTGGGAAACGGGCCTTGTTCTGTTGTTCTCGGCCCTGGCCGAAAACTAGGCGCGGCGCGGCTTTGCGTCGTTCTTCCGTGCACGGGCGGAATCGGCGATGCTGCTGCGGACCCGCGGCACTGTGCAGCGCGCTGCCCGCGCCCTACGCTGCGGCCCCAGGCGGAGGGAAAACCATGAATGACGAAACCGAGCGCACCCGCGAAGTGGTCACGCGCTACCACCAATGCTGGATGAACCGCGACGTCGAAGGCGTGCTGGCGATGTTCCATCCGCAGGTGCAGTACTGCGACTTCTACAACGACCTGGAAATCCCCGCCAGCGAGCTGCCCGGCTATATCCGCACGGCCATGCCGCGCAGCCCGCAGCACCATATCGAACACATCGACCAGATTCGTGCCGATGGCGACACGGCGTTCATCCAGTACCGCTCGCGCCTGACGTTGCGGCGCAGCAGCCGGCTGGCCTCGTTCCGTGCCAGCGAGGCGATCACCGTGCGCGACGGGCTGATCTGGCGCGTCCACGAGTACGCCACGCCGGTGCGCGAGCAGCGCGAGGGGGGCGTCAAGGACCAGCGTCGCCTGGGCCTGAACTCGGCCCAGGTGGGGAGGATGCTGCTGGATATCGAGTCCTACTTCGGCAGCGCCCATCCCTATCTCGATCCGGAGATGGACCTGGAGCGCCTGGCACGGGCCACCGGCTATACGCGCAACCAGATTTCCTACCTGCTCAACCAGGTGCTCGGGCAGAGCTTCTACCGCTACCTGAACCAGGCGCGCATCGGCCATCTGCTGGAGCGCCTGCGCGAGGAGCCGGCGGCGCGCATCGACGAGCTGGCGTTCGCGGTGGGCTTCAACTCGCTGTCGGTGTTCTACCGCTGCTTCCGCGAGCACACCGGGCAGCCGCCGCGTGCTTACCTGGCGGCGTTGCAGGAAGGCGGTCCGGCCTGACAAGGCGTCAGGCCGGGAGCCCTCAGAGAACGGCGTCGAGCAGCCGGTACCAGGCGATGCCCACGCCCAGGTACAGGCGCTGCAACCCATGGAAGGGAATCGGCCGCACCGGGGTGACGGGGAAGGGGAAGTCCTTCTCGCGGTCCAGCAGGCGCTCCGCCAGGTGACGGCCCAGGGTCGAGGCCATGGCGATGCCGCGACCGTTGTAGCCCAGCAGGATGCTCAGGTTCGGCGCCGGCTCATGCAGCCGTGGCATGAAGTCCGGGGTGAGCGCCACGCGGCCGCTCCACTGGTATTCGAACTCCACCTCGGCCAACTGCGGGAACAGGCCCTGCAGCGAGCGCTTCAGGTGCAGCCAGTCGCCGGGCGAGCGCGGCTCGGCGAACGGACCGCGACCTCCCAGCAACAGCCGGCCGCGAGCGTCCTGCTTGAAGTACAGCAGCAGCCGGCGCGCATCCGAGCAGACTTCGCCATTGGGCAGCACGCTGCGCCGCAGGTTTTCCGGCAAGGGCCTGGTCGCGACGATGAAGCTGTTGGCGGCGATCACCGTCTGCCGCAGTTTCGGCCAGAGGTCGTCGGTGTAGCCGTTGGTGGCGAGGATCACCCGTTCGGCGGTCACGCTGTGCCCGCTATCGGTGCTGAGCTGCCAGCCGCTGCCGTGGCGACGCAGGTTGCTCACGCGGGTGTGGCCGTGGATCGCGGCACCTTCACTCAACGCAGCGCGGGCCAGGCCACGCACGTAGCTCAGCGGCTGGACGCTGCCGGCGCGCGGGTCGACCCAGGCGCCGAGGTAGTCGTTGCTGCCGATGCGCTGGGCGACGCTGCTCTTGTCGAGCATCTCCACCGCTACGCCGCGCTGGCGCCACTGCCCGGCGCGCTTCTCGATGGCGCGCAGAGCGGCGGGCGAGGCGGCGGGCTGGATCCAGCCCTGGCGGGTGGCTTCGCAGTCGATGTCGTAGCGGCGGATCAGCTCGAAGACTTCATCGGCAGCGCCGCCGGCGACTTCGATCAAGCGCTCGGCCTTCTCGCCGCCGAACATGCGCCGCAGGTCGTCCGGGTCATGCTTGAGGCCGGGGATCACCTGCCCGCCGTTGCGCCCGGAAGCGCCCCAGCCCGGCTCGCCGGCATCCAGCACGCAGACGCGCACGCCGTTGCGGGCCAGGTGCAGGGCGGTGACCAGTCCGGTATAGCCGGCGCCGACGATGGCGACGTCGACCTGCTTGTCTTCAGCCAGCGCCGGTGTGGCCGGGCCGGCGTTCGCGGTGGCTGCCCAGAGCGAGGGCGGCAGTGCCAGGGGCTGGGCGTTCATGCCTGGCCCCCGTCGGTGTTGAGCAGGCGGCGGAGGAATTCCTGGGTACGCGGCTGGCTCGGCGCGCCGAGCACATCCTTGGCCGCGCCTTCCTCGACGATGCGCCCGCCATAGAGGAAGCACACCTTGTCCGCCACTTCGCGGGCGAAGCCCATCTCGTGGGTCACCACCACCATGGTCATGCCTTCGTCGGCGAGCTTGCGCATCACCGCCAGCACTTCGCCCACCAGCTCCGGGTCCAGCGCCGAGGTCGGCTCGTCGAAGAGGATCGCCTTGGGCCGCATGGCCAGGGCGCGGGCAATGGCGACGCGTTGCTGCTGGCCGCCGGAGAGTTCGTCCGGGTAGGCGTCCATGCGGTGGCTCAGGCCGACTTTTTCCAGCAGGGCGCGGGCGTGCTCGCGGGCGGCGTCCGGGCGCTCCTTCTTCACGTACACGGGGCCTTCCATGACGTTCTGCAGCGCGGTGCGGTGAGGGAACAGGTTGAAGCGCTGGAACACCATCGCCACCTGGGTGCGGATTTCGTGGATGGAGTGGGCGTGGCGGTCGACACGTTCCTGGCCGACCAGGATGTCGCCACCCTCGTAGGTTTCCAGGCCGTTGATGCAGCGCAGCAGAGTGGATTTGCCCGAGCCGGACGGACCGATCAGGCACACCACCTGGCCGCTTTCCACCGACAGGTCGATGCCTTCGAGAACGCGGGTGCTGCCGTAGCTTTTGTGCAGCGACTGGATGCGGATCATGCTTTCTTCCTCGTGGCGATGCGCGCTTCGAGGCGGCGCAGGGCGTACGACAGCGGCAGGCTCAGGGCCAGATAGAGCAGGGCGACCAGGGTGTAGACGGTCATGTTCTCGAAGGTGGAGGAGGCGATCAGCTGGCCGGCGCGGGTCATCTCGGCCACCGTGATGGTGGACACCAGCGAGGAGTCCTTGAGCATCATCACCAGGGTGTTGCCGTAGGGCGGCAGGGCGATGCGGAAGGCCTGCGGCAGCACCACCCGGCGCATGATCATCGGGCCGCGCATACCGAGGGACTCGGCGGCTTCGATCTGCCCCTGCTGGATGGCCTGGATGCCGGCGCGGAAGTTCTCCGCCTGGTACGCCGAGTAGGCGATGCCCAGGCCGATGATGCCGGCCTGCATGGCGGAAAGCTGCACGCCGAAATCCGGCAGCACGAAGTAGATGTAGAACAGCTGCACGATGATCGGCAGGCCGCGGATCACGTTGACCACGGAGATGCCGAACAGCGCCACGGCGCGGACTTTCGACACCATCATCAGGGCGAAGGCCAGGCCGATGAGCGAGCTGAGCAGGAACGACGCAATCGTGACCTGCACGGTGACCACCGCGCCACTCAATAGAATGGGCAGGAAGTCCAGAGCATTCTGGAGAAACATGGGAGGTGTCCGTGAGCGTGAATCTGAGGGCGGCCGTCACCCTTCACCGGGCGCGGGGCTCCGGCGAAAGGTGCGGGTCAGTCTTGGGTGTGGCGTGAAGAAAAGCGGACGTCAGTCCAGGTGCCACTTGCCGATGATGGCGGCGAGAGTGCCGTCGGCCTTGATGCTGGCGATGCCCTGGTTGACCTGGGCGAGCAGCTGCGGGTCGCCCTGGCGCAGGATCAGGCAGACTTCGCCCTTGATCTGCGGCTGGTAGCTGTCCACCAGGCGGACCTTCTTCAGGCTGCCCTTGGCCATCTGGTAGGCGAGGATCGGGTGGTCGCCGAAGCCGGCCTTGATCCGGCCCAGTGCCAGGTCGCGGGTGAGGTCGGCGAGGGAGTCATAGCCGCGCACTTCCTTGAAGATGCCGCGCTGGTTGAGCTTGTCGATGAAGATGGTGCCGACCTGGGCGCCGACCACTTCGCCCTTGAAGTCATCCATGCTGGTGTAGGCCTTGTCGTCGTCAGCGCGCACCACCAGGCCTTCGCCGTACTCGAACACCGGATCGGAGTACTGCACCACTTTCTCCCGCTCGGGCGTGCGCAGCATGGCGGCGGAGATCAGGTCGATCTTCTTCGCGGTGAGCGAGGGGATCAGCGCGGCGAAGGTGGTCTGGGCGATTTCCACGTCGAAGCCGCCGGCCTTGGCCACGGCCTGGGCCGAGTCGACCATCATGCCCTGGATGCTGTTGGTCTTGACGTCGAGGAAGGTGAAAGGCACGCCGGTGGCAGTAGCCCCGACTTTCAGAGGTTCGGCCTGGGCGGCGAAGGATGCAGCGCAGCTGGCGACGAGCGCGAGGGCGCAGGAAAACACGCGGAGGCGAGGATGCATTGGTGAACTCCCATTTGACGCGGTTTGTTGTCTTTATGCGTTATGGATGGCCTCGAGTATCGGCAGGAGGCGTTGGCTGCAATATAAATGATTTACAAGAATCGTAAAGAGATTTATAAATATCGCATATCGATATTAATAGCCTGAAAAAGGCGTGATCCTTCCCAAGGAAGAGACATGAGCGACAACGAAAACAGCCTGTTCAACCAGTCGCTGGAAAAGGGCCTGGCCGTGCTGCGCGGCTTCAACGCGCGCAACCGCACCATGAACCTGGCCGAGGTAGCCGAGGCCGCCGACATCACCAAGAGCTCGGCGCAGCGGATGATCCACACGCTCGAAGCGCTGGGATACGTCAGCAAGCACCCGCAGACCAAGCGCTTCCAGCTGACGCCGCAGGTGATGGAGATCGGCTACAACTACCTCGCCGCCGACACCCTGGTGGACGTTGCCAATCCCTTCCTCGCGGAGCTGGCGCAGACCACCGGCGAGACCACCAACCTCACCGAGCCGGTGCGCACCGACATGCTCTACGTGGCGCGCTTCGTGGGGCCGAAGTTCATCCCCATCCACCTGCCCATCGGCAGCCGCATCCCCATGTACTGCACCGCCTCGGGCCGCGCTTTCCTCAGCGCGCTGAGCGATGACGAGGTGCTGGAACTGCTGCAGGGCAGCGACCTGTCCAGCCATACCCAGTACACGCGCACCTCGCTGGAGGAAATCCTCGCGGAAATCGCCGAGATCCGCCGCAAGGGCTATGCGATCAACAGCGAGGAGCTGTTCCTCGGCGACATGGCGGTGGCCGCGCCGGTGCGCAACAGCCAGGGCCGCCCGGTGGCGTCGGTGCACGTGGTGGCGCCCACCAGCCGCTGGACCCGTGAGGACGCCGAACGCCGCCTGGCGCCGGCGGCCATCGAGTGCGCACGGGCGATCAGCACCTCGATCAGGACGCTCTGAGGCCGCACGCTCAGGCTTGTGGCTGCAGGGGCTCGGGTGTCGCGTCCAGCAGCCGTTGCAGCTGCGCCAGGGCGCGTTCGTAGTCGAAGCCCTCGACGGCTTCGGTCATCTCCCGCAGCAGCCCGGCCCGTAGCGGGTCAGCAAAAGCGCTGCCCAGCCGGCCGACCAGCTCGCCGGCGCCGGTGTCGCTGTCTTCGAGCAGGGTGCGCAGTTGCTGGAGCAGGGCGCTGATCTGCGCTGGGGAAAGCCCCGGCGCCGCCGGCTGTTCGAGCTGCGGGGTGGTGCGCGTCGCCAAGCCGGCCAGCACTCTTTCCAGCTGTGCTTGCAGTTCGAACAGCAGGCGCGAGATCGCTTCCTCGGATGCGCTGGCCTGGCAGGCCTCCTCCAGCGCCGTGGCGGCCCTGGCCAGTTCCAGGGCGCCGATGTTGGCTGCCGCGCCGCGCAAGGTATGGGCGGTCCGGCGGCGGGCGGTAGGATCGGCTGCCGAGTCGAGGGCGCGAAACTCGCCAATGAAATCCCGGTAGCTGCTGCCAAAACGCTGCAGCAGCCGTTCGTAGAGCGCGATCTTGCCGGCGCAGGTCGCCAGTCCTGCATGGGTATCGATGCCCGGCAGGTCGAGGTCGCCAACCTGCCTCTCCACCGGTGCAGGCGCCGGAGCGCCGCTGGCTTGCCGCTGCCGGGGAGCGATCCAGCGCGACAGGGTGAGGAACATCGCGGGCGGGTCGATGGGTTTGGCAATGTGGTCATTCATTCCCGCGGCCAGCGCCAGTTCACGATCACCGGCCATGTTGTTGGCGGTCATGGCAATGATTGGCAGCTGCGCCAGTTCCGGGCGCTGGCGTAGCGCTTGGGTGGCCGCGTATCCATCAAGCACCGGCATCTGGCAGTCCATCAGCACGCAGTCGAAGTGCGTGTCGGCGGCCAGCCGATCCAGCGCTTCCTGGCCGTTGCAGGCGAGCACGATCTCGATGCCGGCGTCGCCCAGCAACTCCATCGCCAGCTCCTGGTTCAGCTCATTGTCTTCCACCAGCAATACCCGGCTGCCGGCGACACGGGCCAACGCCTCGTCCGTGGCGCTCTGGCGCTCACGGCTGCGTGGCTCGACGACGCTCTCCTTGCCCAGGGCGATGTTGATCGACTCCAGCAGGGTGGAGGGCGTCACCGGCTTGGTCAGCACCGTGCCCAGCTCTACGCCGCGCTCCTGTGCGGCATCCAGCGCTTCTTCGCGGCCGAAGGCGGTGACCATGATCACCGCCGGGACGTTCTCGCAGTGGCCATCGTGCAGGCGCGCTACCACCTCGATGCCATCCATCCCCGGCATCTGCCAGTCCACCAGCACCAGTTGATACGGCAACTGCCGCTGTTCGGCCTCGCTGATCCATTCCAGTGCTTCGCTGCCGTTGCGCGCGACGTCCACTTCCAGTCCGTAGCTGAGAGCCATGCCCGAGAGAATCTCCCGCGCCGAGGCGTTGTCGTCGACCACCAGGGCGCGCACCCCGAGCAGTTCGTCCGCCCGCAGCATGCGCCGCGGCGCGGCGGTCTCGGGGATGCCGAAGTGCGCGTGGAAGTGGAACACCGAGCCCTTGCCCGGCTCGCTCTCCACCCAGATGCGCCCACC
Organism: Pseudomonas sp. PDM22; assembly: GCF_014851965.1. NCBI lineage: Bacteria > Pseudomonadati > Pseudomonadota > Gammaproteobacteria > Pseudomonadales > Pseudomonadaceae > Pseudomonas > Pseudomonas sp. PDM22. Next base: position 149,732 of record NZ_JACVAR010000009.1, read on the forward strand.
CATCAGTTCCACCAGACTCTTGGAGATCGACAGCCCCAGCCCGGTGCCGCCATAGCGGCGGGAGGTGGAGGTGTCGGCCTGGATGAACGACTGGAACATGCGCGCACACTGCTCCGCGGTCATGCCGATGCCGGTGTCGCGCAGCCAGAAGTGCAGCTCGGTGACATCGCTGCCGATCACTGCCGGCTCGATGCCCAGGACGATCTCCCCGAGCTCGGTGAACTTCACCGCGTTGTTGCCCAGGTTCAGCAGGATCTGCCCCAGACGCAGTGGGTCGCCCACCAGCGAGGTGGGCAGCCGCTGGTCGAGCTGGAACAGCAGTTCGAGGGATTTTTCCTCGGCCTTGAAGCCGACCAGCGCGGAGAACTGCTCCAGCACGTCCTCCAGACGGAATTCGACGTGCTCCACGCTCATCATGCCGGCTTCGATCTTCGAGAAGTCGAGGATGTCGTTGATGATGCCGAGCAGGCCCTCGGCGGAGCGGTGGACCTTCTGCACGTAGTTGTACTGGCGAGTGTCGAGCCCGCTTTTCAGGGCGAGGCTGCTCATGCCGATGATCACATTCATCGGCGTGCGGATTTCGTGGCTCATGTTGGCGAGGAACTCGCTCTTGGCCCGCGTCGCTTCCTCGGCCAGCTCCTTGGCGCGATGTGTCTGCTGCTCGACCAGCTTGCGTGCGGTGATGTCGTACAGCCAGGCGAGCACGGCAGGCTCGCCATGGTGGAGGACCGGCAGGTAGGTTGCGAGGATGTCGCGCTCGCCACCCTGGCTGTCGTACATGCGGACTTCGCGCTCGATCATCTGTTCGCCGGCCAGCATGTCGTTCCAGACCGACTCGCGCTCCGCCATCTCGACATACAGGCCAGCCGCCGCGTCGCCGACCTTCAGGCCGAAGTTCTCGCTGAATGCCGGGTTCACCAGGTGCAGGCGGTCGCGGGTGGCGATGGCCACGCTGACCGGGCTGCAGTCGAGGATGTACTGCAGGCGCTTCTCGCTTTCCTGCAGGGCAGCGGCCTGCTGCTCCATCAGTTCCGCCTGGCTCAGGGTCTCCTTGAGCAATTGCTCGGTGCGCGAGTTGCGCTCGAGGATTTCCAGGTTCATCGCCAGCAACGGCGCGAACTCGTCCAGCAGCGACCTCTGGCTCGCCTCCCGCACCTGCAGGCTTTCCAGTGCCAATACGCCGACCAGGCGCTCGCCGTGGATCAGCGGCAGTATGTCGAGGAACAGCGGCGGCGCGTACTCGCCCTCCTGCTGACGGTCGGGCTGGTGCAAGTGGATCGGCGCGCGCTGCTTGGCGCACTGGCCGATCAGGCCCTGGCCCAGGGGCAGGCGCCGGGGCAGGTCCGGCGGCGCTGCGTAGCTGCCCAGCAGGACCAGCTCCTCGCTGTCCTGCGCGTGGACGTGCAGCGAGGCGCGGCGCAGCGCCAGCAGCGGCGCGAGGGCGGCCAGGGTGCGATCGCCCAGCTCGCTGGAGCCGGCGACCGACTGCATCTGCCCGCTGAGCGTCGCCACCTGGGTCTTCACCCAGCGCTGATCGGCCATCTGTTGCGCCTCGGACTGCAGGGCAGTGATCGCCCGCGCCATTTCGCCGACTTCGTTGGGGTAATCCTGGAACGGCACCTGCACATCCAGTTCGCCCTTGCTCAGGGCATCCACCGAGAACCGCAGCTGGTCGGCCGGCCGGCGAATCGACTGGCTGATCAGGATGCCGAACAGCACGCCGCCGCCCAGGCCCAGCACCAGAAGCCAGATGGTCAGCTGGACACTGCGGTAAAAACGCTCCGTGGCCAGGTTCACTTCCAGATCGGCGCCCTGGCGCTTGACCTGGGCCACCTCGGCCAGCGCCTGGTTGGCCACCTCGCCTGGCCGTTGCAGCGCAGTGGAGGAGAGCAGGGCGATGGCGCCCAGGTCGGTGGCTTGTCCGTGGCGGATAGGCTGGTCGTTGAGCTCCAGGACATGCTTGATCTGGTCCTGGTACTCCTCGTAGGCGGCCTCGAATCGCACCAGCCCCTGCTGGGCGGAGGTCCGGTAAATGAGCGGCCGCGCCAGTTCGATTTCCTCGCGCAGGTTGCTGCGAACCTCGTTGAACTGCTTGACCGCCTGCGCACGGCCGTTCTCGTCGGCGGCCAGGACGAACTGGCGGATGCTGCGCCCCATGCCCGCCAGGGCGACGCGGGCCGCCTCGATGTGCGAGAGACCGAGCATCTCTTTCTCGTAGATCACGTTGATCTGTTCGATCTGCTGGCGCTGCACGTGCAGGCCGTAGAGACCGAGGAACAGGGCAAGCAGCAGGATGCCGCCGAACCCGAGCGCCAGCCGGGTGCGCAGCCTCAGGCGCTGAAGAAAGCCGAGCGGAGTCAACATGGGGCCGCCTCCAGGCAGGTTTGCCGTATGCGCTGCGAATCAGGCCCTGGCCGGCGCCGGGATGGGGGCAGCCTGCGCGCCGTCGTTGAAGCGCTCGGCGATGCCGCGGAAGCTGTCCTGCAGGGCGAGGAAGGCATCGGTCACGTCCGGATCGAAGTGCTGGCCGCGCTGGCTGCGGATGAAGTCCACGGCGCTGGCGTGGGTCATCGGCGATTTGTAGATGCGCTTGCTGATCAGCGCGTCGTAGACGTCGGCCAGCGCCATCAGCCGCGCCGACAGGGGGATCGCATCGCCGGCCAGGCCCTGCGGGTAGCCGCTACCGTCCCACTTTTCGTGGTGGCCGTAGGCGATCTGCTTGGCCAGGCGCAGGAAGGGTACGTCCATCCCCAGGCGCTCCTCGGCCTTCTCCAGGGCTTCGAGCCCCAGGGTGGTGTGGGTCTTCATCAGCTCGAACTCCTCGGCAGTGAGCTTGCCGGGTTTGAGCAGGATATGGTCGGGGATGCCGACCTTGCCGATATCGTGCAGCGGCGCCGATTTGAACAGCAGCTGGCGGGTTTCCTCATTCAGCTCGGCGGCGAAGCGTGGGTGCTGCTGCAGGTGTTCGGCCAGCGCGCTGACGTAGTGCTGGGTACGACGGATGTGGTTGCCGGTCTCGTTGTCGCGGGTCTCCGCCAGGGATGCCATGGCGATGATGGTGACGTCCTGGATGGCCGCCAGCTCGCGGGTGCGTCGCTGCACTTCCTGTTCGAGGAATTCGTTCTGGTCACGCAGGAAGTCAGCGGCGGCCTTGATGCGCAACTGGTTGTCCACGCGCATCAGCACGGTAGGCGGATTGATCGGCTTGGTCAGGTAGTCCACCGCGCCCAGCTCCAGGCCGCGGATTTCCTCGTCGGCGGCGACCTGGGCGGTGATGAAGATCACCGGGATGCGCTGCGTGCGGGGGTCTTCGCGCAGGCGCCGGCAGACTTCGAAACCGTTCATGCCCGGCATCATCACGTCCAGCAGGATGAGGTCCGGCGGATCGTCGGACTTTGCGATCTGCAGTGCCTTCTCGCCGGTTCGCGCTGCCTTGACTCGATACAGCAGCTTGAGCAGTTCCGAGAGGAGCGTGAGATTCTCGGGAGCATCGTCGACGATCAGGATCGTCGGACGAACAACGGGACCAGGTGCATTCATTGACCATCCTCCGCCACAGGGCATGCGCCGCGGGACTTCCTGCCCGCGCGCCGGTGTGAGTATAGATCGCGCCGGGCAAGCCTCCGGGGTGATCCGGCAGGCGTGTTCGGCGGGTATTTCAGCCGTTGTGCTCGACCTCGACGAAGTGCCGCGTGCCGGCCTCGACGTCATAAATGTGGTAGTTGTTCATCATTCGCCCGTAAAGGTGCAGGCTGACCGCGCGCGGGCGGTCGGCGGGAACGCCGGTGACGTGGATGTGGTCGGGGTTGGGGACGAAGCTGGTGACCGCGCCGGGCGGCAGCAGGATCATGCCGCCCTTGACCAGTTCGATGCCCTCGTCGCGGTTGCGGTCGGCGGACAGGCAGACGTAGCTGCGCTCCTCCAGCACGCCCTCGACTATGCCCACCACGCCCCAGCTGCCGTGGTCGTGCACCGGCGTCCACTGGCCCGGTGACCAGACCAGGGCGTAGAGCGAGAGGTTGTCGTCCGGCGCCTGGTAGACCAGGTTGCGCGCGTAGTGGAACGGGTCGCTCTGGTAGTGGTGCGCTTCGAGGAAGTCGCCGGCATGGGCCAGCAGCTCCATCATGAAGGGCGCCAGCGAGGCGACGCACTGGCAGGGTTCGGATTCCTGCCGGCTGAGCTGGGTGGCGTGTTCGATGAAGCGGGCGAGGCTGACGTTGGGCATGAGCGGTGCGCTCCGGCGGGCGTTGTCGACACAACGAAATCACTCTAGCCGCTTTTGTCGAGCCTGCTCAGAACTGCAGGGTGTGGGCTCAGGCGTCCTTCGGCGCGCGCCGCAGCAGGTAGGTGTCCATGATCCAGCCGTTGGCCTCGCGGGCCGCCTGGCGGGTGCGCTGGATATCGTCGCCGACCTCGACGAGCCGCCCGCTACGGAGAATCTCGTCTGGCGTGCCGACGTAGGCGCCCCAGTAGATTTCCAGTTCCGGGTCGTCCAGCTGGCGGTAGGTGTCTTCTGCGTCGAGCATCACCACGACGCTCTCGGCGTTGGCCGGAAAGCCCTCGGCCAGACGGCGACCGGTGGTGATCTGTACCGACTGGCCGATGGCGTTCAGCGGCACCCGGTGGCGCGCGGCCAGCGCCTGCACGCTGGTGATGCCGGGGATCACCTGGTAGTCGAAGCTCACCCGGCCCTCGCGCAGGATCGCATCGAGGATGCGCAGCGTGCTGTCGTAGAGCGACGGGTCGCCCCAGACGAGGAAGGCGCCGCACTGGCCGTCCTGCAGTTCGTCTTCGATCAGCCGCTCGAACACTTGCTGCCTGGCCTGGTTGAGGTCGCGTACCTGCCCGGTGTAGTCGCCTTCGCGCACGCGTTCGGGGCTGTCGGCTGCGACGATGCGGTAATCGCTGCGGGAAACGTAGCGCTGGAGAATGTCGCGGCGCAGCTGGATCAGCTTGTCCTTGGCCGCGCCCTTGTCCATGAGGAAGAACACGTCCGCGCGGTTCATCGCGTTGATCGCCTGCACCGTGAGGTATTCAGGGTCGCCCGCGCCGATGCCGATGATGAGCAGCTGCTTCATGTCTGGTCCTGCGTGCCTTCGTTCGGAGGGGCTCCAGATTACGCCTGTCCGGCGCCACGCTCATCTGCCGGATCGACGCGGTATCTGGACCGTTCCCGGCCCGGCCCGGAGCAAACCTGTAGGAGCGCGCCATGCGCGCGATCGCGGGCATGGCCCGCTCCTACACGGGGCTACGCGGACGCCTGCGAGCTGAACACCCCCGTAGGATGGGTGGAGCGCAGCGATACCCATGCTGTCGGCGCACCGATTCGATGGGTATCGCTGCGCTCCACGCCATCCTGCGTATAGCGCCCTCTCAGCCCAGCAGCGCCACGTCCTTGCGCAGTTCGCGGGCGGCCGCGACCATGTTCACCAGCGCCGCTTCCGTTTCCGGCCAGGCACGGGTCTTCAGGCCACAGTCGGGGTTGACCCACAGGCGCTCGGCGGGAATGCGCTGCGCGGCCTTGCGCAGCAGCTTGACCATCTCGTCCTTGCCCGGCACACGCGGCGAATGGATGTCGTAGACGCCCGGACCGATCTCGTTGGGGTACTCGAACTTCTCGAAGGCTTCCAGCAGCTCCATGTCCGAGCGCGAGGTCTCGATGGTGATCACGTCGGCGTCCATGGCGGCGATGGATTCGATCACGTCGTTGAACTCGCTGTAGCACATGTGGGTGTGGATCTGCGTTTCGTCGCGCACGCCGGAGGCACACAGGCGGAAGGCTTCGGTGGCCCAGTCCAGGTAGCGGCCCCAGTCGTTGCGGCGCAGCGGCAGGCCCTCGCGGAAGGCGGCTTCGTCGATCTGCACGATCCTGATACCGGCGCGCTCCAGGTCGACGACCTCGTCGCGGATCGCCAGGGCCAGCTGGCGCGCCTGGGTTTCGCGGGAGACGTCCTCGCGCGGGAAGGACCACATCAGCATGGTCACCGGGCCGGTCAGCATGCCCTTCATCACCTTGCTGGTGAGGCTCTGCGCGTAGCGGATCCACTCCACGGTCATTGCCTTCGGCCGGTTCAGGTCGCCGAAGATCACCGCCGGCTTCACGCAGCGCGAACCGTAGCTCTGCACCCAGCCGAAGCGGGTGAAGAGGTAGCCATCGAGCTGCTCGGCGAAGTACTCGACCATGTCGTTGCGCTCGGCCTCGCCGTGCACCAGTACGTCCAGCCCGAGGTTTTCCTGGATCTCGACGGCATGGCGGATTTCGCTGTGCATGGCCTCGGTGTAGTCGGCGACGCTGAGCCTTCCTTGCTTGAAGGCCTGGCGCGCCAGGCGGATGGCCGAGGTCTGCGGGAAGGAACCGATGGTGGTGGTGGGGAAGTCCGGCAGGTTGAGGCCGGCGCGCTGCTTGACGATGCGCTGGGCAAAGGGCGACTGGCGCTGGCTGTCGGCGGCTTTCACCGCTGCGAGGCGGGCCTTCACCTCCGGTTTGTGGATGCGCGGCGAGGCGGCGCGACTGGTCTGCACGGTGCGGCTCTGCGCTAGCGCGGCGATGACTTGCGGAGCCTCGGGTTGATTGATGGCGCGGGCGAGCAGGGCGACTTCGGCGCACTTCTGCACGGCGAAGGCCAGCCAGCTCTTCAGTTCGGCATCCAGCTGGTCTTCGCGCTCCAGGTCCACCGGGCTGTGCAGCAGCGAGCAGGACGGTGCGACCCACAGACGCTCGCCCACCCGCTCATGGGCGTGGCGCAGCACTTCCAGGCTTTTCTCCAGGTCGCAGCGCCAGACGTTGCGGCCGTTGACCACGCCGAGGGAAAGAATCTTGTAGGCCGGCAGGCGGTCGAGGATGGTCGGGAACTGTTCCGGCGCGCGCACCAGGTCGAGGTGCAGGCCGTCCACCGGCAGGCCGGCGGCCAGTCCCAGGTTGTCGTCCAGGCCGCCGAAGTAGGTGGCCACCAGCTTCTTCAGCGGCTCGCTCTGCAGCAGGTTGTAGGTGCGCTCGAAGGCGTTCTTCCAGTCCTGCGGCAGGTCGAGGGCGAGGATCGGTTCGTCGATCTGCACCCACTCCACGCCTTGCGCGGCCAGGCGGCGGAAAATCTGGCCGTAGAGCGGCAGCAGGCGCTCCACGAGGTCGAGCTTGTCGAAGTCGGCCCCTTTGGTCTTGCCCAGCCAGAGATAGGTCAGTGGGCCGATTACCACCGGTTTCACCTGATGGCCGAGGGCGTGGGCTTCCTCCACTTCCTCGAACAGCTGCTCCCAGCTCAGTTCGAACTGCTGGTCAGCGCTGAATTCGGGGACGAGGTAGTGGTAGTTGGTGTCGAACCACTTGGTCATCTCTTGGGCATGCGCGCCGCAGCACCCCATACTGACGCCTCGCGCCATGGCGAACAGGGTCTGCAGGGTCGGCTTGGCTTCGCCATGGCCACGGAAGCGCTCGGGGATCACGCCGAAGGTCAGCGAGTGGGTCAGCACCTGGTCGTACCAGGCGAAGTCGCCCACCGGCAGCAATTCGATGCCGGCGTTCTTCTGCACCTGCCAGTGGGCGGCACGCAGTTCGCGGCCGATGGCGCGCAGGCCGGTTTCGTCCAGCTCGCCCTTCCAGAAGGCTTCCTGGGCTTTCTTCAGCTCGCGGTCGCGGCCGATGCGGGGAAAGCCGAGGTTGTGTGCCAGCGCCATGTGAATCTCTCCATTGAATCAACGATGGGGAAATTCTCCCGGCGCAGCCTTCATGAGACAAACTCAATGTTCTTGTGATGAACATAAGTAATCCTCATGTTGATGTGGCTCCCTGTAGGAGCGGGCCATGCCCGCGACCGCGGACAAAGTCCGCGGCAGTCGCCGCCTCGATCCCTCCGGCCGAGACATGGCAGCCCCGCGTCAGCGGGCTTCGTCCGCGATATTTCGGCACCCGCTCAGAGCGTAGGGCGCATAACGCGCCAGCGTTATCCGCCGCAAGGCCATCGGCGGATAACCCGTTCCGGGTTATGCGCCCTACGTTCCTGGCAGTCCCGTGTCAGCGGACCTTGTCCGTGATACATCGGCGCACGCTCTGTCGCAGGCATGGCCAGCTCCTACAGGTGGGGGCCGGCGTTGCCCTGGTGTGGCTACCCGCCAGCCCGCATCTGCCGCGCCAAAGCTCCAGGCGAGGTGTGGAGCTGGCGCTGGAACAGCTCGATGAACGCCGAGGTGGATTCATAGCCCAACTCGCCGGCAATGAGTGTCACCGACTCGCCGCGTTCCAGCCTCGGCAGGGCCGCCAGCAGGCGTACCCGCTCGCGCCATTCGCGGAACGACAGCCCGGTCTCGTCGCGGAACAGCCGCGCCAGCGTGCGCCTTGAAGCGCCGACGCGCTGCGCCCAGTCCTCGATGCCCAGGCGCTCGCCGGGGTGCTCCTGCAAGTGATCGGTGACGCGCCGCAGGCGGGCATCACGCGGCAGCGGCAGGGCCAGGCCGGAGTCCGGCGCGTTGTGCAGTTCGTCCACCAGCACCTGCATGAGTCGCGCTTCCGGGCCCTCGTCGGGGTAGTCGCGGGAGAATTCGCTGGCGCGCTGGATGAGGTTGTCCAGCAGTGGTGAGATTTCCAGCACGCGGCACGGGCCCAGGCCGACGGCCAGTTCCGGGGCCAGGTAGAAGCTGCGGTGGACCACCAGCGTGCGCGCCCGCGCGCTGTGGCGAACGCCCGCCGGCAGCCACATCGCCCGGCGCGGTGGAATCACGCAGGCGTACTGCTCGGTCGTCGCCTCGAGCACGCCGCTGGCGGCGTACATCAGTTGCCCCCAGGGGTGGGAGTGGGGCTCCACCTCGTGGCCGGCGGGCATGTCGAAGGCGCGCAGCCACACGGGGCGGGGCAGCGACGTGAAGCCGGGGAGTGCCAAAGCATCCTGTCCCGCTGGCGGCATAGCTTGTCTCACTGTCGGAAGTGGGTCATGGAGGGCCGATGGTAGCGTCTTCCCCGGCCAATATCAGCCATCCGTGGAGAGCACCATGAGCAGCCATCGCCTGCAACAACGCCTGTCGATCCTGGACATCCGCCAACGCCGCGAGCCCGGCAGTCTGGTCGTGCTGACCGCCTACTCGGCGCCCATGGCGCGGCTGCTCGACCCGCACGTCGATGTGCTGCTGGTAGGGGACTCGCTGGGCATGGTGCTCTACGGTATGCCGCACACCCTGGCCGTCAGCCTCGACATGATGATTGCCCACGGCGCCGCCGTGGTCCGGGGCTCGCAACGGGCCTGCGTGGTGGTGGACATGCCCTTCGCCAGCTACCAGGCCTCGCCGCAGCAGGCGTTCCTCGCCGCCGCGCGGGTGCTCGCCGAGAGTGGCGCGCAGGCGGTGAAGCTGGAAGGGGGCGCGGAGATGGCCGAGACCATCGCCTTCCTGGTCGAGCGGGGCATTCCGGTGATGGCGCATATCGGCCTGATGCCGCAGAAGGTCAACGCCCTCGGCGGCTTCAAGGTGCAGGGCAAGGAGGAAGTCGGTGTTGCGCAGGTACTGCGCGACGCGGATGCCATCGCAGCCGCCGGGGCGTTCAGCGTGGTGCTCGAGGGAGTGCTGGAGCCAGTGGCGCGGCAGGTCTGCGAGCGGCTGGAGATCCCCGTGATCGGCATCGGCGCTTCACCTGCCTGTGCCGGGCAGGTGCTGGTGACCGAGGACATGCTGGGGCTGTCCGGCGAGCAGATTCCGCGCTTCGCGCAGCAGTACGTGCGGGTGGACGAACTGATCGGCGCGGCGGCCGAACGTTTTGCCAGCGAGGTGCGCGAGCGCCAGTTCCCGCAGGCTCGGCATTGTTTCGGCATGGCGAAGGAGTGAGCCCGGCGCGGGGCCGCAAGCAGGGGCATCAAGCTGCAGGAGCGGGCCATGCCCGCGATTGCGCGCGTGGCGCGCTCCTATCAGGGAAACTCCGGCGCTAGAACCCACTCTCGCGCAATGCCACCGCCAGCAGGCGGGTGAAACCCTCGCCCAGCCAACTGCGCCGGGCGCCCTCGATCTGCAGATGGCCACGGGTTTCGTGAAGGCCCGGGGGCGGCTCGTCGAGCTTTACCAGCACATGGAACAGCGCCGGGTTGGGCACCAGTGCCTCGCCCTGCGGATTGACGTTCAGCGGGCCGCCGTAGCGCGAGGCGAGCATCGGATGTTCCAGCTGGCTGATGCGCGTGGTGCCGATCAGCACCACCTGGCCTTCGATGGGACGTGGCACGCCTTCGGGGTAGAAGCGCACATGGCCGCCGTCGGTGAGGCGCTGCACTTCGTCCTGTTTGACGTAGGCGTCCACCAGCCAGTGCTGCGGGTCCACCAGTACGCCGATGGGCTCGCGGGTGTTGATCCACTGGCCGGGCTTCCAGTCCGGGTTGACGTCCATCCAGCGTCCGCTGAAGGGAGCCTGCAGGTTGAGACGGGCCATCTCGTTGCGGGCGGCGCGGGCCTGCTGGTACTCCACGCCCAGGCGCTGGCGGGTGACGGCTTCCTCGGAGAGACCGGACGGGTCGGCCAGCATGCCCGCCAACCGCCCCTGAAAGCCGCGGATGCTCGCCTCGCTGCCGGCCACCTTGGCGGCGATGTCGGGCTCTTCCATCACCGCCAGGGTTTCACCCTTGCCGACTTCGCCGCCGGGGCGCAGGTCGCGCAGCAGCGCGGGGAATGGCGCGTAGACGTGCAACTGCTGCGCCGCACGCGCTACGCCCATGGCGTGGACCTGGGTGCGCCAGGGGATGGCGAGCAGCAGAGCGATGGCGCCGATCAGCGCGAGGAACACCAGCTTGCGCCGCGGCTTCACTTCCGCACGGCGCTGCCACCAGACCTTGAGTTCGCGCCACACGGGCTGAACGATGAACCAGCTGATTTCCACGGCGAACAGGAAGATCCCCAGCAGTTTGAAGAAGAAGTAGTAGACCGCCACGGCGATGCCGAGGAACAGCAGCAGGCGGTAGACCCAGGTACCGAAGGCAAAGGCCACCAGCAGGCGGCGCTTGCCGGTGGGGAAGTGCTCCGGCCAGGGCTCGTCCAGCCCCAGCAGGTTGCGCCGCAGCGTGGTGCGCGCCAGGGCGCCGGCGCGTTCGTGCAGGTTGGGAAAGTCCAGCAGGTCGGAGAAGATGAAGTAGCCATCGAAACGCATGAAGGGGCTGGCGTTCAGGGCCAGCGACAGCGCCCAGCTGGTGGTCGCCAGGTACAGCAACCCGTTGCGGAAAGGACCAGGGTCGGCCAGTGCCCAGCCCAGCGTCGACAGCCCGGCCAGGCCCAGTTCGGTGATGATCCCGGCGCTGGCAATCGCCAGGCGCTGGCGGTTGCTGCGCAGCTTCCAGCTCTCGCCGGTGTCGGTGTAGAGCATCGGCCACATCACCACGAAGGCGATGCCCATGTGCGCGACCTTCAGCCCCAGCCGCGTGGCCACCAGCGCATGCCCCAGCTCGTGCAGCGTCTTCGCCACCACCAGCGCAGCGGCGAAGCTGAGCAGGCCCTCGAAGGAGAAGGACTCCACCACGTCGTGGGTGAAGGTGTCCCACTGGTGCGCCACCAGCACGATGCCGGCGAGGCTGAGCATTAGCACCAGCATCGCTACGTAGCGGTTGAACAGCCAGTCGAGGCTGCCGGCGATGGCGCGCAGGAAGCGCTGCGGGCGCAGCAGCGGGATACGGAAGAACAGGTAGTGGTGCAGCCACCAGTTCCAGGTGGTCCATTGCTTGCCTTCGCTGCGCGCGGCCAGCCGCGCCAGCGCCTCGGGGCCGGGGCGCAGCAGCTGGTGGTGTTCGAGGAACTGGCGGAAGCCCAGCACCTGCTCGGCGTCGGGCTTGAGCGCGGTCTGCTCGGCGATCTGCTCGCTGATCTGCCGGGGCGTCTGTTCCCAGCGCAGCAGGCATTCGAACTCCAGCCAGCCGATGCGGTAGAAGCGGTTGAGCACGCTGTCCTGGATTACCCACACCGGCTCGCCGTCCGGGCCGGGCGCGGCTTCGTCCAGGCGCAGGTCGTCGCGTAGCGGCGGGGTGGGCAGGTCCTCGGCGGCGATGTCCATCGCGCGTTACCAGCCGGTCCAGGCGCGCAGGGAGGCCAGCGGCCGGCGCAGCAGGTAGTAACCGAGCACCACGCGCTCGCCGTAGAGCTTGGCGGTGCCGTGCAGGCCCAGGCGCGCGTGGGGCGGGGCGTCCTGCACGCTGGCCAGCAGGCGGTAGGAGGCCACGCCCTCATCGCTGGGCTTGGCCTGGTAGCTGGTGTCGAGGATTTCCCCGTGCAGCGGCTCGAGCGGGTAGGCGGTGAGGAACAGCGCCACGGGTGCCCCCGGCTCCAGCGCGATGGCATCCGCCACCGGCAGCTGGATGCGCATGCCCGGTGCCTTCGGATCGGCGATCTGCAGGATGCGTTCGCCGGTCACCACCGGCTTGCCCAGCCAGTCGTTGGGGTCGCTGTACACGGCCACGCCGGCGCGCGGCGCGAGTACGCGGGTGCGCGCCAGTTGCGCCTGCACGGCGGCCAGTTCGGCGCGGCGCTGGCGGGAGCGGCCGTCGAGCACCGAGAGTTCGCTCTTGCTCTGCGGGTTGTCGAAGGCGCGCTGGCTGGCGGCCATGAGTTCGGCGTCGGCCACGGCAACTTCCTTGGCCAGCACGTCGGCGCGGCTGCGCAGGGTGGTTTCGTCCAGCTCGAAGAGCGGCGTGCCGACCTCGACGCTCTGGTTCGGCCGCACCAGCATCCGGACTATCACGCCGTCGATGGGCGAGCTGATCACCTGGGCGTTGCGCGAGACGACCTCCGCCGGCGCCAGGGCGGTCTGCCGCACCGGGATCAGCAGCAGAGCGGCCAGGGCGATCACCCCGACCAGCACCTGACGCTTGCTCGGCCGCCAGAAGCGCAGGCGGGTACGCGGGCCGAACGCGGCCCAGGCGTGCGCCCAGGTCTGCCAGATGCCTTGCAGCAGCGGCTGCAGGTTGCGCGCTGGCGGCTCGTCGAGCAGGAACAGCACCAGCCCCAGGCGCTTGCCGGCGCGGTCGTGCAGCGGCACGCACCAGAGCCCGGCCGGCCACCATTCGCTCCAGCCTTCGGCGATGTCGGCGGGCGGTTCGAGGGCGTCGCGGGCCAGCCAGGTGGGGGTGGCGTCAGGTGTTTGCGCGGCGACCCAGCGGCTGGCGCGCTCCAGCCAGACCAGATAGGGCGAGTCTTCCGTGGGCTTGGCCAGGCCGGACACCGCCAGCAGCTCGTTGCGCGACTCATGGCAGGCGAACACCAGCGCCTGGTGGAAGCGCAGCAGCGGGAACAGGTCGTTGGCGATGCTGAAGGCCAGGGCGCCGAGGGAGTCTGCCGTCAGCGCCTTGTCGCGTACATTGGCCAGGCTCAGCAGCAGCTGGGGTGGCGGCAGCAGCTCACTCATGGCTTTCGGGGAAGCGCGCGACCCCGCTCATGCCGGCGATCAGTTCCGGGTAGCTGGCGTCCAGCTTCGCTTCCAGCTCCACGGTCTGCGCCACGGCGTCGACCCGCGCGTTGATCACGCTGACCTTGGCCGGGTAGTGCTTGCCGGTTTCGTGGATGTCCACTTCCAGCGGCATGTCCGGGCGCAGGCTGGGCAGCATGGATGAGGGCACGTTGAGGCGGACCTTCAGCGCGCCGTCGCTGACCAGGTCGAACAGCGGCGTGCCGGCGGTCACCGTCTGGTAGGGCTTGACGTAGACCTTGGCGATGCGCCCGGAGAAGGGCGCATCGACCAGGCAGTAACCGGCCTGGGCGCGGGCCAGGGTGAGGGCGCCGTCGGCCTTCTGTACCTCGGTGTTGGCCATGGCGACTTCGAGGTCGCCCACCGCGTCGAGCTTGCGCAGGTTCTGCTTGGCGGCGAGGTTGGAGCGCGCCATGTTCAGTTCGGCGGCCGCGACCTTGGCGCGGGCGTTGACTTCCACGCAGTTGAGCTGGGCCAGTTCGGTGTCCTTGGCGACCTTGTCGCCCAGGCTGGCCTTGAGCGCGCCGAGGGTGCCGTTCATCTGCGCGGAGAGGGTGGTTTCCAGGTTGGATACCAGCAGCACGCGGATGGCGCCGGGGTCCTGGTTGTCGGGCAATGGGGGCAGGCCGCTGGTGGCATCATCGGCCAGCGCCGGCTGGAGCAACATCAGGCACAACGGGAGGAGCAGGTACGGCTTACTGCGCGGCATTGGCGATTTCCTTCTGCCCTGCGGATGCTTGCCCAGCGGTCGGTTGAACGGTTGATTTCATGGTCGTGGCGTCGCTGCTGGCGAGCAGGTTGGTGCTGGTCTGCTGCTCCAGCGTGCGCTGGATTTCCCGCGCCAGGGTCTTCACGTCGTGGTTCTCGATTTCCCTGGGCATCACCTCGAAGCCCACCGAGTTGTACAGCCGGCCCCACGCGGCCTGGGCGTCGGAGTAGGCGGCTTCGCGCTGGTAGCGCGAGAGCAGGAAGCGCCCCTCGGCGCGGATCAGCTCCAGCTCGCTGCCCAGGGCGGCGCCACGGGCGGACTGGGCGTAGCTGAGCAGGCTCTGGTCGACGCGCAGGCTCTCGTCGGCGAATTCCACTTCCTGCTTCGCCAGCTGGTAGCGCAGCAGGCCGACGCGGACCTGGGTGAGGATGGCCATCGACAGCGCAGTACGGCGCATGTCGTCGGTCTTTTCCTGGCTGGCCTCGGCGGCCTTGATGTCCGGGTACTGCGCCAGGCGCAGCAGGTTCATCGAGACGTTGATGCCGGTCTGGTTCCAGTCGTTGTTGTACAGGTACTTGTTGGAGTCGTACTCGTAGCCGTAGTTGAAGCTCACGTTGGGCCACAGCTGGGCCTTGGCGATCTTCAGGTCGTTCATGTCGACGCGCTTGCGGTACCACTCCTCCATGATTTCCGGGCGGCGCTCCAGTGACAGGCGTTCGAGTTGCTCGACGTTGTTGGTCACCAGTGGCAGCGGCTGTTCGCCGACGTCGGCCAGGACCATTTTGGTGTTCGGCGGCAGCGACATCAGTGCGGCCAGTTCGGCGCGGGCGAACTCCAGGTCCTGGCGGCGCACGGTGAGCATGTACACCGAGTCGAGCAGGGCGCGCTGGTAGGCGAGGATGTCCTGGCGCGGCAGCAGGCCCTTGCCCTCGGCCTCGCGGGCGGAGGTCAGCGCGCGGTGGGTGCGCATCAGCAGGCCGTCCACTTCCGGCAGCAGGCGCTGGGCGCCCAGCGCGCGCCAGTAGGCGTTGCGCACGTCCTGCAGGACGTTCTGCGCGACCTTCTCGCGGCGCTCTTCGGCCATCAGCATCTGGTCGTTCTTCTGCTGGGTGCGGTAGTAGGCGACGCCGAAGTCCAGAAGGCTCCAGGACAGGCCCAGGCTGTAGAGCTGGCGGTAACGCTCTTCCGAGGTGGACGGACGCAGGCTGACCTGGCGGTCCTCGATGCCGATGGAGGTGCCGCCCGAATCGTTGTTGCGCCCGGCGTAGCCGGCGGAGGCGACCACCCGCGGCAGCATCTCGTGGCTGGTGACATCGCGCAGGTCGGAGGCCAGCGCGCTTTCCAGCAGTTTCAGGCGGTAGTCGAGGTTGTATTTCAGGGCGCGCGCCGAGGCTTCGTAGAAGGTGATCGGCCCGCTGACCGGCTCCTGCTCCTTGTACATCCGCGCCTGGTCGTCGATCACCCGCTGGCGCATTTCCTCCTCGGTGTAGGGCTTGGGCTCGAACGCCGAGCAGGCGCTGAGGAAGAGGCTGACGGTGATGGTGGCGCTCAGGCATTTCAGTGCGTAGGCAGGCATAGTCTGTCCTTGATCGATCCTAAAAAGTCGCGAGTTCCTCATTGGCCGCTCCGGCGCTGGGCGGCCTCGCGCAGCTGGGCGCGGAAGCCCTGGGTGTTCTGCGCCTTGTCAGCCTTGCCGACCATGTCGGCGGGGAAGGGTGCCCACAGCGACGGGTCGGGCAGCAGCCCGTCGGCGCTGAGGCTGATCACGCCGTGGCGGCCGTCCACCCAGTTCTTGTCCAGCGTTGCCGCGCGGCGGCTTTCGGCCACGGCGCGGGCGACGAACTGGCCCTTGACCTGGCCCAGCTGCGCGCCCAGCGACGGGCTCTCGATTTCCGGCGTGGCGAAGATGTCGATGTTGCTGCCGTCGGCGCCCCAGTTGGAGAGCGACAGGCGATCGTCGATGCGCTCGACCACCGGCTGCACGAAGATCGCCGGGTCCACGTCCGGGAGGCGGTCACGCGGGTAGCCGTCGTCGCCGAATCGGTCGAAATGCGGGCCCGGCGGGATGTACGGCGTGGCGATGTCCAGGGTAATGGTCAGCACGGCATCGTCGGTGGCGCCGGCCAGGTCGCTGATGGTGTAGGTGAAGTAGTCCTTGAGCACCTGCCCGAGCCCTGCCGCCGCCAGCACTTCGCGGTTGGTCAGGTCGATGGTGTAGGTGTAGCTGCCGTCCGCGTTGAGGACGAGCGTGCCGTAGCGCCCGGCAATCGGCTGGCCGATCACACCAGCAGTACCGCTGCCGGTTTCCTGGCCGGTACGGATACCGGTGACGGTCAGCGAGTCGCCGCCATCCACGTCGCTGTCGTTGGGCAGCACGTTGCCGGTGGCCTGCGGTGCCGGCGTCTGGTCGGTGGCGCTGTTGCTGTCGTCGCGCGCCACCGGATTGTCGTTGGCACCCTGGATGACCACGGTCAGGCGCGCGTCGGAGGTAGCGCCGGCGGTGTCGCGCATGCGGTAGGTGAAGACTTCCTGCAGCTTCTCGTTGGCGCTGCGCATGGCCTGCACAGTGGGGTTGTCGTTGTCGACGCGGTACTCGTAGCTGCCGTCGGCGTTGATCGTCAGTTTGCCGTAGAGACCTTGCAGCACGTTGCCGGCATTGGTCGTGGTGCCGTTCTGGTTGGTGAAGTTCACCACCGCCTTGGTTTCGCCGTACTGCACGCCATCGACGTCGGTGTCGTTGTCGAGCACGTTGCCGCGTGGGTCGACACCGGGGGTGCCGTTGTTGACGCCGCCGGCTTCCACGGCCAGGGCGTTGTCGTCGCTGGCAATCGGCGTGTCGTTGCGTCCGTCGATGGTGATGGTCAGCAGGCCTGGGGTGGCGCCGCCCCAGATGTCCGCGCCCAGGTAGGTGAACTTGTCCTGCAGGGTCTGGCCGCTGGCGCGCAAGGCTTCGACCTCCGGCAGGGAGTTGTCCAGCTCGTAGCTCCAGCTGCCGTCGTCGTTGAGCGTCAGGGTGCCGTACTGGCCGCGCAGGCTCTGGCCGGGAACGCTGGCATCGGGCGGAAGGGGACCGTCGCCGGCCCAGTACGAGACGACGTGCATCACATCCTGCGGGATGGTGGTGATGGTGTCCGGGTCGGTGTCGTTGTCCAGCACGTTGCCCGATGGGTTGCTACCCGGCACGTTGTTGTGCAGGCCGCCGTCTTCGACCGCCGTGCCGAAGTCCGGCACGGTGTCCGGTGGCTGGTTCTGCCCACGGACCAGGATGATCAGCGTGGCCTGGTCGTTGAGGCCGCCATCGTCGGTGACCTGGTAGGTGAAGGATTCCAGGGCGAACGCCAGCGGGCCGAGGGCGATGATGTCCGCGTTGGTGTTGTCGACGAAGTACTGGTAACTGCCGTCGGCATTGATCACCAGGGTGCCGAACGCGCCGACGATGGTCTGCGGGCTGCCGGGTGTCACCACCACGGTGCCCACCTGCGCACCCTCCGGGCCGACCGCGATGGTGGTGACGCGCATGTGATCGCCGGCATCGACATCGGTGTCGGCACCGATGCCGGCGAAGATCCCGGTCAGGCCGGTGATCACGTTGCCGGTGGGGTTGCGCCCGCCGCTGCCGTCGAGGTTGGCCACGGCGTAGTTGATGTCGTCGTTGGCCACCGGGGCGTCGTAGCGGCCTTCGATGGTGATGGTCAGCTGGGCAATGGAAGTGGCGCCAGCGGTGTCGTGCATGCGGTAGGTGAAGGCTTCGGTCAGCGAGTCGCCATTCTTCAGCGCCTGCACGGCGGCCAGGCTGTCGTTGACGGTGTAGGTATAGGTGCCGTTGGCGTTGAGGGTCAGGGTGCCGTAGGTCCCTGCGATCACGCCGCCGCTGGCGGTCAGGTCGATCAGCGTGCCGCCGGCGCCTTTGGTGCCAGTGCGCACAGCGTCGACCACATGGGTTTCTCCGTAAGCCGCGCCGTCCACATCCAGATCGTTGGGCAGCACATTGCCGGTGGCGGGCGCGCCGGGCGTGGTGTTCAGCGTGCCGCCGGCCTCGATGGCGGCCCCCGTGTCGTCTGCAGCGATGGGGGTATCGTTCTGCCCGTGAATGATGACAGTGAAGGTGCGGGTGACAGTCTTGCCGTTCCCGTCGCTGACGCTGTAGGTGAAGACTTCGCTGAGTGTGTCGTTGTAGGTACGCAGCGACTGCACCGCCGGGTCGAGGTTGTTGACCACGAAACGGTAGCTGCCGTCGGCGTTGAGCAGCAGCACGCCGTAGTTGCCCGCCAGGTCCGCCCCCACGTTGCCGCTGACGCCGTTGGGGTTGACCACGGCGGTGATGGTCAGGACATCGCCGTCGGGATCGACATAGGAGCCCCGGATACTGCCGGTCGGGTCCAGGCCCACGACGTTGTTGAGCAGACCGCCGGCCTCGGTGGCGTGGATCACCACGGGTTGCACGACGGGCGGGTCGTTGACCCCGGTCACGGTGATGACCAGCTGCGCCTGGTCGGTCAGTCCGCCGGTATCGTGGATGCGATAGGTGAAGATCACATCCAGGCTCTGGTTGGCGGTGAGCGCGAGAATGGCAGGGTCGGCACTATTGACCACGAAGGTGTAGGTGCCATCGTCGCTCAGGCTGAGCTGGCCGAAGTTGCCGCTGATGAGGGTGCCGTTGGCCAGCCGGGCGACCGTGCCGGTGATGTTGGTGGTGACGCCGCTGGCGACGCCGGTCAGAGTCCCGCCGGCGGTCTCAAGGCCGGAGCGAACGCCATCGACCTTGAGCTTGTCGGCGTTGGGCTGGTCGACAGTGTCGACGTCGGTGTCGGTGCCCACCCCGGCGTTACCGGTGATCACGTTGCCGCTGGCGTTGACCGGTGGCGGGGTGCCGTCGCTGGCGCCAGCGGTGGCGGTGCCATGGTCGTCCACCGCCACCGGGGCGTCGTTGGCGCCCTGGATGGTGATGGTGAGGGTGGCGATGGCGCTCAGGCCGCCCTTGTCGGTGACCTGGTAGGTGAACTGCTCGGAGAGCAGGGGATCGTTGGGAGTCAGGGCCTGGACCACGGGATTGCTGTTGTCCACCACGTAGCGATAAGTGCCATCGGCGTTGATCGTCAGGGTGCCGTAGAGGCCTGCAACAGTGGTCGGCGAGCCGGGGGCGACCGGCAGGATAGCGCCGCCGCCGGTGCCGTCGAAGCGCACCAGGCTGACGGCCTTGGTCTCGCCATAGACCGTGGCGTCCACATCGCTGTCGTTGGTCAGCACGTTGCCGGTGGCATCGCTGCCGGCGGTGCCGTTATTGGTGCCGCCGGCCTCGATGGCGGCGCCGGTGTCGTTCAGCGCCACGGGGGTATCGTTGGCGCCGTGGATGTCGATGGTCAGGGAGGTGGAGCTGGAAAGGCCGCCGGTGTCGGTGATGAAGTAGCCGAACGACTCGCGCAGCACGTCGCCCGCGGTGCGCAGCGCCTGGACTTCGGCATTGCTGTTGTCGACCACGTACTGGAAGCCACCGGTCGCGGTGATGTAGAGCGTGCCGTAGCGGCCGGCGAGGCTGACGACACCGGCAGCGGGCACCACCACGAAGCCGCCGGTGGAGTTCTCCAGGCGGGTGACCTTGAGGATGTCGCCGTTGGTGGCGATGTCCACGTCGGTGTCGTTGTCCAGCACGTTGCCCGTGGGGTCGACGCCGACCGTGGCGTTGTTCGAACCGCCGGCTTCGATGGCGATCGCAATGTCGGGACGGGCGATGGGCGCGTCGTTCACCGGGTCGATAATGATGTTCAGGGTGTCGGTGTCTTTCAGGGCGTCGTCGGGGTTTTCGCCGGGGATGCCGTCGCCGTCCGCGTCACCGAAGTTACCCTGGTCGTTGGTGACCATGGTGAGGGTTTCGGCATTGCGGGCGGTGTTGAAGTCCTGATCGCCCTTGTAATAAATCTGGCTGAGCAACACGTTGATCTGCTGCAGGGTGCCGGTGAGCACCAGGGTGCGGCCGGCGCCGGTCGGGGGGGCATCGTTGGCGCCGGGCGTCGTTGCGCTCTGCCAGAGCACGCCGTGCACCACGCTGAGGGTGACGGTCATGACGCCGGCGGTATTGCCGGCGTTGACGTCCACGTCGCTGGTGGCGAGGCCGACGATGTGCAGCACGGTATCTTCCTGGCCATGCTGGTCGGCGACGGTGTTGATCGGCGCTTCGTTGATATGCACGTAGCCGGCATCGGCGATGCCGATGGCGCCTTCGGCCAGGTTCAGGTTGATGTTGCCCAGGCCGACGGTGGAGGTCCCGCTGTCGGAGTCGACGCGCACGTGGAAGCGGTTGTTGCTCGCCTGGGCGAAGTTCTGCGCCACCGCCACCAGGTAATTGCCCGAGGGCAGGATGGCGAACTGGTAGGTGCCATCGGCGGCGGTCACCGTGCTGAAGGTGCGGTCGTCGGCGTTGCCGAACACGCCGTCGTCGCCGGCCCAGGTCAGGGTCACGTCGATGCCGCCCAGGCCAGGGCCGTCGGGCGTCGTGCTGGTGGTGGCGGACTTGGTGTCATCCCACAGGGTGCCTTTCACCACGCCCATGCCGGCGCCGTCGCTGAGGATGTAGTTGTTCAGCCCGCCCGCGCCGTCCTGGCCAGTGCGCTCGCCATCGGCGCCGCCGGCGGTCAGTGGCAGCGAGCCGCCCCAGCCGGCGTTCTCGAAACTGGTGGGCAGGCTGGTCCAGGTCAGCACCGCGGAGCTGGTGACGTCGTCGGGAACGATGGTGTTGGGCAGGGTGACGCTGTAGATCACCTGCACCTTGTCGTTGACGTTCAACTGGTCGAAGTTGAGCACCACTTGGCCGCCCACCACGCTGGCGGTGACGCCCGCTGGCAGGTTGCCGGTGGTGTAGCTGGTGCCGTTGATGACGATGCTCTGGATCGCGTAGTCGCTGCCGTTGGGGAACTGGTCGCGCAGCACGACGTTGTAGGCCGGTACTTCGCCGTTCTGGGTGAAACTGACCGAGACTGTCGCGTTGGTGGTGCCGGCGACGCTGCCGGCGGCGATGTCGATCACCGACTTGTCCATGCCGGTGAAGCTGGGTTCCACCACGTGCTCGAAGATCGTGGCGCTGTGGCCGCGGTCGACCCCGCCGCCGGTGCCGACGTGTTCGAACACATTCATGCTCAGCTGCGCACCGCTAATGTTTGAGGCGATGTTGGCGACGCGCACGTTGAACTCCAGGATCACCCCTTCGATATCGCCGTCGTTGATCTCGTTGTTGGTCAGGTTGCCCAGGTTGAAGGTGATGGTCCGACCATCAGGGGAAATCTGCAGGCGCCCGCTGTTGATATTGAAGATGCCGGTGGGCTTGTCGCCGGACAGGTCGGGATGGATCGGCAGCGATACGTCACTGTTCTGGTTGCCGACCATGCCCAGGGTGCCGCCGCTGATCAGGTCGGTGGCGTCGGTGGTGAGGCCGCCAATGGCGCTGGAACCCAGGGCGATAAGGATGTTGTTGAGGTCGGCGGGGATGAACTCCAGCCCGGGAGCCAACTCGATGCGGATCTGGTAATTGGGGTTTACGCCGGTGGGCACCACGATCGCCACGCGGTAGCGGACGATCTCGCCGACCACCACGGTTTCTTCCAGCCCAGCGGTATCGGTGGCGCCCGAGGAGTTGGTCGCCGGCGGCGTGGCGTCGAGGCCGCCGACGCGCGAGACCTGGATGCCGTTGGTGACGGGAATGAGCAGCGTGTTGATCTGCCGGTAGTCGTTGAGCACCCCGGAGTTGAGCAGTCCGTCGTCGCCGCCGCGCTCGCCGGCACCCGTGTCGGTGGCGTTGCCCAGGCCGTCCAGGCTGGTCCAGCGCACCACGACGTTGTTCGTGATGACTGCCTGGCCGGCTGCCGAGGCGTTCACCACGCCCGAGAGGGAAATGACGATGCTGCCGCCATTGGCGATATCGATGTTGGCGCCGCTGGCGGTGACCAGCTGGCCGTTCTGGATGATGAAGTCCACGCCGCCGTTGTTGGTGGCGCCGTTGTAGACCTTGCCGGTGATCACGATGTTGTCCATCTGCGTGGGCAGTATGTTCAGCAGGCTGAGATCGAAGGCATTGGTGCCGGAAGTGTTGCTGATGGTGATGGTGTAGGTGACCGTGTCGCCTTCGTCGAAGCCGCCGTAGGTGGGGGTGGCCGTGACCTGCTGGCTCACCGTCAGGGTCGGCTCGACGATGGTCACCGAGGGCTGCTGCGGGCTGGCGACGGTGCGGTCCACTGCCGTGGCGCCGTTGGGGGTATCGCCGTCGGGGTCGCTGTAGGTCAGCTGCGCGCCGTTGTTCAGGGTGACGCCCTGCTGGTTGCCCTGCACGTTGCTCGCCACCAGCACCAGGCGGATGACGAAGGCGTTGTTGCCGATGTTGTTGTCGGCCGTGGAGCCGGCGGCACTGAACAGCAGGTTCAGGTCGCCGCCATCGCTGCCGTCGCCGCTGAAGGTGAGGACGTTGACAGAGCCGGCGAAGGCCTGGGTGAGTGCGCCGCTGAACGGATCGATGCCGTTGTTCACGGCGTTGTAGATGATCTGGTAGCCCGCCCCGCTGAAGGCCGTGAGGTCCAGGCGCAGCCCCGGCGGAATCAGGTCGGAAAGACGCAGGTTGGCGGTACTGCCTTCGGGCAGGGTGACCACGATGTCGTAGGTCATCTTCTCGCCGATCACCAGGTTGCTGCCGCTGGTGTGGCCGGCGCTGGAGTCGTCGTCGGTGAGGCTGCCGTTCTGGTAGGTCTTGCTGATGGTCGGCGCGGCCACCTGCTGGTTGGCGACCTCGACGATGTCCACCGGGGTGAAGTCCTGGCCGCCCTCGACGCTGGCGTAGTTGGTCAGCGCCGCGCTGCTTTGCAGGGTGCTGGAGGCGAGGATGGCGTTGCTCACCGTGACGTCGTAGGTGATCACCACGACGTTGGCGCCGGAGAGGTCGTTGGCCGTGCCGGCGCGGCCGGCGAGCAGGGTGCCCTGGTTGTTGGGGTCGAGGAAGGTGATGCTGTTGCCGCTGATGCTGTAGTCGACGCCCTGCACCAGCAGGCTGCCGTCGCCGCGATGGATCTGCAGGTTGGCGGTGGACAGGCTGCCGCCGACGAACGCCAGGCCTGCCGGCAGGGTGATGCTGGTGGACACGTCGAAGGCGTTGCCGCCGCCGCTGTTCTTGATCGCCGTGGCCAGGCGCAGGGTGTCGGCGCCGTCGATGCCGCTGACGTTGCCATCCACCGCCGCCAGGCTGGTCACGCTGCCGCTGAAGGGCGTGCCGGTGGTGCCCGGCTGGGCCCAGGTGCCGGTGGTGCCGGTGACCGTGCCATGGGTGGTGGAGACCACGCCGTGCTTGATGTCCAGCACCGGTTCGGCGACCGATTCGATGACCGCGACATCCGAGGAAATCAGCGGCGTCTTGTCGATGGTGGTGGTCTGGCTGGACTGCGCCAGCACGTCGAGTTCGCGCTGGTCGGCATAGGGCTGGTCGCCGACCACCATGGTGAAGCGCACCTGCACGGTACCGCCGTTGAGGCCGCCGGAAACGTAGTTGCCGAAGTCGAAGATGATCGAGTTGCCCGCCCCGGTGGTGACGCTGTCGGGCACGTCGAGGATGCTGTTGCCGGCGCCGAAGCTCCACTGGCCGACACCGTTGCCAATGCTCCAGTTGATGCCCGCCGCGTTGAGCAGCGGTAGCGGCAGGTAGGCGGTGAGCTTGAAGTTCTCGTAGTCCGCCACCAGCAGGTCGTAGGTGATGGTGAAGGTGACCACGTCGCCGGGACGCAACTCGCCGTTGGCAGGCGGGTTGCCGCCGTTCACCTGGGTCAGGGTGATATCGATGTTGGAGGTGTCGATGGTGCTGGTGGTGCCGGAGCCGTCGGTCTGCTCGCCGCCAATGTTCAGCGAGTCGCGCAGCACAGTGGCATCCACCGTTGCATTGTTGCTGACGCTGTCGCCCTCGTTGAGCTGGTCGTGGGGCGGGTGGTCGGAGGTGTAGGTGGTGTCGATGGTCGCGTCGTAGACGATGGACATCCGCGTGGCGCCTTCCTGCACATCGTCATCCCAGAGGTCGCCGAACAGCGCATAGAGGCCGGGCCCCTGGACGGCGGCAGCGATGGATGCGCCGATATCGAAAACCAGCGTGGTGCTGCCGTCGGCGTTCACCGTGGCGGTGTAGATCACCGGGATGACCTGCGATGCGCCGTGTTGCTGGATGACGATGCTCGGCGCATTGGCGGCGGAGAAGGTCTGGCCGTCGCTGAGCTGGTCGGTGACGGTGAAGGTGCCCTGGCCGAGGATGTTCTTGCCGAAGGCATAGAAGTCGGAGATGGCCACATCCATCGTGTAGCGCAGGGTATCGCCGGGGGTAATGCCGGGGGTGCCGACGTCGGTCTGCAGGTTCACCGTCTTGAGCAGGGTGATCGATTTGGCGACGAAGGTGATACCTGCGCCGTCGCCGGTCACGGTGAAGGGATAACCGTCCGGATCGGTGGGGCGGTCGCGCGGGTCCAGCGGGTTCCAGTCGCCATTCACCGTGGCGGTGCCGAAGGTGATGGTGCGCGGGTTGCCCGTGGCAGGGTCGAGCACCGGCCGCCCGGCCGCGTCGATCTCCGGTACGTAGAAGCCGACCGTGGTGGTGCTGGCCGCGCTCAGGGTGTCGTAGTGAATGGTGTAGCTGGCGACGAAGGCATTGGGGTTGTTGAGCGCCGCGGCGATCAGTGTCGGGTTGGTCAGTACGGTGCCGTCGTGCAGGGTGATCGAGGTCAGGGTGCCGCCGGCGCCGGGGGTGATGGAGCTGACGTGAACCTGGTCGGGCACCGTCTGGGTAACCGTCACGTTGGTCAGGGTCTGGCCGGGGGCCGGGGTCACGGTCACCGTTTCGGTGCGGGTGAAGTTCGGCCCGGTGACCGTCTCGCCCTCGGGCATGTTCACCGTCTGGGTCACCGACAGCAGCGTCGGGGTGACCACGAAACTGTGCAGCGCCGCTTCCACCAGGGTCGGGTCCTGCGCCGGGTTGTTCAGTGAATCGTTGCCGTACTCGAAGCCGCCGCGGGCATTGATGGTGAGATTGGGCGCGCCGTCGGAATAGCTGGTGTCGGCCAGGTTGCTCAGCTGCGCGGTGACCTGGATGCCGATGGCCGGCTGGCCGCTGGTCACGCTGGCGTAGGGCAGCTGCAGCACCACCATCTGGTCGCCGGCCTTCATGCCGACGCTGGCAGCGTTGATCACCAGGGCATTGCCGTTGGCGTCCTTGGCCAGCGGGTGGGTGGCATTGCCGTTGGCGTCGAAGGTGATCACATAGCTGGTCACCGCCTGGCCCAGGTAGGTGGCGGAAACGAAAGTGGCGCCGTCATTGCCGTCGCGGCCGGTGGCCGGCATGAACAGGTCGATGTAGGGCGCGAAGCCGACCTGGGTGGATGGGTTGCTGAAGTTGACGTCGAAGGTGAAGGTATCGCCCAGGCGCACCGCCGCGCCGCCGCTGCCCATGGCCACGGTGGGGCTGGCGTCGGCCAGCAGGCCCTGGAAGCTCACCAGGGTGTCGGCGCTCAGTGCGATGGACTTGTCCACGTCGCCCGCGCGCACTTCCAGGTTCCAGTCGCCGCCGGCGCTGGTGGAGCCGGTGGCATTGCTGGAGGCGCCGACGTCCGCGCCGGTCCAGCGCGCCAGTTCGTTGACCAGCGCCTGACCGGCGCTGCCTGCGCCGACGTCGCAGCCATAGAGCTGGATGTCCGCACCGGTATTGAGCTCGCCGCGCCAGGCGCTCAGGCGATCGCCGAGCTGGTCGACGCTCTGGCTGGTGAAGGTCTGGTTGCCCAGGGTGAACTGGCCGGTGGCGCCGTGGGAGAAAATCTGGATCGAGTCGACCTTGCCCAGTTGCGTCAGCGCGTTGCTGATGGCCGCGATGGCGTCCTGGCCTGCGTCCACTACCAGCGCGGTGGTGCCCACCGGCAGGCTGGCGGCGAGCTGGTCGCGGTTTTCCAGGCGGGCATCGATCACCACCAGGTTGCGCGGCGCCGCCTGTGCGGGGGCGGCTGCCTGGGCGCGAGCCTCGACGGCAGTGGCCGGCTTGGCCGTGTCCTTCGCCTCGGCGGCGGTGCTGTCGTGATGCTGTTGATCGACGGCCGCAGCGGCTGCGCCGTCGAACAGGATGCGTTGTTCCAGCGCCAGGGCGTGGGCAACTGGCTGGAAGAGCTTCGAGCGATATTTGGCCTGCATTTCCCTAATTCCGGCTGGTAAATCCCCAGAGAAAAGCAGTCCTACGCATATCTGCTTACGGAATTGACGCTAGTCGCGATTGGAATTTTCGCCAGCAGAACAGGGACATAACCGACACGTTGGCACTGAAAATGTCGCGGAAATGTAACAGCGACACTACAAAGAGATGGCGAAAGGCCCGTCAGACAAGGCGTCCGGGCAGAAGTCGGGCGAATTGCCCGAACTAGAGCGAGTGTGGGATTGCTGAAGGCTGATGGGTGCCAGCGTTTGAGGGTGTCGTACTGGAGCAACTGGCAGCCGGTGGAAACCAGCGCCTATTCTCTTTCCTTCCTTCGCTCCCCGGTTCACTGCCGGGTCCTGTCTTTCCCACCGTTGGAGGCACCATGAACCTGCACCTGTCAGACAAGCTCGCCCTGGTCAGCGGTTCGACCAAGGGCATCGGTTTCGCCATCGCCCAGGGCCTGGCCCGCGAAGGGGCGCGGGTAATCCTCAATGGTCGCAGCCAGGCGTCGGTGGATGATGCGTTGGCGCGCATCCGCGACGGGCAGGCCGATGCCAGGGTCGAAGGCTTCGCCGGTGACCTGTCCGACCCGCAACAGATTGCCGCGCTGGTGGAGCGCTACCCGGCGGTGGACGTGCTGGTGAACAACCTCGGCATCTTCGACCCCAAACCCTTCGAGGAGATTGCCGACGAGGAGTGGCTGCGCTTCCTCGACGTCAACCTGCTGTCCGGTGTGCGCCTGTCCCGTGCCTACCTGCCGGGCATGAAGCAGAAGAACTGGGGGCGGGTGGTGTTCATCAGCAGCGAGAGCGGCATCCAGATTCCCCTGGAGATGATCCACTACGGCGTCACCAAGACTGCCCAGCTCGGCCTGTCCCGCGGGCTGGCCGAATACTGCGCGGGCACCGGGGTGACGGTGAACGCCGTGCTGCCGGGGCCTACCGCGTCCGAGGGCGTGGGTGATTTCGTCGACAAGCTTTCCGGTGGGCAGCCGTTCGAGCAATTCGAGGCGGAGTTCTTCCGCACCGCGCGGCCAGGCTCGCTGCTGCAGCGCTTCGCCCGCCCCGAGGAGATCGCCAACCTGGTGCTTTATGTCTGCTCGGAGCTGTCTTCGGCCACCAACGGCGCAGCGCTGCGGGTGGATGGCGGGCTGGTGCGCACGGCGTTCTGAGTCAGTCAGCGCTGCGGCTTTCGAACTCCAGCCCCAGCGCCAGGTCGCCACAGCCGAGCTGGCCTAGCCACTGTTGTGCTTTCGGGCCGGACAGGTGCGCCTCCAGCTCGGCCTGGCTGGCCCAGCGGGTGAGCACCTGCCAGCGGTCGGCGGCCAGTTCCTGCAACTCGCTGCCCTGACAGCCGGGTTGCTGGCGGACCTGGGTGACCAGTTGATTGAGGTGCTCGCCCAGCGCGGCAGCCTGGCCGGGGAATGCCTGGACGCGAACGATGGCGATGGCGGACGGGGACATGGCGAGGCTCCTTTGTGCTGGGTGGCCATTGGGCGCTGACGCCGGAATCCGGTAAATGCCGGAACCGGCTTTCAAAACCGATGCGCAAAGGTTAAGGGCGCGCTGCCTGCGGCTGAACCGCCAATTCCCCGGAAAAGTGCCGGACCAATCCTTCCCCGGATGACGACTGCTGATCGGCCGTCGCTCCGCTGCCATGGAATCGATGGGTATCGCTGCGCTCCACGCCATCCTGCGGGTAGCCCGTGATGCTGCTGAGCAGAGTCCTGCAAGACGCGATCGTTACAGGTTGAACGCTTCGTGGGATGGGTGGAGCGCAGCGATACCCATGCTGTCAGTGCGCCAGAGTCGACAGGAAACGAGGCTCAGGCCAGCTGCTGCAACAGGTCGCGCACCTTGTCCAGCGCCGGGTCGATGTCCAGCGTGTCGATGGCGCCGAAGCCCAGCAGCAGGCCGTCGCGCACCGGCGCCTGATGATGGAAGGGCGCCAGCCCGTAGAGGCCGACCTCGACCTTGCGCGCCAGCTCGCAGAGCAGTGCCACGTTGACCGGCTGGCGCAGCAAGGCGGTGAGGTGGAAGCCGGCCACCGACGGCACCGCTTCCAGCCAGGGCGACAGGTCGCCCGCCAGCCGCGCCAGGATGCGCTCGCGGCGTCCGGCGTAGATGCCGTGGCAGCGGCGGATGTGCTTGAGCAGGTAGCCCTCGCTGATGAACTTGGCCAGCGCCCACTGCGGCAGCGTCGAACTGTGCCAGTCGGAAATCTGCCGCGCCCGCACCAGCGCCGTGAACAGGCTGGGCGGCGGGATCAGGTAGCCCAGGCGCAGTTCCGGCAGCAGCACCTTGGAGAAGGTACCGATATAGGCCACCACGCCGTGGCGATCGAGGCTTTGCAGCGCGTCGGTGGGCCGTCCTTCGTAGCGGAACTCGCTGTCGTAGTCGTCCTCGATCACCAGCGCGCCCAGTTCCAGCGCCCGTGCGAGCAAGGCCTCGCGGCGTGCCGGGCTCATCGGCATGCCCAGCGGGAACTGGTGCGACGGCGTGGTGTAGATCATCCGCGTACCGTCGGGGATCAGGTCGACGCGGATACCATCGGCGTCCACCGGCACGCTGGCCACTTCGGCGCCGAGGGTCTGGAAGATCAGCCGCGCCGGGGTGTAGCCGGGGTCTTCCATGGCGACCTTGTCACCGGGGCGGAGCATGACGCGGGCGAGCAGGTCCAGTGCCTGCTGCGCGCCGTTGCAGACCATCACGTCGTCCAGCTGGCAGTTCACACCACGGGCATAGGAGATGTGCCGGGCGATGCCGTCGCGCAACGGGGCGATGCCTTCGGGCGAGCTGTAGTGCCCGCGCAGGCCGGTCATCTGGCGCATGGCATGGTTCACGCAGCGCCGCCATTCCTCCTGGGGGAACTGCAACTGGGTGGTGGCGCCGCCGATGAAGTCGGCCTTGGCTGTACCCGCGCCGGGGTGGCGCAGGCGCGTGTCGAGGTTGGCCCAGCGCTCGATGTTGTTCTGGCTGGCGAAGCGCACGCCATCCTGGCGCCGGTCGTGGCGCGGCAGGTGGGTGTTGACGAAGGTACCGCTGCCGATCCTGCCCACCAGCACGCCTTCGTAGGTGAGCTGGGCGTAGGTGTCGGAGATGGTCTTGCGCGAGATGCCCAGCTGCTCGGCCAGCAGCCGGCTGGGCGGCAGGCGGGTGCCGGCGGCGAGGCGGCCGGAGTCGATGGCTTCGCGCAGCTGGCGATAGAGTTGCCCGGCGAGATCCTTCTGGCCGTGGATGATCAGGTGCAGCTCCAAGGACGAACTCCGCAGCTTCTGGGCAGTGGCGCAAGCGTAGCGCCGGCGCGGGGCGTGGTGAAGTTGCGCGGTCGAAATTCCGCGGATTGGTCACTTGTGGCCGGCACGGCTCGGCGCACAATGGCACGGTCAACTTCTGGAGTGCCGTCATGGAGCCACGCCTGGATTACTACACCGCCTCGCCGGAAGCGCTGAAGGCGGTGCTGGCGCTGGAAGCCGCGATCTTCGAGCTGTCGCTTGAGAAGCCGCTGCTGGAGCTGGTGCGCCTGCGGGTATCGCAGGTGAACAACTGCGCCTTCTGCGCCGACATGCACGCCATGGAAGCGCGCCGCAACGGCGAGACCGAGCGGCGCCTGTTCGCCGTCAGCGTCTGGCGTGAGTCGCCGTTCTTCACCGAGCGTGAGCGGGCGGCGCTGGCCTGGTGCGAGTCGGTGACGCTGCTGTCCGAATCCAAGGTGCCGCTGGAGGTCTTCCAGCTCGCCCGCGAGCAGTTCAGCGAACGGGAGCTGGTGGACCTCACCGTGGCCATCGGCGCGATCAACGTGTGGAACCGCCTGGGCGTGTCCTTCCGCCAGCAGCCGCCGGCCTGATCTGTACAGTTGTAGGGCGGATAACGCGTCAGCGTTATCCGCCGCGCGGCAGCGGGCGGATAACCTGTTCCAGGTTATGCGCCCTGCGTGGGCTCCACCTCGGCGTGACGCAGGGGGAGACAGCACAGCGCCCCAACCAGCAACGCACTGGCTGCCGCTCCCAATGCCGGGATGAAGCTCCCGGTCAGCCCACGCAGGGCGCTGGCCGCCAGCGGCCCGACGATCTGCCCGACGCCATACAGCGCCGTCATCGCCGCGAGCATGTTGAAGCGCACCTGCGAGGCCACCGCGCGGGCCGCCGGCATGGCGATGGTCACGGTGCCCATGAAGCTGCCGCCCACCAGTACCGCGCTGCCCAGATAAAGGAAGGTGGAGTCGCCCAGAGCCGGCAACATCACGCCTACCGCCTGCACCAGCAGGTTGAGCGCCAATGCACGCCGACCGCCGAGCTTCAGGTGCAAGCGGTGCCAGAGGAAGCACGATGGCGCAGCGCCCAGGCCGAACGCGGCCCAGACCTGCAATGGGTCGATGGCGCCCAGGCCACTCTTCATCAGCAGCGGCAGGTAGGTAGCGGTGATGATGTAGCCGAAGCCGGCCAGCCCGTAGACCAGCAGGATGATCGGCGCGGACAGCTCTGGTGCCGGCCCCGCACTGTTCGCTGCCGGATGCGGCGCAGTCGGCGCATCCCGACCGAGCGCAGGCGCGGCCAGCAGCGACAGCACCAGCCCGGCCAGCGCCAGCACGCACCAGATTGCCGCACTGCCCAGGCCGAAGGCGTTGCCGGCGGCGATCAGTTCCGCCGAGACCAGGATGCCGATCCCCACACCGGCGAACATCATCGGTGCGCCATGGCTTTCGCCCATGCTCTGCAACAGCCACTGCGCGGCGCTGACCAGCGCCATGGCGCTGAGCACGCCGGCCAGCAGGCGCACGCCGATGGCGAACCAGGCCGGTGCCGGAACTGCCATGGCGGCGAGGGTAGCCAGGGTGCCTGCCAAAGCGATCACGCAGATGCGCGCGGCATATCGCTCGTGGCTGCGCGCCAGCAGCAGGGCGCCGAGCAGGTAGCCGGCGTAGTTGGCCGAGGCAGCCAGGGAGCCGCCGGTGACGCTGAGCACGCCGTCGCGCACCATCAACGGGTACAGCCCGGTGAAGGCGAAGCGACCGAAGCCCATGCCGACGGCCAGGATCAGTGCCGCCGACAACGCGGCGGGCAGGCGGCAAGTGCGGCTCATGGGCGTGCCTCCAGGGTTTCCCGCCAGCGCTGGAAGGCGCCGGTGGCGTAGCCGTCGCGCCAGATCAGCAGGGTGTCGACTTCAGTCAGCGGCACCAGCTGCAGGTCCGGCGTTTCCCGTTGCAGCTCCAGCACCGAGCGCGGCAGCACGCCGATGCACGAGCCGGCGTTCACGCAGGCGAGGATGCCGTGGTAGGAGCCCACCTCCTGCACCGCCAGCAGCGTGCCTTTCAGCCAGCTTTCCGCCAGTTGACGGTAGGTGCAGCCGCGGGTGAAGCCGACCAGGGTGCGAATCTGCACATCCTCTGGCCGGTGTACCGGTGGATGGTTGCCCGGCAGCACCAGCAGCAGTTCCTCGCGGAATACCGGTTCGGCGCGCAGGCCGCGCTCCAGCTTCGCTTCGAAGCCCGGCTCGGCGCGAAGGATGTCCGGGTGGGCGATTAGGGCGCAGTCCAACTGGCGGTTCAGCACTTCGCCGAGCAGCTTCTGGCTGTGGCCGGTGGTCATGTGCAGTTCCACCTCGGGGTAGGCGCGGTGGAAGCGCGCCAGCGGCTCGGGCAGGCGGCTGGCGGCGGAGGCCTCCATGCTGCCCAGGCGCAGGCTGCCAGTGGCGCTGTGCGGGTGCAGCGACTGTCGCGCCTCGCTGGCCAGGGCCAGCAATTGCTCGGCGTAGCGAAGGAATTCGCGGCCCTGGTCGGTCAGCGTCATGCGCTTGCCGTCGCGCAGGAACAGCGCCGCGCCGAGGTCTTCCTCGAGCTGGCGGATGCGTGTGGTGACGTTCGATTGCACGCGTTGCAGGCGGGCGGCGGCGCGGGTGACGCTCTGTTCCTCGGCCACGCAGCGGAAGATTTCCAGGCTGGAGAGATCCATGATTGATCTTCAGTAGAGAACAAGTTGCCGTTAATATTCTCTTTGTGAGATTGTTGGTCAAGTGCCAATCAGCCAGTCGGCCCTGCCGACCACGAGGACCCCGTCATGCGCATCACCGAACTGCTCGGCATCCAGCACCCCATCATCCAGGCGCCCATGGTCGGCGTGTCCACCCCGGCGCTGGCGGCGGCGGTGGCCAATGCCGGCGGGCTGGGCTCCATCGGCCTGGGCGCGAGCAATGCCAAGCAGGCTCGCGCCCTGCTGGAGCAGACCCGCGCGCTGACCGACAAGCCGCTCAACCTCAATCTGTTCTGCCACCGCCCGGCCGTGGCGGACCCGGCCCGCGAGGCCGCGTGGCTGGACCACCTGCGCCCGCTGTTCGCCGAGTTCGATGCGCAGCCGCCAGCGCAGATCACCGAGATCTACCGCAGCTTCCTGGCCGACCCCGAGATGCTGGAATTCCTCATCGAAGCGCGCCCGGCCGTGGTCAGTTTCCACTTCGGCCTGCCGCCGCAGCAGTGGATCGACCGACTGAAAGCCGCTGGCATCCGCCTGCTGGCCACCGCCACCTGCCTTGCCGAAGGCCGAGCCATCGAGGCGGCGGGCATCGACGCGATCGTTGCGCAAGGCTATGAGGCCGGCGGCCACCGTGGCGTGTTCGAGCCGGAGAAGGACGCGCGCATCGGCACCTTTGCATTGGTCCGTACGCTGGTGAAGGGCACCGGCCTGCCGGTGATCGCGGCGGGTGGGATCATGGACGGGCAGGGCATGCGCGCAGTGTTCGAGCTGGGCGCGCAGGCGGTGCAGATGGGTACGGCCTTCATCTCTGCCGACGAATCCTCGGCCAACGCTGCATTCAAGGCAGCGCTGCGCGGCGAGCGTGGGGAGCGTACCGAGGTGACGGCGGCGATTTCCGGCCGTGCCGCGCGGGGCATGGTCAACCGGCTGTTCACCGACCTGGGCAGTGCGGATGCGCCAGCGCTGCCGGATTACCCGATCACCTACGACGCCGCCAAGGCGCTGACCGCCGCGGCGACCGCCAAGGGCAACACGGACTTCGCCGTGCAATGGGCGGGGCAGGGTGCACCGCTGTCGCGGGAGATGTCGGCGGCGGAGCTGGTTTCGACTCTGATGGCCGAGTTCCACGCCGGTCGAGCGCAGGGCGCATAACCTGGAACAGGTTATCCGCCGGCCCACTCACGGCGGATAACGCTGGCGCGTTATGCGCCCTACGAGACTGATGCGGGAGTTTGAAACCGGCACGAAGCTGTAGGAGCGAGGGGGACGCCATCGTTATTGCTCGCGAACAGATTTCCCGCCGACGTCTGCGTCAAGCGGTTCGCGAGCAAGCTCGCTCCTTCAAACGGCGTCCGGGTCAACGAGCGTTGATGGCGGCGACGGCCTTCTCCCGCGGCCGCCACAGTTCGGCCAGCAGCACGCCGGCCAGGGTCAGCGCACCGCCCACCAGGTGGTAGCTGGTCAGCTGTTCGCCCAGCACCACGGCGGCGATGGCGGCGGTCAGTACCGGCAGCAGGTTGAAGAACAGCGCCATGCGGCTCGGCCCCATGCGCTGCACGCCCTGCATCCACGCCAGCGCGCCGACGATGGAGGCCAGCAGCCCGGCATACAGCACCAGCGGCAGGTTGGCGGCGTTCAGGCCGTGGTGCGGCGAGGCCAGGTAAAGCGGTGCAAGCGCGACGATGGCCACCAGCACCTGCAGGTACAGCATCAGCAGCGGCGGCAACGGCAGGTTCCACTTCTTCAGCAGCACGCCATACACGCCGTAGGCGAGGGTGGCGATGATCATCATGCCGTCGCCCAGGTTCACGCCGTGGCTGATCAGTTGCTGCGGGTTGCCCTGGGTGATCACCAGCAGCACGCCGCCCAGTGACACCAGTGCGCCCAGCACGGCGGCAGCACTCAGCTTGTGGCGCAGCAGCACTGAGGCCAGGGCGAGGGACATCAGCGGCATCAGCGAGAGAATGATGCCCATGTTGGTCGCCGAGGTGAGCGCGGCGGCGTAGTAGGCCAGGCACTGGTAGACGGCCATGCCGAGCAGGCCGAGGGTGACGAGCTTGCCCAAATTGGCGCGGATCACCGGCCAGTGGGCGAGGGTGGCGCGCAGCAGGAAGGGCGTCAGCAGCGCGCCGGCCAGCACCCAGCGATAGAAGCCGATCTCCGCCGGGGCGATCTGCCCCACGGCGAGCTTGTTGACGACGGTGTTGCCGGACCAGATGACCACGGCCAGCAGGGGGAACAGGTAATTCATGAAGGAACGCTTCCGGGGATAACGGAGCGTATTGTCCGCTCGTCCGAAACCAGACGTATAATGAAAACCGGACAATCCACCCCGGCATTCGGACATGACCCACGTACTGCCGCTCCCGCTTCCCGACATCGACCAGTTGCCCGCCGACCTGTACTTCCGCTACGACGAGTTCGACGCTGGAACTCATTCCCCCAGCCATCGTCACGCCTGGGGCCAGCTCAACTACGCGTCCCACGGGGTGATGGAGCTGGAAGTGGACGGCCAGCGCTTCCTCTCGCCGCCGCAGTACGCCGTGTGGGTGCCGCCGGGGCTCGAACACAGCTGCTACAACCGCCAGGCCATTATCTATCGCTCGCTCTACGTGTCCGCCGAACTGGCGCGCAAGCTGCCGCAGGGGCCCTGCACCCTGGCCATCAGCGACATCCTCAAGGCGATCCTCTCCGACTTCGCCGCACGCCAGGTGAACATCCCGCAGAGCGCCGCCGATCAGCGCCTGGCCGAAGTGGTGATCGACCAGCTGCAGGCCGCGCAGCCCCACGACGACTACCTGCCGTACGCCAGTGGCGGTGCGCTCGGCGAAGTGCTGGCCGCGCTGCAGGCCGAGCCCGGCGACAACCGCACCCTCGCGCAATGGGCCGAGCGCGTGCACAGCACCGAGCGCACCCTGGCGCGGGCCTGTCAGCGGGAGTTGGGAATGTCGTTCGGCGAATGGCGTCAGCGCCTGCGGTTTCTCGCCGCTATCGAGGCACTGGCATCGGGGGAAGGGGTACAGCAGATCGCCTTCAACCTGGGCTACAGCAGCCCTTCGGCGTTCATCGCGATGTTCCGGCGGCTGTCGGGCACCACGCCGGAGCAGTATCGCTCGACCTTCCGCGCCCTGGCGGAAGGCTGAGGCCTACAGCTTGCCGTCCTCCAGGCCCTTCAGGGTCTTGCGGCAGTGGATCAGCGCATCACGCACCATGAAGTTGACCAGGGTCGGAGAGACGCCCAGTTCCTCGGCGATTTCCTTCTGCGTGCGGCCGTGCAGGCGATACATCTCGAAGGCGTAGCGAGTGCGCTCGGGCAGCGTCTGCAGGGCGCTGGAGATGGCCTCCAGGGTCTGCCGGTCCTCGTGCTCGATCTCCGGTGACGCGGACGGCGTCGCGATGTGCATGCCTTCTTCCTCGCTACCCGAGTAGCGCTTCTCCAGCGCCTGGCGGCGATAGAGGTCGATGGCCAGGTTGCGCACCACGCGCATCAGATAGCCGCTCTGCGACTGGATGCCGGGAGTGAGGTCGCTCGCATTGAGCTTGATGTACGCATCATGGACCACGTCTTCGGCATGGCTGCGGCAGCCGAGGATGCGTGCGGCCGCATTGATGAAGGTCTGCCGGTGGGTAGCGAACAGCTCGTGGAGAGCGGGGCGCGACTCGGCGGGCATTGGCTTGGACATGCAAGGGTTTCCTATGCGGCGGCGGAGGCGGGGACGTCCACATGGGTTGAGGCGGCCAATCTAGATCAAATGATAATTATTATCAATTTATTCGAGAGACTCCGACTATCGCTCTGCGACAGGGTTCCCACACAAGTGTGAAGATTTTTCATTCGCATCCATTCGTCAGATCTCTCAGCGCTCGGGTGAAGGACAAGCCAGGAAATTTCGCCGGCGCATATCTTATGAGAATTAATCGCATCCGAGAACACTAACTATTTCATCGCCTCCCTCGTCTTCATGGCAGAGCTGGAAAACATCGGTAATGGCCGGTGGCCGGCATCCCATACAGCTGAAGGAGAAGGGCGATGGCGTTCGATCGCGAAGATGCGGTTTACAAGGTGCTGGTCAATGGTGAAGAGCAGTACTCGCTGTGGCCGCAGTACAAGGAAGTCCCGGCCGGCTGGCGCGAAGCGGGCAAGCAGGGGAGCAAGGCCGAGTGCCTGGCCTTCGTCGAAGCCAACTGGACCGACATGCGCCCGCTCAGCCTGCGGCAGAAGATGGCCGAGGGGCAGTAACCCATGCTGCGTCTGTTCTGCCTGCCGTACTCCGGCGCCAGCGCCATGGTCTATGCACGCTGGAAGCGCCAGCTGCCGAGCTGGATCGAAGTCTGCCCGGTGGAGCTGCCCGGCCGTGGCCGGCGCTTCGCCGAAAGCCTGCAGACCGACCTGCGCGCCCTGGCCAGCCAGTTGGCCGATGAAATCGCCGCGCGCCTGGACCAGCCCTACGCCATCTTCGGCCACAGCCTCGGTGGCCTGCTGGCCTTCGAACTGGCCCATGCGCTGCGTGAGCGCGGCCTGCCGATGCCGCAGGCGCTGTTCGCCTCGGCGGCCTCCGCGCCGGCGCGCCGCGACAGTCATCGCGAGCTGGCGCAAGAGCAGAGCGACGCCCAGCTGATCGAGCGCATGCGCCGCCTGGGCGGAACGCCCGAAGCAGTGTTCGCCGACGAGGAAATGCTGCGCCTGACCCTGCCGGTGATGCGCGCCGACTTCCTCCTCTGCGGCCTCTACGACTACCGCCGCCGCGCGCCGCTGGCCTGCCCGATCCACGTGTTCGGCGGCAAGGCCGACCGGCTTTCGGTGGAGTCCCTGTCCGCGTGGCAGGACGAGACCAGCGCTGGCTTCTCCCTGGAGATGCTCGACGGCGGCCACTTCTTCCTCAATGCCGGCGAGGCGCGCCTGCTCGAGCTGCTGCTCGGCCACCTGCGCCAGCCCGGCCAGTCGACCAGCGCAGCGCTGGCCTGATCGATTCAAGCGGAGACCCAGATGCCCACCTCCACTCTGTTCGACATTGCTCCCCTGGCCGAAGCGCGCGGTGGTTTGCCGCTGCTGGTGCAGGCCCGCGGCGACGGCATCGACCTGCTCGACGCCCTGGCCGAACTGCGCCCGCTGGTGGATGAACGCCTGCCGGTCTGTGCCGGCATTCTCTTCCGTGGCTTCCAGGTCGGCGCGCCGGAGCGCTTCCGCGAGTTCGCCGCCGGCTTCGGCCACCCGCTGCTCAACTACGAGTTCGGCTCCACCCCGCGCAGCAACGTCACCAGCGGCGTGTACACCTCCACCGAATACCCGCCGCACCAGCACATCCCGCTGCACAACGAGCAGGCCTATACCCGCGAGTGGCCGATGAAGATCTGGTTCTACTGCGTGCAGGCCGCGCAGAGCGGTGGCGAGACACCGATCGCCGACAGCCGCGAGATCTATCGCCGGGTCGATGAAGGCATCCGCCGCCGCTTCACCGAGCGCGGGCTGATGTACACCCGCAACTTTGGCAACGGCCTGGACGTGGCCTGGGAGCAGGTGTTCAACAGCGACGACCCGGCCGTGGTCGAGGCCTACTGCAAGGCCCACAAGATCGGCTGGGAGTGGAAGGAAGACGGCGAACTGCGTACCCGCCAGGTCTGCCAGGCAGTGGCGCAGCATCCGGTCACCCGAGATTGGGTCTGGTTCAACCAGGCGCACCTGTTCCACGTCTCGAATCTTCCGCCGGAAGTGCGCGAAAGCCTGCTGGAAATCGTCGACGAGGAAGACCTGCCGCGCAACGTCTACTACGGCGACGGCAGCCCCATCGAGCCCTCGGTGCTCGACGATATCCGCGGCGTGCTGGAGGAGGCCAAGGTGAGTTTCCCCTGGACCAGCGGCGACGTCCTGATGCTCGACAACATGCTCGCTGCCCACGCGCGCTCGCCGTTCAGCGGCCCGCGAAAGGTAGTAGTCGCGATGGCGGAAGGGCATGGCGCTGACGCCTGACGCCTGACGCCTGACGCCGGCACGAATAGCTCCCTCTCCCTGAGGGGAGAGGGAACAGTTCGGAGTACCCGGGAAGCGCCTGCGACGGCCATCCCCCGGTACACCCCACGAATTTCCCTCCGGCGGGCCCCACGCGCCCGCCGACAGAACAGGTGATGTCATGAACGACCGTTACGAAGCCGCAGGAAACCTGGTCGAGGCCCTGCTGCAACGCGCCTGCGAAATGCCGCGCAAGACTGCCCTGCGATTCATCGCCGAGAATGTCGAACAGCCCATCAGCTTCCGCGAGCTGGACGAGCGCGCCCGCGCCATGGCCGCCTGGATGTTGCGCCACGGCCAGCATGGCGACCGCGCCGTATTGCTGCTGCCCAGCGGCCCGGAGTACGTCACCGCGTTCTTCGCCTGCCTCTATTCGGGAATCATCGCCGTGCCGGCCTATCCGCCGGAATCCGTGCGCCCGCAGCACCTGGCGCGCCTGCGCTCGATCCTCGATGACGCCGAACCAAGCCTGGTGCTCACCGATTCCACGCTGATCGAAGCCCTGCGCCCGGCCTGCGAACGCGAGAGCGGCGACAGCCCGCTGCTGCTGGCGGTGGACCAGGCCGACCCGGCGCTGGCCGTCGAGTGGCAGATGCCCGAACTGGCCGACGACGACATCGCCTTCCTGCAATACACCTCCGGCTCCACCTCGACGCCCAAGGGCGTGCAGGTCAGCCACGGCAACCTGGTGGCCAACGAGCGCCTGATCCGCCAGGGCTTCGGCATCGGCGACGACGACGTGATCGTCAGCTGGCTGCCGTTGTTCCACGACATGGGCCTGATCGGCGGCCTGCTGCAACCGATCTACAGCGGCATCGAATGTGTGCTGATGTCGCCGCGCTACTTCCTCGAGCGCCCGCGCCGCTGGCTGGAAGCCATCGCCCGCTTCGGCGGCACCGTCAGCGGCGGGCCGGACTTCGCCTACCGCCTGTGCTGCGAGCGGGTCAACGAGGCGGCCATGGAAGGTCTCGACCTGAGCAAATGGCGCGTGGCCTTCTCCGGCTCCGAGCCGATCCGCCCGGACACCCTGGAGCGCTTCGCCGCCTGGTTCGCCCCGGCGCAGTTCGACGCCTCGTCCTTCTACGCCTGCTACGGCCTTGCCGAAGCGACCCTGTTCGTCACCGGTGGCGTGCGCGGCGACGGCATCGGCCAACTGGAAGTGGACCTCGATGCCCTGGGCGAGAACATCGCCCGTCCGGGCCGCGGCACCTCGCTGATCAACTGCGGCCGCGCCCAGCCCGACCATGAAATCCAGCTGGTCGACCCGTTGAGCGGCGAAAGCCTCGGCCCGGACCGCGTCGGCGAAATCTGGAGCAGCGGCCCCAGCGTTGCCCTCGGTTATTGGCGCAACCCGGAAGCCAGCGCGCGCACCTTCGTCGAAAAGGACGGCCGCACCTGGCTGCGCACCGGCGACCTGGGCTTCCTGCACAACGACGAACTCTTCGTCACCGGCCGCCTCAAGGACATGCTCATCGTCCGTGGCCAGAACCTCTACCCGCAGGACCTGGAACGCTGCGTCGAGGAAGAGGTGGACCTGGTGCGCAAGGGCCGCGTTTCCGCCTTCGCCATCGAGCATCAGGGCCGCGAGGGCATCGGCATCGCCGCCGAAGTCGGGCGCAGCGTGCGCAAGCTGATCTCCGCCGAGGCGCTGGCGAAAGCTATCTCCGCCGCCGTGGCGGAAACCTTCCAGGAAGCGCCGCTGGTGGTGGCGCTGCTGGAGCCGGGCGCACTGCCCAAGACCTCCAGCGGCAAGCTGCAACGCTCGGCCTGCCGCACCCAGTTGCTCGACGGCAGCTTGCAGGCCTACGCCATCCAGCGCGCCGGCGAGCCGATCAGCGATGGCGCCAGCGCCAAGCCGGTCGCACCACTGTCTGCCGAAGAGCAAGCCATCGCCGCGCTGTGGAGCGAAGTGCTGGAGCTGCCGGCGATCCGCCGCGACGACAACTTCTTCGCCCTGGGCGGCAACTCGATCAAGGCCACCCAGTTGATGGCGCGCCTGCGCGAGCGCCTCGGCCGCGCCGTGGAATTGCGCCTGCTGTTCGAAGCGCCGGAGCTCGGCGCCTTCGCCGCCGCACTGGCAGCCCTGCCGACTGCTGAAGTTGAAAGCGTGCCGCAGGTCCCGCGTGACGGCCTGCTGCCGCTGTCGCCGGCCCAGCGCCGCCTGTGGTTCCTCTGGAAGCTGGAGCCGGAAAGCGCCGTCTACCACATCGCCGGCCGCATGAACCTGCGCGGTGAACTGCGCCGCCCGGCCGTGGAGCAAGCCTTCGCCGTGCTGCTGGGCCGCCATGAAACCCTGCGCAGCCGCTTCATCGAACAGGCCGATGGCGAGGTGTCGCTGAGCCTGTCCGACGCTGCTCAAGTGGAGCTGACCGAGAGCGACTTCAGCTCCCTGGGCAACGCCCGCCGCGACATCGCCGCCCGCGAGGATGCCGATGCCTTCGCCGCACAGCCCTTCGACCTGGCCAGCGGCCCGCTGCTGCGCCTGCGCCTGCAGAACCTCGGCGGTGGCCGCCAGGCGCTGCTGCTCTGCGTGCATCACATCATCGCTGACGGCTGGTCGCTGAACCTGCTGCTGGACGAGTTTGCCGAGTGCTACCGCGCCATCGTCGAACAGCGCGAGCCCGTGCTGCCGGTGCTGCCGCGCCAGTACCTCGACCTCGCCGCCGCCCAGCAGCACAAGCTGGAAGCGGGCGAGGGCGCGCGTCTGCTGGACTGGTGGAGCGAGCGCCTGGGCAACCAGCATTCGCCGTTGGAGCTGCCTTTCACGACGGGAGAGAAAGGCCAGAGCGCCGAGCTGATCGAACGCGAAGTGGACGCCGAGCTGACCGCGAAACTGCGCAGCCTGGCCCAGGCCCACGGCGCGACCCTGCCGATGCTCCTGCTCAGTGCCTACAACCTGCTGCTGCAGCGCTACAGCGGCCAGCACGACCTGCGCATCGGCCTGACCCAGGCCGGCCGCGAGCAGCTCGACAGCGAGCGACTGGTCGGCTTCTTCGTCAACCTTCTGGTGCTGCGCAGCGAGCTGCCCGAAGGCGCCAGCCTGCGCGGCGTGCTCCGCCAACTGCGCGACGACCTCCTGCAAGCCCAGGCGCACCAGGGCCTGCCGTTCGAGCAACTGGTAGAGGCGCTGCAACCCGAACGCGGCCACGGCCGCCATCCGCTGTGCCAGGTCGCCTTCGACCACCAGTGGCAGCCGCGCGCCGGCAACGGCCTGCCCGGCGTCAGCGTGGAAACCCTGGAACAGATCGACCTGGAAACACCCTTCGACCTGGTGCTGCGCGTCCGCGAGGGCGAACAGACCCTGCGGCTGAGCTTCTGCTATGCCCGCGAGCGGTACGCCGCCAATGGCATGCAGCGCCTCGTCGGGCACTTCCTCGACCTGCTGCGCGCCTTGCCGCAGCTCAATGCCGACGCCGTGCTGGACGCCCGTGACTGGCTGCCCGCCAGTGACTGGAGCATCGCCGTGGCCGGTGACGCGCCGGCTTTCGAGGCGCTGAGCGAGACCATCGCCGCCCAGGCCCGCCGCCATCCGGCCAAGGTCGCGCTGCTCGACGAGCAGCGCGAAGTGAATTTCGCCGAGCTGGAGGATCGCTCCAACCGCCTGGCGCAACGCCTGATCCAGCGTGGCATCGGCGCCGAGCGCCGAGTCGCCGTGGCTCTGCCGCGCGGCGTGGACATCCCGCTGGCCCTGCTGGCCGTCATGAAAGCTGGCGGCGCCTACCTGCCGCTGGACATCGACTACCCCGAAGAGCGCCTGGCCTGGCTGATGCAGGACGCCGGCGTCGACCTGCTGCTGACCAACGCCGAGCTGGCCGAACGCCTGCCGCTGCCCGTAGGTGTCGAGCGCCTGGTGCTGGAAG
The DNA here is from genome assembly GCF_014851965.1 of Pseudomonas sp. PDM22. NCBI lineage: Bacteria > Pseudomonadati > Pseudomonadota > Gammaproteobacteria > Pseudomonadales > Pseudomonadaceae > Pseudomonas > Pseudomonas sp. PDM22. The sequence goes on from NZ_JACVAR010000009.1 coordinate 191,868, forward strand.
AAGCCGACCTCGGCAACGCCCTGGCCGTGCGCCCGCTGGTGCGCACCCAGGCGCAGAACCTCGCCTACCTGATCTACACCTCCGGCTCCACCGGCCAGCCCAAGGGCGTTGCCGTCGCCCACGGCGAGATTGCCGCGCACTGCCGCGCCATCGGCCAGCGCTACGCCATGAGCGACGCCGACCGCGAGCTGATCTTCATGTCCTTCGCCTTCGACGGTGCCCACGAACGCTGGCTCACCGCGTTGTCCCACGGTGGCAGCCTGCTGATCCGCAATGACGCGCTCTGGACCGCCGAGCAGACCCTGGAACAGCTGCGCCGCCATGCTGTGACGGTCTCCGCCTTCCCGCCGGCCTACCTGCAGCAGTTGGCTGAGCAAGCTCTGATCACCGGTCACGCGCCGAGCATGCGCATCTACTGCTTCGGCGGCGATGCGGTGCCGGAAGCGGCCTATCACCTGGCGCACCGGGCGCTCAAACCCGAACACCTGATCAACGGCTACGGCCCGACCGAAACCGTGGTCACCCCCATGCTGTGGAAAGCCGATGCACGTACCACTTGCGGCGCGGCCTACGCGCCCATCGGCGAAGTGGTCGGCGAGCGCAGCCTGTACATCCTCGACGACCGACTGCAGCCGCTGCCGCGCGGCGTGGCCGGTGAGCTGTACATCGGCGGCCACGGCCTCGCCCGTGGTTACCACCAGCGCGCCGGCATGACTGCCGAACGCTTCGTGGCCGACCCTTACGCCGACGGCCTTCGCCTGTACCGCAGCGGCGACCGCGTGCGCTGGCGCGAAGACGGTTCGCTGGACTACCTCGGCCGCGTCGACCAGCAGGTGAAGATTCGCGGCTTCCGCATCGAGCCGGGCGAGATCGAAGCCCGCCTGCGTGCGCTGACCGGCGTGCGCGAAGCGGCGGTGATCGCCCGCGAAAGTGAGCGTGGCAAGCGCCTGCTGGGTTATGTCTGTGGTGACAGCCTCGCCGAAGATGCGCTGAAAGCCGCCCTGCGCGCACAGCTGCCGGACTACATGGTGCCGTCGCGCATCCTCGTGCTGGAGCAGATGCCGCTCAACGCCAACGGCAAGATCGACCGCAAGGCGCTGCCCGAGCCGCAGGAAGCCGCCAGCACCGCCGAAGCCCCGCGCGACGGCCTGGAAAGCCGCGTCGCCGCTGTCTGGGCGGAAGTGCTCGGCGTGCCGGCGGTGGGCCGCGAGGACGACTTCTTCGAACTGGGCGGCCACTCGCTGCTGGCCACCCAGGTCATCTCTCGCCTGCGCCGCGACCTCGGTTGCGAAGTGCCGCTGCGCGACCTGTTCGAAGCCAGCCGTCTGGACGAATTCGCTGCACGGCTGACAGCTCTTGCGCCCAGCGCTCGCCCGGCACTACGCGCCGTGGCCCGCGACGGCGACCTGCCGCTATCCGCCGCCCAGAGCCGCCTGTGGTTCTTCTGGCAGATGGAGCCGACCAGCGCCGCCTACAACGTGCCGGGTGCGCTGCGCCTGCGCGGCCAGCTCGACGAGTCTGCGCTGCGCCGTGCCTTCGATGCCCTGGTGGCGCGCCACGAAACCCTGCGCACCACCTTCGATGAGGTGGACGGCCAGGCCTTCCAGCACATCCAGCCGGCGCAGCCCCTGGGCCTCGCGCGGGTCGATCTGTCCGCTGAAAAAGAGGCCGAAAGTGCCGCCCGCCAGTTGGCCGAGGAAGAAGCACAGCGTCCGTTCGACCTGCGCAACGGCCCGCTGCTGCGCCTGACCCTTATCAAGCTGGCCGATGCCGACCATGTATTGCTGCTGACGATGCACCACATCGTCTCCGATGGCTGGTCGATCCGTGTGCTGGTGGACGAATTCAGTCGTCTTTACGGCGCCTTCGCAGCAGGCGAAGAACTTCAACTGCCGGAGCTGCCGGCGCAATACGCCGACTACGCCCAGTGGCAGCGCGAGCTGCTGGCGGGCGAGGAGGGCCAGCGTCAGCTGAGCTGGTGGACCGAGCAACTGAGCCTCGAGACGCCCGTGCTGGAACTGGCCGCCGACCGCCCGCGCCCGGCCGTGCAGAGCTACCGTGGCGGCAGCCTCGGCTTCAGCCTGGACGCCGGTCTCGGCAGCCGCCTCAAGCAACTGGCGCGCGAGCAGGACGTCACCCTGTTCATGCTGCTGCTCGGTGCCTACGCCGTGCTGATGCAACGCTACAGCGGCCAGCGCGACCTGCGCGTCGCAGTGCCCATCGCCAACCGCCAGCAGCTGGAAACCGAGGGGCTGATCGGCTTCTTCGTCAACACCCAGGTCATGCCCTGCGCGCTGGCCGACGACGAGTCCTTCGCCGCGCTGCTGGCTCGCCTCAAGCCGCTGGCCCTGGGCGCCCAGGCGCACCAGGACCTGCCGTTCGAACAACTGGTGGAAGCCCTGCAGCCCGAGCGCAGCCTGGCCTACAACCCGCTGGTGCAGGTGAAGTTCAACTTCGGCTTCGACGTCAGCCGCCTGCCCGATGCCGGCGCGCTGAAGCTGGAACTGTTCAGCGAAGAACAGTACGGCGCGCGCTTCGACCTCGCCCTGGACATGGCCGAGGCGCTGGACGCCAGCGGCCAGCCGGGCGACGAGCTGCGCGGCAGCTTCGTCTATGCCCGCGACCTGTTCGACGAGGACAGCGTCGCCGCCATCGCCGGGCAGTTCGAAGCGCTGCTGCGCCAGCTGTGCGCCGAACCGCAGCGCGCCCTTGGCGAACTGCCGCGCCCGGTGGCTTCGCGCCGTCGCGGTGAGGCCCGGCAATGGCCGCAATCCGACGTACTCGGCCTGTTTGCCGCGCAGGTCGCCGCGCAGCCGGACGCCATCGCCGTGCAGGACGACAGCATCCGCTATAGCTACGCCGAGCTGGACCAGCGCAGCAACCGCCTGGCCAACGCGCTGATCGCCAGCGGCGTGGAGCAGGGCGAGTGCATCGCCCTCTGCCAGGAGCGCAGCGCGCAGTGGGTGCTCCTGCTGCTGGGCGTGCTCAAGGCCGGCGCCACCTATGTGCCGCTGGACCCGGCGCAACCGGCCGAGCGTCTGCGCCAGTTGCTCGCCGACAACGGCATCGGCCGCGTGCTGGTGAGTGATGCCGCGCTGCTGGAAACCTTCGGCGCCGCCACGCTGATCCCGGCTGGTGGTCCGGAGCAGGGCAGCAACGCCGTACCTGCGCGGAGCATCGACCCGCAGCAGGCTGCCTATGTGATCTTCACGTCCGGCTCGACAGGCCAACCCAAGGGCGTGCGCGTCAGCCACGCGGCGCTCGCCAACTATGTGCAGGCCGTGCTCGAACGCCTGCAACTGGACCAGGGCCGCGCCCACGGCCTGGGCTTGGCGATGGTCTCCTCGGTGGCTGCCGACCTCGGCCACACCACGCTGTTCGGCGCGCTGTGCGGCGGCGGTCGCTTGCACCTGGCGGATGCCCAGGCCGTGGCCGATGCCGAGCGTTTTGCCGCGTTCATGCAGGACGTGGACGTACTGAAGATCGTCCCCAGCCATCTCGCCGGCCTGCTGGCCGCCGCGCCCAACGCTGCCGCCGTGCTGCCGCGGCGTCTGCTGGTGGTAGGCGGTGAAGCCTGCGACCGCGCGCTGTTGCAGCCGATCCGCGAGCTGTCGCCCAAGCTGCGCATCGTCAACCACTACGGCCCCAGTGAATCCACCGTGGGCGTGCTGACCCACGAATGGTCGCTGCTGGACGACCTGCCGGCAGGCAGCCTGCCCATCGGTACGCCGCTGGCCAACAGTGCCATTCGCGTGCTTGACGAGAACGGCCGCGACCTGCTGCCGGGCGTGCCCGGCGAGCTGTACATCGGCGGCGCCGGCCTGGCGCTGGGTTACCTCGGCCAGCCGGAAATGACCGCCGAGCGCTTCGTGGCGATTGAGGGCGAGCACCTGTACCGCAGTGGCGACCGCGTGCGGCTGAGCCGTCGCGGCGTCGTGGAATTCCTCGGCCGCGTCGATGACCAGGTGAAGATCCGTGGTTACCGCGTCGAGCCGGGTGAACTGGCGCAAGCGCTCAAGCGCTTGCCCGGCGTGCGTGATGCCGTGGCGCTGGCCGAGCGTGACAACGACGGCCCGATGAGGCTGCTGGCCTGGGCCGTGGCTGAAGGGCCGAGCGTGGAAAGCCTGCGCGAAGCCCTGGCCGCTGCCGTTCCGGAATACCTGCTGCCGGCCCAGCTGATGCTGCTGGAACGCCTGCCGCTGAACGCCAACGGCAAGGTCGACCGCAAGGCGCTGCCGCGTGCCGAGGCGGTCACCAAGGTCGCGGACAGTGCGCCGCTGAGCGAGCTGGAACAGCGCATCGCCGCTATCTGGCAGGCAGTGCTGAAAGTCGAGCGCGTTGGCGCCGAAGACAACTTCTTCGAGCTGGGCGGCGACTCCATCCTCAGCCTGCAGATCATCGCGCGCATCCGCAAACTCGGCTACAAGCTCAGCCCGAAACAGCTGTTCGAGCGGCAGAGCGTCCGCCAACTGGCGCAGTGGCTGGAAAGCCGCGCTCCGGCTGCCCCGGCAGCACCCGCGCCGGTTGCTGCTGTCAGCGCTGAGGTGGCCCTGTCGCCGGTACAGGCGCGCTTCTTCGAGCGCGTGCCGAGCGCCCAGCGTCACCACTGGAACCAGGCTTTGCTGCTGCAACCGCGTGAAGCGCTGGACGGCGACGTGCTCGCCCGCGCGCTGCACTGGCTGGTCGGCCAGCACGACGCGCTGCGCCTGCGCTTCGACGGCAACCGCCAGCGTTACGCCGAACACGGCCCGCTGGATATGACGCTGCTGTGGCGTCGCCGCGCCGCTGACGCCCGCACCCTGGAACGCCTGTGCGATGACGCCCAGGCCAGCCTGGATATCGCCAATGGCCCGCTGCTGCGCGCCATGCAGGTCGGCCTGGAGGATGGCAGCGAGCGCCTGCTGCTGGTGATCCATCACCTGGCGGTGGATGGCGTTTCCTGGCGCATCCTGCTGGAGGACCTGCAATATGCCTACCGCGAACTACGCGCCGGCCGCACGCCTGCCGCATTGCCGCGCAGCGACAGCTACCAGGCCTGGAGCGCCCGCCAGCAGGCGGCTGCCAATGGCGCTGCGGCTGAGCTTGGCTACTGGCAGGCCGAACTGCGCGATGCGCCGCGTCTGACCCGCGCCCGCAGCGGCGCCTCGGCCACCTGGAAGGAAGCCGCCAACGCGCGCTTCAGCCTCGACGCCGAGACCACCCGCCAACTGCTCGGCCCGGCACTGAAAGCGCAGCGCCTGCAGATCAACGACCTGCTGCTGACCGCGCTGGCCCGCGCCCTCTGCGCCTGGACCGGTGAAAGCTCTGCGCTGGTGGAGATGGAAGGCCACGGCCGCGACGTCTTCGATGGCGAAGCCGCGCTGGACCTGAGCCGTTCCGTGGGCTGGTTTACCGCGCTCTATCCCGTACGCCTGCAAGCCGGTGGCGAGCCGGGTGCGGACCTGCGCGCCACCCGTGAACACCTGCGCGAACTGCCGCGTGCCGGTATCGGCTACGGCCAGCTGCGCTACCTCAGCCAGCACGCCGCCAGCCTGCGAGACCTGGCAGCGCCGCAGGTGACCTTCAACTACCTCGGCCAGCTCGACCAGGCCTTCGCCGACGCCGATTTCCTGCCGGCCTTCGAAGGCGTGGGCCGCAGCCAGCCGCTGAACGCTGCACTGGGTAACGCGCTGGTCTACGCCGGCCGCGTGCTCGGCGGCGAACTGAGCCTGGAGGTCACCTACAGCAGCGCCATGTTCGATGCAGCAGACATCGATGAGCTGCAAGCGCTGCTGCGCGCCGAGCTGCAAGCACTGGTTGCTTACTGCCTGAGCCATCCCTACAAGCTCGGCGCAAATGACCTGCCGCTGCTCGATCTCGACCAGCAACAGCTCGACGCACTGCCGTTGCCGGCCGGGGTGGAAGACCTCTATCCGCTGTCGCCGATGCAACAGGGCATGCTGTTCCACGCCCTCGACGTGCCGGGCTCCTCGCTCTACGTCAACCAACTGCGCGTCGATCTGGAGGGTCTCGACGAGGCTCGTTTCCTCGATGCCTGGCGCGCGGTCATCGCCCGCCATGCCAGCCTGCGCACCGGCTTCCTCGCCAGTGCCGACACCGCGCCGCTGCAGTTCGTCCTGCGCGACGTGCAGTTGCCGGTGCAGTCCTTCGACTGGCGCGACCAGCAGGTCAGCGCACAGCAACTTGAAAAGGTCGCTGACGCCCAGCGCAACCTCGGCTTCGACCTGGCCAAACCGCCGCTGCAACGCCTGGCGCTGGTACGCCTGGGCGAGCGCCGCTACCACCTGATCTGGACCTGCCACCACCTGCTGCTGGACGGCTGGAGCAGCGCGCGGCTAATCGGCGAAGTGCTCGCGCTCTACCGGGGCGAAGCACTGCCGGCGCCGGCGGCGCAGTACGCCGACTACATCGGCTGGCTGCACGCCCAGGACGGCGCGGCGGGCGAGGGCTTCTGGTGCGAGCGGCTGAAGGGCTTCGACGAGCCGACCCTGCTGGCCACCGCCTGCAACGCCGGTTTCCGCGAGGAGCCGCTGCGCGAGCTGCACAGCCGCCTCGACAGCGCGCCGCTGCAACGCTTTGCCCAGGCCCAGCGCATCACCCTCAACACCCTGGTGCAGGGCGCCTGGGCGCTGCTGCTGCAACGCTACTGCGGCCAGCGCAGCGTGACCTTCGGCGCCACCGTGGCAGGGCGCCCGGCCACGCTGCCGGGGGCGGAAGAGAGCCTCGGCCTGTTCATCAACACCCTGCCGATCCTGCAAAGCCCGGATGACGCCCAGCGCGTGGGCGACTGGCTGCGCGAGCTGCAGGCCTTCAACCTCGACGTGCGCGAGTTCGAGCACACGCCGCTGTACGACATCCAGCGCTGGGCCGGCCGTGGCGGGCAGGCGATGTTCGACAGCATCATCGTGTTCGAGAACTTCCCCATGGATGCGGCGCTGTCCTCGTCCAGCGAGGACGACCTGCGCATCCTCGGCCACCACCCGGTGGACGGTACCAACTACGCCCTGGCCCTGGTAGCCAGCGCCGGCGAACAGCTGGACGTGCGCTACACCTACCGCGCCGACCGCTTGAGCGCGAGCCAGATCGAGCAGCTGCGCGGGCACTTCGAGCACCTGCTGCTGACGCTGGTGGAAGATGCCGAGCGCCCGTTGGGCCGGGTCAGCCAACTGGCCGACGCCGAGCGCAACGAACTGCTGCAGCGCTTCAATGACACCGAGGCGAAATTCCCCGCCGACGTGCAACTGCAGGAGCTGATCGAGCGGCAGGTCGCCGCGACCCCGGAGGCGCTGGCCGTACAATTCGGTGATGAGCGCCTGAGCTACGCCCAGCTCAATGCCCGTGCCAACCAGCTCGCGCACTGGTTGCGTGGTCAGGGCGTCGGCCCGGACGTACTGGTCGGTGTGGCCGCCGAGCGTTCGGTGGAACTGGTGGTGGCCCTGCTGGGCATCGTCAAGGCCGGCGGCGCCTACGTGCCGATGGACCCGGACTACCCGCAGGAACGCCTGCAGCACATGCTGGCCGATAGCGGCGTGAGCCTGCTGCTGACCCAGCAGCACCTGCTGGATCGCCTGCCGGCGAGCACTGCTGAGCTGATCTGCCTGGACAGCCAGTGGGGCGAGATCGCCACGGCCTCCGAGCAGAACCCGGCCAGCGCCGGCAGCCCGCAGAGCCTGGCGTACCTGATCTACACCTCCGGCTCCACCGGTAAGCCCAAGGGGGCCGGCAACAGCCATCGCGCGCTGGTCAATCGCCTGAACTGGATGCAGAAGGCCTACGCGCTGGACGCCTCCGATCGCGTGCTGCAGAAGACTCCGTTCAGCTTCGACGTGTCGGTGTGGGAGTTCTTCTGGCCGCTGCTGACCGGCGCCGCCCTGGTGGTCGCCGCGCCCGGCGCGCATCGCGATCCGCTGGCGCTGCGTCAGGTGATCGAGGCGGGGCAGGTCACGACGTTGCACTTCGTGCCGTCGATGCTGCAGGCCTTCGTCGCCTCCGGTGAACTGGAGCGCTGCCCGTCGCTGCTGCAGGTGATGTGCTCCGGCGAGGCGCTGCCCTATGAGCTGCAACAGCAGTTCCGCCAGCGCAGCAGTGCGAAGCTGCACAACCTCTACGGCCCGACCGAAGCGGCGATCGACGTCAGCTTCTGGGCCTGTGACGAGGACAACGCGCGGCAGGTCGTGCCCATCGGCCGGCCCATCGACAACCTGCGCCTGGTGCTGCTGGACGAGCGCCTGGAACCGGTGCCGCAAGGCGTGGCCGGCGAGCTGTACATCGGCGGCGTGGGCCTGGCGCGCGGTTACCACGCGCGTCCCGGCCTGACTGCCGAGCGTTTCATTGCCGACCCGTTCGGCAGTGGAGAACGCCTGTACCGTACCGGCGATCTGGCTCGCCAGCGCGAAGACGGCGCCATCGAATACCTCGGCCGTCTCGATCACCAGGTGAAGATTCGCGGCCTGCGTATCGAACTGGGCGAGATCGAGGCGCGCCTGCAGGCCCATCCGCAGGTCAGCGAAGCGGTAGTGGTGGCCAAGGACGGCGTGCTGCTGGCCTACGTGGTCGCCAGCGCCGAGCCCGAAGCCCTGCGTCAGGCGCTGCAAGGCGAATTGCCGGACTACATGGTGCCGTCGCGAATCATCGCCCTCGACGCCATGCCGCTGTCGCCCAACGGCAAGCTTGACCGCAAGGCCCTGCCGGACCCGCAGCTGGGCGACAGCCTGCGCGAGTACATGGCGCCGCGCAGCGACCTGGAAGTCGAACTGGCCGGCATCTGGCAGCACGTGCTGCAGGTGGACCGCGTCGGCCTGCACGACGACTTCTTCGAACTGGGCGGCCATTCGCTGCTGCTCACCCAGGTCGGCCTGACCCTGCGTCAGCGCCTGGGCCTGGAACTGCCGCTGCACCGCCTGTTCGAGCTGAGCAATATCGAGGCGCTGGCCGCCTGGATCGAAGCCCAGCGGGCAGGCGCCGCCAGCGCGGAAGAGGAACTGGACCTGATGGACGAACTGCTCGGCGAGCTGGAGAACCTGTAATGAGTCAACCGATGGACGCCCAGCTGAAACAGGTCGCGGAGCGCCTTGGCGCGCTGCCCGAGGACAAGCAGATCGTCTTCCTGCGTCAGCTGCGCGAGAAAGGCGTGAGCCTGTCGCGACTGCCGATCCTGCGCGAGGGGCGCGAGCACGCGCCGCTCTCGGCAGCCCAGGCGCGCCTGTGGTTCCTCTGGCAGATGGAACCGCACAGCGCCGCCTACAACATTCCCGCTGCCGTGCGCCTGCGCGGCGTGCTGGACGAGGGTGCGCTGCAGCGGGCCTTCGCCGCGCTGATCGCGCGCCATGAAAGCCTGCGGACGGTCTTCCGCACGGTCAACGTTTCGGCGGATAACGCTGGCGCGTTATGCGCCCTACGGGAGCCGGCTGGCGAGGTTCAGGGCACGACAGAGGACCGCTCTGGTAGGGCGAATGACGCGCAGCGTCATCCGCCGCAAGGTGCGGCGGATGGCGAGGTGCTGCAATGCATCCTGCCTCCGGGCCCGGCGCATCTGGAGGCGAAGGACTTCAGTAACGAAGCCGAAGCGCGGCAATGGCTCAACGAGTGCGCCCAGCGCTCCTTCGATCTCGCCGAAGGCCCGCTGCTGCGCCTGCACCTGGCGCGCCTGCCGGGCGAGGCGCTGCTGCTGGTGAACCTGCACCACATCATTGCCGACGGCTGGTCCATCGGCGTGCTGATCGACGAGTTCGCTGCTCTCTACAGCGCCGAGGTGCTAGGCACCCAGGCCCAGCTGGAAACCTTGCCGATCCAGTACAGCGACATGGCCCGCTGGCAGCGCCTGTGGCTGGCGGCCGGCGAGGGCGAGCGGCAGCTGGCCTACTGGAAGGAACAGCTGGGCGACGAATCCCTGCTGCTGACCCTGCCGGGCGACCGGCCGCGCCCGCTGGTGCAGAGCTACCGCGGCGCGACGCTGGACTTCGAGCTGCCCCGTGCGCTCAGCGATTCCCTGCGCGAACTGGCGCGTGGGCAGGGCGCCACGCTGTTCATGCTGATCCTCGCGGCCTACCAGCTGCTGCTGTCGCGCTACAGCGGCCAGCGCGAGCTGCGCGTGGGCGTGCCCATCGCCGGCCGTGGCCGTGCCGAAAGCGAAAGGCTGATCGGCTTCTTCGTGAATACCCAGGTACTGTCGGCGCGCATCGACGGCGACGAATCCTTCAACGCCTTCCTTGCCCGTACCCGCGAAGCAGTGTTGGGTGCCCAGGCCAACCCGGACCTGCCGTTCGAGCAACTGGTAGATGCCCTGCAGCCCGAACGCAGCCTGAGCTACAACCCACTGTTCCAGGTGGCCTGCAACCACCAGCCGAGCCGCCGCGATGCCCTGCGCGAGCTGCCCGGCGGCCTGCAGCTGGAAAGCCTGGAGCTGGACAGCGGCATCGCCAAGTTCGACCTGACCCTGAACACCGAGGAAAGCCGCGACGGCCAGGTGCGCGGGCAGTTCATGTACGCCACCGACCAGTTCGACGCAGCGACCATCCAGCGCCTGAGCGGGCACTTCCTCAACCTGCTGCAGGCCCTGGTGCGCGAGCCGCAATGCCCGGTGGCGCGCCTGCCGCTGCTGGATGGCAGCGAACGCGAACAACTGCTCTACGGCTGGAACGCCACCGCGATGGACTACCCGCGCGATGCCTGCCTGCATCAGCTGATCGAGCAGCAGGTGCAGCGCTCGCCCGCTGAGGTGGCGCTTACCGACGGCCAGCGCAGCTTCAGCTACGCCGAGCTGAACAGCCGCGCCAACCGCCTCGCGCATTGGCTGCGCGAGCAGGGTGTCGGCGCGGACAGCCGTGTCGGCGTCGCGCTGGAGCGCTCGGTGGAGCTGCCGGTAGCGCTGCTGGCGGTGCTCAAGGCCGGCGGCGCCTATGTGCCGCTGGACCCGGAGTTCCCCGCCGAACGCCTGGCGCACATGCTCGAAGACGGCGGCGTGCGTCTGCTGCTGACCCAGCAGCACCTGCTCGGCGAGCTGCCGCAGACGGGCGCCCGCGCGTTCTGCCTGGACCGCGACTGGGCGCAGCTGGATGGCTACGCCGACAACGATCTGGCAAACCTCGCCAAGCCGGATGATCTGGCCTACGTCATCTATACCTCTGGCTCCACCGGCAAGCCCAAGGGCGTCGCCGTTCGCCACGGCGGGGTGGTCAACTTCATGCTGAGCATGGCCCGTGAGCCGGGCCTGAACGCGCAGGACCGTGTGCTTGCGCTGACCTCGCTGTCCTTCGATATCTCCGCGCTGGAGCTGTACCTGCCGCTGCTGGTCGGCGGCCGTGTGGTGCTGGTCGACCGCGACGTCGCGCGTGACCCGGCGCGTCTGCTCGGGGTGGCGCTGGAGCAGGGCGTGACGGTTATCCAGGCCACCCCGAGCACCTGGACGCTGCTCAGTGGCCACCAGGACTTCCCGCGCCTGACCGGCTGCCGCTTCTTCTGCGGCGGCGAAGCGCTGTCCGCCGAGCTGGGGGACAAGCTCACCGTGCAGGCCGAGGCGCTTTGGAACCTCTACGGCCCCACCGAAACCACCATCTGGTCGGCGGCCTGGAAGATCGACAAGGGCGCCCGCGCGCTGCTCGGCAAGCCTATTGCCAACACCCAGCTGTACATCCTCGATGGCGAGCTGCAACCCGCACCCATCGGCGTGGCGGGCGAGCTGTACATCGCCGGCGACGGCCTGGCGCGCGGCTACCACGGGCGCCCGGAACTGACCTGCGAGCGTTTCGTCGCCGATCCCTACGGTAGGGAATCCGGCGCGCGCATGTACCGCACCGGCGACCTCGCGCGCTGGCGCGCCGACGGCGTGCTGGAATACCTCGGCCGTATCGATCACCAGGTGAAGATCCGCGGCTTCCGCATCGAGCTGGGCGAGATCGAATCGCGCCTGCTCGGCCAGCCCGGTGTGCGCGAGGCGGTGGTGATCGCCCGCGATGCCGGGCAAGTGAAGCAACTGGTTGGTTACGTCACGGGGCATATCGACAGTGACCTGCGTGCGGCCTTGCTGGAAGAGCTGCCGGACTACATGGTCCCCGCGCAGATCGTCCAGCTCGAGCGCATGCCGCTGACCCCCAACGGCAAGCTCGACCGCAAGGCGCTGCCGGAGCCGGACTTCAGCCTGTTGCAGAAGACCTACCGCGCGCCGGAGAACGAGCGCGAGCAGACCCTGGCGGCCATCTGGCGCGCCGTGCTCGGCCTTGAGCGCGTAGGGCTGGACGACAACTTCTTCGAGCTGGGCGGCGACTCCATCGTCTCCATCCAGGTGGTCAGCCGCGCTCGCGCCGCCGGCCTGCAGCTGAGCCCGAAGGACCTGTTCCAGCACCAGACATTGCAGGCGCTGGCCCGCGTGGCCGGTGATGTCGTGGCGGCCGATGCGCCGGTTGCCATCGCCGCTTTCGAGGCGCCGGACGCCGCACAGCTGGCCGCCCTCGGCCTGAATCCCGAGCAGATCGAAGACCTCTATCCGCTGTCGCCGATGCAGCAGGGCATGTTGTTCCACGGCGTGGACGGCAGCGAGGGTGGCGTCTACGTCAACCAGCTGCGCGTGGAGGTGCAGGACCTGGACGTGGAGCGCTTCCGCGCCGCCTGGCAGGCCGCGCTGGATGCCCACGACAACCTGCGGGCCGGCGTGCATTGGCATGCTGTCGGGACAGCCAACGGACAGCCGGTGCAGGCCGTGCACAAGCACGTCGAGCTGCCGCTGGAAGTGCTCGACTGGCGCGGTCGCGAGGACATGGACGCGGCGCTGGACCAACTGGCCGCCGCCGAACGCAGCCGCAGCTTCGACCTGGAGCGCCCGCCGCTGCTGCGCCTGGTGCTGGTGCGCAGCGCCGAGGCCAGCCACCAGCTGGTTTACACCCACCACCACATCCTGCTCGACGGCTGGAGCAACGCCCAGCTGTTTGCCGAGGCATTGCGCCGCTACAACGGCGAGAGCATCGCCGAGCAGGGCCGCTACCGCGACTACATCCACTGGCTACAGGTGCAGGACCAGCAACAGGCGCAGGACTTCTGGAGCGCTCGCCTGCAAGGCTTTGCCCAGCCCACCGTGCTCGCCGACAGCCTGGCGCGCCCGGTCGAAGGCAGCGGCCACGGCCTGGAATACAGCCGCTACGACGCGGCGGCCACCGAGCGCCTGAAGGCCTTCGCCCGCAGTCAGCGGGTAACGCTCAATACCCTGGTGCAGGCGGCGTGGATCCTTCTGCTGCAACGCTACACCGGTCAGCAGCGCGTGGCCTTCGGTGCCACCGTGGCCGGGCGTCCTGCGCAACTGGTCGGCGCCGACAGCCTGCTGGGCCTGTTCATCAATACGCTGCCCATCGTCCAGGCGCCGGCCGAGCATGCCGACCTCGGCGACTGGCTGCGCGAGCTGCAGGCCTACAACCTGGACGTGCGCGAGTTCGAGCACACGCCGCTGTACGACATCCAGCGCTGGGCCGGTCAGGCCGGGCAGGCGCTGTTCGACAGCATCATCGTGTTCGAGAACTATCCGGTCGACGAGGTGCTGCGCAGCGCCCAGGGGCCGCGCTTCGGCGAGCTGAAGTCGAAGGACGAGACCAGCATCCCCATGGACCTTGCCGTGCGCGTCGGCGAGCGCCTGGAGATCGAGTACCAGTACCTGCGTGCGCACTTCAGCGCAGCCGCCGTAACGCGCCTGCGCGGCAATATGGAACAGGTGCTGGAGAGCCTGCTGCACGGCGCCGGCAAGCGCGTCGGCGAGCTGCAATGCCTGTCCGCCAGTGACCGTGCGGCCCTGGCCGCCTGCCGTGGCCCGCACCAGTCGCTGCGGCCGGCCGAGCCGGTACACCTGGCGATTGCCCGCCAGGCTGCGCTGCGTGGCGATGAGGTAGCGCTGATCTGCGGCGACGAGGAAGTCGACTACGCGGCGCTGGAACGCGACTCCAATCGCCTGGCCCATCGCCTGATGGCGCTGGGTGTCGGCCCGGAAGTCCGGGTCGGCGTGGCCCTGCCGCGTAGCGTGCGCATTCCGTTGGCGCTGCTGGCGGTGCTCAAGGCTGGCGGTGCCTACGTGCCGCTGGACGCCGAGTACCCGCGCGAGCGCCTGGAGTTCCAGATGAGTGACGCCGGTATCGCGCTGCTGATCACCGACAGCCGCCTGCGCGAGCGCCTGCCGCTGCCGGGGGGCGTGACCTGCCTGGAGCTCGACAGCCTCGACCTCACCGGCGAAGACAGTGACCTGCCGGTGGTGGCCCTGGAGCCGGAAAACCTCGCCTACCTGATCTACACCTCCGGCTCCACCGGCAAGCCCAAGGGCGTTGCGGTCAGCCATGGCCCGCTGGCCATGCACTGTGCGGCCATCGGCGAGCTGTACCGGATGGATGCGGCGACCCGCGAGCTGCATTTCATGTCGTTCGCCTTCGACGGCGCCCATGAACGCTGGCTGACCACCCTGGTACACGGCGGCAGCCTGGTGCTGCGCGGCGATGAGCTGTGGACGCCCGAGCAGACCTACCGCGTCCTGCACGACAAACAAGTGAGCGTGGCGGCCTTCCCGCCGGTGTACCTGCAGCAACTGGCCGAGCACGCGCTGCGTGACGGCAACCCGCCGCCTGTGCGCATCTACTGCTTTGGCGGCGACGCAGTGCCCAACGCCAGCTTCGAACTGGCCAAGCGCGCGCTGCGGGCCGAGCACCTGATAAACGGCTACGGCCCCACGGAAACCGTGGTCACGCCGCTGCTGTGGAAGGCTGACCGCGCCACCTCCTGCGATGCCGCCTATGCGCCCATCGGCAAGGGCGTCGGCGCGCGCAAGCTGTACATCCTCGATGAGCAGCTGCGCCAGGTGCCGCTGGGTGTGGCCGGTGAGCTGTACATCGGCGGCGATGGTCTGGCGCGCGGTTACCACCAGCGCGCCGGGCTGACGGCCGAGCGCTTCGTTGCCGACCCGTTCGATGCAGCGGGTGGCCGCCTGTACCGCAGCGGCGACCTGGTGCGCGGCCGTGCCGATGGCGTGATCGACTACGTCGGGCGCATCGACCATCAGGTGAAGATTCGCGGCTTCCGCATCGAGCTGGGCGAGATCGAGGCGCGCCTGCAGGATCACCCGCAGGTCAGCGAGGCGCTGGTAGTGGCCCGCGACGGCATCAGCGGCAAGCAGCTGGTCGGCTATGTGGTCGGTGCAGCGGAAGGCGATACTCTGCGCAACTTCCTCCGCGAGCAGGTGCCGGACTACATGGTGCCCGCGCAGATCCTCCGGCTGGAGCGCTTCCCGCTGTCGCCCAACGGCAAGATCGACCGCAAGGCGCTGCCCGAGCCGACCTGGCAGGGCGAGGCCTACGAGGCACCGCGCAACGAGCGCGAGCGTGCCCTGGCGATCATCTGGCAGGACGTGCTGCAAGTGGAGCGCGTCGGCGTCCGCGACAACTTCTTCGACCTGGGCGGCGACTCCATCCTCAGCCTGCAGATCGTCTCCCGCGCGCGCCAGGCGCTGGGCGAGGGCGTGGAAATCCGCCTGCGCGACCTGCTGCAGTACCAGACCATCGCCGGCCTGCTGGAGCGCGCCGAGAGCGTCGCCGAGGCAGCGCCAACAGTGTCTGTGGCGGTGGCCGACGATGGCGAATCCTTCGGCCTGGTGCCGATCCAGCAATGGATGTTCGAGCAGCAGCTGGAGGAGCCGAACCACTTCAACCAGGCGGTGCTGCTGGAGTGCCGCCAGCGCCTCGACGCCGAGGCGCTGGAAGCGGCGCTGCAAGGCCTGCTGGCCGAGCATGGCAGCCTGCGGCTGTCGTTCGCCCGTGGGGCTGACGGCCTGTGGCGCCAGCGCTATCGCGAGGCCAGCGAGATCACCGGTGCGCTGCTCTGGCAGCGGCAGGTGGCGAATGCCGAGGAGGCGCTGCTGATCGCCAACCAGGCGCAGCGCAGCCTGGACCTGAGCGACGGCCGGCTGCTGCGCGGCGTGCTGACCGACATGGCCGACGGCACCCAGCGCCTGCTGCTGGTGATCCACCACCTGGGCGTGGACGGCGTGTCCTGGCGCATTCTGCTGGAAGAGCTGCAGCAGCGTTACGTTGCGCAGCTCTCTGGCGAGGCGGCGCCGCGCTTCGAACGCACCAGCGCCTACCGCGCCTGGGCCGAGGGTCTGCGCGACTACGCCGACAGCCAACTGGCGCAAGGCGACCTGCCGTACTGGCTGGAGCAGACCGAACCCGCCGGCCTCGGCGAGCCGCAACGCGACAACCCGCGCGGCGCCGAGCGCATGACGCACCTGGAGCAGCTGTTCCTGCGCCTGGACCGCCAGCAGACCCAGCGCCTGCTGAAGGTGGCGCCCGAGGCCTATCGCACGCAGATCAACGACCTGCTGCTGACTGCTCTTGGGCGCACGCTTTGCCAATGGTGCGACAGTGACTCGGTGCTGATCGGCCTGGAAGGCCACGGCCGCGAGGACATCCTCGACGAGGTGGACCACAGCCGCACCCTGGGCTGGTTCACCAGCCTGTTCCCGCTGCGCCTGACGCCGGGGCAGGGCGACTACGCCCAGGCCATCCCGGCGATCCGCCAGCAACTGCGCGCGGTGCCGGACAAGGGCATCGGCTACGGCGCCCTGCGCTATCTGGGCGACAGCGCGCTGCGCCGCCAGCTCGCCGCCCGCGCCGAGCCGCGCGTCACCTTCAACTACCTCGGCCAGTTCGACCAGAGCTTCGACGACAAGGCACTGTTTGTGCCGCTGCAGGAAAAGCCCGGCGACACCTACGCCGCCAGCACGCCGATGAACAACTGGCTGGAGATCGTCGGCCAGGTCTATGACGGCGAGCTGACGCTGCGCTGCATGTTCAGCCGCCGAGTGTTCCGCCCGTCGCGCATCGAGGTGCTGATGGCGCAGTTGCGCACGGAACTGGAAGGGGTGATCGGCCATTGCTGCGCCCAGGTGGAAAGCGGCGCGCGCCAGGAGCAAGCCACGGTATGAACGCAATGATGAAAGAGGTCGGCATGCTGCACCCGGAGATTTCCGCCTTTCTGGACATGGTCGACGAGGGGCGTCGCGCTGGCCGGCCGGCGCTGCACGAACTGCCGGTGGAGCAGGCGCGACAGGACTTCGAGGCTTCCTCGGAGTCACTCAAGGCCGGCGCACCGTCGATGCCGGTGGAAGACCTGCTGATCCCGGTGCGGGAGAGCCGCCAGCTGCCGGTACGTCTGTACCGGCCAGTGGGAGCTGGTGACGCGGCGATCCTGTATTTCCACGGTGGCGGCTACACGGTCGGCAGCCTGGATTCCCATGACGGGCTGTGCCGGTGGCTGGCGAAGCACTGCGATTGCGCGGTGATTTCGGTGGGTTACCGGTTGGCGCCGGAGGCACCGTTCCCGGCTGCGACCCATGACGCCCGTGATGCCTGGAGCTGGTTGCTGGAGTCCGCCGCTAACCTCGGCCTGAACCCGCGCCGCCTTGCCGTTGGCGGCGACAGCGCGGGTGCCACGCTGGCCACCGTGCTCTGCGCCGAGCTGGCGGGCGAGGGCGCCGAGCAGCCCTGTGCCCAACTGCTGTTCTATCCGGCAGCGGACGCCAGCACGCGTACTGAATCGGAGGAACTGTTTGCCGAGGGCTATCTGCTGGAGACGGCCAGCCTGGACTGGTTCTACCAGCAGTACGTGCCTGACGTTACGCAGCGCAGTGATTGGCGCTGCTCGCCGGTCCATGCCGGTGCTGCTTTGCAAGGTAGCGCTCCGGCATTGCTGTTCGCGGCCGAGTTCGATCCGTTGCTGGACGAAGGCCTGGCCTACGCTCATGCGCTGGTGGAGCA
This sequence comes from Pseudomonas sp. PDM22, assembly GCF_014851965.1. NCBI lineage: Bacteria > Pseudomonadati > Pseudomonadota > Gammaproteobacteria > Pseudomonadales > Pseudomonadaceae > Pseudomonas > Pseudomonas sp. PDM22. Next base: position 209,642 of record NZ_JACVAR010000009.1, read on the forward strand.
GGGCGTGGAGGTGGAGGCGGAGCGTTGCTGCGGGATGACCCACGACTTCCTGCGCATGGGCAACCTGGTGCCGGAGGTGGAGGGCTATTACCGGCGCGTGGCGGAATTCCTTGCCGCCCGCTGGTGACCCAGCAGGGCGTCCGCTTGCACCTGCGTTGCGGCGGATCAGGAACCTAGGATGGTGTGGAGCGTAGCGATACCCATCGATATCCGTGAGCCGAGGGCAGCATGGGTATCGCAGGCTCCACCCATCCTACGCAAGTGCTTCCCTGTAGAAGCGGGCCATGCCCGCGATCACGCACATGGCCCGCTCATGCAGATTGGCTCCGTTCGTGCCGGGGCGGCCGGCATCATGGACTACTGAATCGCCGCCACCGGCTGCCCGGCCACCTGCCGGCTTGCCGCTTCCTGCGGGGCGGGGTTGGCCCAGGGGCGTAGGGCGCATAACGCGCCAGCGTTATCCGCCGCCATGGCCGGCACCGATCCAGCACATGCGTCCAATAGGACGACCGTTGCCGCCGCCATAGTGAGCGGACCTCAATCATGAGTCCGGAACACCCATGAGCGCCGAAACCATCGATCTGAACAGCGTGGTGACGCTGGTGGTCCACCACAAGGTGCGTTGCGAAGCCCTGCCCAGCTACGAGGCCTGGCTGCGCCGCACGGTTTCGGCCGCGCGCCGGCAGCCGGGGCACCTGGGGGTGAACGTGATCCGCCCGGACGGCGAAGGTGCGATGTATACCACCGTGGTGCGTTTCGCCGCCGCCGCGCAGTTGCAGGCCTGGATCGACTCCCGCGAGCGCGCCGAGCTGATCGACGAGGTTTCGCCGTTGCTGGAAGAGGGCGACCACCCGCTGATCCACAACGACGCCGAATTCTGGTTCACCCCCGAGCACGGCAACGTGCGCCAGCCGCCGAAATGGAAGCAGGCGCTGCTCACCTACCTGGTGATCAGCCCGCTGACCATGGTCATCCCGCCGCTCTGGGGACCTGCCTTCGAGCGCTTCCCGGTACTGGCCGGGGTGGTGCCGAGCAACCTGCTGGTGACCCTGTGCATCGTCCTTCCGGTGGTCTACCTGATCATGCCCTGGGTGACCCGTCGCTGCGCCGGCTGGCTCAACGCCGATTGATTTTCCCTCCCGCGGCGTCTACGTGGCGCCAGTACCCACATCGTCCTGCATGGCAGGCAGAGGAGTTTCCATGAGCACTTTCGTTACCCGCGACGGCACCGAGATCTATTACAAGGACTGGGGCAGCGGCAAACCCGTGCTGTTCAGCCACGGCTGGCCGCTGGACGGCGACATGTGGGAATACCAGATGCAGTACCTGAGCAGCCGCGGCTACCGCACCATCGCTTTCGACCGTCGCGGTTTCGGTCGTTCCAGCCAGCCGTGGAACGGCTACGACTACGACACCTTCGCCGATGACATCGCCGGCCTGATCGAGCACCTGGACCTGCGCGACGTCACCCTCGTCGGCTTCTCCATGGGCGGTGGCGACGTCAGCCGCTACATCGGCCGCCACGGCACCTCCCGCGTTGCCGGCCTGGTGCTGCTGGGCGCCGTCACGCCGATCTTCGGCAAGGCCGCCGACTTCCCGCAGGGTGTGGACACCGCCGTGTTCGACGGCATCAAGGCCGGCCTGCTGCAGGACCGTGCGCAGTTCATCGCCGACTTCGCCGCGCCGTTCTACGGCACCAACCATGGCCAGAAGGTCTCCGACGGCGTGCTGACCCAGACCCTCAACATCGCCTTGCTGGCGTCGCTGAAAGGCACCGTGGACTGCGTCAGCGCGTTCTCGGAAACCGACTTCCGCGCGGACCTCGCCAAGGTCGACGTGCCGACCCTGGTGATCCACGGTGACGACGACCAGATCGTGCCGTTCGAGACCACCGGCAAGCTGGCCGCCGAGCAGATCAAGGGCGCAGAACTGAAGGTCTACGCCGGCGCTCCCCATGGATTTGCCGTCACCCATGCGCAGCAACTCAACGAAGACCTGCTGGCCTTCCTGCAACGCTGAGGGCCACGAGCATGAGCAACGCAGAGCGCAACGCAGACCTGATCCTGTTCAACGGCAAGCTGCACACCGTTGACCCGGAACGCCCCCACGCCACGGCCGTGGCCATCGCCGACGGCAAGTTCCTGGTCGTCGGCACCGACGCCCAGGCGATGGCCTACCGCGACGCCTCGACCCAGTTGGTCGACCTCAATCGCCGTACCGTCATCCCCGGCCTCAACGACTCGCACCTGCACCTGATCCGCGGCGGCCTGAACTACAACCTCGAACTGCGCTGGGAGGGCGTGCCGTCGCTCTCCGACGCGCTGGAAATGCTGCGCCTGCAGGCCCAGCGCACGCCCTCGCCGCAGTGGGTTCGCGTGGTCGGTGGCTGGAACGAATTCCAGTTCGCCGAGCGCCGCCTGCCGACCATCGAGGAGCTGAACAAGGCTGCGCCGGATACCCCGGTGTTCGTCCTGCACCTGTACGACCGCGCGCTGCTCAACCGCGCCGCGCTGCGCGTCGTTGGCTACACGAAAGACACGCCGAATCCGCCCGGCGGCGAGATCGTCCGCGACAGTAACGGCGAGCCCACCGGCATGCTGATCGCCCGCCCGAATGCGATGATTCTCTACGCGACCCTGGCCAAGGGACCGAAGCTGCCGCTGGAGTACCAGGTCAACTCGACCCGCCAGTTCATGCGCGAGCTGAACCGCCTCGGCCTGACCAGCGTGATCGACGCTGGCGGCGGCTTCCAGAACTACCCGGACGACTACCAGGTGATCCAGCAACTGGCCGACGCCGACCAGCTCACCGTGCGCATCGCCTACAACCTGTTCACCCAGAAGCCCAAGGAAGAACTGGCCGACTTCAGGAACTGGACCTCCAGCGTGACCTACGGCCAGGGCACCGACTTCCTGCGCCACAACGGCGCGGGTGAGATGCTGGTGTTCTCGGCTGCCGACTTCGAGGACTTCCTCGAACCGCGTCCGGACCTGCCCGGCACCATGGAAGCGGAGCTGGAGCCGGTAGTGCGCCACCTCGTCGAGCAGCGCTGGCCGTTCCGCCTGCACGCGACCTATGACGAGTCCATCTCGCGCATGCTCGACGTGTTCGAGAAGGTCAACCTGGACATCCCGTTCAACGGCCTGCCGTGGTTCTTCGACCACGCCGAGACCATCACGCCGAAGAACATCGAGCGGGTGAGGGCGCTGGGCGGCGGTATCGCCATCCAGGACCGCATGGCGTTCCAGGGCGAGTACTTCGTCGACCGCTACGGCAAGCAGGCCGCCGAGGCCACGCCGCCGATCAAGCGCATGCTGGCCGAAGGCGTGCCCGTTGGCGCCGGCACCGACGCCACTCGCGTGTCCAGCTACAACCCCTGGACCTCGCTGTACTGGATGGTCAGTGGCAAGACCGTGGGCGGCCTGAGCCTCTACCCGGAGGGCCTGTCCCGCGAGGTGGCGATCCAGCTGTTCACCCACGGCAGTGCCTGGTTCTCCAGCGAGCAGGGCAAGAAGGGCATGCTCAAGGCCGGCCAGCTGGCGGACCTGGCGGTGCTGTCGGAGGACTTCTTCAGCGTCGAGGAAGAGGCGATCAAGTCCATCGAGTCGGTGCTCACCGTGGTGGGCGGCAAGATCGTCCACGGCGACCGTGAGTTCGACAAGCTGGCCCCGCCGAGCATCCCGGTGGTGCCGGAATGGTCCCCGGTGGCCATGGTTCCCGGTCACTGGCGTCCGCAGGCGCCGCTGCAGCAGGCCGTGCACCAGTGCGTCGGCTCCTGCGGCGTGCACGGCCACAGCCACGAGCGCGCGCGTACCAGGGATGTCCCGGTGAGTGACTTCGCCGGGTTCTGGGGCGCCTTCGGTTGTTCGTGCTTCGCGTTCTGATGTTGACCTGAGCACAGGAGCGGGTTTTGTCAGCGATCCCTTTTCGGGTTCGCGGGCGTGGCCCGCTCCTGAAAAAGCGAGGGCGCCGACCCCAGGATTGAAGGAGCGGGCCATGCCCGCGACCCTCCCCGCAACGATCCTGCCGGCACACCCCTCTGTAACACGGCTTTTCGCCATCCCCGCATCGATAGCCTTTTACCGCTCGAGCCGATCAATAACTGCAATAGCAGCCCGTCCCGTTTGATCTATCTTCTGATGGGTTGTGCGTATACGAAGCGCCGCGCCAGGCGCTCACAAGGAGCCTGCAATGAGTGAAGAAAAGAAAGGTAGCTGCCCCTTCCACCAGACCGCCGGTGGTGGCACATCGAACCGTGACTGGTGGCCCAACCAGCTGAGGCTGGACCTGCTGCACCAGCATTCTTCCAAGTCCAACCCCATGGGTGAGGACTTCAACTACGCCGAGGCCTTCAAGACCCTCGACCTGGAAGCGGTCAAGGCCGACCTGCGCGCCGTGATGACCGACTCCCAGGACTGGTGGCCGGCCGACTTCGGCCACTACGGCCCGCTGTTCATCCGCATGGCCTGGCACGCCGCCGGTACCTACCGCATCGGCGACGGCCGTGGCGGTGCCGGGCGTGGCCAGCAGCGCTTCGCCCCGCTCAACAGCTGGCCGGACAACGTCAGCCTGGACAAGGCCCGCCGGCTCATCTGGCCGATCAAGCAGAAGTACGGCGCCAAACTGTCCTGGGCCGACCTGATCGTCCTTACCGGCAACGTCGCCCTGGAATCCATGGGCTTCAAGACCTTCGGCTTCGCCGGCGGCCGTGAGGACGTCTGGGAACCGGACATGGACGTGTACTGGGGCGAAGAGACCACCTGGCTGGGCGGCGACAAGCGCTACACCGGCGAGCGTGACCTGGAAAATCCCCTGGCCGCTGTGCAGATGGGCCTGATCTACGTGAACCCCGAAGGCCCCAACGGCAACCCCGACCCGGTGGCCGCCGCCCGTGACATTCGCGAGACCTTCGCGCGCATGGCCATGGACGACGAGGAAACCGTCGCCCTGATTGCCGGCGGCCACACCTTCGGCAAGACCCATGGCGCAGGTCCGGCGGACAACGTCGGCGCCGACCCGGAAGCCGGCGGCCTGGAAAGCCAGGGCCTGGGCTGGGTCAGCACCTTCGGCACGGGCTCCGGTGGCGATGCCATCACCAGCGGCCTGGAAGTCACCTGGACGTCCACGCCGACGCGCTGGAGCAACAACTTCTTCTGGAACCTGTTCGGCTACGAATGGGAGCTGACCAAGAGCCCGGCCGGCGCCCACCAGTGGCAGCCGAAGAACGGCGCGGGCGCCGGCAGCATTCCCGATGCTCACGACAAGTCCAAGCGCCGTGCACCGTCGATGCTCACCACCGACATCTCGCTGCGTGTCGATCCGATCTACGAGAAGATTTCCCGTCGTTTCTACGAAGATCCCGACGCGTTCGCCGACGCTTTTGCCCGTGCCTGGTTCAAGCTCACCCACCGCGACATGGGCCCGCTGGCTCGCTACCTGGGGCCGGAAGTGCCGAAAGAGGAGCTGATCTGGCAGGACCCGATCCCGGCGGTCAACCACCCGCTGGTGGACGAGCAGGACATCGCCGCGCTCAAGGCCAAGGTGCTGGCCTCGGGCCTGTCGGTTTCCGAACTGGTCTCCACCGCCTGGGCCTCGGCCTCGACCTTCCGTGGCTCCGACAAGCGCGGCGGCGCCAATGGCGCGCGCATCCGCCTGGCGCCGCAGAAGGACTGGCCGGTGAACCAGCCCGAACAGCTGGCCAGGGTGCTCGGCGCGCTGGAGGAAATCCAGGCCGAATTCAACGCATCCGCCGCCGGCGGCAAGAAGATATCCCTGGCCGACCTGATCGTCCTGGCCGGCGATGCAGGCGTGGAAGAGGCGGCGCGCAAGGGTGGCCACAAGGTCAGCGTGCCGTTCGCACCGGGCCGCATGGACGCCAGCCAGGAGCAGACCGACGTGCACTCGGTGGGCATGCTGGAGCCGGTGGCCGATGCCTTCCGCAACTTCCAGAAGGCGAAGTTCGCTGTGCCGGCCGAAGCGCTGCTGATCGACAAGGCGCAGCTGCTGACCCTGACCGCGCCGGAAGTCACCGCGCTGATCGGCGGCCTGCGGGTGCTCGGTGCCAACACCGGCGGCTCGCAGAACGGCGTGTTCACCGCGCGCCCCGGCACCCTCAGCAACGACTTCTTCGTCAACCTGCTGGACATGGGCACCGTGTGGAAACCGACCTCGGCGGACAACACCGAGTTCGAAGGCCGCGACCGCAAGACCGGCGAAGCCCGGTGGGCCGGCAGCCGCATTGACCTGCTACTGGGTTCAAACTCTCAGCTGCGGGCGCTGTCGGAGGTCTATGGTTGCTCGGACGGCGAACGCAAGTTCGTCCATGACTTCGTCAAGGCCTGGACCAAGGTGATGAACCTCGACCGCTTCGACCTGCCGCGCTGATCGGGCAGGGAAGGGCAAAGGGCCCGCGGACGAGCGATCGTCCGCGGGCCTTGTCGTTCATGAGTGGGCTGGCCGTCGCAAGAGCTTCACAGGCCGCCGGCAGACTGAGCCGCTTATCCGTTACCCAGCCAAAGGGGTTTCGCACATGCGCCGTCGCATCATCGCTGTACTGGGCTCCATCGCACTGGCCGCCGCCAGTTTCACCGCCAGCGCCGAGGAGTCTCCCGGCCGCGCCCTCAGCGAGGCCGCCGGCGTTCCCTGGCCGGCGGTGATCGCCCACCGCGGCGCTTCCCACGATGCGCCGGAGGAAACCGCGCCGGCCTATCTCGCAGCCCGTGACCTGGGCGCGGACTACCTGGAGGCGGACCTGCAGCGCACCAGCGACGGCGTGCTGGTGGCCGTGCATGACGACACCCTGGAGCGCACCACCAACATCGCCAAGGTCTTCCCCGGCCGCGAGAAGGACCCGGTGAGCAAGTTCACCCTGGCCGAACTCAAGCGCCTGGATGCCGGCAGCTGGTTCAACGCCATCTATCCCGAGCGCGCCCGCTCCAAGTACGCGGGGCTGCGCATCCTCACCCTGGACGAGTTGATCGACATCGCCGAAGGCGGCGGCGAAACCCCCGGCCTGTACCTGGAAACCAAGGCGCCGGGGCAGTTCCCCGGCATCGAGGAAGACCTGCGCAAGACCCTGGAAAACCGCGGCTGGCTCAACGCGGACGGCGAGCCGCAAGGCAAGATCGTCCTGCAGACCTTCGAGAAGAGCAGCCTCGAACTGCTGCAGAAGAGCATGCCGAAGGTGCCGAAGATCCTGCTGCTGTGGACTGGCGATGGCTATATGGCGGCGAAGAGCCCGACGACCTTTGCCCAGTCCGGAGAGAAGATCAAGGCGGACTTCTATGCCCGGCAGGAGGTGAAGTCCAGGGAAGAGTTCTTTGCCTGGCTGGACTGGGCCAAGGCCCATGGCGCGCTGGGCACGGGCCCTTCGGCGACCCTGACCGCCCGTGGCGACCAGAGCTACATGGACCTGGTGCAGCCGTGGATGAACCAGGCCGCCCACGAGCGTGGCCTGTTCGTGCATGCCTACACCGTCGACGACTCGGTGGACTTCGACAAGCTCACCAAGGCCGGCGTGGACGGCTTCTTCACCAACCGTACCGACCAGCTGCTGATGTTCCTCGGCCGGCCGCCGAGCCTCGACATGGACGAGGTGCTGAAGTCGGTGGGGTACTGAGTTGGCGCGCAGGGGTGTCTACACTCGCAGTGGCGCCTCGCGTTGCGTCGAACGCAACCAGGAGCGCCCCATGAACAGGAGAATCCCATGAATGCCCGCAAACTGATTCCTACTGTCCTCGCCGCCTTGCTGCCCTGGTCGATGGTCCAGGCCGCGTCCCTCGGCGATGTCGCCGGCCAGCTCGGCGGCCTTGGCAGCCTGCCGTCCGCGTCGTCGAGCAGCAGCAACGTCGCCGGCTTGCTGGAATATTGCGCGAAGAACAACTACCTCAACGCCGATGCCGCCACCCAGGTGAAGGACAAGCTGCTGGGCAAGCTGCCGGGCAACACCACCACCAGTGACAGCGGCTACAAGGATGGCGCCAAGGGCATCCTTACCGGCAGCGACGGCAAGAGCCTTGACCTGTCCGGCAGCGGCATCAAGGAAAAGGTCACCAAGCAGGTGTGCGACAAGGTCCTCAGCCAGGGCAAGTCGCTGCTGTGACGGTGCTTCCTGTCAGGCACGTCGTTTCCTGCAGGAGCGGGCCACGCCCGGGCACAGCGCCTGTAAGGCGCGGTCTGGAACCAGTGATGACGTTCGCCTGACATTCAGCTGTTTGATCCGCCACCGGCCCTGCCGGCGGATCGCGGGCAGGGCCCGCTCCTACAGTGAGAATTCACGGTCAGGGGCGGGACTTCTCGTAGCGCACATCCCGCTCATCCACGCGCTCGGCGAGTTGCCAGCCGTGGCGGCGGTAGAACGCATTGGCGCGAATGCCATCGCCACCATCGGTCACCAGCCAGATGCTCCCGTGCTTACGGAACAACTGCTCCTCGGCCGCCGCCAGCAAAAGCCGACCCATGCCCTGGCCCTCGAACTCCGGGCGTACGAACAGGGCGAAGAGTTCTCCCTCTTCGGTATCCACCATGGCGAAGCCGCCGGCAATACCGTCGATCTCGGCGACCCACGCGCAAGGCGCAGATTCAATTGCCTCGGCCAGCACCTGCGGCGTGATGCCCATATCGGCCATCTGCTCGCGGCTCAGGTGGTTCTCCCGCACGCTGGTGCGGATGTCGAAGAGGGTGTCGATGTCCGCCGGGGTGGCGGGGCGGATCGATGCCGTGCTGATCGATGGAGACATGGCGACTGTTCTCGTCTTCAGGTGGCGGAGAAACCGCTGTGGTAGGCAACCTGTCCGGCGGCCTTCGAGCCGTCCAGCGACAGCGCCATGAAGTATTCCGGCGGCACGCCCGCATACTGGATCGCCGGGTCCTGGCGAAAGCCGAAGCGCGGGTAGTAGGCCGGGTCGCCGAGCACCACGCAGCCATTCGCACCCAGGGCGTTCAGGCGCTCCAGCCCGGCGCGAATCAGCGCGGCACCGATGCCCCGGCCGTGCAGGTCCGGCCGCACCGAGACCGGCCCCAGGCCGTACCAGCCGAGGTCCGCGCCGTCCAGGGTGACGGGCGAGAAAGCCACATGGCCGACCACCTCGCCCTCCAACGTGGCGACCAGGGAAACGCTCAGCGCCCCGGCCGTGCGCAAGGCATCGACGATGGCACCTTCGGTGCCGCTGCGGTGTTCGGCCACGGCGAAGGCGGCGGTGGTTACTTCGGCAATGACGGCGACATCTTCAGGCCGTTCCCGGCGAATCTCGTAAGGCATGGTGTAGTTCCCTTGTGCAGGTGGCCGGGCGCGCGAAGCCGGCCCGGCCTTTGGTGGGTCAGCGGTTGTCCAGTTGTGGGCGCACGGCGCCCAGGCCTGTGGCGTTGATCCGGTAGGGTGAACCGCCGCGCGAGATGATCAGGCGCTTGTCCCTGAGCTTCCTGAAGACAGCCAGGGTGCAGTCGGCCAGTACATACCCGTCACGGGTATAGCACTCGACGAAGACGACGCGTCCGGCGTCGTCGCGCTGGAAGGAAATGTGGCCGCCCTTGGCGAGGACGTGCAGGGTCCGTTGTTCCGGTCTGGAAATATTCATGATGGAAACCTGAATGCAGTAGGTGCGTAGAAACCGCAGACACGAGGTGGTGTCTGCCAGCGTTTGTGCGCATCGATAACCGGCCCGCCTTGTCGGCAAGGCGAAGGGGGTTATCGGATTACTGCTATCTCCAACATGAAGCCTGTCTCAACGGATCAGAAAGGAATGCCCGGAAATCGAGCCCGGTGATTCTAGGTGTGACGGCCGAAGCCGATCAACCCGGCGTTTGTTGCCACGTCTTTCAAACAGGCTGCTCGTCGCCGACTCGGGAGTGCCCTGGCGACGAGCCTGCTGCGGATCGGCTGGCCACTCAGCGCTTCCAGAAACCGCGCGGACCCTTTGGCTTGCCGTTGATGCGAGTGAAGGTCGGCAGGTCGTCCAGCGGAACCCAGACTTCGCCCTGCCAGTCGAGCACGGTGACGAAGCCGTCCAGCCAGGTCATGCGCATGCGCCGTGGCTGGTGCGGGCATTGCGTGTGCTCGTCGCGCAGCTGCGGGATCACCTCGTGACTGAACCATTGGCGAAGGGTGCGGTTTTCCGGGTGGCTGTGGCGGTAGAACGCCATGTACAGCGCCGCTTCGCTGATGACTTCGACTTGTTCCTCGTTGCCGCTGTTGCACAGCAGGCGCACGGTCCTGGCTTCGCCTTGTTCCAGGCGGCGGGCGAGGACGGTGGGGTGGTGCAGGCCGAGCAGGCGGGCGACGTCGGTGCCGACGAACCAGGGCTGGTTGTCGATCATCACGCCGCGTACGGGGCGGTTGTGGCGCAGGAAGGTCATGGCGGTGACGGTAATCAGGGCATCCATGGCAGGTACTCCAACTCGGGGAGAGAGCCGCCATCCCGAAAAGGGAGGCGGACCGCGTGGGGTTGGTGAACCGGAACCAGAGCCGGCAGGCCCGAGGGCCTCCCCACGCGATCCGCCATATCAGCGCTGTAGTTTTCTACAGTTGCGTGGGGGCCTACGAAAACGATTCGCCGTCTTCGCATGCACTTTCAGCGCAATCGCGCTGGTTATCAGGTCACCAAACCCGACCACGGGATTGACCGTGGCGGGTTGGAATCTAGCGATGGCTCGTGTAGGCCCACAAGGCGGTTGGCGGGTGGGAAGATTCGTGGAAAACGGCGGGATATCGCGCGGGCTTCAGCAGCGCCTTACAGGCGCTGTCGGGGGCATGGCCCGCTCCTGCAGGGGGAGTTCGGTGCACCGCGCGATGCGGTAAGCTCCGCAGCTTTCCCAGCGTTCCATGCGGAGAACGATCCATGGAAGACCTCAACACCCTCTATTACTTCACCCAGGTGGTGGAGCAGGGTGGTTTCGCCGCTGCCGGCCGCGCGCTGGACATCCCCAAGTCCAAGCTCAGCCGGCGCATCGCCCAGCTGGAGGAGCGCCTCGGCGTTCGCCTGCTGCATCGCACCAGCCGGCACTGCTCGCTGACCGAGATCGGCCAGGAGTACTACCAGCGCTGCGTGGCCATGCGCATCGAGGCGGAAGGCGCTTCCGAGGTCATCGAACGCAACCGCGCCGAGCCGCGCGGACTGGTGCGGCTGGCGTGCCCGACGACGCTGCTCAACTCCTGGGTCGGGCCGATGCTCACCCGCTACATGCTCAGGTACCCGCTGGTGGAGCTGTTCATCGAGAGCACCAACCGCCGCGTCGACCTGCTCCATGAGGGTTTCGACATCGCCCTGCGGGTGCGCTTCCCGCCGCTGGAGAACACCGACATGGTGATGAAGGTGCTGGGCAACAGCACCCAGTGCCTGGTGGGGCGCCCGGACTTCCTCGAACGCATGGCCGGCGACAGCTCGCCGCTGGGCTTCGGCCAGCTGCCCAGCCTGCATTGGGGCGGCATGCAGCGCGAATACCAGTGGGAGCTGTTCAATGAAGAGGGCGAGCGCCTGCTCATATCGCACAAGCCGCGGATGGTCACCGATGACCTGCTGGCCCTGCGCAACGCGGTGATTGCCGGTGTCGGCATCGCCCACGTGCCGCGTGTGGCGGTGCGCGAGGACCTGGCCGCCGGCCGGTTGGTGGAGTTGCTGCCGGGCTGGTCGCCCAAGTGCGGCATCGTCCATGCGATCTTCCCTTCGCGCCGTGGCCTGCTGCCCTCGGTGCGCACGCTGATCGACTTCCTCGCCGAGGAGTTCAGCAACAGCGACATGGCCTGAGGCCCGCGCCGGCAGGCAGCGTTGCGTTTCGCGCACCGCTGTATTGCCGGCCCGACCGATTCTGCGCGGGAGGCTGCCGGCATAGGCTGGCGCCACTGTTTTTCCCACAAGGAATGGTCATGAACCCCGCTTCGAATTCCCTTCCGGCCGACCACGCGCAGCCGACCCTGTCCTCGGCAATGGTGGTGCTGCTCGCGTTCTGCTGCGGCGCCGTCGTCGCCAACCTGTATTACGCGCAACCCATCGTCGAGCTGATTGCCCCGGCGATTGGCCTCTCCACCGAAAAAGCCAGCCTGATCGTCTCGCTGACGCAGTTCGGCTACGCCATTGGCCTGCTGTTTCTGGTGCCGCTGGCGGACCTGCTGGAAAACCGCAAGCTGGTGATCGGCTTCACCCTGGCCGTGGCGCTGTGCCTGGCCGGCGCCGGGCTGGCGAATTCGCCGTCGGTGCTGCTGGCCTGCGCACTGCTGATCGGCCTGACCTCGGTGGCGGTGCAGATCCTCGTGCCGCTGGCCGCGCACCTGGCGCCGGAGGAGGCCCGTGGCCGTGTGGTGGGCAACATCATGGGCGGCCTGTTGCTGGGCATCCTGCTGTCGCGGCCGGTGTCCAGCCTGGTGGCGGAAGTCTTCGGCTGGCGCGGAGTGTTTCTCGCCGCGTCCGTGCTGATGCTGGTGATCGCGCTGGTGATGGCGGTGGCGCTGCCGCGCCGCGTGCCGGCCCACAGCGCGACCTACCCGCAGCTGATCGGTTCGGTGTTCTCCCTGGCGCGGCGCTACGCTGTGCTGCGTGAGCGCGCGCTTTATCAGGGCCTGCTGTTTGCCGCTTTCAGCGCCTTCTGGACCATCGCCCCCATCGAGCTGATCCGCCACCACGGCTTCAGTCAGACCCAGGTCGCGCTGTTCGCCCTGGTCGGCGCGGTCGGAGCCGTTGCCGCGCCCATCGCCGGACGGCTGGCCGATGCCGGGCATACCTTCAAGGGCACCCTGGTGGCGCTGCTGCTGGCGCCGTTCGCGCTGTTGCTCGGCGCGCTGCCCGGTGCGGGGTTCTTCTGGCTGGTGGTGTGCGCGGTGCTGCTGGATTTCGCCGTGCAGCTGAACATGGTGCTCGGCCAGCGCGAGGTGTACGCCCTCGACCCGCACAGCCGTGCGCGCCTGAACGCGGTGTACATGACCAGCATCTTCGTCGGCGGTGCACTCGGTTCGCTGGTCGCCAGCCCGCTCTACGAAGCCATCAGCTGGACGCCGTTCGCCATCGGCGCGGCGGTTGTCCCGACCATCGCCACCTTGCTCTTCCTGCTGCGCGGCGACAGCCACGCCTGAGAGCACAGGCGTGCAAGGCGAGCGCAGGGGTGATTGGGTACACTCCGGGGTTTCCCGCTCCCGGAGTGCCGCCATGGACAAACTGCAGGCCCTGTCGATGTTCGTCGAGACCGTCCGTTGTGGCGGCTACTCGGCGGCGGCCCGCAAGCTCGGCGTGGCAACCTCCTCGGTGACCCGCCAGGTGGCGGCGCTGGAAGCGGAGCTGGGCGCCACGCTGCTCAACCGCACCACCCGCCACAGCAGCCCGACGCTCGCCGGGCAGGCATACTACGACAAGGCCGTGGAAATCCTCGAGGCGCTGGTGGAAGCCGACGGCCTGGTCAGCGACCGTGGCCGCGAGGCGAAAGGGCGGCTGCGCGTCAGCGTGCCGGTGGAGTTCGGTCGCCGGGTCATCGCCCCGCACCTGGGGCGCCTGCTGGCGCAGTACCCGGAGCTGGAGGTCAGCCTGTCCCTGAGCGACCAGATCACCGACCTGCCGAAACAGCAGATCGACCTCTCCGTGCGCCTGGGCTCGAGCCTTACCAGCGACGACATCATCAGCCGCCCCATCGGCCAGTTCCAGCGCTGGCTGGTGGCGAGCCCCGACTACCTGCAGCGCGCCGGCACACCGGCCCACCCGCTGGACCTGATGGAGCACCAGTGCCTGCGCTTCGACTACGGCGGCGCACACCTGACCTGGACCTGCAGTGACGGCCAGGACACCTGGCCGCTCAACGTGCAGGGCCGCCTGCAGAGCAACAATGCCGATGTCCTGCGCGAGACCGCGCTGGGCGGCGGCGGTATCGCGCTGCTGTCGGACTGGCTGGTGGCCGAAGACGTCCGCGCCGGGCGGCTGGTACGGTTGCTGCCCGCGTACGACTCCTATCCCGGCAACACCGTGGGCAGCATCAACGTGCTGTACCCGCCGAGCCTGCGTGAATCCAGCCGCATCCGCGTGTTCGTCGCCTTTCTCGAGGAGCTGATGGCGGCTCAGTGACTGTCCGCGCTGGGCTGCGTGGGCGGAGCAATCCTGCGCATCAGTGGCACCAGCAGCAGCGTCACCGCGAAGCACGCGCCGACCAGCAGGAAGGCATCGGCGAAGGTTAGCGTCTGCGCCTCGCGCCAGGTCAGGTTCCACAGGTGCTTGAGCGCCTGCTGCGACGGTTCACCGTTGAGCTCCATGGAGGGCGCCAGCCAGTGGTTGAGCGCTTCGTTGCCGCTGTTCAGGTGCTCCGCCAGGCGCAGGAAGTGCAGGTTGGCGCGGTCGTTGAGCACCGTGGCGCAGGCGGCGATGCCGATGGCGCCGCCCAGGTTGCGCATCAGGTTGAACAGCCCGGAGGCGAGCTTCAGGCGCTCCGGCGGCAGTGAGCCCAGTGCCAGCGTCACGGTGGGCGCTACGCAGAACTGCTGCGCCATGCCGCGCAGGGCCTGCGGGAACATCAGCTGGCCCGCGCCCCAGTCGTGGGTCAGTGGGGCGAATTCATACATCGACAGGGTGAACATCACCATCCCCAGCAACAGTATCCAGCGCAGGTCGACGCGCCGGGCGAGGGCGGCGTAGAGCGGGATGCTCATGATCTGGAAGATGCCCGTGGAGAAGATCGCCAGGCCGATGTCCAGCGCGCCGTAGCCGCGCACCCGGCCGAGGAACAGCGGGGTCAGGTAGATGGTGGCGAAGATGCCGATGCCGGTGACGAAGCTGAACAGGCAGCCGAGGGCGAAGTTGCGTTCCCTCAGGGCGCGCAGGTCGACTATGGGGTGCGCGGCGGTCAGGCTGCGGTAGATGAAGGCAATGCCGCATAGTGCGGAAATCCACGCGGTGGCAACGATGGTGTCGTCGCTGAACCAGTTCCAGCGCGGGCCTTCCTCCAGGGTGTATTCCAGGCAGCCGAGGAACAGCGCCATCAGCAGAATCGCCGGGTAGTCGGCGCCCTTGAGCAGCGACAGGTCGGGCTTGTCGATACGCACCATGACCGGCACCACGATGGCGACGAACAGCCCCGGCACCAGGTTGATATAGAACAGCCAGGGCCAGGAGGAAATGTCGGTGATCCAGCCGCCGACCACCGGCCCGAGAGTCGGCGCCAGGGAGGCGATGGCGCCGATGGTGGCGGCGACTATCACCCGCTGCTTGCCGTCGAAGTAGAGGAAGCCGGTGGTGAACACCATGGGGATCATCGAACCACCGAGGAAGCCCTGCAGCGCGCGGAAGGCGATCATGCTCTGGATGTTCCAGGCCATGGCGCAGAGCAGGCTGGTAAGGGTGAAGCCCAGTGCCGAGGCGGCGAACAGCCAGCGCGTGGAGAGCACCTTGGACAGCCAGCCGGAGAGCGGGATGACGATGATCTCGGCGATCAGGTAGCTGGTCTGCACCCAGGCCAGTTCATCGGCACCCGCCGATAACCCGCCGCCGATGTCGCGCAGCGACGCGGAGACGATCTGGATGTCCAGCAGGGCGATGAACATCCCCAGGCACATGCAGGCAAAGGAGATGACTTTGCGGCCGGTGGAAAGACTCTCCACCGGGATCACCTCGCTGCTCCAGTGCTTTGCGATCCACAGCTTGCTGGCGGAGAGGTTCACGGCTGGTTGCTCAGGACGACGCGCTGGTCGGCGGCATCGTGCGCGTGGGCACGGGTATCCACTTCCACCAGTACCGAGAGGCCGGGGCGCAGGTTGCCCAGGCGGCCGTCGGCATCGTCCAGGTGCACGCGCACCGGCACGCGCTGGACGATCTTGGTGAAGTTGCCGGTGGCGTTCTCCGGCGGGAGGATGCTGAACTGCGCGCCGGTGGCCGGGGCGAGGCTGTCCAGGTGGCCGTGGAAGACCTTGCCGGGCAGGATGTCGGCCTCGATGGTCACCGCCTGGCCGGGCTGCATGCGCGCCAGTTGGTCTTCCTTGAAATTGGCGTCCACCCACAGGCCCTGTGCGGGCACCACGGCGAGCAGCTGGGTACCGGCGGCGACGTAGCTGCCGACCCGTGCGCGGCGGTTGCCGATGTAGCCGTCCACCGGGGCGCGCAGTTCGGTGTAGCTGAGGTCCAGGCGGGCCAGGTCACGGGCGGCTACGGCCTGCTCCAGCGCTGCCTGGGCCTGCTGCCGCTGGCTGTGGATCACGTCCAGCTGGCGACGCGCGGCGAGCAGGCTGGCGCGGGCCTTGTCGCTGTTGGCGCGGGCGGATTTGAAGCTGGCGTCGGCGCGCTGCGCGGCCTCCACCGATACGGCGTTGGTGCGCACCAGGGTGGCGTAGCGACGCTGGTCGTCGTGGGTGCGAACCTCTTCGGCGGCGGCCGCGTCGATCTCCGCCTGGCTCTGGCGGATCAGCGCGTCCTGCAGCGAGGCCTGGGCGTCGACATTGCCCAGCGCTGCCTCCTCGGCATGCACCGCGCCCTCGGCCTTGGCCAGCGCGGCACGGTAGTCACGGTCGTCGATACGAGCGAGCAGGTCGCCGGCGTGCACCAACTGGTTGTCGCTCACTTTCAGCTCGGCGATGTAGCCGGCCACGCGCGGGCTGATGACGGTGACGTCGCCGCCGACGTAGGCATCGTCGGTCTTTTCCAGGAAGCGCCCGTCGAGCCACCAGTGTCCGACGTAGGCGGCGGCGCCGAGGATGGCGGCGGTGGCGATGGCCAGCTTGAGCGCCTTGCGGGATTTCGCTCTGGCCGTGTCGACGGCAGGCGTGGCGGGGAGGGTGACGGGCTGGTTCATGGCGGCCTCGCTCAGGCGTGATCGGCTTGGGGGATGTTCTGGGAGTTCGCTTGCGGGAAGACGGGGACGAGTCGGTCGCCCTCGCGGCGGTGAATCTGGTGCTGCGGGCCGATGGGCTCGCCGCTGTCGGCATCCACCAGGGCGATGCGCACCGGGCGGCCGCTGCGGGTGTCCACCAGTTCGGCGGTGCTGGCCATGCCGGCGTGGCGCTTGCCCCATTGCAGCAGCGTCAGCAGCACCGGGCGCAGGTCGCGGCCGCGCTCGGTGAGCAGGTAGTCGAAGCGCGGCGGGTGATCGTTGTACTGGCGGCGCTGCAACAGCCCGCTATCCACCAGGGCGCGCAGGCGGCGGGTGAGCACGTTGCTGGCAATGCCCAATCGTGCGAGGAACTGGTCGAAGCGGGTGGAGCCGTAGAAGGCTTCGCGCAGGATCAGCACGTTCCAGCTGTCGCCGATCAGGTCCAGCGCCTGGGCTACCGGGCAGGGCAGGTGGTCGAAGCTGGTTCTGCGCATGGTCGCACCCTTTACATGAGAGTCGTCATCTAATTGGGCCGCCTTGTCTCGGGCCTGGCAAGGCGACAGGCAAGGTCTGGCTGAAAAAGATTATGGTCGTAATTTAAAGCGGTCACTTGCTTTGCGCAAGTGACTCGTTGGGGGCGGCGCAAGGCAGGGGATGAACGGCGTACCGGGTGAATTTCCGGCTGGCGCAAGGGTTGCCCGATCCTGCGGAAGTTGCCCGGCCAAGTTCAGGGGAAGTTCGCGGAAAGTACCGTCCGGATAACTCGGAAAGTGGCCGGGATAATTATCCGGAAATGGTCTGGAACGGCTGTTCCATAACTTTCCTTCAGGCAAAAAAAGGCCGCCTGGGGAGGCGGCCAAACCAAAGGATGATGAAGTGGAGCAATCCTCCGGAGGCTCTGGAGCGGGCATCCGGGACTCATGTTCTTCATCGGGGCGCAAGCTTAATGGCGCGGCTGGAAAATGCTTAATCATTCGTCTCGATATCGACTATCGACACTGCTGGTTGGAGACGCAGACGGCGGATTGTTATCTCTTCGCTCGCTCTGCCTAGGGCGGGGAAACATAAGAAAGTTGTTCAGAAGTCACTCGATACACCTGCCAAGACAAGTCCAACAAAGGGGTAGCAGATGTCCGCGTTCCGTCTTTCAATGCTCGGTGCCTGTGTCAGTGCATCACTCGCCGGCATTCCGTTCCAGTTGGCGCAAGCCGCCGCCGTTTCCGACCAGTCCGAAGCCACCGGCTTCATCGAAGGCAGCAGCGCTTCGCTGCTGATGCGCAATTACTACTACAACAGCGATCGCAAGTCCGGGGCGGGTGACCGCAAGGACTGGACCCAGGGCTTCACGCTGAACTACAGCTCCGGCTTCACCCAGGGCACGGTAGGTTTCGGTGTCGAGGCCTTCGGTAACTGGGGTATCCGCCTGGATGGCGGCGCCGGCACCTCCGGCACCGGCAACCTGCCGGTGCGTGACGATGGCTCGCCGGAAAGCGAGTACGGCCGTGCCGGCGGCGCGGTGAAGCTGCGTGTGTCGAAAACCGAACTGCGCTGGGGCGATCTGCAGCCCACCGCACCGGTGTTCGCCGCCGGCGGCACCCGCCTGTTCCCGCAGACCGCCACCGGCTTCAACGTGCTCAGCAGCGAGATCGCCGGGCTGGATCTGGACGGCGGCCACTTCACCGGTGGCAACGGCCCGGTGACCACCAACGGCGACCACGGCATCTGGGCCTCCTACGCCAACGTCGAGGCCAGCAGCATCGACTACGTGGGCGGCAAGTACGCGGTCAACGACGCGCTGAACTTCTCGCTGTATGCGTCCAAACTCGAAGACGTGTGGCGCCAGTACTACGGCAACGCCAACTACACGCTGCCGCTGGCGGATGACCAGTCGCTGAACTTCGACTTCAACCTCTACCGCACCAATGACGACGGCAGCGCCAAGGCCGGCGAGATCAGCAACACCACCTGGTCCGCCGCTGCTGCGTACACCTTCCTCACCGCGCATACCCTGACGCTGGCGTACCAGAAGGTCCACGGCGATACGCCGTTCGACTACGTGGCCTTCGGCGTCAACGGCCCCGGCGACACGGGCGACTCGATCTTTCTCGCCAACTCCATCCAGTACTCGGACTTCAACGGTCCGGAAGAGAAGTCCTGGCAGATGCGCTACGACCTGGCGATGGCCACCTACGGCATCCCCGGCCTGAGCTTCATGGCCCGCTACGTCAACGGCCATGGCATCGACGGCAGCAAGATGGCCGCCGACAGCCCGTATCGCGGCTATGGCTATGGTGAGGACGGCAAGCACCACGAGACCAACCTGGAAGCGAAGTACGTGGTGCAGTCCGGGCCGGCGAAGGACCTGTCCTTGCGCCTGCGCGAGGCGATCCATCGTGGCAACGCCGACCAGGCCGAGGGCGACGTCAACGAGTTCCGCCTGATCGTCGACTACCCGCTGTCGATCCTGTAATGGCTGGCACCGGCGCCTCGTTCCGGGGGCGCCGGTGCGGCACCTCGCGGGTCTAACAGGCGAGGTGGGAAATTGCCTGCGCCAGGCCATCCGGGTTGTCGTAGGCGATCATGTGCCCGCTATGGGCAACGATCTCAACCCGGCAGCCGGCCTGGTGATACAGACGGATGTCGTTGAGCGGTGTGTTGTCCGAGAGGATCACGGCCTTCCTGGGGGTACGCAGCATTTTCAGCGCCTCGATCCACGCGCCTGCGTCGTAGTCGGCGAGCGCCGCGCCGGCCCACTGGTAGATGGCCTGGGGTGAGCAGATCTGGAAAGGGCCGAGCCAGGCTTCGTTGTCGCCGTCTTCCCCGAGTCGTTCGAGCAGCTGTGAAAAGCCGATGGCGACAAACTCGCTCTCACTCATGGAGGTGATGGATTCGAGCAGGGCAATGCCATAGTCGCTGAGACCGGGTTGGCAGAGGATCAGCTTGTTGACCTTGTTTGGCAGGGCGGCTGCGAGCTTGAGAGCGATGAAGGCGCCGGCGCTGTGGCCGAACAGGCCGCAGCGGTTGACGCCGGTGCTGAGAATCCAGCTTTCCAGCGTCTGGGCCTGGGCGGTTGTGCCGTAGAGGGTGGCGTCGGGCTTGTCGCTGAAACCGGCGCCGGGCAGGTCCACCAGCCAGGAGCGGCGCCGGCAATAGGCGTCCGATGCGATGACCGCGGGGTAGTCACTGGTCGATGCGCAGCCCAGGCCGTGAATGTAGATCAGGGGTGACGCTCCGTAGCAGACGTCTTGCCAACGCAGCAGGTCCTTCTGCTCGTCAAAGGGGTAGGTATTCATGTCTCACACTCCCATTGGGATTGCAGAACCCGGAGGCTTGCGGAAGACGCACGAGACGGCATGACAGCTTCTTCGTGCGTACCGTCATGGGCATGGCGGTGAGCTGAGGTTAGGGGCGGTGACAGGCCTGCGGGATGGCAGTTCGGGCTAGGTTGAAACCGGTCAAGTTTGGGTCTGCTTTTCTTGTGGGAAGCGTCAGTTTGTTCGTCATTCGTTTGCCACTCCCGATGAAGGGGAGAACGACATCCGATCCGCTGTTGTCCTGGCGGACCCGCGGCGAGGCTTGCCTGCCATGACGCGCAGAAGCACCGGTCCTACAATGCGGGTTCCCTCCCGTCCCAAGGAAATCCCATGCCCGCCGAAGAACAGCGCAGCACACAACTGATCGATGGCCCGGTGGGCAAGCTGCAGTTGCTGATCGACCGGCCGGACTTGCCGGTGCAAGGCCTCGCGCTGATCAGCCATCCGCAGCCGCTGCTCGGCGGCAGCCCGAAACACCGCGTGCCGCTGACCCTTTCGCGCAAGCTCTGTGGCGCCGGCTGGATGACCGTGCGGCCGAGCTTCCGGGGTGTGGATGGCAGCGAGGGCGAGTACGCCGAAGGCATCGGCGAGGCGCAGGACATGCTCGCGGTGATCGCGCACCTGCGTAGCGAGTATCCGGAGCTGCCGCTGGCGCTGGTGGGCTTTTCCTTCGGAGCCTATGTGTTCGCCCGTCTTGCCGGCATGCTCTCAACGCCTGCGGCTGCCATCGTCCTGATGGGTTTGCCGGTGGGCACCGTGCCCGGTGGCCGCGACTACGAAGCACCGGACCTGCCCGCCGATTGCCTGCTGCTGCATGGCGAGGCGGACGAGATGGCGCCGCTGGCGAACCTGCTCGACTGGGCGCGCCCGACGCAGCGCGAGGTGGTGCTCTACGCCGGCGCGGACCACTTCTTCAAGGGTTGCCTGGAGCGCGCGGTGGAGCGTGTGCTGGAGCACCTGTCCCGCGCGATCACCTGAGTTATCTCCGTCCCAGTTCGCGCAGGTAGGACCAGGGGTAGATACCCCGGTCGTGGCCATCGTCGAACACCAGCTGCACGCCATAACCCTGCAGGTTCAGTTCCTGCAGGACGACTCCGGCGCAGACCAGCTCGATGCGCCCCTGAAGGCGCGCCGCCCGGCACTGCGAGCAGGGGCAGGCGCCGCGCAGGCGGGTGAAGGCGATGCACTGCTCGACGCCGTCGTCCCAGCGGATGCGCAATTCCCTGTCGGCGCTGGAGCGGTGCAGTGCGACGGGTGTGTTCACGCTGACTGCCCCAGTTGGGTGAGGGCGATACGCACGGCCTTGCGGACTTCCGGGTCGCCGTCGTTTTCGGCGTTGCGCAGTGCCTCGATGGCGTCGCCGCTGCCGAGTTCGCCCAGGGCCAGCGCCGCCTCCTTGCGCAGGTTGCTGATGCCGTGGCCGAGCACGCTCTTCAGGCCTTCCAGCGCCGGCAGGTAACGCAGCTTGCCGAGCGAGCGGGCGGCGCGCAGGCGTACCTGCCAGAAGTCGTCTTCCAGTGCCTGCACCAGCGCATCACCGGCTTCCGGCAGGGCCAGCTTGCCGAGGGTGCCGGCGGCTTCCTCGCGCACCTGCCAGGCCGGGTCGAGCAGCGCCGCCCGCAAGGCCGGCAGCACGCTGGCGTCGATGGCCAGGCCGAGGGCGCCGGCAGCCGCGCGGCGGACTTCGGCGTCCGGATCGTCGCGGGTCAGGCGTGCCAGGTGCGGCAGCGCGTCGGTGCGCTTGAGCCAGCCGAGGATGCCCACGGCTTCGCGGCGCACGCCGGCGTCGCTGTCGTCCAGCGCTGCCAGGGCCGGTTCGGCGGCCACTTCCAGACGCAGTTCGCGCAGGGCGCGCAAGGCGCTGCGGCGGACGAAGAGGTCGGCATGGGTCGCCCAGGGCAGCAGGCGCACGCCGGCCTCGGCGGTCTTCAGTTCGCTCAGGCTCTGGGCGGCGGCTTCGCGCACTTCATTGTCGCTGTCGGCCAGGGCTTGGCAGAGGGCGTCCACCACCTCGGGTTCTTCCCAGGCTTCCAGCAGGCGCGCGGCCTCGGCGCGGACGCTGGCGGCGGCGTCATGGTTCAGCGCGTGGGCGAGCCAGGGCAGGCCATCGGGTTCTTCCAGGTCGGCCAGTTCGATCAGGGCGATGCGCCGTACGCCGGCGTCGGCGTCCTGCAGGCGTGGCTGGAGGTCGAGGATGTCGGGATTGTCGGTGCTGATGCTGGATGAGGGATTGAAGTCGGTCATATGGCGAATCGCGGTATCCGTTGTGGAGTGGGCAGGCCCAGTGGCGTCAGGCGCGGCAGCTGGCGGCCGTCTTCGTGGCGCAGCAGTTCCAGGCAGTGGCGCTTGAGCCGGGAGAATTCCGGGCTGGTGAGCAAATCGGCGTGGCGCGGGCGCGGGAAGTCGAGGCGGATGTCTTCGAGGATGCGTCCGGGTCGGGGGCTCATCACCAGGATGCGGTCGGCGAGGAACAGCGCCTCGTCGATGTCGTGGGTGATGAACAGCACGCTGGTGCGCAGGCGCGTCCAGATGTCCAGCAGCAGCTCCTGCATCATCATCCGCGTCTGCGCATCGAGGGCGCCGAAGGGTTCGTCCATCAGCAGCAGGCGCGGCTGGTTGATCAGCACGCGGGCGATCTCCACGCGTTGCTGCATGCCGCCGGAGAGCTGCGATGGCCAGCGCTCTGCAAAACCGTTCAGGCCCACCAGCTGGAGCATCTCGTCCGCCTGGCGATGGCGCTCGGCGCGGGGCACGCCGCGCATCTTCAGGCCGAAGGCGACGTTGTCGCGCACCCGCCGCCAGGGCAGCAGGGTGTGGTGCTGGAACACCATGCCGCGCTCGGGCGACGGCCCGGCGACGCTCTGGCCGTCCACTTCCAGCTGGCCGGCGCTGGGCCTCAGGTGCCCGGCCAGGGCGCCGAGCAGGGTGGACTTGCCGCAGCCGGAGGGGCCGAGCACGCAGACGAACTCGCCGGGCTCGATGGAAAAACTCAGCGACTGCACGGCCTCGAAGGCGTCACGGCCGCTGCCCAGGAGGATCGACAGACCGTCGACGCGTACGCGCCCCGGTGCGCTGGCGGGCAGGGTCATGGCTTGCCTCCGGCCTGGCGCTGCCAGGGCGTGACCAGGGCGCCGAGCTGGCGTACCAGCAGGCTGCTGGCCATGCCGAGCACGCCGATCAGCAGCATGCCGACGACAATGTCGGGGTAGTTCTGCAAGGTGTAGGACTCCCAGGTGTAGTAGCCGATGCCCCATTGCCCGGAGATCATCTCGGCGGTCACCAGGCAGAACCACGAGGTGCCCATGCCGATGGCCAGGCCGGTGACGATGCTCGGTGCGGCGCCGGGCAGCACCACTTCGCGCAGCAGCGCCAGGCGCCCGGCGCCGAGGCTGCGGGCGGAGGCGAGCAGGCGCGGGTCGACCGCTTCGACGCCGTGGATGGTGTTGAGCAGGATGGGGAACAGCGCGCCGGTGAAGGTGATGAAGATCATCGACAGCTCGGAGCTGGGGAACATCAGGATCGCCAGCGGAATCCAGGCCACCGCCGGGATCGGCCGCAGCATTTCCAGCGGTGGCAGCAGGCTGTCGCGCGCCCAGCGCCCACGGCCGATGACCAGTCCGAGGAGGATGCCGGCAAAAGCCGCGAGCAGGTAACCGGCGAGCACCCGCAGCAGGCTGCTGCTCAGGTGGCGGCCGAGCTTGCTCGATTGCGCGAGGTTCCAGGCGGCGTCGAGCACGTCGCGCGGGCCGGGCACGTTGGCGAAGGTGACCACGCCGAGGTTGACGTGGCGCGCGCTGAGCACCTGCCAGAGTACGAGGCAGACCAGCAGCGAGGCCAGGCGCAGGCTCCAGCGGGTGAGGGGGGTGGTGTTCATCTGCGGTCTCCACCAGCCCCGGCGCGCGGGCGCCGGGGCTGGTTGTCGATTCAGCGGCTGGCCACGGCTTGCTGGCTGGCGGCGGCGAAGTCGGCGACTTCACCACCGTGCTGACGGGCGAAGGCATCGGCCTGTTCGCGCAGCAGGAAGGCATCCAGTGCGCCGTCCTTGCCACGCACGAACCAGGCCTGCCCGGCGAGCAGCTTGATGCCGCTGTCGCTGGCCTGGGCGTACACCGCGCGGATGTCCTTGCCCTGTTGCTTGAGTTCGGCCAGCTGACCCAACGCCTCCTTGGCGGTCGCGTAGCTACGCACTTTCGGCTCACCGCGCACCCAGATCTGCGCGACCTTGCGGGTATCGCTGATCGGCTGGTCGGTCAGCGCGTCATTGCCCAGCAGCGGCTGTTGCGCGTAGTTCTTCAGCGCGGCGTCGTAGTCGGCACCGGAGGCCTTGAAGGCGGCGCGGAGGTAGCGGTCGTCGACGAACTGGTCGACGTTCAGCCCGCGGTCGGCTTTCTTCAGCAGCTTCAGGGTATCGATGGCGGTGGCTACGGCCTGGCGGTATTCGGGTTTCCAGGTCAGGTCCCGCGTCTGCAGGCCGAGCGGGCCGTGGAACAGGTAGTTCACCTCGGCCGGAATGCCGGCGACCTTCTCGATCAGCTCGCTGTACTTCTCCGGGTCTTGCGCCAGCAACTGGTTGGCTTCGTAGGTGGCGCGCAGGTAAGCCTCGACGATTTCCGGGTACTTCTGCGCGTAGTCGGCTTCCACCAGCGCGCCGTGGAAGGTCGGCGCCTTGGCCTGGGAGCCGTCGTAGATCTTGCGGGCGATGCCACGGCTTTCGAACAGCTCGGCGAAGGGCACGAAGTCGGCGTGGGCGGCGATCTTGTTGGCCTGCAGGGCGGAGCCGGCGACTTCCGGCGGCTGCGCGATGATGGTGACGTCCTTCTCCGGGTCCCAGCCTTGTGCCGCGATGGCGCGCAGCAGCAGGCCGTGGGCGGTGGAGGCGAAGGGCACGGAGATGGTCTGGCCCTTGAGTTCGGCCAGCGACTGCACCTTGGAGGCGGCGGGCACGACAATGCCATTGCCGCTGCCGTCGATGCTGCCCGAGAGCACGCTGATGAACAGGCTGCGCTTGCCGGCGGCCTCGTGGGCGACGCCGTTGAGCGAGCCGGGGAAGTCGGCCATGGCGCCAAAGTCGAGCTTGCCGGCGACCATCTCGTTGGTCAGCGGCGCGCCGCTGGTGAAGTTCTTCCACTGCACGTCGTACTGCGCGTCCTTGTACGCGCCGTCGTGGGGAAGGTATTTGTCGAGCAGGCCGAGTTCGCGGATCAATAGGCCGCCAGCGGCGCAGTTGATGGTGGTGTCCTGGGTGCCGATGGCGACGCGGATCGTTTCCGAATGGGCGGAAAGACTGGCAATGGCGAGCGCAAGGCCGGCCAGGGTGGTGCGCAAGGTCATGGGTGTTCCCCTCGAATCATCAGTGTTGGAATCGTCTCCGCCGCAGGCCTTGCGGTGGGAAACGAGGGGCGGTGCATCAGGCGTCCGGCGGTGGGGCCGGATGGCGTTTCTGGTTATCGGTGTCGTCCTGCGTTCACCTGCAGGAGCCGCGTCGTAGCACCGTAGGGCGGATAACCTGGAACAGGTTATCCGCCGATGGATCCATGGCGGATAACGCTGGCGCGTTATGCGCCCTACGGAGCTGCACGGGACGGCGGTCTCAGCGCAGGAGGTAGGGAATCTCGACCTTCACCGCGCCGGTCGGGCAGTCCTTCTCGCAGGGCATGCAGTACCAGCATTCGTCGAAGGCCATGTAGGCCTTCTGGGTGGCGGGGTTGATCGCCAGCAGGTCCATCGGGCAGACCTCGACGCAGACGGTGCAGCCCTTGTCGGCGATGCACTTGTCCTCGTCCACCGTCACCGGGGCGCTGGAGCGGAAGAAGATTTCCTGGGGTTGGTAGGCCATTGCACGCGGTCCTCATGGTGTTGCTTGCCGGCCGTCGTAGCGGTCGGCTGATTCTGTTCGGTGTTCCTGGGTGGTTCTGGTGCTCGGGGTCTTCCCTCACCCTAACCCTGGCTGCGCGCCCCGCTCCAGAGGGAGAGGGGACTGTCCTGAGCGGTGAAGAAATCGGCGCTCGCCGGCTGACGACATTGTCGCCCTTCGCGCCGAACGACCCCCTCTCCCTCTGGGAGAGGGCTGGGGTGAGGGGCTCCTCGGCGAACGACCCACTATGCCGCCTCGCTCTTCACCCGCAGCTTCTCGTAAGCCTGTTGCTCATCCTCATCCAGCGCGATCACGTACGGCTCGATCGGCTTCTTGAAACTCGTCATCGCGCCGTCTTCGCCCTTCTTCAGGTGCGCATGGCAGAACCACTCGGCATCGTTGCGCAGCGGGTAGTCGACGCGGTGGTGGTACAGGCCCCAGCGGCTCTCGGTACGGAAGAGCGAGGCGCGCGCGGCCATCTCGGCGCAGTCGCGGATCACGCTGACTTCCATGGCGCGCATCAGCTCGTGGGGATTGTTCGCCTTGAGCTGCTCGAGGTCGTGGGCGATTTCGGCGAAGCGCTGCAGGCCGATCTCCATCTTCTTCGTCACCTTGGGCGGCTGCAGGTAGTCGTTGACCATGCGCCGCAGCTTGTACTCGACCTGCGCCGGCGGCAGGCCGTGCTCGCGCTTGAGCGGGGCGAAGACGCGTTCGCGTTCGCGCTCGACCTGGGCGGCATCGACTTCGCTGAACTCGCGCCCGGCCACGTACTGTGCGGCGTTGGCCCCGGCGAACCAGCCGTAGGTGAAGGCCCCGAGCATGTAGTTGTGCGGCACGGCGGCCATGTCTCCGGCCGAATACAGGCCCCTGACGCTGGTCTCGGCCTTCTCGTTGACCCAAACGCCCGAGGCCGAATGGCCGGAGCAGAAACCGATCTCCGAGATGTGCATTTCCACCATCTGCTGGCGGTAGTCAGTACCGCGCCCGGCATGGAATTGGCCACGGCTGGGGCGTTCGTTGCTGTGGAGGATGTCCTCGATGGTCTGGATGGTTTCCTCGGCCAGGTGGTCGAGCTTGAGGAACACCGGACCGTTGCCGCCTTCGAGTTCCTGGTGGAACTCCCACATCATCTGGCCGCTCCAGTAGTCGCACTCGATGAAGCGCTCGCCCTTGCTGTTGGCGGTGTAGCCGCCCAGCGGGCCGGTGACGTAGGCGCAGGCCGGGCCGTTGTAGTCCTTGATCAGCGGGTTGATCTGGAAGCACTCCAGGTTCGAAAGTTCCGCCCCCGCGTGGTAGGCCATGGCATAGCCGTCGCCGGCATTGGTGGGGTTCTCGTAGGTGCCCATCAGGTAGCCGGACGAGGGCAGGCCCAGGCGGCCGGCGGCGCCGCAGGCGAGCACCACGGCCTTGGCGCGGATCACCTGGAACTGTGCAGTGCGGCAGTCGAAGCCGAGCAGGCCGTTGACCGCGCCGTCTGCATCGGTCAGCAGGCGGGTGACCACCAGGCGGTTGGTGATCTCGATGCGTGCACGCTTGAGCTGGCGGTACAGCACCTTCTTGATGTCGTGGCCCTCGGGCATGGGCAGCACGTAGGCACCCATGTGGTGGACCTTCTTCACCGCGTAATCGCCGACTTCGTCCTTCTCGAATTTCACGCCCCAGCGGTCCAGCTGCTGGAGGGTCTCGAAGCTGTGGGTGGCATAGGCGTAGACCGCCGCCTGGTTGACGATGCCGTCGTTGGCGACGGTGATTTCCTTGGTGTACTGCTCGGGCGTGGCGTGGCCGGGAATGATCGCGTTGTTCAGCCCATCCATGCCCATGCTGATGGCGCCGCTGCGCTTGACGTTGGCCTTGTCCACCAGCAGCACGCGCAGCTCGCGGTTGGCTTCCTTGGCCTTGATCGCCGCCATCGGGCCGGCGGTGCCGCCGCCGATCACCACGATGTCGTAGGCGAGTTCCTTGTCCGCGGGTACCTGGGAGAGGTCGAACTGGCTCATTGGTGCTGTCCCTTGTGGCGGTCGATGCGCAGGCGGTACTGGAAGGCATCGCCGCGGTAGTAGAGGTGTTCGTAGTCCAGTGGCGCGCCGTCGGCGGTGTGGGTCAGGCGCTCGATGCGCATCACCGGCGAGCCTTCCTGCACCTCCAGCGCACGGGCCAGTTCGGCGTCGGCGAGGATGGCGTCGATGGCCAGGTCGGCATGGCCCAGGGGCAGGGCGCAGTCGTTCTCGAGGATCAGGAAGATGTCGCGGCTGACCAGGTCGGCCTTCTCCAGGCGCTTGCCGACGTGCTCGGGCAGCCAGGTGATCTCCAGCGACACCAGCTCGCGGTTGACCAGGCGGGCCCGCTTGATCTGCACCACGTTCTCGCCCTCGGCCACCTGCAGGCGGGCGGCGACCTGGGCGTTGGCCGGCACGGTCTTGAAGCTGCGCAGGCGGTTGATCACCTCGTAGCCGCGCTGGGTCATGGATTCGCCCAGGCCCTGCAGCGTGCTGACGTTCTGGAATGCCTTGGGCTTGGCGACGAAGGTGCCCTTGCCGTGGATCTTGAAGATCAGCCCTTCCTTCTGCAGGTCGCCCAGCGCCTGGCGCACGGTGATCCGACTGACTTCGAAGGCCTTGCCCAGCTCGGCCTCGGAGGGCATGCGGCTGAGCGGCGGATAGGTGCCGTCGAGGATGCGCGTACGCAGGACTTCCTTGAGCTGGCTGTAGAGGGGAACGGGGGAGAGGGGGAGTAGTTCGGCCATAGTTCATAACTTGTTATGACGAGTTGCCGAAACTATAAAAGGAATAATTGATTCAGGACAAGAAACGATTTGGCATAAGCATAGAGAGCGTTGTCTCCAGGGCTTTTCGGGGGATTGCGGCGGATATCGCTGGCGCGTATTCACCCTACGGGGCTGGAGGTTCCTACAAAATCAAAGGCCCCTCACCCTCACCCTCTCCCGCAAGCGGGAGAGGGGACTGTCCTGAGCGGTTCTGAAATCGGCGCTCGCCGGGTGACTTCATTTTCGCCAATCGCACCGAACGGCCCCCTCTCCCTTTGGGAGAGGGCTGGGGTGAGGGCAAGTCTCGCCGCGGATACTCCGGTTCGTAGGGCGCATAACGCGCCAGCGTTATCCGCCGCAGGTGGGACGGTGCCTCAGAACGGCCGGCTGCCGGAGAGACTGATGCGCTTCAGACGGCGCTTCTCGCTCGCCGGGAACGCATTGCGGCCATGCAGCACGGCCTGGTTGTCCCACCAGACGATGTCGCCGACCGACCACTTGTGGCTGTAGATCAGCTCGGGCTGCTGCAGGTGTTCGCGCAGTTTCTCCACCAGCGCGGCGCCCTGCTGCGGGTCGGCGCCGGGGATTTCCACTTCGGTGTGCACGGAGAGAAACAGCACGCGCTTGCCGTTCTCCGGGTGGGTGCGCACCAGCGGGTGTTCGGTGCCCTGGATCGGCTCGATGTCCGGGGTGCGGTAGCGCACGAAGGTGCCGTTGTAACCGCCACTCTTCAGGCGGATGAATGGGTTGTAGTTGATCAGGCGCAGCGGGTCGATCTCGGCGCGGGTTGCTTCATCCAGCGTCTCGTAGGCGCGGGCGAGGTTGGTGAACTGGGTTTCGCCGCCGGTCCTGGGCACCTCCAGCGCGTAGAGGAAGGAGCCGGAGGAGGGCACCGGGGTCCACTGGTGGTCGACGTGGGCGGGCAGCGCGAAATTGCCCAGCTCGCCGTCTTCGGTGTTGGCCACCTTGACGATGTCCGGGGCCTTGCCGTCGGCGCCGGAGGACAGCACCGGCACGTCGGCGGGCGGCTGGAACACAGCCCCGAACAGGGTGGCGAAGCGCAGGTACTGCTGGTCGTCGAGCTGCTGGTCCTTGAATATCAGGATGTGGTGCTCGCGGTGGGCCTGCTTGATCGCCAGGATCTGTTCCGGCGTCAGCGGCTCGCGGGCGTCCAGCCCGCGCACTTCGGCGCCCAGCGGGGCGTCGAGGGGGACGATGGCGAAGGGTTCGGGGGTGGATTGCTGGAGGGCGGATTGGGTCATCTTGCAGTGCTCCGTTCAGGCATGGGCGGCCCTCTCCCTAACCCTCTCCCTGAAGGGAGAGGGGACTGGATCGGTGCCAGGCGAAACCACGAGCCAGTCCTGCGCCGAAGTGGCAGGACTGCACGGGAGATACGCTTCAATCGGATACTCCCTCTCCCTTCAGGGAGAGGGCTGGGGAGAGGGTTCGTCGGCAGAGGACCTTCAAATCTTCTTGATCGTCCGGCTGCGCTGTCCGTCGACGCCCACCGGCACATCCCCGTCGAGGGTCACGCGGCGCACGATGCGCGGCTGGGTGCCGTAGTCGTCCACGGCGTAGTGCTGGGTCGCGCGGTTGTCCCAGATGGCCACGTCGCCCGGCTGCCAGCGCCAGCGCACGGTGTTCTCCAGGCGCGTGACATGGCTCTGCAGCACGGCGAACAGGTGCGCCGAGTCATGCTGCGAGAGGCCTTTCAGACGCTTGACGAAGTGCCCCAGCAGCAGTGTTTTCTCCCCGCTGACTGGATGCACGCGCACCACCGGGTGCTCGGTCTCGTAGACGGTGGAGGTGAACACCTTGCGGTACTCCTCCAGGCGCGCCGGGTCGAAGTTCGGGCGGATGCCGGCGTAGTCGTACTCGTTGCTGTGCACCGCCCAGAGCGAATCGGCCAGGGCCTTGAGCTCCGGCGTCAGGTCGTCGTAGGCGCTGGCGGTGTTGGCCCAGACGGTGTCGCCACCGGCCTCGGGCGCCACCACGTTGCGCAGGATCGAGGCCTTGGGATAGGCGTCGACGAAGGTCACATCGGTGTGCCAGGAGTTGGCGCGGCGGCCCTGGGCGCCGTCCAGTTCCAGCAGGTAGTGGGTGCCTTCCTGCACCGGCACGGTGGGGTGGGCCACCGGGTTGCCGAGCAGCTGGGCGAAGGCCTCCTGGCCCTGGTCGTCGAGGTGCGTCTGGCCGCGGAAGAAGATCACCTTGTGCTTCACCAGCGCCGCCTGGATGGCGTCGGTGGTGGCGGCGTCCAGCTCGCCGGACAGCTTCACGCCGCGAATCTCGGCGCCGATGCGGCCGGCAACCGGGTGGATGTCGAGGCTTACTGCGTGCTGCTGGATAGCTTGTGCTGCGTTGCTCATCTCATCGTCCTCTTGCTGTGGCAATAGAGCCGCGCGCCGGGGCGCGGCGGATGGGGATCAGAAGTCGTAGCGAACCGAGGCGCCCAGGGTGCGCGGCTGCCCCACCGAGGCGGTATAGGAGCCGTTGATGCTGGCGAAGGCGGCCAGGTAGTAGTCCTTGTCGAAGGCGTTCTTCAGCCAGACCGAAGCATCCAGTTGGCCGTCGCCGAGGTCCTTGCGCAGGCCGACGGAGAAGTTCGCCAGGCCGTAGCCGTCGATCTTCGAGAGCTCGGAGTTGTCCAGCGTGCCTTCGGCCTCGGAGCGGTAGGAGTAGCTGCCGGTCACGTAGGGGCGGATGCCGTCATCGAGGTTCCAGGCGTATTCGCCGTTGAGGTTGGCGATCCACTTCGAGGCGCCGACCACGCGGTCCCCGGTGAGGTCGCAGGTGGCCGGGGCATTGGGTTGAGTGGAGATTTCCGCCGGGCACGGGGCGTCCTTGAACGACAGGTAGGTGACGTCGTTGTAGGAGCCGTTGAAGTTCAGCGTCAGGCCGCGAACGGGCAGGGCGGTGGCCTCGAACTCCAGGCCGCGCGAGCGCACGCTGCCGGCGTTGGAGAGCACCGAGACCAGCTGGGTCGAGCCCGGCGGCTGGTACAGGGTGGTCGCCTGGTAGCCGTGGATGCCCGTCCAGAAGAGGTTGGTGTTGAGCTGCAGGTGGTTGTCGAACAGGGTCGTCTTGATCCCCAGTTCGGCGTCGTTGGCGCGTTCCGGGCCGACCAGCAGCGAATCCGCGCCCGCCGTCGGGGCGCTGGCCACGGCCAGGTTCACACCACCGGATTTCTCGCCATGGGACAGTGAGGCATAGCCGAGGAAGTCATCGGTGAACTGGTAGCTCAGGCTCAGCAGCGCCGAGGGCGCGAAGCTGTAGAGGCTGAGGTCGCCCGAGTCATACGCGCCCAGCTGGTTGCGCCGTACCACGGCGCCGACGCCAGCTACCGGTGCGCCGCCGACCGGGTCGAAGCGCTCGACTTTGGCGTCCTTCTCCTCGTAGGTGCCGCGCAGGCCGGCGGTGAAATCCAGCTTGTCGGTGAGGTGCCAGGTGCCCTGGGCGAACAGGGCGAAGCTGTCGGTCTCGATCTTGCCGTTGGCTTTCGAGTAGGTGTTGTTCAGCGCATTCAGGTCGGTGCCCAGCAGGTAGCGGTCGGCCAGCGGGCCGTAGCTGGTGAAGGTCTTGTTGCCCAGGTTCTGATTGAACGCATAGGCGCCCAGCACGTAGTCGAAGAAGCCGCCGGTGGGCGAGGCCAGGCGGATTTCCTGGGAGAACTGGCGGTCGTGGACTTCCACGCCGGTGTTGTTGATCGCCGAGACGTCGAGCTGCTCGTCGTTGGCCGGGGTGAAGTGCCAGTAGCGGTAGGCGCTGATGGAGGTCAGCTTGTAGCCGCCATTGAGGTTCCAGTTGGCCTCCACCGAGCTGCCGCCCTGGTGCACGCTGACATGCTGGCGAGCGTTGATGTTGACCTTGTGCCGGTCCGGATCGCGCACCGGCGAGGCACCCACCGAGGCGGCACGCTGCCAGAAACGGTCGGCGGCGCCGTACACCACCATGCTGCCGTTGCTGGAGTCCTCCTCGTTGTAGTCGTTGATCCAGCGCAGGTCGAAATCCTCGTTGGGCTTGAACAGCAGCTGCCCGCGGATGCCCTGGCGCTCGCCGCCATTGAGGGTGTTGTCGTCGTGGATGTTCTTGATGTAGCCGTCATCGCGGGTGCGGTAGGCCGAGACGCGCCCGGCCAGGGTGTCGGTCAGGGCGCCGGAGACGCTGCCCTTGCCCTGGAAGTAGCCGTCCTGGCCACCGGAGACCTCGACGCTGCGCTCGGGGGTGAAGGTCGGCGCGCGGGTGCTGATGTTCAGCACGCCGGCCGTGGTGTTCTTGCCGAACAGCGTGCCCTGTGGGCCGCGCAGCAGCTCAAGCTGCTCGATGTCCAGCAGGTCGAACACCGCCATGCCGGGGCGCCCGAGGTAGACGTTGTCCAGGTAGACCCCGGCGCTGCCTTCCAGCCCGTCGCTGGCCGGGTTGTTGCCGATGCCGCGCACGGCAATGCTCGACTGCCGCGCGTGAATGAAGGCCACGTTCACGCTGGGCAGGATCTGCTGCAGGTCCTGCACCTTGTAGACGCGCTGGGTCTCCAGGGTCTCGCCGCCGACCACGGTGATCGGCGTGGGCACCTTCTGCGAGTCTTCCTCGCGGCGGCGAGCGGTGACGGTGACCTTGCCCAGGGTGGCGTCGGCCTTGGCGGGCGCTGCGCTCACGGGCTTGGCAGTATCACTGGTAGTGCTGCCGTCCTCGGCTTCCTCGGCGAATACCGGCAGGGCACCGCCCAGGGCCAGCAGGAAAATGGCCTGGCGCAGCCGGTGGGGCTTAAAGGGGAAGGGCGAATGTCTCGAAGTCATGCTGTGTCCTTGTCTCTGCACGCTGTTCGCGGGCAAAACGGGGCCGCGCCAGGCAAAAGTGGCGAACGACGTTTTTTCGTTGTGGGTGGGTGCGGCTTTGGCTGTCAGCGACAGCGGGACAGGCACATTCGCGAGGAAAGGAGGTGCAGGGCTGGCATCGGGCGACTCCTGGTCTGAGCTATATTCTTAGTTCATAAAAGAATATATGTTTGCTTTATTCTTCGTTGACGGAATAAGAGCTTGCATTTAAAACCAGCGCATACCCAGCGGCAAATGCCTTTGCCCACTATTTTCAATGCCGGAAATGCATCATGGATCTGCGCCAACTCCGCTACTTCATCGCCCTCAACGAACACCGCAGCTTCGTTCGCGCCGCCGACGCCATGGGCATCACCCAGCCGGCGTTCAGCCGCAGTATCCAGGGCTTGGAGCAGGAGCTGGGCTGCCGTCTGGTGGACCGTGGCAGCAAGGACCTGCGTCCGACCCCCGAAGGCCAGGTGGTGCTGCAGCACGCGCTGAGCCTGGTGCAGGGCGCCAATAACCTGAGCCACGCGGTGGCCCGTCTGAACAAGCTGGACTCCGGCGAGCTGCGCTTCGGCAGCGGGCCGGCGCCGGCGCAGAAGCTGGTGTCCGATGCAGTGTCACGCTTCGTCCAGCGCTACCCGCGCATCCACATCCAGTTCGGCGTGGACAACTGGGAGCGCCTGGCGCGCAGCCTGAGCCGCGAGGAGATCGAGTTCTTCGTCGCCGACATCCGCCATTTCGAAGCCGACCCGAACTTCCAGACCCGCGCGCTGAAGCCGCGCAGTGGGCTGTTCTTCTGCCGCGAGGGGCACCCGCTGCTGGCCAAGGAGAGCCTCTCCACCAACGACATGTTCGCCTATCCGCTGGCGGCCACGCTGATCCCGCCCAGCGCGCGGAAGATGCTCGCCAACCTCAGCGGCAAGATCGACATCAGCACCAACGTGCAGTGCGAAGACATGGCCTCGCTGGTGCGCATCGTCAGCCAGACCGACGCCATCGGCATCGCAGTGGAAGAGGCGCTGAGCGAACCGATGGCGCGTGGCGAACTGGTGCGCCTGCACTTTCGCAACCTGCCGCAGAACGTCGACATCCTCCAGGCGCGCTGCGGGATCGTCACCCGCAGCGGCGACCGCCTCTCGGCGGCGGCGCGGGCGATGATCGAGCTGCTGGCGAACCTGGATGCGGGCGTGGAAAGCGAGGTGGCGTGAGGCAGCGGCAGAGTGCCTGACGCCGGCCCTGCCGGTGGATCGCGGGCGTGGCGCGCTGCCGCGACTTGAGCCAAGACCGTGCCGGAAGGATTTACCGAACCTTTACAGAGCCCCCAAGAACTCGCTCGGACAGTGCATGTCAATCTGATAGCAATCCCAAGGGTCCTGTTTACAGGCATACCAATGGAGTGGTCAGGAGCATTGCATCATGCGCTTCCCATTCGTCGTGGTCCTTCTGGCCGCGCTGGGTTTCAACACCGCGCAAGCCGAGATCTACAAGTGCACTGTCGAAGGTCGAACGACTTTTTCCCAACATCCCTGCTCCGCCGATGCAATCCTCGTCAAACCCGCTATTTCTCCCCAGCCGACCGACGAAGAGCTCACGCAGCAGGAGGCCGCCAACCAGTCTGTTCGCGTCGCAGCAATGGGGCGCTGGAAATTCCACAAGGTGACGTTCCTGCGCAAGAGACTCAGCAGCCTCGATGGCCGCATTGCCGCATTATTAAAGGAGCGGGGCGCGCGCCTGGATAATCTGCAGCAGGATGCGCTGGCTGAAATTGACGTCGTGAATCTGCAATACAGCGTGGACCTGCAGCGCTTGATGGAGGAGCGAGCGGACGTCAAATCACGCCTGGAAGGTATGCTGAGTGCGCCGAGATGAGATTCGGTCGATTCTGCCAGTTGCCACCGGGACCTGACGGATGCGATGGTCAGGTCGTACTGCTTGTTCCTGCCATGGAAACTGCAATGAGCCTCTCGCTCCGCCCCGCCCGCATCACCGATGTCCCCTTCGTCCAGCGTGGCGAAGAGGCCTATATCCGCCAGTGGGAGCCTGCCCATGAGGAGCGCTGGCGAGAAGACTTCGACCGCCACCTGGCGCGCTGGCTGGAGCACTTCGAGCGGCTGACCATCGCCGAGTTCGATGGCGAGAGCGTCGGCTACAGCCTCTGGTTGCCCGAAGCGGGCAGCGCGGAGCTCTGCACCCTGGGCGTCAGCGAGGCTTGGCGGGGAAAGGGCGTCGGTGCAGCGCTGTTGCAACGTTACATCGCCGATGCCCGGCAGGAGGGCTACCTGCGGCTGAAGCTCAGCGTGCGCCCCGACAACCCGGCGCGGCGTCTGTACGAACGCGCCGGATTCGAACCGCAGGGCAGCGACGCCCTGGGTTACCGGCAATACGAATTGCGCATCGACTGAAGCGTCAGACCCACTCGGTGCTACGTTTGCGGCGCACGCGCAGCATGGTCGGCAGGATCAGCCCGGCGAGCAGGCCGGCGCCGGCGATGCTGCCGCCATAAGCCATGTAGCGCATCAGCACCTGCTTGTTCTCGTCGCCCAGTTGCGCCTGGGTATCGCGCAGCTGCGAGCGCGCCTGGTTCAGCTCGGCGTCCAGCGCGCTGCGCGCGGCCTGCAGCTCATCGATGAGCTTCTTGCGCGCGTCCAGGGTTTCCTGCATGCCCTGCACACGGTTCTTCCAGGAGTCGTCGATGGTCTGCAACTGGGTGGTCAGCTCGGTGACCTTCTGTTCCAGCGAGGGCAGGCGTTCTGCCTGACCGGGCTTCTCCTGCAGGTCCTTGCTGGCGATCCACACGGTGCTGCCGCTGTCGCTGCGCACCTGGCTGTAGTCGCCGGAGGTGCTGACCAGCTGGACCTTCTGCCCGGAGGTCAGGGTGCCGACGATGCGGTAGCCGTCGGTGGGGCCGCTGCGCACGTAGGTACTCAGACTGTCGTTCACCCAGCGCGCGTTGCTGGCGGGCTCCTCGGCCTGGGCCGGAGCGCCGGCGGCCAGCAGGCTGGCGAACAGGCAGGCACCGAGGGCGCGGGTCTGGAGGGGAGAAACTCGTGCGGGGAAGCGACGCGATAGGGACATGGGCAATCTTCACATGACTTGGAACGAAACCCGCCTTGCGGGAGCGAAAACGTCGGCCGGGCAACTTATTGAGAACTGACCGGGTGGCCAATGGCCAGGAAATCCACCCGGGGGGCCGACAGCACACAGACAGTTGTCGGACGCCGAGAGTTCACCGTTGGGAAAATGCACGGATGAGTGGTGGGAAATTGCCTGCTTTGCCGCAGTGGCTCGTGCGCCGGATAACCGAATCGTCATCCTTGCCTCAGCTTCCCGTTAGCGGCGGCCTCTTAAGGTGGAGCCACTTTCAACCACCACGAGGTGACTGCCATGAAACTCTCCCGCATCTTCCTGACCGCCGCCCTGCTGGGCGCTTCCTCCCTGGCCCTGGCTGACGGTGGCGGCGACATCACCTTCGCGCGCATGGAGCAGGCCCGCCAGCAGGTCATGCAGGCCCGCCAGGGTGCACCTTCACCGACGCAGATCGCCGAGGCCAAGCAGTACACCTACGGGATGAACCTGGACATCGCCGAAGTCGTGGCGGTGACGCCGATGAGCAGCGACTGCGGCGTGGTGCCGGTGCAGCTGCGCTACAAGGACTCCTTCGGTGACGAACAGGCCATCGAGTACCGCACCGAGCGCGTTGCCTGCCGCGCCACCCGCTGACTCAGTCAGGTGAAGCGGGGAATCTCAGGAGGAAGCGCGTCGGCCCTTCCTCCGAGCTCTGCGCGCTGGCCGAGCCCAGGTGCAGCTCCATGATCGAGCGCACGATGGCCAGCCCCAGGCCGGTGCCGCCCTGTGCCCGCGAACGGCCCTTGTCGACCCGATAGAAGCGCTCGAACAGGTGCGGCAGGTGTTCGGCGGCTATGCCCGCGCCGGGGTTCTGCACCTGCAGCGTCACGGCTTCGCCATCGTCCCGCACCTGCACGCTGATGCGCTCGCCCCCGGGCGTGTGGCGGATGGCGTTGGACAGCAGGTTGGACATGGCGCGCTGGATCATCAGCCGGTCACCCACCACCCGCCCGTGACCTTCGATGACGATGGAGAGCGACTTCTCCTCGGCACTGAAATCGAACAGCTCGGCGACCTTCGCTGCTTCTTCCTCCAGCTGCACTGGCTCCTGCGGCAGCAGCGCGCGCGGATGACTGACCTGGGCGAGGAACAACATGTCGCTGACGATCCGCCCGACCCGTTCCAGTTCCTCGGTACTCGCCGCCAGCACCGCCTCGTACTCTTCCTTTTCCCGTGGCCGCGACAGCGTCACCTGAGCCTTGCCCAGCAGGTTGCCGATGGGTGAGCGCAGCTCGTGGGCGATATCGTCGGAGAACTGCGTGAGCTGCTGCACGCCGCCATCCAATCGGTGCAGCATCAGGTTCAGTGCCCGCGCCGCCTTGCCCAGCTCCCGTGGCAGGTCCTGCAGCGGAATGCGGTGGCTGAGGTCCTGGGTGGTGACCAGCGAGGCCACCTGGCCGAACTGGCGCAACGGTAGCAGGCCGCGCTTGGCCACCAGGCGCGCACCAAGGGCGATCAGCAGCAGCAACGGCGGCACCGCCAGCCAGGCCGAACGCAGGAAGGCGCCAAGCAGGGCGTCGTCGTCGCGCCGATCCAGGGTCAGGAACACCCGCAGGCTGTTGCCGTCGCGCAGACGGACAAGGCTGCGTTCGGTGAGCAGGCGGCGACCGTCCGCCGTGGTCCAGCCAAAGGCGCGGCCGTTGCCGGCGAACTCGTCGAGTTTCGGCAGGTCGGTAGTCGGCCCGCTGCTGAATTGCGCCGGCCGTCCGCGTTGCTCATCGAGCAGCGCGGCGCTGAGGTTGTCGTGGCCCATCAACTGGTCCTGCAGGGCATGGCCGCGCAGGGGCAGGGCGGCGAGGCCGGGGTCGGCCTCCAGCGCGTGGCGCAGTTGTCCGAGCTTGTCCTCCAGCTCGCGGTGGGCGCGCTGGTCCAGCTGATGGTCGAGGGCGAGGTAGGCGAGGGTGAGCAGCAGGACCATCAGCACCGACCCCAGCACGCCGACCCACAGGCCGATGCGCAGCGACAGGCTGGCCGCCTTCATGCGCGGGACTCCAGCACGTAGCCGACCCCGCGCAGGGTGTGGATCAGCTTGTCGGCAAAGGGATCGTCGACCTTCGCGCGCAGGCGGCGGATGGTGACTTCCACCACGTTGGTGTCGCAGTCGAAGTTCATGTCCCAGACCAGCGAGATGATCTGCGTGCGCGAGAGCACTTCGCCGCTGCGGCTCATCAGCAGGTGCAGCAGGGCGAACTCCTTGCTGGTCAGGTCGATGCGCTGGCTGTCGCGGTAGGCGCGATGGCGGCCGGGGTCCAGCTCCAGCCCGCCGATCTGCAGCACTTGCGGCTGGTCGATGCGTTCGCTGCGGCGCATCAGCGAGCGTACGCGGGCCAGCAGTTCGGGGAATTCGAAGGGCTTGAGCAGGTAGTCGTCGGCGCCCAGGTCGAAGCCTTTCACCCGCTCGGTGAGACGGCCGCGGGCGGTGAGCATCATCACGCGGATGTCGCTGTGCTGGCGCAGGCTGGCGAGCACATCCCAACCGTCCATCTGCGGCAGGTTCACATCGAGGATGACCAGGTCGTAGGCGCACTGCCGGGCCAGGTGCAGGCCGTCGACGCCGTTGTCGGCGCGGTCGACGACATAGCCGCTTTCGCTCAGTCCCTGTTGCAGATAATCGGCCGTCTTGTGGTCGTCCTCGATGAGCAGGATTTTCATGGATAGTTACCCGGTAATTACGTGAAGAGTGGTGCCGCAGGTGCAGGGAAGTTCATGCCGCCAACGAGAAAGGCGCGCAGTCTAGAAGCTGTAGCGACTTCAGGGTCAACCGTGGTGATGTCGCACTTCTGGCTGGGGGCGGAGTACTGAAAGTTCTGTAGGTCGCTGGTCTGTAAGGGATTTCAGAAGGGCTTCAGTTTGTCCGGAGTGCCGCGAATTGTTTCCTGAAGTTACCTGGAAGAGGCGCGGGGCCTTTTTAAATACATACAACGGGAAGTCGGCAGATGGCCAATTACATGTTTGTAATTATCCAGTCACCTTGTCGCTAGAGAGGCACTTCTAGATTCGCCGGTGGAAATGACGGGATGCCGTCGAAGTTGACTCCACCGTGCGAGGTTCGCCGTGTTTTCAAGACGTACTGGATTTGCCGTGCCGGCAATGCTGCTGGCGTTGCTGCTCTGGCAGTTGCCAAGCGGGGCGCAGGCCCGCGAGATCGGCATCGAGGATGCCCTGCAGGCCGCCGCCAGCGGCAACCCCGAGCTGGCCGCCAGCGGCCGGGAAATCGGCATCGCCCAGGGATTGCGCGAACAGGCCGGCCTGCTGCGCAACCCGACGCTGTCCTGGGACCAGGAAGGCACGGATTCGCGCAATCGCACCACCACGATCGGTATCAGCCAGCCGCTGGAGCTGGGCGGCAAGCGCGGCGCGCGGGTGGAGCTGGCCGAGCGCGGCCAGGATGTTGCCGCACTGAGCCTGCAGGCGCGGCGCAACCAGCTGCGTGGCGAAGTGATCGCGGCTTTCTACACGTCCTTGCGTGCCCAGGAGCGGGAGCGCCTGGCACAGCAGTCGGTGGAACTGGCGCAGCGTGGTGTGACTGCGGCTGAGGGGCGCGTGCGTGCTGGCAAGGCTCCACCGCTGGAGGCCAACCGCGCGCAGGTGCAACTCGCCGAAGTACGCCTGGAACAGTCCCGCGCCCGCCGCGAACGAGCCGACGCCAACCAGGCACTGGCCGCGCTGATGGGCTTGGCACTGCCGGATTTCAGCGGCGTGCGCAGCGACAGCGTCGAACCCTTGCCCGGCCTGCCCAGCAGCAATCAGCTGCTCGACCGCCTGGGCGACAGCGCGGAGATGCGTCTGGCACAGTCCCGCATCGATCAGGGCGAGGCCGCTGTGCGGCTGGCGAAGACCCAGCGCATTCCCGACCTCGACGTCAGCGTCGGCACCCAGGAGGCCATCGACGCCGGCAACCGCGACCGCATCGCGGTGATCGGCTTCAGCCTGCCGCTGCCGCTGTTCGACCGCAACCAGGGCAACATCCTCGCCGAATCCCGCCGCGCCGATCAGGCCCGTGACCTGCGCAACGCCACCGAACTGCGCCTGCGCCAGGAAACCCAGCAGGCGCTGCAGCAGTGGAGCACCGCCCAGGGCGAGGTGAATGCCTTCCGCCAGACCATCCTGCCCAGCGCCCAGACCGCCGTGGAGAGCGCCACGCGCGGCTTCGAGATGGGCAAGTTCGGCTTCCTCGAAGTGCTCGACGCCCAGCGCACCCTGATCACCGCCCGCGACCAGTACCTGCGTGCGCTGGCCCAGGTCAGCGATGCCTGGGGACGGATCGAAAGGGTCTACGGCGATGTCGGCGCGGCCCGCTAAGCGCCGCTGCGCCTGGTTCGGTCTGCTGCTCGTGAGCCTGACACCGTCTGCCGCCGCGCCGACCGTGAGCCTGCCCGTGCACTGGTGCGTCCACGACCTCTTCAGCACCCTCCATCACCCTGCGGTGCCTGCGCTACGGCGCGGCGCCGGCGGAAATTTCCCGGAGCTTCCATGATCAAGAAAACCCCTCTCGCCGCCGCCGTTCTGCTGGCCTCCGCGCTGGGCGTCAGCGCCTACGCCTGGATGGGCAGCGAACAGGCCGGTGGCAGCCACCTCGACGACGCGACCCATGCTGACGGCGAGCACCACGGCAACGCCGCGCCGACGCGCCATGCCGAAGCGCCAAGCCATGCTGATGCTGAACATCACGCTGCGCCACCGGTCAACGCCTCCAGCGAAGCCGAGGAGGAGGGCCTGCACCTGAGCCCCGCACAGATCGAGGCCGCCGGTATCCAGCTCGCCACGGCAGGGCCGAAGGCGCTGGACGAGGCGTTCAGCCTGCCCGGCGAGATCGGCTTCGACCAGGACCGCACCGCCCACGTCGTGCCGCGCACGCCCGGCGTAGTGGAATCGGTGGCGGTGGACCTCGGGCAGAGCGTGAAGAAGGGCCAACTGCTGGCGGTGATCGCCAGCCAGCAGGTCTCCGAATTGCGCAGCGAGCTGGCCGCCGCCCAGCGCCGGGCGAGCCTGGCGAGCAAGACCTTCGAGCGCGAACGGGAGTTGTGGCAGGAGAAGATTTCCGCCGAGCAGGACTACCTGCAGGCCCGCCAGGACCTGGAAGAGGCGCGCATCGCGCTGGCCAACGCACAGCAGAAAACCAATGCGCTGAGCGGCGTGTCGGTCAGTGCCGGGGGCAATCGCTATGAGCTGCGCGCGCCATTCGACGGCGTGGTGGTGGAGAAGCACCTGGTGCCCGGCGAGGTGGTCAGCGAGACCACGGCGGCTTTCACGCTGTCCGACCTGTCGCGGGTCTGGGCCAGCTTCAGCGTGGCGCCGCAGGACCTGGCGCGGGTGCAGGTGGGCAAGCCGGCGCGGGTGGAGGCGGCGGACCTCGGCATGCAGGTCGACGGCCGCGTCAGCTATGTCGGCAACCTGCTCGGTGAGCAGACCCGCAGCGCGGTGGCCCGCGTCACCCTGGCCAACCCTGATGGCGCCTGGCGCCCTGGCCTGTTCGTCAATGTGCGGGTGAGCAGCAATGCGCGTCAGGTGCCGGTCGCGGTGCCGGAGCAGGCGATCCAGGAGGTGGAAGGCAAGCCCAGCGTGTTCGTGCGCAGTGCCGAGGGCTTCGACACGCGGCCGGTCGATCTCGGCGTTCGCAGCGCAGGTCTCGTCGAGGTGCTGGCCGGGCTTGTCGCCGGCGACCAGGTGGCGACCGAAGGCAGCTTCATTCTCAAGTCGGAGCTGGGCAAGAGCTCGGCGTCCCACGCGCACTGACGGGGCGAGAACATGTTCGAACGCATCATTCGTTTCGCCATCGAGCAGCGCTATCTCGTGCTGCTCGCCGTCCTCGGCATGGCCGGCCTGGGTATCGCCAGCTACCAGAAGCTGCCCATCGACGCGGTGCCCGACATCACCAACGTGCAGGTGCAGGTCAACACCTCGGCGCCGGGCTTCACCCCGCTGGAGACCGAGCAGCGCGTCACCTACCCGGTGGAGACCGCCATGGCGGGCCTGCCGGGCCTGCAGCAGACGCGCTCGATCTCGCGCTCGGGGTTGTCGCAGGTGACGGTGATCTTCAAGGACGGCACCGACCTGTTCTTCGCCCGCCAGTTGGTCAACGAACGCCTGCAGCAGGCGCGCGAGCAACTGCCCGAGGGCGTCGAGTCGGCCATGGGGCCGATCTCCACCGGCCTCGGGGAAATCTTCCTGTGGACCATCGAGGCCGAGCCGGGCGCGCGCAAGGAGGACGGCAGCGAGTACACGCCGACCGACCTGCGGGTGATCCAGGACTGGGTGATCAAGCCGCAGCTGCGCAACGTGCCGGGCGTCGCCGAGGTGAACACCATCGGCGGCTTCGCCAAGCAGTTCCAGGTTGCCCCCGACACCCGCCGGCTGGCGGCCTACCGGTTGACCCTGGCGGATGTGATCGCCGCGCTGGAGCGCAACAACGCCAACGTCGGCGCCGGCTACATCGAGCGCAACGGCGAGCAGTTGCTGGTGCGCGCACCGGGGCAGGTGGGCAGCCTGGAAGACATCGCCAATATCGTGGTGGCCAATGTCGACGGCACGCCCATACGCCTGCGCAACATTGCCGAGGTCGATCTCGGCCGCGAGCTGCGGACCGGCGCCGCCACCGAGGATGGCCGCGAAGTGGTGCTCGGCACGGTGTTCATGCTGATCGGCGAGAACAGCCGCACCGTCGCCAAGGCCTCCGCGGCGAAGCTGGAGGAGATCAACCGCACGCTGCCGGCCGGGGTCAAGGCGGTGACGGTCTACGACCGCACGCAACTGGTCGACAAGGCCATCGCCACGGTCAAGCGCAACCTTACCGAGGGCGCGATCCTGGTGATTGCCGTGCTCTTCCTGTTCCTCGGCAACATCCGTGCGGCGCTGATCACCGCCATGGTGATCCCGCTGGCCATGTTGTTCACCTTCACCGGCATGTTCAGCAACCGCATCAGCGCCAACTTGATGAGTCTCGGCGCGCTGGACTTCGGCATCATCGTCGACGGCGCCGTGGTGATAGTCGAGAACGCCATCCGCCGCCTGGCCCACGCGCAGCAGCACCACGGCCGCATGCTGACCCGCAGCGAGCGCCTGCATGAGGTCTTCGCCGCCTCGAAGGAGGCGCGCCGCGCGCTGATCTACGGCCAGTTGATCATCATGGTGGTGTACCTGCCGATCTTCGCCCTCACCGGTGTCGAGGGGAAAATGTTCCACCCCATGGCCTTCACCGTGGTGCTGGCGCTGCTGGGCGCGATGATCCTCTCGGTGACCTTTGTGCCGGCGGCCATCGCGCTGTTCATCACCGGCAAGGTCAAGGAAGAGGAGAACCTGCTGATGCGCGGTGCGCGCCGCGCCTACGAACCGGTG
The DNA here is from genome assembly GCF_014851965.1 of Pseudomonas sp. PDM22. Taxonomy (NCBI): domain Bacteria; kingdom Pseudomonadati; phylum Pseudomonadota; class Gammaproteobacteria; order Pseudomonadales; family Pseudomonadaceae; genus Pseudomonas; species Pseudomonas sp. PDM22. The sequence goes on from NZ_JACVAR010000009.1 coordinate 253,619, forward strand.
TTGGACTGGGTGATGGCGCGTCGTGCGCTGGTGTTCGCCGTGGCCGCCGTGCTGGTGGTGCTCTCGGGCGTGATTGCCAGGGGCATGGGCAGCGAGTTCGTGCCCAGCCTGGGCGAGGGCGACTTCGCCCTGCAATCGCTGCGCACGCCAGGCACCAGCCTGTCGCAATCGGTGGCCATGCAGGAAAAGCTCGAGCGCCAGGTGCTCGACAAGGTGCCCGAGGTGCAGCGCATGTTCAGCCGCACCGGCACCGCGGAGATCGCCTCCGACCCGATGCCGCCGAACATCTCCGACGCCTACGTGATGCTCAAGCCCAAGGACCAGTGGCCCGACCCGAAGAAGAGCCGCGCGCAGCTGGAGGCGGAGATCCAGGAAGCCGCCAACGGTGTGCCGGGCAGCGCCTACGAGCTGTCGCAGCCGATCCAGCTGCGTTTCAACGAACTGATCTCCGGTGTGCGCAGCGATGTGGCGGTGAAGGTCTTCGGCGATGACATGACGGTGCTGAACCAGACCGCCGAGCAGATCGCCGGCGTGCTGCGCCAGGTGCAGGGTTCGTCCGAGGTGAAGGTCGAGCAGACCAGCGGCCTGCCGGTGCTTACTGTCAACATCGACCGCCAGCGTGCGGCGCGCTATGGGCTGAATGTCGGCGACATCCAGGACAACGTCGCCGTGGCCATCGGTGGCCGCGAGGCGGGCACGCTGTTCGACGGCGACCGCCGCTTCGACCTGATCGTGCGCCTGCCGGAAAACCTGCGCAGCGATATCGACGCGCTGTCGCGCATGCTCATCCCGGTGCCGGCCCCGGCCAACGCCACGGACTCGCGCATCGGCTTCATCACCCTGGGCGAAGTGGCGCGCCTGGAACTGGTGCAGGGGCCGAACCAGGTCAGCCGCGAGAACGGCAAGCGCCTCGTCGTGGTCAGCGCAAACGTGCGCGGGCGGGACATCGGTTCGTTCGTCTCCGAGGCCAGCGCCAGCATCGGGCAGCAGGTGAAGCTGCAGGCCGGTTACTGGACCACCTGGGGCGGCCAGTTCGAGCAGCTGCAGTCGGCGGCGCAGCGCCTGCAGATCGTGGTGCCGGTGGCGCTGCTGCTGGTGTTCACCCTGTTGCTGATGATGTTCAACAACGTCCGTGACGGGCTGGTGGTGTTCACCGGGATTCCCTTCGCTCTTACTGGCGGCGTAGTCGCGCTGTGGCTGCGTGACATTCCTCTATCGATCTCCGCCGGCGTGGGCTTCATCGCGCTGTCGGGGGTGGCGGTGCTCAACGGTCTGGTGATGATCTCCTTCATCCGCAGCCTGCGGGAGGAAGGGCGCGGCCTCGACGCGGCGATCCGCGAGGGTGCTCTGACGCGTTTGCGTCCGGTGCTGATGACGGCGCTGGTGGCGTCCCTGGGCTTCGTGCCCATGGCCCTGGCGACTGGCACTGGCGCGGAAGTGCAGCGGCCGCTGGCGACGGTGGTGATCGGCGGCATCCTGTCCTCGACCACGCTGACGCTGCTGGTGCTGCCGGCGTTGTATCGGTGGATGCATCGGCGGGATGAGGAGGGGTAGGGCGCCTGACGTCTTGCTCGCTCTCTGGACGCGGGCCATGCACGCGATCGCGTCCATGGGACGCTCCTTGCAGGTCAGTATGCAGGGCGGATAACCCGGAACGGGTTATCCGCCGATGCCACGACGGCGGATAACGCTGGCGCGTTATGCGCACTACGGTCCTGCCTTGTGTGACGCAGAGATGCTCTGCGTAGGACCGAGGGGGACGCCTAGTCCTTGCTCGCAAACCGCCCAACGCCGACGATTCCTTGTAGGGGCAACTGTCTTTCCCTGGTAGTCCCGTGTTTGTGCTTTCCCCCTCACCCCAGCCCTCTCCCTCAGGGAGAGGGAGAAAATCGTGCCGGCTGACGCTGTGGTTTCATCCGGCACCGAACGGTCCCCTCTCCCCTTGGGAGAGGGTTAGGGTGAGGGCCGATCCGAGCACAGATCTATCCGGTAGGAGCGGTCCATGCCCGCGATCGCGCGCATGGCGCGCTTCTGCAGGTCAGCTCCGTCGTCATGGGTAACTTGGGAGCCAACAGATAGGTGCCGTGCAAACCACAGGCATGAGCCGCCCCCACAGGGAAGTTTCTTCAAGGCAAAAAAAGGCGCCCATTCGGGCGCCGAGAGTTCCTCTCCCCCCAAAGGGCACGTGGAGCGCCAGGGAGAGGAGCAGTGCTGCGGGGAAATCATCACCAGTAGCCTTGGGGGGCGGTGATGGCTTCCGTTATACGCAGGCGCGCCTAACGGGAGGCTGAGGCGCAGCTGACAATTCCGTCATCCTCCCGTCAGGCGCAGGCCGTCACAGAATCGCCAGCGGGTATTCGACGATCAGTCGCATTTCGTCCAGGTCCGACTCGAAGGCGGTGGCGCGGGTTGTCGCCTGGCGTACGCGCAGGGACAGGTCCTTGAGCTGGCCTTCCTGGAACACGTACTTGGCCTCGATGTCGCGCTCCCAGCGCTTCTGATCGGTGAGCGGGTCGCCGTTGTCATCCGTGCGCATGTACACGGCGTTGGCGTTGGAGTAATCGGCGTCGGTGCCGCGGGCATAGCGGGTCATGAAGCTCAGGCCCGGTACGCCGTAGGTGGCCATGTCGAGGTCGTAGCGGACCATCCACGAGCGCTCCTTCGGCGAGTTGAAGTCGCTGTACTGGATGGAGTTGTCCAGGTAGATCGAGTCGGCCTGGCGCAGGTAGTCGAAGTCGTTGTTGCCGTTGTTGCGCTGGTGGCTGACGGCGATGCGGTGGGCGCCGAAGTGCACGCCGGCGCTGGCGCTCCAGATGTTGGTGTTGAACTCGCCGAGCAGCTCGCGGCCTTCGTCCTGCGATTTGTAGTAGTTGAAGCCGCCGAACAGCTCCACGGCCTCGCTGAGCGGGAAGTTCAGCGCAGTGCCGAAGTAGTACTGGTTCCAGGCGTCATTCAGGCGGCTGCTGTAGAGGCTGACGCTGGCGTTGTCGTTGATGGCGTAGTCGCCGCCGCCGTAGGCGAGCCAGGCCGAATCCACCGGGCCGGCGTAGAAGGTGGCGAAACCGTCGTCCATCTGCCGCGACTGCGGCTGGCTCATGCCGTGCAGGCGGCCGCCTTGCAGCGTCAGGCCTTCGAGGCTGGTGTTCTGCAGGGTAAAACCACGGAAGGATTCGGGCAGCAGGCGCGAATCGCCGTAGTGCACCACGGGAGTTTCCGGGAACACGTCGCCGGCCTTCAGCACGGTGTCCCACAGGCGCACCTTGGCCGCGCCGCCGGCCTTGGCGTAGTCGCTCTCGGTGCGCCCGTCGTTGTCGGTGGGCAGCACGTCCACCGAGCTGCCGGCGCCGTTGCGCCCGTCACCGGTGTCGAGCTGGAAGCCGACCATGGCGAAGGCGTCGACGCCCACGCCGACCGTGCCCTGGGTGAAGCCGGATTCGAACTTGCCGATGATCCCCTGGGCCCAGACTTCCGAGTAGCCGTTGCCGCGCGGCGGCACTGACTGGCCGTGGCGGGCGTCGCGGTTGAAGTAGAGGTTGCGGTTGAGGATTTCCAGGCTGGCGCCTTCGAGGAAGCCTTCGGCTTTCTCTTTGCTTTCGGCCTCGGCGAAGACGGTCGGCGAAGCGACTCCCAGTGCCAGCAGCGAAGCCGCCAGCGGGAATTTGCGTCGGTACATGATTTGCTCCCAAGGGCAGGAATGGTCGGTGACCGCCTGCTGTTGTTGTTTTTGCCCAGGCGTGGCGAGGGCCACGGGCATCGTGTGGGAGCGCGGATAACGGCGAGATGAGCGGCGGATGACAAATCTGTCAGGGGGCGGGTCAGCGGAGGGCGGGCAGCGCTGGCAGACATACCGATGTCGAATCCAGGCAACTCCTGGCGGCGGATCGTGGCTAGGGTGGCGGACCTTCACCGCAACGACTGGAGCTGTCATGTCCGATTTCATCACCGTACTGCGCGACACCTGCCCGACGCCCGTGCTGGACGCCACCAAGTGGAAGCGCATCGGCGGCGACCCGCACACCGTCAACCTCAATGCCTACCTGTCGGCGGACGGCAGCAAGATCATGGGCACCTGGATCTGCACCCCCGGCAAGTTCGAGGTGAACTACGAGAAGTGGGAGTACTGCCATTTCCTCGACGGCTACTGCGTCATCACCCCCGAGGGCGAGCAGCCGGTGCACCTGCGTGCCGGCGACGTGTTCGTCATCGAGCCGGGCATGAAGGGCACCTGGGAAGTGGTGGAGACGGTGCGCAAGTACTTCGTCTTCGCCTGACGCCGGGCCTTCGGGGCGCGGACAAGGTCCCGCCACGAGCGCAGCACGGAGCAGCCCGGCGGTGTGCGACACGGGTCCTGCGGAGCGCTCCCGCAAGGTTGAATCCCTGTATCGATGCAGGGGTTTGCCCGCTAAAGTGGCCGTCCCTTTCACCGGAAGAGAATTGGCGAGATGGTCACCTGTTACCTGCGCTATGTGCTGGACCCCTACAAGCTCAAGGAATTCGAACACTACGGCCGGTTGTGGATGCCGCTGGTGGAGCGCTTCGGCGGTCAGCACCACGGTTACTTCCTGCCCTCCGAGGGTGCCAGCAACATTGCCCTGGCGATGTTCACCTTCCCCAGCCTGGCCGACTACGAACGCTACCGGCAGCAGTCCATGGACGATCCCGAGTGCCAGGCAGCGTTCCGCTACGCGGAAGAAACCCGTTGCATTCTCAGCTACGAGCGGAGCTTTTTCCGCCCGGTGTTCGGCGGCTGAGCAGCCGCTGCGCCATGGCTGTCCGTCATGCGCCGACCCCGCCGGCAGGCATCCCGCAGAAGCGGAGCAGGTGCGTGATCGCGCTCGTAGGGCGTTTCTGCTGAGGGCTTGGGTGCTTCGGCCTTCGCACGAACACGGAAAAAAGGGAGCCCATGGGCTCCCTTTTTTATCGTGCGATGCCTACTGCGGCCCGTCGCTGACCGACCAGCTGGCTGCCGAAACGTAGGGGGCCAGGGCCAGTTCGCCGACCAGCGACTCCAGCAGGCTGTCCTTGTCGCTCGGGGCCAGCACCAGGGCGGCCACTTCCACGTCCCCGCCGGTCTTGCGCGCGTGGCTTTCCAGGCTCTGCAGGGCCAGGCCGTTGGCGCTCAGACGGCGCAACAGGGTGGAGCGCACCAGCGCTTCCTGGTGGGCTTCGGTGACGGCCTGGACCGTGTAGTAGCGCTCGCTGCTCGGCTCTATAGGGGCGTGACGCTGGATCCAGCGGGTCACTGAGGGCAGGGTGAGGTTGCACAGCACGATCAGCAGGGTGGCGACCAGCGCCGCCGCGAGGAATCCGGCGCCTGCCAGCACACCCACCGCGCCGGTGCACCAGACGGTGGCGGCGGTGCTCAGGCCGCGCACGCTGAGGCCGTCGCGCATGATCACGCCGGCGCCGAGGAAGCCGATGCCGGTGACCACCTGGGCTGACATGCGCACCACCTGGTCTTCCGCGTTCATGAGGAAGGGCAAGGTGGCGAAGGTGGCTGCGCCGAGCGCGACCAGACCGTGGGTGGCGACGCCGGTGAAGCGCTGGCGCCATTGGCGCTCCATGCCTATCAGGGCGCCAAAGCAGAGCGCCGCGAAGAGGTCGAGGACGATTTCGAAGGACATGCCTTTGTTACTCCGCGCCGGCCTTGCGCCAGCGCCCGTGGAAAGGGGCATCGTGCCCCCGGTGAGGATGAAGGTGTGGCCAGTCTACCGGGCCGGAGAGTACGGCGGGCTGATATGTCGCAATCCAGTCGCCGGACCGCCTGGACTCGCCGTGGGTGCCGCGCTCCTGGGCAGTTGGATGGGAAGTTTCCCATGCCTTTCTCAGTCTGCGAGCGTCCGCATGACCAGGGGCGCACTCTAGAATTGCGCTCTTGCCGGCAGTTGCTCGTCAGCAGAATCCGACACCCGTTCAATTTGGCGCAAAGGCGTTTACATGAAGTTCAAGGAAGTCATTGCCTCTCTGTTCATTGGCACCATGCTGGTGGGTTGTGACCAGTCGGGCAAGACAACTGCCGACCCCGCCAACTGGCTCAGCGTTCCGACGTTGCCGATCATCCAGGATGCGATCCTGCCCCTGGCGCCGACCTTCGGTGGGCAGCGCGATGGCGTGCTGAGTCAGCAGATCTGCGCGCTGGCTACCGGAAAGGCCACACAGGGCCAGATCAACGAACAGCTCAGAAAACTGAACATCGAGCCCACCCGTTTGCCGTTGACCAGCAACGATGCGGTGGCTTTGCTGGTCAACGGCAATGTGGCGGCGCAGACCATCGCTTGCGCCGCGTATCAGGCCACCGAAGTATTGCGCCCGATCGATATGCGCGACGTCATCAAGCCGGCGAGCCAGGCGAGTGATCTGCAAGAGCAAGGCACGACGGTCGCCGAGGTTGGCAAGGAAAAGGGCAGAGAGAAAGAAGCGAGCAAGGCCACGGCTCCAGCGAAAGATGTCGATGCCGGCCGCGTTGCCCAGCTACTGCCGCTGCGAATTGCCCAGGCACGAGCCAACGCGGACATCTTTGCCCTGATTGCGGAACAGTTGCAGCGCACACCAGGCCTCAGTATTCAGGAGTATCGCGACAAGGCTCGGGATCTGTTCATCCGCCTGGCACCGATTTATCTGGAGCGAATCGCGCAGCAGATGCCGCCGAGCAACGCCGGCTACCAGGTCCAGCAACTGGATGCCCGGCGCTTCGTCTTCAGCAACAACGTCGGCGCGCGATTCGATTATTCCGTCGAGAATGGACTGTTGCTCAGTCAGAACGGAGTGATCTGGTATGGCAATGGACATTTACTGGGTTCTGTCTATCGGTTGAAAGCGGCTTACTTCCCAGCAGGTGTCAGTAAGCTGTTGGCAGCGAAGCAGCCGTGAAGAGGAGGGCTGTAGATGGCGTTTCGGCTTTCCCGAACGGAGTGTTAGCTCCCTGTCCTGCATCATGAAAATCCCGGCTACTGCCGGGATTTTGCTTTCTGGAGTCAGCACCAGAGCATCTGCCGGGAAGCCATTGTCGAAGCGGGCTGCGCACCATTTGTCCAAATGGGCGCATGCCTGAAGGCGCTCGACCAGGGCCTCGGTAAATTCCTACGACCCAATCAGTATTGGGTTCATATTCCAATTTCCCCCATCTCTCTAGCATGCCTTCCATCAGGATTATCTGGCGATAATTCATGTGATTAAAGGCAGAACCTAAAGTGATTTCTAGAAGTTTGAGCGAGCAGGCGTGCAGCCTTTCCATGGCCGCCAGCTGCAATTGGCGCGTCCGCCTCGCTCTTCGCCACGCTGGACTCCTCGCTGTAGGGCGCTCCTGCCTCGGCCAAATCGAAGTCGCCGTTAATTATCCATGCACCTCTTCTGTATCCGGACTTTCCGGCTCGCCCGCGGCGGATCTGGCCGTTGGGGCGAGTGCTGTCGCCGGCCCGGATGAGTTCGCCCCACGTCCTGTAAATCGCTGCATCCCAACGCAAGTTCCGCCAGGGGTGTCGGTGCGTTTTTCCTGAATCGAAATGGCGTTGCGGATCACCCGCCGGGAAGTTGCCGCTTCGGCGATCAGGCAATTTCCGGGGCGAGTGACTCCCGAGCATCGCGTCGTGCGTAGCCGCTACCTGCCGAACCAGCAGGCATCCGTAACGCCGAGCGCCATCGCGGTTTTGCTTCTTCTGGAGTAATGATGAACAAGGTGTATCGTCTGGTTTGGAATGCCGCCCTCAATGCCTGGGTGGTCGCTTGTGAATTCGCCACGGCCAAGGGCAAGGGCAAGCGTGGCTCGCGGCGCCAGAAAGCCCGTGGAGCAGGCCTGGCGGCGACTTCGCTGGCGTTGGCCATCGGGGCCTCGCAGGTCGCTTGGGCCGAAGAAGCGCAAAGCGTGAATTTCGCTGATGCCTCGAAGTCCATCAGCAGTTCTGCATCCGCTTCCCGTGATCCGGAGTCGTCCGCAGCCCTGGCATATTCCACGGCCCTGGGCGCCTTCAGGGCTGTAGCGGAGACTCCTGCTGCCGCGATAGGCAGCACCAGCTACGCGCTTGCTCCGGCGTCGGCCGCAGAAGCCACCAGCCCGAAAGCCGGATCGCTGGGTGCGGCTCTGATGAACTCCGCGGGCAGCACGGAGGCGCATTACGCCAGTGTCAACGACGGCAATGTCCAGGGCGCGAACTACACCAACGACGGCGCGAGCGGGACCAATTCGATGGCCGTCGGCGTCAGCGCGAAAGCTTCCGGTGCGCGAGCCACGGCGCTGGGCTACAGCACCAGCGCTGGCGCCATCGACAGCCTGGCACTTGGGTCGGGTTCGAAGACCACCGCGATTCGCAGCATGGCAATCGGCACCAATGCATCGGCGGCCGGAGTAGGGGCCATTGCCCAGGGTGATGGCGCCAGCGCGACTCCCAACGACTCCATTGCCATGGGCACGAATGCCCAGACGCTCGCCAATGACGCGAGTATCGCCATCGGCAAGGACTCGGTATCCCAATCCATCCTCGGCCCCGGTTCGGTGGCAGTCGGCAACGAAGCCCAGGCACTGACCAGCGGCAGCGTTGCCATCGGTTATCAGGCGCTGGCCGATGAGGTCAATCCGCCCAGCGCGTTTACCGGCAACGTCGCTATCGGCCGCATGGCCCATGCGACCAACAGCCTGACGGACCCCAGCGAGGCTTCGACGGCCGTCGGTAACGAATCCTTCGCCGACAAGGGTGGCGTAGCGATCGGTGAGCGCACCAATGCCGCGGGCAAACTCAGCACCGCTCTGGGTAACTCTGCCTCCGCGACCATGGATAATGCCGTGGCAGTGGGCCCGAAGGCCAAGGCAACGGCTATCGATGCGGTGGCCATTGGTAACGGCGCCTCGGCGCAACACGCGCGCTCGGTGGCCCTGGGCGTCAGCTCCACCACCAGTGCGACGGTTGCCACGAAGAACATCCAGATCGGCGACACCACCTATGATTTCGCCGGTGTGGCACCGACCAGCACCGTCAGCATCGGCAACGTTGGCAACGAACGTACGCTGACGAACGTTGCGGCGGGGCGAATCAGCCGGACCAGCACGGACGCCATCAACGGCTCCCAGCTCTTTGCGGTCACCGAGTCGATCGATGACGTGATCGCCACGCCGATCACCTTCGCCGGCAACACCGGCAGCACGGCCAAGCAACTGGGCGACACCCTGACTGTGCAAGGTGCAGCCACCACGGCTGGCACGTACAGTGGCGCAAACCTGAAGACCGAGGTCGATGCCAATGGGCAGCTCAATCTGCTGCTGGCCGACAACCCGGCCTTCACCAGCCTGACAGCCGGCGGAACGACGACGCTGGATGGGGCGGGCCTGACCATTGCCAATGGTCCTAGCGTGACCACTGCCGGGATCGATGCCGGCGGCGAGCAGATCAGGAACCTTGCCCAGGGCGTCGACGGTACCGACGCGGTCAACGTCGACCAGTTGAACGACACGATCAACCGCTCCGCCAAAACGCACTACTACAGTGTCAATGACAACGGCGAGCAAGGTGGCAACTACGACAACGACGGCGCCACTGGTGTCAACGCACTGGCAGCTGGCGTGGGCGCCAAGGCCGCGCAGGAAGGCGCAGTTGCCCTGGGCTCGGGTTCGGTAACCGATGCTGCCGTAGCCACCACTGGCACCACCGTTGCCGGCACGGATTACACCTTTGCCGGAACCGCGCCGACCAGCACGGTCAGCGTGGGCAGTGTTGGCAATGAGCGCACCATCACCAACGTTGCGGCGGGCCGCCTGAGCGAAACCAGCACGGATGCGGTCAACGGTTCTCAGCTGTTCGCCACCAACTCCGCCATCGACAACCTCGATGCGGGTTCGGTGAAGTACGACGTCAACCCAGACGGCTCCATCAACTACAACACCATCGCCCTGGGTGGTGATACCTACAACACGACCACCAGGACCGGCGGCACGCGAATCAAGAATCTCGCTGCGGGTGTGGACGGTGGCGATGCGGTCAACGTCGACCAGCTGAACGATACCGTCGACGGCGCGAAGACCCATTACTACAGCGTCAATGACAACGGTGTACTGGGCGACAACTACAACAACGACGGCGCCACCGGTGTGAACGCACTGGCCGCTGGCGTGGGCGCCAAAGCCGCACAGGACGGCGCAGTTGCGCTGGGCTCGGGTTCGGTAACCGACGCTGCCGTAGCCACCACTGGCACCACCGTTGCCGGCACGGATTACAACTTCGCCGGAACCGCGCCGACCAGCACGGTCAGCGTGGGCAGTGTTGGCAATGAGCGCACCATCACCAACGTTGCGGCTGGCCGCCTGAGCGAAACCAGCACCGATGCGGTCAACGGTTCTCAGCTGTTCGCCACCAACTCCGCCATCGACAACCTCGATGCGGGTTCGGTGAAGTACGACGTCAACCCCGACGGCAGCATCAACTACAACAGCGTGACCCTGGGGGGGGACATCTACAACAGCACCACCAGGACCGGTGGGACACGCATCACCAACGTCGCTCGCGGCGTGGGTGACAGCGATGCGGTGAACATGTCTCAGCTCAATGAGACCAACACCCAGGTTACCCAGAACACCACGGACATCGGTGGTCTGGACGGCCGTGTCACCAACATCTACGAGACGGGCACCAAGTACTTCCACGCCAACTCTACCGGTACGGATTCCGTGGCTTCCGGCCAGGATTCCGTGGCCATAGGCATGGGCGCCGTGTCCAGTCACGACGGTAGTGTGGCGCTGGGGGCGGGTTCCGTTGCGGACGGCAGTACGCTGGAGCACGAGGCTTATCTGGCGGGTGGAACTGCCAAGGGTGAGGTGAACATCGGTGATCGTCGCATCACCGGCGTGGCGGCTGGCGCAGAGGATACCGATGCGGTCAACGTAGCCCAGTTGAAGCTCGCGGCGAGCGAAGCATCGGCCGGTGCAGTCAAGTACGACGTCAATCCCGACGGCAGCATCAACTACGACAGCGTGACCCTGGGGGGCGACACCTACAACAGCACCACCAGGACTGGTGGGACACGCATCACCAACGTCGCTCGCGGCGTGGACGACAGCGACGCGGTCAACATGTCTCAGCTCAATGAGACCAACGCCCAGGTTACCCAGAACACCACGGACATCGGTGGTCTGGACGGCCGCGTCACCAACATCTACGAGACAGGCACCAAGTACTTCCACGCCAATTCCACCGGCACAGATTCCGTGGCTTCCGGGCAGGACTCCGTGGCCATTGGCATGGGCGCCGTTTCCAGCCATGACAGCAGCGTGGCATTGGGCGCGGGTTCGATCACGGACGAGGCTGTCGCCACCACCGGTACGACAATCCGAGGCACAAGTTACAGCTTCGCCGGCACCGCGCCGACCAGCACGGTCAGCGTGGGCAGTGTCGGCAATGAGCGCACCATCACCAACGTTGCTGCTGGCCGTCTGAGTGAAACCAGCACCGATGCCGTCAACGGTTCGCAACTGTTTGCGACCAACCAGGCCATCGAGAATATCGACGGCAGCCTCGGCACGCTGGACAAGGGCGCGGTCAAGTATGTGATCAACGAGGACGGCAGCGTCGACTACAACGCCGTTGCCCTGGGTGGTACGACTTACAACAAGTCCGGACGCTCCGGCGGTACGCGCATTACCAACCTCGCTGCGGGGGTCGACGGCGGCGACGCGGTCAACGTCGACCAGCTGAATATCGCGATGTCCAATGCCGAGACGCACTACTACAGCGTCAACGACGGTGGCGAGCAGGGTGGCAACTACGCCAATGATGGCGCGCAGGGCAAGAACTCGGTGGCAGCGGGTGTCAATGCCAGTGCTACCTCCGATGGTGGGGTGGCCCTGGGCAGCGATTCGGTGGCAGCTCGGGAAGCGGGCGCGACCGGGTATGTTCCTGATGGCGCTACCGATGAGCAGACGCAGGCGATTGCCGCGACCACCAGCAACAGGGGCGCAGTCAGCGTCGGTGACGCAAGCTCCGGTATCTATCGCCAGGTGACTGGCGTTGCTGCCGGCAGCGAGGACAGCGACGCAGTCAACGTGGCCCAGCTCAAGGGGGTGGTGAACAGTACCAACGCTGATATCACCAACATCGCCAACGGCAAGGACGGCATGTTCCAGGTGAACAACACCAGTAACCTGCCCAAGCCGAAAGTCACCGGAAAGGACGCCGTGGCTGGTGGTGCTGGCGCCGAGGCTTCCGGGGCCAACTCCGCAGCCATCGGTACCCGCGCCAAGGCGACCGCCAGCAACTCGGTCGCGCTGGGTAATGACTCGATCGCCGATCGCTCCAACTCGGTCTCGGTGGGCAGCGCCGGTTCGGAACGGCAGATCACCAACCTGGCCGCCGGCACCGCCGACACGGATGCAGTCAACCTGGCTCAGCTCAACAAGGCTACCGGGGACATCAACAACAACATCAACAACGTCTATAGCGACCTCAAGCATGACTTGAAGAAGCAGGACGACACCTTGAGTGCTGGTATCGCGGGAGCGCTTGCGGCCGCGACGCTGCCACAGCCGTATGTGCCGGGTGCAAGCATGGCGTCGGTGGGTATGGGCAACTACCGCGGGCAGAACGCCCTGGCAATTGGTGTTTCGCGCATCTCCGACAACGGCAAATGGGTAACCAAACTTTCAGGCAACACGGACTCCCAGGGCGAGTTCGGCGTGTCGGTTGGCGTTGGTTACCAGTGGTGATCCCTTCCTGAGGTCGAGGCCCGGCTCAGCCGGGCCATTCGCGGTTTTTTCGAGGTTTATCAGATGTTCGAGCAATTCAAACTGGGCGGCCTGAAGCTGGCCCTCGCGGCATCCGCGCTGACTGCGCTGGCTGCCTGCGGAACCGTCAGCGACGTCGACTCGGCAGGGCATACGCAGCAGCCGGTGTTCCCGGCGATGAACGATGCCAGCCTTCCCGAAGGCAGTTACGTCAACCTGGAAAACCTGGGCAAGATGCGTCCGGGCATGACCAAGCATCAGGTCCAGGACCTGCTGGGCCACCCTCAGTTCTCTGAGGGCATGTTCGGCGTGCGTGAGTGGGACTACATCTTCAAGTTCCGTCAGGCCGAAGGCCAACCTGACAAGGTCTGCCAGTACAAGGTGCTCTACGACAAGGACCACATTGCGCAGTCCTTCTACTTCCTCCCGGCAGATTGCCAGCAGGCGGCCCCGGCGCCGGTGCCGGCACCCTCGCCGGCGCCTCAACCCAGGGCGCGGACACTCAATCTGGAGGCAGATGCCTCGTTTGCCTTCGGTAGCGCAGTGCTGCGTCCGGAAGGCAAGGCGAAGCTGGATGAGCTGGCCGAAGGCCTGAAGAGCGCCGAAGTCACTTCAGTGGAAATCGTCGGCTACACCGACCGCATCGGTAGCGTGCAGAACAATATCCGTCTGTCCCAGGTGCGGGCCAATGCGGTGCGCTCCTACCTGATGCAACACGGTATCTCCGGAGCGCTGATCAGCGCCGAGGGGAGAGGGCCTGCTCAACCGCTGGTCAATTGTCCGGGAGCATCGACACCCGAGGTCATTGCCTGCCTGGCGCCTAACCGTCGCACGAGCGTGGCGGTTCAGGCGAACTGAGGCTGAGGCGCAGCAGCGGCCAGCTGTTGCGCCTTCCTTGCTTCTGGCACCCCTCTCTTTTTCTCTTCTCCAGCTCCTGCCTGCCATGATCCTTCGATACTGCGTCCTTGCTCTTGCCTTGAGCTCCCTGGCCTTGTCTGGCTGCGGGGAGCCGCACCCTGTTCAACCCTCGGGAAGCGCTGCCGTTCATCGCAACTGGTTGAGTCTGCCCGCCTTGCCGTTGGTGCAGGGTGCCGTGCTCGCGCTGGCGCCTCGGCTGGACAATGGCCTTACGGTGGAGTTGATGAACCAGATCTGCGGCCTGGCGCGCGGCGACCTGTCACAGGATCAGGTCAACCAGTTCCTGGCCGATCGAAGGCTGGACGCCGCGCCAGGGCAGGATCGCAACCCGGCTCTGGTGCCGCTGAAAAACGGTGACCGGGCGGGGCAGGCCACCCTTTGTGCCGCCTACCTGGCGGGCACCGTGTTCAGTACGGCCGATCTGCAGCCATTTCTGGAGGCGAGCGCAGGCACTACCCGCGCTGCCGATGGGAAAGTCGACCGGCCGGAGGCGACGGCGAGCCAGGACAGCGTGACGATGCTGCTGTCAGTACGGCTCGCCGTTGCCCGCGCCAATGCCGATGTCTTTGCATTGATCGCCAGCGAAATGCAGCGGCGACCCGGGCTGACGCCTCTGGAAGTTCGCGAGCAGGTGCAGCAGCTTTTCAGCCGCCTGGCGCCAACCTATCTGGCACGTATCCGTGCCCGCTTTCAGGCGCCTGGAACAGTGCTTCAACAGATTCGCCTGGACAAGGAGACGCTTGTTTTCAGCTCCTCCGATGGCGCCGATTTCGTGCTGGAAAAGGGGCAGCTCCGGCTTCGCCAGGACGGCGTGATGATCTATGGAGACGGTCGCCTGCATGGCCTGATTCGAGCATTGCAGGTGGCTTATTTCGACGCTCAGGCGGCGGCGTTGCTGACACCCTCTGACATGGCTGTGCCGGACAATTGATCGCCTGGAGCCCCGCCACGGTATAAACCGGATGACGCAACGGCTCTGCGCGTTTGCGGGCGGACGAATCAGAAGCCTCAGTACGGAAAGCCTGGGTGTGGACGAATGTCCTGTCAGAAATATCCTTAATCGACTTTGGGCGGCGGCTTCGCGGCGAGCAGAGCGGCAGAATGCGCGGCAGTCTTGTCGATGCGCTCGGCAAGCTTGTATTCCGACTCAATAGGCCATTCTTCCGTGTCCGTATCCGCCGCATCGCAGCCGTCTTCCTACGCCAGTTCCCTGCAGCCATCTTCGAATTGCCATCCGCATACCGCTCCCGAGCACCTGGCCGTGCTGGCCTGGCTGTTCGGCCTGGAGCCGCCGAGCGTGGGAACCGCACGGGTACTGGAGCTGGGCTGCGGGAGTGGCGCCAACCTGCTGCCTTTTGCGACCCGAAATCGCCGCGCAAAGGTGCTGGGAATCGACCGATCGGATGACGCCGTCGAGTCGGGCCTGCAAGCGGTGCGGCAGCTGGGCCTCAACAACGTGCGGCTACACGCTGCCGACTTGGGTGAGATCACCGGGGAGCTGGGCCAGTTCGACTACATCATCTGCCACGACCACTACAGCCATCTGTCTTCCCAGGATCGTCGCGCTGTAGCGCGTATCTGCAAGGAAAACCTCGCCGCCAACGGGATCGCCTACGTCAACTTCAATACCTATCCGGGGTGGAAATCCCGTGAAATGGTGCGCGATGCCATGCTGTTGCGCCTGAGTGGCCGCGTACCGGGTGTGCAGGAACTGGCCGAGGCGCAGGGCATGTACGACTTCCTGAAGCGCTGGGCGCATCTGGGGGGGAATGCGCTCAAAGGTGCGGTGGAGGAGTGCGAGTCGCTGCGCGGAGATCCTGCGCGTTTGTCCACCTTCCTCGAGCCGAGCAATACTCCGTTTTACCTGACTGACTTTGTACAGCGCTTCGAGCAGCACGGCCTGGCCTATCTGGCCGATACCCGCGCCGCCGGGATGTTCATCAACCATTTTCCCGAGGGCGTTCAGCAGGCGCTGCTCAGCGAGTGCGGGAACAGTCAGGTCGCCCTTGAGCAGTACTTCGACATCCTGACCAATCGCAGTTCCCGCCAGACACTGCTGGTCCACGCGGAGCAGGCGGGCGCAATTCGCTACCGGTTGGCCCCCGAGCGGTTGGCGAAGCTGCACGTCACGGCGCGCTTCGAGTGCGAAGGGGCGGTTCAGCTGGACGACAGCGAACAGTCTTTCCGGGTGGCTGACGGCCGTCGCGTCGGCCTGCGTGGCGCAGCGATGAAAGTCGCTGCATACCGCCTCAACGAGGTTTGGCCTCGGACGCAGAATCTGCCGGCTCTACTGGCGTACGTCGAGCAACAGCTGGGGAGTCTGCCGCCCAACGCCGACGCGCAGTTGTTGGATCTGTTCGAGCACATTGTGGTGTCCGACTTTGGGCGTTTCCGGCTCTCAGCCGTGGTCGGCGGGCCGGGGGCGGCAGGGATGCCACGGGTCGACCCGGAAGTCATTGCCTACGCACAGCTGTCGGGCTGTATCGAAGGAAGCGTCACGTTCAACCCCTGGCACGAATCGGTCACGCTGGATGCATTCTCGGCGTTGCTGCTGCCGCTGCTGGACGGATGTCATACCCAGGATGAATTGCTAGAGGTCATTGCTGACGCCGTTGCAGAGGGGCGTCTCGGGTTCCTGCGCGACGATCGGCCGATCACCGATCGGGCAGAGCTGGGCAGGGTCGGTGTTCTGCATCTGCATCGGGTGCTGGAGTCGCTGCTGGCCTGACGGGCAACCCATGGACCCGAGTGGCCAGGTCCATGGGCTGCTACAGCTGCAGGCCGATCAGCGGTGGGCAGCGAGTTCGTCCTTGCCCCAGCCGCCGCCGAGGGCGCGGAACAGGTCCACCAGGGCGATCTGCCGTTGGGTGCTGGTCTCGATGTAGGCCGACTCGTTGACGAAGTTGCTGCGCTGCGCGTCGAGGTAGCGCAGGTGGCTGTCGACGCCGCCTTCGTAACGCGCCTTGGCCAGTTTCAGGGTTTCGTTGGTGGTGTTGGCCAGAGCCCGCCGTGCGGCTTCCTCGCGGCGCAGGGTGTCGGTCGCTGCGAGGGCGTCGGCGACTTCGCGGAACGCCGTCTGGATGGTGCCTTCATAGGCGGCCACGGCGGAGTCCTTGCGCACCTTGGCCAGGTCGAGGTTGGCGCTGTTGCGGCCGGCATCGAAGATCGGCAGCGACAGGGTTGGCACGAAGCCCCACGAGCGCGAGCCGCCGTCGAACAGCCCGGACATCTCCGCGCTGGAGGTGCCGAAGCTGCCGGTCAGGCTGATGCGCGGGAAGAACGCCGCGCGGGCCGCGCCGATGTCGGCGTTGCGCGCCTTGAGCACATGCTCGGCGGCGAGGATGTCCGGGCGCCGCTCGATCAGCTCCGACGGAGTGCCGGGCGCGATGTCCTGGATCAGCATGGGCTTGTCCTGCGGCACCTGCGGGATACGCTTGGCCGCGTCGGATGTGCCGAGCAGCAGCACCAGGGCATTGAGCGCCTGCTGCTTCTGCCGCGCATTGCTTTCCAGCTCGGCGCGGGACTGTTCGACCAGCCCGAGCGCTTCCTGATAGTCCAGCGCCGTGGCCGCGCCTGCGGTGCGCCGCTGGCTGATCAGGCTCAGTGAATCCTCGCGGCTTGCCAGGGTCTGCTCGGTCAGCTGCAGGCGGCGCTGGGCGCCGTCGTAGGTGAGATAGGCCTGGCTGACCTCGGCGATCAGCGCGATGCGCGCACTGCGGGCGGCTTCCTCGGTGGAGAGGTACTGCTCCAGCGCGGAGTCGGTCAGGCTCTTCACCCGGCCGAACAGGTCCAGCTCGTATTCGGGTAGCGCCAGGCCGACCTGGTAGCTGCTGCTCACCGCCGAGCTACCGCTGTTGGACAGGTCAGCCGGCAGCCGCTGGCGGTTGCCGTTGGCGGCGCCGTTCAGGCCGGGCACGCGGTCGGCGCGCTGGATGCGGTACTGCGCGCGAGCCTGTTCGATGTCCAGAAGGGTCTGGCGCAGCGAGCGGTTGTTGTCCAGGGCGACGTTCACCAGTTCGCGCAGTTCGCTGTCGACGATGAAGCTCTGCCAGTCGAGGTTGCTGGCCGCGGCACCGGGCTGGGCGGCGGGGCCGCTCCAGCTCTGTGCCACCGGTGCTTCGGGGCGCTCGTAGGTGGGCGCCATGGAGCATCCGGCCAGGACCATCGCCAGCAGCAGGCTGCTGACGGTAAAGGCAGGTTTGCGCAGGGTGGTCATTGCGCGGCCTCCGTGGGTTGATGCGCAGGTTTGGGTTGGCGACGCAGTAGCGACAGCATCCAGACGAAGCAGATGGGCACGAAGATCACTCCCAGCAGCGTGGCGCTGAGCATCCCGCCGATCACCCCGGTGCCGATGGCGCGCTGGCTGGCGGCGCCGGCTCCGCTGGCGACCACCAGCGGCACCACGCCGAGGATGAAGGCCATGGAAGTCATGATGATCGGGCGGAAGCGCAGGCGCGCGGCCTGGATCGCGGCGTCGCGCAGGCTGTGGCCCTGTTCCCAGAGTTCCTTGGCGAATTCGACGATGAGGATCGCGTTCTTCGCCGCAAGACCAATGATGGTGATCAGGCCGACCTTGAAGTACACGTCGTTGGGCAGCCCGGTGACCGTCACCGCCAGCACCGCGCCGAGGGCGCCGATGGGCACGATGAGCATCACCGATAGCGGGATCGCCCAGCTCTCGTAGAGCGCCACCAGCAGCAGGAACACCACCAGGATCGCCAGGGCGAACAGTTGGGTGGCCTGGCCGCTGGCGACCTTCTCCTGGTAGGAGAGGCCGGTCCACTCGTAGCCGATGCCGGCCGGCAGCTCACTGACCAGACGCTGCATTTCCGCCATGGCTTCGCCGGTGCTCACGCCCGGGGCGGCGTCGCCGGAGATGCGGATCGACGGGTAGCCGTTATAGCGCGCCAGCTGCACCGGGCCTTCTTCCCAGCGGGTGCTGGCGAAGGCGGACAGCGGCACCAGCTCGCCGGCGCTGTTGGGCACGTAGAGCTTGAGCACGGCTTCCGGGGTCATCCGGTCGCCTTGTTCGGCCTGCACCACCACGCGCTGCTGGCGACCCGCGTTGGCGAAGTCGTTGATTACCGAGGAGCCGAACGCGGTGGACAGCGCGCTGCTGATGGACTCGAAGCTGACGCCCAGGGTGCGTGCCTTCTCGCGGTCGATCTCCAGGCGCAGCTGGGGAGCTTCGGCGAGGCCTTCCATCATGGCGTAGAGGATCTTCGGGTTGCCGTTGGCCTCGCCGAGCAATTGGTCGCGGGCCGCCAGCAGCGCTTCGCGGCCGAGGCCGGCGCGGTCCTGCAGGCGCAGCGAGAAGCCGCCGGAGTTGCCCAGACCGTCGATCGGCGGCGGGGTCACGGCCATGATCGCGCCGTCGCTGATGCCGGCGAAGCGTTCGTTGATCGCCGCGGTTTCCGCCTCGGCGGACTGCGATTTGTCACGCACGGACCAGTCCTTCAAGGTCGGGAAGGCCAGCGCGGCGTTCTCGCCCATGCCGGAGAAACTGAAGCCCATCACCAGGAAGGACGAGGCCACGGCCTCGCGGGACTTGAGGAACTGCTCCAGCTCCTGGCCGGTGACGTCGGCGCGCGCACGGGTGGCGCCCGGCGGCAGCTGGATGTCGACGATCATGTAGCCCTGGTCTTCCACCGGCACGAAGGATTCCGGCAGGCGCAGGTAGCTGTAGCCGAGCAGGGCGACGATGCCGGCGTAGATCAGCATGTAGCGCCCGGCACGTTTCACCAGCGCGGTGTTGAGCAGCGTGTAGCGCTCGGTCAGCCGGTTGAAGCCACGGTTGAAGGCGCCGAAGAAGCCGCGCTTCTCGTGGTGACCTTCGGGGATCGGCTTGAGCAGGGTCGCGCACAGCGCCGGGGTGAAGGTCAGGGCGAGGAAGCCGGAGAACAGGATCGACACCGCCAGCGACAGGGAGAACTGCTGGTAGATCACGCCTACGGAGCCAGCCATGAATGCCAGCGGCATGAACACCGCCGACAGCACCAGGGTGATGCCGATGATCGCGCCGGAGACCTGGCCCATCGCCTTGACCGTGGCGGCGGCCGGGGAGAGGCCTTCCTCGGCCATGATCCGCTCGACGTTCTCTACCACCACGATGGCGTCGTCCACCAGGATGCCGATGGCCAGCACCATGCCGAACATGGTCATCATGTTCACCGAGAAGCCCAGCAGGTACATCATCGTCAGCGTGCCGAGCAGGCACACCGGCACCACGATGGCCGGGATCAGGGTGTAGCGCACGTTCTGCAGGAACAGGAACATCACCAGGAACACCAGCACCATGGCTTCGATCAGGGTGTGGATCACCTTCTCGATGGCCACGTCGACGAAGCGCGAGGTGTCGTAGGGCACCGAGTACTCGACGTCGTCGGGGAAGTTCACCGACAGCTCGGCCAGGCGTTCCTTCACCAGCGCGGCGGTCTGCAGCGCGTTGGCGCCGGGGGAGAGCTGGATGGCGCCGGCCACGGTGGGCTTGCCGTCCAGGCGCGCGGTGAAGTTGTAGCTCTCGCTGCCCACTTCCAGGCGCGCTACGTCGGCCAGCTTGACGGTGGAACCGTCCGGATTGGCGCGCAGGACGATGCGCCCGAACTCCGCCGGGTCGTCCAGGGTGCCTTTCACGGCGAGAGTGGCGGTCAGCTCCTGCTCGGTGCTGCCGGGGGAGGCGCCGAAGCTGCCGGCTGGTACCTGCACGTTCTGCCCGCGAATGGCGTTGCCCACGTCATCGATGGACAGCCCGTAGCCGACCAGCTTCTGCGGGTCGATCCACACGCGCATGGCGGCTTCGGAGGAGAAGAACTGCAGCTTGCCGACGCCTTGTACGCGGCGCAGCTCGTTGTTGATGTTGCGCGCGGCGTAGTCGCCCAGGGCGGTGGTATCGGTGCGCGCGGAGCCTTCCTTGTAGTTGAGCGCGTAGATCAGCAGGAAACCGGCGCTGGTCTGCTCGACCTCCAGCCCCTGGGTGAGCACGGCCTGGGGCATGCGCGCCTCGGCCTTCTTCAGGCGGTTCTGCACGTCCACCTGGGCCAGCTCCGGGTTGGTGCCGGGCTGGAAGGTGACCACCACTTCGGCCATGCCGTTGGAGTTGCTGGTGGACTCGAAGTAGAGCAGACCCTTGGCGCCGTTGAGCTCCTCCTCGATCACGCTGGTGACCGAGTCCACCAGTACCTGCGCGGAGGCGCCGGGGTAGGTGGCGGTGACGGTGATCTGCGGCGGCGCCACGCTGGGGTACTGGGCCACCGGCAGCAGCGGGATGGCCAGCAGGCCGGCCAGGGAAATGAACAGCGCCACCACCCACGCGAAGTTGGGGCGCTTGATGAAGAACAGTGACATGGGAATTCCTCGCGGCGATCCTCGCCTTACTGACGCGACGCCTGCTGTTGCTGCTGTTGCTTCTGGGCTTGACGGGCTTCGACCTTGGCGCCCGGCTGCAGGCCGGTGAGGCCGCCGACGATGACCTGGTCGCCGCTGGCCAGGCCCTGGCTGATCTGCCAGCGCGAGCCTTGCATGGCGCCGGTCTGCACCTGGCGGGTCTCGACGCGGCTGCCTTCGCCGATCACCAGCACATGGGCGGTGCCATCGGTGGCGCGCTGCACGGCGCGTTGCGGCACCAGGATGGCCTTGGCGTCGGTGCCTTGCGGGGCGGTGACGCGCACGTACATGCCCGGCAGCAGCAGGCCGTCGGCGTTGTCGAACTTGCCGCGCAGCGAAACCTGGCCGGTGCCACGGTCCACCGAGATATCGGTGAACAGCAGTTCGCCCTGGCGCTCGTACTGGGTGCCTTCGACGCGCAGGCTCAGGGCCTGGCTCTGGCCGGCGGGGAGGTTGCCGCTCTTGAGCGCTTCACGCAGGCGCAGGGCATCGGCCACCGGCTGGGTGAAGTCGGCGTAGATCGGGTCCAGCTGCTGGATGCGCGCCATCAGCGTGGCATCGCCTTGGCCGACCAGAGCACCTTCGGTCACCAGCGCACGACCGATGCGCCCGGAAATCGGCGCCTTGACCGAGGCATAGCCCAGGTTCAGCCGTGCGGTTTCCAGGTCGGCCTGGGCCGAGCGCACCGAGGCCTGGGCGCTGCGCAGGTCGGCGGTGGCGGTGTCGAAGTCCTGCTGGCTGACCGCTTCGATCTTCACCAGTGGCTCGTAGCGCTTCACCCGTGCCTGGGCTTCCTGCTGCGCGGCCTGGGCCCGCGCCAATTCTCCTTCGGCGCGGGACACCGCGGCTTTCAACGGCGCCGGGTCGATCTGGAACAGCAGGTCACCGGCCTTCACGTCGGCGCCTTCCTCGAAGCGCTTCTGCACCACGATGCCCGCCACCCGCGCGCGCACTTCGGCGACGCGCATCGGCTCGATACGACCCGGCAACTCCGAGGTCAGGGTGAGAGGCTCGGTCGCTACCGCCACCACATCCACCGGGCGCGCCGCCTCGACAGCTGCCGGCGGCTCGCCGGATTGTCCGCAACCCGCCAGTGCCAGCGCTGTCACCAGCGCACTGATTGTCCCTACTGCACGCAACCTGCCCATGTTTCACCCGGGGTCTGTCTTTCTAAGAGGTTGCGTATGATCTTTCCGAAGCTAAAATGAGTCAATATTGACTCATGTGAAACAAGTGTGAGCAAAAGTGTCATTTCCTTTGGTAGGTTGGGACTTTTTCTGCACAATGCTCCCCATCCCACCTTTCCCTTGACCCTCTGACCGGTCACCGACCCGAGGCCCGCTGATGTCCCTGACTGCCCATGATGAACGACTCCTCAAGGCGCTTGCCGCCGCCATCGTCGACCGCCCGCGGGCGACGCTGAAGGAGCTCGCAGAGTCGGCAGGGGTGAGCAAGGCGACGCTGCACCGCTTCTGCGGCACGCGCGACAATCTGGTGGAGATGCTCATGAGTTACGGCGAGCGCGTGCTCAATCAGGTCGTCAGCAATTGCGAGCTGGAGAGCGCCGAGCCCCTGACGGCGTTGCGCAAGTTGATCCAGGAGCACCTGACGCACCGCGAGGTGCTGGTCTTCCTGATGTTCCAGTACAGCCCCGACAGCCTTGACCCGTGCATGGACGGTCGCTGGCAGTCCTACAGTGATGCGCTGGATGCCTTCTTCCTCCGCGGCCAGCAATCCGGCGTGCTGCGCATCGACGTCACCGCGGCGGTGTTCACCGAACTCTTCCTCTCGATGATCTACGGCATGGTCGATGCGGAGCGGCGCGGACGTGCGGCCAGCTCCAGTTCGGCGACTGTGCTGGAGCAGCTGTTCCTGAACGGCGCAGCGGCGCCTGCCAAGGCCTGACGCACTTCGATGCGGGATTAGCGGGTGGCTGGGCGGGGCGGAGACTTCTCTGAACCGTTCGACGAACAGGCTGGACGGGGGAATTCTGGCTTGGGCATGATCCGCGACCGGTCATACGGACTTCTCGGACGGGGCTGACTGACAAGGCCGCAGCCTAACTGGTGGGATCGACGCTCTCCCCGGAACGGACGCCCGCCATGCTCATCGATGCCGCCCACCGCTTCTTCGACCACAGCCGTCATACCTTCAGCGTCAGGGACGTCGATGCGCCTCTGGATGTCCTGGCCTTCAGCGGCGATGAAGCCCTCAGCCA